>NZ_JBOHLI010000051.1:0-24168 GCF_050729455.1 Brevundimonas sp.
GGCCCGCGCCGCGTCGATACTGCCCCGGTTGCGGTCGAACAGAGGCAGGGGCATGGAAAGGCCGACGGTCAGGGCCGTGGCGTCCTCGGCCTGATAGCGGGTCACGCCGACCGAGGCGCTGACGTTGGGCCGGGCCTCGGCCCGCTCCCGCCGGATGCGCCGCTCGGCCGCCTCCGCCTCGGCCTCCGCCACGCGCACCGCCAGGGATGCAGCGGCGTCAGGCGTCGCCGGCGAGGTCCGGTCCAGCACCCCGGCTTCCACCGACGTCGCCGACGTCGGCAGCATGGCCTCGGCGGTCAGGCGGGCGAAGGCCACGTCGCGCTCGGCCCGCGCATCTTCGACCGCCGCGCGCGCCATGGCCGCTTCGGTTTCGGCCTGGATGCCGCGCAGCAGGGGTTCGCGCCCCTCCTCCACCAGCAACAGGGCGGCGCGGGCGTCGGCCAGGGCCAGGGTCAGGGCGTCCTCGGCCAGAACGAACCGGCGCTCGGCCGCCTCGGCCTCGGCATAGGTCAGGGCCAGACGGGCGACCGTGTCGATCCCCGCCTGATCGCGGCGCAGGGCGCTGATCCCCGCTTCGGCGCGGGCCACATCGACGCGGGCGCCGCGACGCCCGCCCAGCTCCAGGTTCTGGGTGAGGTCGAGACTGATCTCGGCCTCGCCCCATCCGGCATAGGGTTTACCCCCCATAACGCCGTCGGCGCGAAGGGCCAGCTCCGGATTGGGTCGGACAGCGGCTTGCCGGACGCGCGCCTCGGCGGCCTCCAGCAGGGCGTCGGCCTCGACCCGGGCGGGGGCGTTCCGGCCGATCCGCTCCAGCAGGATTTCATAGGACGGCGCCGGGTCGGCCCGCACGGGGCCGACGTCCCAGGCCGCGATAGCGGCCAAGGCGCAGCCGGCGACCGCAAGCGGCGACCGGCGTTTCAGGGAAGACATGGTTCATATCCCGAATGACTGACAAGAAGACGCGCCTATCGGCGCGGCGTCCGCTCAGGTTCGAGGGGGGCGTTCCAGTCCGCCGGGCACGCGCGACGTCAGCAAGTCGTTCAGCAAGGGGAACGGTCGCGCGGCGACCGAAAACGCCGCGGGCGGCGCTTCCGTAAAGGGAATCAGGGCGCTGGCCGCGTGGTGGCAATGGCCGTGGGCGCAACTGGCGTCGCCGTCCAACCCGGGCGCGCCGTCATCGTCGGCGTGGACCTCCGCCGTAGCGACATCGGCCGACGCCACGTCATGCGGTAGTTCGAGACCACAGACCGCAGCGTCGGCGACGGGCACGAGACCGAACATGGTGACAACGAGCGCCAGCAGCGCCCCCAACACCATCGTCCTGAATCCACCCGTGGCCATGAGCTTCAGATAGCACGACGCGAATGGTTCGCACGACCCTGAATTACGCACGCGCCGATCCGCCGCATCAGAACCAGGCCTTGATCCCGACGACGAAGCGCGTCGCGTCCACGTCGTCGCCGCGCGCCCGGGCGTAGTCGGCCGTGTCGCCGAACGCGCGGCTCCACTCGACCCCGACGTAGGGGGCGAACTCCTTGCGGATTTCGTAGCGCAGCCGCAGCCCCGCCGTGACCGAGGTCAGGCCCGAACCGATCTCCAGCTCGGGAATGTCGCTGGCCGACAGCGCGACTTCGATCGCCGGTTGCAGGATCCACTTCTGGGTGATGCGCTGGTCGTATTCCGCCTCGGCCCGCGCCGTCAGCTCGCCCTCGGTCGACAGGAAGGCGGCGGCGCTCATCTCAAACCAGTAGGGCGCCACGCCCTGAACCCCGACAGTCAGATGGGTCGCATCCTCGCCGTCGGGACGGAAGTCCTGACGCACGCCCGCCTGAACGTCCCAGAAGGGGGCGACGGCGCGGCTGTAGAGGGCCTGGACCTCGGCGTCGTGCAGCTTGCCGTCGAACGCGCCCTCGCCTTCGGTCTTCCACCAGAAGCGGTTGATGTCGCCGCCGGTCCAGCCCTGGGCGTTCCAGCTGTAGCTCTTCTCGCCGTCGCCGAAGCCGGCCTCGATGGAGTCGATCAGGACTGCGGTCGTGCGCACGTCGCCGTTCTCGGCCAGCAGCTGCTTGCGCGACGCCGCCATGACGGCGGGGTCGAACAGCAGGTCCGCCGCATGGGCGGGCGCAGCGCGGGCGGCGGCGGGCGGCGGCGTCTCGGTCATTCGTCCGCCGACCGCGTCCACGCTGGTCGGGATGTTGGGCGCGCCGCCGGTCATCGCCGACATATCATGCCCGGCGTGAGGATCGGTCTGGGTCGGCGCCATGTTGTGACCGGCGTGCGGGTCGGCCGCAGGCGCCTGGGCTGGAGCCGTCTGCATCGCGCTCATGTCGTGGCCAGCGTGCGGGTCGGCGGCAGGCGCCGAAGCCGCGGCCGGAGGCGCGACGCGGCGCGGCTGAGGCGCAGCAGCGCGCGGCTTGGGCTTGGGCGCAGGCCGGGGCCGGGCTTGCGGCGGACGGGCGGGCGCGGCGTGGGCGCCGTGACCTCCATGCCCCCCGTGGCTCTGGGCGACGGCGGAACCGGCGGCCAGCATCAGGGGCAGAACCGCGACAGCGGCGAACAGGGCGCGGCTCATCGGGCGGCTCCTTCCAGCGGACGAACCGTGACGACGTTGAACATCCCCGCGTGCATGTGCATCAGCAGGTGGCAGTGGAAGGCCCAGTCGCCCGGCGCGTCGGCGGTCAGGTCGAAGGTCACCTTGGAGCCCGGCGCCACATTGACCGTATGCTTCAGCGGCTGATGCCCGTCGTGGCCGTTGACCAGCTGGAAGAAGTGGCCGTGCAGGTGGATCGGGTGGGCCATCATGGTGTCGTTGACCAGGGTGACGCGGACCCGCTCATTCAGCTCGAAGCGGATCGGCTCGACCAGTTCCGAGAACTTGCGCCCGTCAAAGCCCCACATGAACCGTTCCATATTGCCGGTCAGGTGGATCTCCATCGACCGCGACGGCGGGCGGGTGTCCTTGTTCGGCTCCAGCGAGCGCAGGTCGGTATAGACCAGCACCCGGTGATCCACGTCCTGAAGGCCCTGCGGACGTTCGCCCAGCCGGTTGGCGGGCGCGGGCGCGACGGCGTCCACCCCGACGCCGACCGCCATGTCGGCGGGGGCGTTGTTCGGATCGCGCATGCTCATGGCGCCGTGGTCCATCGGCGCGGCGGCGGCAGCTCCAGCGGCGGCCGCTCCGTGCGCAGAGTGGTCCATCCCGGCCATGCTGCCGTGGTCCATGCCCCCCATGCCCATATCGGCCATGGTCAGGTTCGGAACCTTGCGCAGCGGCGGCACCTCGGCGGTCATGCCCAGACGCGGGGCCAGGGTGGCGCGGCCCATGCCCGAACGGTCGATGGCCTCGGAAACGATGGTGTAGGCGCGGTCCTCGAGCGGGCGGACGATGACGTCATAGGTCTCGGCGACCGAGATCTGGAACTCGTCGATCTCGACCGGGCGCACGTGCTCGCCGTCGGCCTGCACCACCGTCATGGCCAGGCCGGGGATGCGGACGTTGAAGATCGACATGGCCGAGGCGTTGATGACGCGCAGCCGCACCCGCTCGCCGGGCCGGAACAGGCCGGTCCAGTTCTCTTCCGGACCGTGGCCGTTGATCAGATAGGTGTAGGTGGTGCCGTTGACGTCCAGGATGTCGCGCGGGTCCATGCGCATCCCGCCCCACATCCGGCGCTCGGCCAGGCTCATGCCGTCCGACCCGTCCAGCAGGCCCGCCAGGGTGGTCTTCTGCATGTTGAAGTAGCCGGGGCTCTTCTTCAGCTTGGCCAGGATTTCGTGCGGATGCAGGAAGCTCCAGTCCGACAGGACCAGAACATGCTCGCGGTCATAGCCGACCGGGTCCACGCCCGCCGGGTCGATGACGATGGGACCATAGTGACCCATGGCCTCCTGAAGCCCTGAGTGGCTGTGATACCAGTAGGTGCCCGACTGCTTCAGCGGGAACTCATAGACGAAGGTCTCGTGCGGCTTGATGCCGGGGAAGCTGACGCCCGGCACCCCGTCCATCTGGAAGGGCAGCAGCAGGCCGTGCCAGTGGATCGAGGTGTCCTCGTCCAGATGGTTGGTCACCGACAGGCGCACGTTCTGGCCCTCGCGCATCCGCAGCAGGGGCGCCGGCAGCAGGCCGTTGACCATGAAGGCGTGGCCGGTGCGACCGCCGACGGTGAAGCTGCCCTCGCCCACGCTCAGGTCGATGTTCGGTCCCGTCAGCGTCGGCAGGTCGGCCCGCAGGCCCGGCGACCCGGTTTGCGCCCAGGCGGGCAGCAGGCCCTGAAGGCCGAGCATGCCGCCGCCCGCGGCCGCGCCGCGCAACAGGGACCTGCGATCGAGAGCCATGCTCGACATAGGGAGGATCATCCTTCTTGTACCGTACCGCGTCTGACGATTTCGACGCGGGCTTTACTGCTAATACGCGCATCGGCCTGACGCCCCTTGCGACAGGACGCCACAGACGCGTCTAAGACTATCACGCCGGCCTGAGGGATGGCCGCGAACGGCGCGTAGGATCATGCAGGGACGCGCCCAAGGGCGCGGAAAGAACGCGAGAGGGGGCTCATCGCCATGAAACTGCTTCGGCTTTCGACACAGATCCACAAATGGGTCGCTCTGGTCATTGGTCTGCAGGTGCTGTTCTGGGTCGGCGGGGGGCTGGTGATGACCGCCATTCCCATCGAGACCGTCCGCAGCGAGCACCGCTTCCAGAAGCCGGACTATCCCGCCTTCGCCATCGACGCCCTGATCCCGATGCAGACGGCGGCGACCGGCCTGTCGGCGCCCATCGACAAGGCCGAACTGCGCCAGACCCCGCGCGGCCCGGCCTGGGTCTTCACGCCCGCGGACGGCGCCCCGGTGATCCTGTCGGCCCTGGACGGCAAGCCCTTCGCCGCCTTCCCCCGCGCCGAGGCCCTGCGTCTGGCCCAGGCCGCCTATCGCGGCGAGGCCAAGGCCCAAAAGGCCACCCTGTTCGACGAGGCCCCGCGCGAGACGGGCCGCGAGGGCCCGCTGTGGCGCGTCGACTTCAATGATTTCGAACACACCAGCTTCTACCTGTCGCCGGAAACGGGCGAGGTCGTCACGCGTCGCTCGGGCGTCTGGCGCTTCTATGACTTCTTCTGGCGGCTGCACATTCTCGACTTCAAGACCGGCGAGAACTTCAACCATCCGACCCTGATCATCATCACCATCCTGACGCTCAGCATGGTGATCAGCGGCTTCATCCTGTTGTGGATCAAGCTGGCGCGGGACTGGACGGTGCATCAGGCCACCCGCCGCAAGCTGGCCCAGAAGGCCTAGGCGATCAGAGGGATGCCGGCGGCGCCAGCATCCCCATCGCCCCGACCAATCCCAGGATCAGAAGACCCAGGGCCAGTTCCGCGCCCAGACTGAGCCTCAGCCCCGCCAGTCCGCCCCCGCCCCGCTCCAGCGCCGGGGTCGAGCGGAACCGGTGCAGCGCCGCCAGCCCCAGCATGGCCGCAAACGCCGCCAGCTTGAGCGCCAGCAGGCGGCCATAGGGCGTCTCGCCCAAGGTCAAGGCGCGCTCGACGCTGACCAGATAGGCGCTGTTGATCAGGCCGGTCACCAGCAGAACGGCGACGCAGAGCGTCCCTACCCGTGCAAAGCCGCCGAGCGCCGTCGCCAGAGCGGCCTGTGCCGCCGCATCCCCCTCGATCCACCGCATCGCCAGCGCCACGAAGGCGAAGACGGCGCCGATCCAGATCAAGGCGGCGACAGCGTGCAGGATGTCGGCGGTCAGGTGCAGCCAGCGCCCCGCCCCCTCGGTCGCCGCCCCATGACCGGTCCAGGCGAAGCTGGCGGCGACGATCAGGCCGAGCCCCAGAGCGACCGACCACAGCCCCCGCCCTGCACGCAGGAACAGAACCGTCGGGATCAGCAGCAACGCCGCCCCCGCCCGCACGGCATAGGCCGCGCCCAGCGCCGTGCCGCCGACGACGAAGCTCAGGGCCTCCGGGTTCAGCGCCTGATCCAGCGCCCCGGCCATCAAGCCGGTCTGCAGGGCCAGGGCCGCCAGCGCCAGCAGCGTCAGGGCCGCCGCGCTGCCTCCCAGCACCGGACGCACCCAGCGCGGCGCCTGCCCTCCGAAGACCGCGCCGCCGTAAAGCATGAAGGCGGGCAGGCCCAGCACCACGGACGCCGCCGCATACTGGGCCGCGCGCAGCCCCATCAGCCAGGCCTCCACGGTCAGCGCACGGTGAAGGGAACAGAGCCCGTCATGCGGTGGCCGTCGCTGGAGGCCAGCCGCCAGTTGATGACATAGGCGCCCGCCGCCAGCGGTCGGGCCACGGGCGCGCTCAGGGTCTTGCCGTCTTCGCTGACCGTCGTGCGCACCGGCGTCTTCACGCCCGCGGCGTTGACGACCTCGAAGGTCGAGAAGGCCGGGGCCATCTTCTCGCTGAAGGTCAGGCTGATGGCGCGCGGCGAGGCCACGCTTGATCCCGCCGCCGGGGTCGAACTGACCAGACGGGCGTGGGCGGCGGCGGCGGACGGCAGCATCAGGGCCGCAGCGACGGCGGCGACAGGCAGAAGACGAAACAGGGACATGGGGCGCTCCGTTGGAAAATCAGCTCTCCAGACCCTTACGCGTCGGCCCGATCACACCCTCACGAGGGGGTGTTGACCTTACCATGACGGGAAGGTTTAGAAGGTTCAGGCTGTAAACGACGAAAGCCTCCGCCGATGTCCGACGCCTTCCTGAAAGCCCTTGAACTGCCGGTCCTCGGCATGACCTGCGCCAGCTGTGTCGGCCGGGTCGAAAAGGCTGTGCGCGCCGTGCCCGGCGTGACCGAGGCCAGCGTCAACCTGGCCGCCGAGCGCGCCCACGTGGTGCTGGACGCCGACGGATCGCCCGCCGCCGTCGCCGCCGCCATCCGCGCCGCCGGCTATGAGCCGCTGGAGGAAGAAGTCATCTATCCGGTGCGCGAGATGACCTGCGCCAGCTGCGTCAGTCGCGTCGAAAAGGCCCTGGCCGCCGTGCCCGGCGTGCTGAGCGCCAGCGTCAACCTGGCGACTGAGCGGGCCACGGTCCGCTTCCTGTCGGGAACCGTCGCCTTCCGCGATCTGGCCGCCGCCGTGCAGCAGGCCGGCTATGTGCTGGAGCAGCCGGAACAGGGCGACGTCGAGGTCGGCGACCGCGAACAAGCGGCCCGTGCCGCCGAGATCCGCAACCTGGGCCGCGCCGTCCTGATCGCCGGGATCGCTGCGCTGCCCCTCTTCGTGCTGGAGATGGGCTCGCACTTCATCCCCGGCATGCACCACTGGCTGGCCGAGACCATCGGCGTGCAAAACTGGCGGCTCATCAGCTTCGTTCTGGCGACCTTCGTCCTGTTCGGACCCGGCCTGATCTTCTTCCGCAAGGGCGTGCCGGCCCTGCTGCGCCGCGCCCCCGACATGAACTCCCTGGTGGTGCTGGGCGCCAGCGCGGCCTGGGCCTTCTCCACCGTGGCGACCTTCGCCCCCGGCCTGCTGCCCCAGGGCACGGCCAACGTCTATTTCGAAGCGGCGGCGGTGATCGTCACGCTGATCCTGGTGGGACGCTGGATCGAGGCCCGCGCCAAGGGCCAGACCAGTCAGGCCATCCGCCGCCTGATGTCGCTGCAGGCCAAGACCGCCCGTGTGGTGCGCGATGGGCTTGAGCAGGACGTGGCCATCGACAGCGTCCAGCCCGGCGACATCGTCGTGGTGCGCCCCGGCGAGCGCGTCCCCGTCGATGGCGTGGTGACCGAGGGCGCGTCCTGGCTCGACGAATCCATGCTGACCGGCGAACCCATCCCGGTCGAAAAGAGCGCCGGCGCCAAGGTCGTCGGCGGCACCCTGAACACCACGGGCGCCTTCCGCTTCGAGGCGCAGCAGGTCGGCGCCGAGACGGTGCTGGCCCAGATCGTCCGCATGGTCGAAACCGCCCAGGGCGCCAAGCTGCCCATTCAGGCCCTGGTCGACCGCGTCACCGGCTGGTTCGTGCCCGTCGTCATGGCCGTGGCCGTCCTGACCTTCGCCGTCTGGTATCTGTTCGGCCCCGAACCGACGCTGGGCATGGCCCTGGTCGCCGCCGTGGCGGTGCTGATCATCGCCTGCCCCTGCGCCATGGGTCTGGCGACCCCGACCTCCATCATGGTCGGCGTCGGCCGCGCCGCCGAACTGGGCGTCCTGTTCCGCAAGGGCGAGGCCCTGCAGGCCCTGCAAGGCGTCGACCTGATCGCCTTCGACAAGACGGGCACGCTGACCGCAGGCCGCCCCGAGCTGACCGACCTGACCGTGTCAGAGGGCTTTGACGAAGACGAGGTTCTGGCCCTGGTCGCCGCCGTCGAGGCCCAGTCCGAACACCCCGTGGCCCGCGCCCTGGTCGAGGCCGCCGCCGAACGCGGCCTGAGCGTCGCCCGCCCCGAAGACTTCGCCTCCGTGCCCGGCAAGGGCGTCGCCGGCCGGGTCGCGGGCCGTCGCATCGAGGTCGGCGCCGACCGCTACATGGCTGATCTGGGCCATGACGTCGCCGCCTTCGCCGAGGCCGCCGCCCGTCTGGGCGACGAGGGCAAGACGCCGCTCTACGCCGCCGTCGACGGTCGTCTGGCCGCCGTCATCGCCGTCGCCGACCCGATCAAGGCGACCTCCGCCGCCGCCATCAACGCCCTGCACGAACTGGGGCTGAAGACCGCCATGATCACCGGCGACAACCGCCGCACCGCCGAGGCCGTCGCCCGCCGCCTGGGCATCGGCGAGGTTCACGCCGAGGTCATGCCCGACGGCAAGGTCGCCGCCATCACCGCCCTGAAGACCGGCGGACGCCGCATCGCCTTCGTCGGCGACGGGGTCAACGACGCCCCGGCCCTGGCCTCGGCCGACGTCGGTCTGGCGGTCGGCGGCGGCGCCGACGTGGCCATCGAAAGCGCCGACGTGGTCCTGACCGGCGGCGACCTGCGCGGCGCGGTCAGCGCGGTCGGCCTGTCGCGCGCCACCATGAGCAACATCCGCCAGAACCTGGCCTGGGCCTTTGGCTACAACGTCCTGCTGATCCCGGTCGCGGCGGGCGTCCTCTATCCGGCCTTCGGCTATCTGCTATCGCCCATGCTGGCGGCGGGGGCCATGGCCCTGTCCAGCGTCAGCGTGGTGCTGAACGCCCTGCGTCTGCGCGCCTTCAAACCCGAGATCGCCAAACCCCAGAAAGAAGGAGCCGCCCGATGAACATCGGCAAGGCCTCTCTCGCCACCGGCGTCTCGGCCAAGATGATCCGCTACTACGAGTCCGTCGGCCTGATCCGGCCCTCGGAGCGGACCGAGAGCAACTACCGCGACTTCGGCGAGCGCGACCTGAACGACCTGCGCTTCATCCGCCGCGCCCGCAGCCTCGGCTTCTCCGTCGAGGAGATCACTCGCCTGCTGTCCCTGTGGCGTGACCACAACCGGCCCAGCCGCGAGGTCAAGGCCATGGCCGAGAAACACGTCGCCGACCTCGACGCCCGCATCAAGGAGATGCAGGCCATGGCCGACGCCCTGCGCACCCTGTCGCACTGCTGCGCCGGGGACGACCGGCCCGACTGCCCCATCCTGTCCGACCTGGCGGGTTCGTCCGCCGCTGTTTCCCAAGGAGCTTCCCAATGATCGCCCTGACCATTCCCAAGATTCGCTGCGGCGGCTGCGTCGCCAGCGTCGAGAAGGCCATCCACGGCGTCGACGCCTCGGCTGAAATCAAGGCCGACATCGAGGCTCGCCGCATCGAGGTGACGAGCGGCGCCGACCGCCAGGCCCTGACGACCGCCCTGGCCGACGCCGGCTATCCGGCCGAGGCGGCCTGACCATGAACAAGCTCAAGATTTCCGCCCTCGCCGCCGGCGTCGCCATTCTGGGCGGCGCGGGCTTCCTGCTGAACGGCCTGCCCACCGCTGCGCAAGCCTCGGACATGACCGTCTACAAGAGCGATTCCTGCGGCTGCTGCGGCGGCTGGGTCGAGCATATGCGCAAGGCCGGATACGCCATCCGCGTCGTCCCGACCGACGACCTGGCCCCGGTGAAGATCCGCTTGGGCGTGCCGCAGTCCCTGTGGAGCTGCCACACCGCCGTGGTCGACGGCAAGGTGATCGAGGGCCACGTCCCCGCCGCCGCCGTCGACGCCTTCCTGAAATCGTCGGGCGCCGCGCGCGGCATCGGCGTCGGCGGCATGCCGACCGGCTCGCCCGGCATGGAGGCCCCCGGCTACGCCCCCGAACGCTACGACGTCATGCGCTTCGGCAGCGGCGCCCCCGCCCGCTTCATGACCTTCGAGGGCGCGAACCCGGTTCGCCGCTAAAGCAAAAGGCCCCGCCGGATCATCGGCGGGGCCTTTTCGTATTCAGTCCCTGACCAGCCCGCCGTCGACCACCAGGTTCTGGCCCGTCACCGCCCGGCTCCACGGCGAAGCGAAGAACAGCACCGCATCGGCGAACTCCTGCGGGGTGGTCACCGAGCGCAGCGGCGTCATGCCGGCGATCAGGTCGAACACGGCGTCCGGCGTCGCCGCACTGGCGTCCGTGGTCCGCAGCAGACCGCCCGAGACCATGTTGACCGTGATCCCCGACGGGCCGAGATCGCCCGCCGCTGTCCGCGTCAGGCTGAGCAGCGCCGCCTTGGCGGCGGTGTAGTCGTGATAGGGCACGACTGGATTCTGAAACAGGTTGGTGCCGATGTTGACCACCCGGCCGAACGTCTGCGCGCTCATGCCCAGCGCCGTCGCCTGGATGACGTTCAACGCGCCGCGGATCACGGTCGAGAACTGACGCTCCATGTCCTCCCACGGAATGTCCGCCATCTGGGCGCGCGCGTCGCCATTGAAGCTGTAGTCCAGGGCGTTGTTGACCACGGTGCTGACTGGCCCGCCGAAATGGGCCTCGGCCTGCGCCACCATGGCCCCGACCGCCGCGCGGTCGGTCACATCGGCCTGGATGGCGATGGCGCGCTCGCCCAGTTCGTCGGCCAAGGCTTGCGCCTGCTCGCCGCTGGCGCGCCAGTTGATCACCACCCGCGCGCCCTGCCCGGCAAAGGCCCGCGCCGCCGCCGCGCCCACGCCGCGCGCGCCGCCGGTGATGAGAACGATCTGATCGCGGATTTCCATGAGAACGACTCGCAGCAAGTAAACAACCTCAGCCATAGGCCGGGCGCCCGCCGAAGGCCAGCCGCGCCTCGACGAACGAGGGTTGTATTTAGGATAATTCCTAATTAGCCTCTTGCCTATGAACAGTCTGTTCAAAGCCCTGTCGCATCCGGTGCGGCGCCGCATCATCGCCATGCTGCGGTCCGGCCCCCTGTCCTCAGGCGACATCGCCGCCGCCTTCGACATGAGCTGGCCGACGGTCACCGGGCACCTCAACGCCTTGAAGGAGGCCGAACTGGTCAGCACCGAACGCGAGGGCCAGTCGATCCGCTACCGGCTGGAGATCTCGGCGGTGGAGGAGGCCCTGGCCTTCCTCATGGACCTGAGCGGAACAGGCAAAACCGACGAGGAGGAGACCCGATGAAACGTCTCACTCTGGCCGACACGGCCGCCGCCATCGTCTCGCTTCTGATCCTCACGGCGGCAGCATGGATAGCGACGTATGGGCCCGAGACGCCGATCCCGGTGCATTTCGACGCCGCCGGACAGGCCAATCGCTACGGCAGCCGCTATGAACTCGCCGCGACCCTGGCGGGGCTGGCCGCATTGAATCTGCTGGTCGCCTGGATGACCGGACGTCAGGCCGCTACCGTCGCCGACCCGGTCCGCCGCAAGGGACTTCGCAGCGGGCAATGGCTGTCGATCATCATCATGGGCGCGGTCGCCGTCTTCATCGGCTGGGCCAGCCTCGGCCCCGCCGCTGCGTCCGGCGTGAGCCATCCGGGCGGCTCCATGGCCTTCCTCGCCTTCATCCTGCTGATCACAGGCGCGACCCTGGGCCGCGTCAGCCCCAACCCCTTCATCGGGGTGAAGACGCCCTGGACCTACAAGTCACGGCTGGCGTGGGACCGCTCCAACCGCCTGGCCGGTCGGCTGATGTTCTGGCTGGGCGCGGTCGGCCTGATCGCCAGCCCTTTCATCGTCCAGCCCGCAGGACTGATCGGCCTGATCGCCGCCGTCCTGATCGCCGCCGTCTGGTCCGGGTTCGAGAGCTGGCGCGTCTGGCGCACCGATCCCGACCGCCAACCCTTCTGATTTCACGCTTCTCAAGACGGAGACGACCATGCTGACCCTCGCCGCCGCCCTGCTGCTTTCGCCGGTTTCGACGCCGGTCGCGCTGCCCTCGACGCCAGCGCCCCTGCACGGAACCCTGCTGACGCCGGACGGCCAGGCGCGCGCCGCCGCCGTCATCCTGCCCGGCTCCGGCCCGACCGACCGCGACGGAAACAGCGCCCAGTTCGGCATCCGCGCCGGGACCTATCGCCTGCTGGCCGAGGGTCTGGCCGATCGGGGCATCGCCACGATCCGCATCGACAAGCGCGGCATCGGCGAGAGCGGCGCCGCCGGTCCCGCCGAGCCCGACCTGCGCTTCAACACCAATATCGACGACGCCCGCGCCTGGGCCGCCGAAGCGGCAGCCAAGACGGGCCGCCCTTGCGCCTGGCTGATCGGCCACAGCGAGGGCGCTCTGGTCGCCCTGGCCACCGCCGCAAACGGCGACGACAAGGTCTGCGGCCTGGTCCTGCTGTCCGGCGCCGGACGCCCGGCGGGCGTGGTGCTGCGCGAACAGCTGGCGACCTTGCCGGAGCCGTTGAAAACCGAGGCCTACGCCACCCTGGCCGAGCTGGAGGCCGGTCGCACCGTCGCCAACCCGCCGGCGTCGCTGGCGGCCCTGTTCCGGCCCTCGGTCCAGCCCTATCTGATCTCGTGGCTGGCGCTGGACCCGACCAAGCTGGCCGCCGCCTACGACGGCCCGATCTTCGTCGGTCAGGGCACCACCGACCTGCAGGTCAGCGTCGCCGACGCCGAGGCGATCAAGGCGGCCCAACCCCGCGCCGACCTCGTCGTCTGGGACGGCGTCAATCATGTGCTGAAGGTCGCGCCCGCCGACCGCGCCGCCAATGTCGCCACCTACATGGACCCGGCCCTGCCGCTGGCCCCCGGCCTGGTCGAAGCGGTGGCCGACTTCATCCTGAAGCCGCGCTGAGCCCTACCCGTCCAGTTCCGCCCGCGCCTGTTCGGCCAGGTCGAAGAAGCGGCGGCGGACCTCGGCGGCGTAGGGGTTGTCGTGTTCGATGGCGCGGAACACCGCCGCGCTGTCGTGGCGGACCATGTCGACGCCCTGCATGACCCGCTCGAAGCTGGTCGTGGTCATACGCGTCGGCAGCGGCTCCATGGCCAGCAGGACCTTGGCGATCAAATGGGTCAGGCCCTGCACCGTGGCCGCCTCGCGATCGTGATCCTCGGGCGTGACGACGAAGACCTTGAGGCCCAGCGCCCGGCGACAGAAGGCGGCCACGCGCCAGGCCGCCTTGTCGCCCCGCACCGGACAGACGGCGATGCGCAGACCGGCGATGCCGTCCTTGCCGCTCTGGGGACCGAACAGGGGGTGGGTGCCGACGACGTCCACGCCTTCGGGCAACCCCTCCAGCATGACCTTCGCCGGCTTCACCTTCACCGAGCCGACGTCGAGGATCAGGGCGCCGGGCGTCACATGCGGCGCGATGGCCGCGACCGTCTCCGCCAGCACCCCGACCGGCACGGCCAGCACCACCACCGGACAGGCGGCGGCTTCCTCCAGCGTCGTCAGCCGCGCCAAGCCCTCGCCGTCGCTGACCGCCGGGTCGTGGGCGAGGATGTCGAACCACGGCGCCAGATGCTTCGCCGTCAGCCGCCCGAAGGCGCCGAAGCCGATCAGGCCGAGCGTGGGCTTGGGGCCGCTCACCCCGCCAGGGTTTCCTGGAACCGGACCGGGCGGCCATGCGCCTTACCGATCAGTTCGCCGTCCTTCATCACCACGCGGCCGCGCACGATGGTGGCCACCGGCCAGCCCGTGGTCTCGAAGCCGTCGAAGGGCGTCCAGCCGCAGCGGCTGGCCTGCTGGTCGTGGGTGATGGTCTTCTTGGCCTTCAGGTCGACGATGGTCAGATCGGCGTCATAGCTGACGGCCATCCGTCCCTTGTTGGCGGTGCCGAACACGCGCTGCGCCCCGCCCGAGGTCAGGTCGATGAAGCGTTCCAGCGACAGGCGCCCCTCAGCGACGTGGGTCAGCATCAGCGGCACCAGGGTCTGCACCCCCGGCATCCCCGACGGCGAGGCCGGATAGGGCTTGGACTTTTCTTCCTTCGTGTGCGGCGCGTGGTCCGAACCCAGGACGTCGGCCACGCCCTGCTGCATGCCCCACAGCCACAGGGCGTCGACGTGCTCCTGCGACCGGATCGGCGGGTTCATCTGGGCGTAGGCGCCGAGACGCTCATAGGCTTCCGGCGCCACCAGCGTCAGGTGCTGGGGCGTGATCTCGACGGTGGCGACATCCTTGTGGAAGCGCAGGAACTCCATCTCGTCCTTGGTCGTGACGTGCAGGACGTGGATGCGCGCGCCGGTCTCCTTGGCCAGACCAACCAGACGGCGGGTGGACATGATGGCGCTCTCGGCGTCGCGGACCTCGGGGTGGCTGGTCCAGTCGCCGGTGCGGGCCAGGCTGCGGCGCTCGACCAGACGGTATTCGTCCTCGGAGTGGAAGGTGGCGCGGCGGCGCACGTTGGACAGGACCTTGCGCACCCCCTCGTCGTCGGCGATCAGTAGGTCGCCGGTCGAGGCGCCCATGAAGACCTTGACCCCGCAGCAGCCCGGCAGGCGCTCCAGATCGCCCAGATGCTCGGCGTTCTCATGCGTGCCGCCGACGTAGAAGGCGTGGTCGGTCCACATCCGGTCCTTCGCCCGCACCAGCTTGTCGGCCATGGTGTCGGGGTCGGTGGTGTTGGGGTTGGTGTTCGGCATCTCGAACACGGCGACGACGCCGCCCAGGGCCGCCGCGCGGCTGCCGGTCTCGAGGTCTTCCTTCCATTCCAGACCCGGCTCGCGGAAGTGGACCTGGGTGTCGATGACCCCCGGCAGAACCGTCAGGCCGGTGGCGTCGAACACTTCCCCCGCCGAGGCCTGGCTCAGGTCGCCGATGAAGGCGATGCGGCCGTCGATGACGCCGACGTCGGCCTTGCCGCGTCCGGCGTGATTGGCGACTTCGCCGCCCCGCACGATCAGGTCATAGGTCTGGGTCATTGGCGCATCTCCTGAGGTCGAGCGCTTATGCGCGTCCGACGCCCCAGGGGACAACCCCCGAGAGGTCAGTCCGCCAACTGCGCCAGCAGCTTCTTCGCCGCCTTCAGCACCCGCTCATAGGGCAGGTCCATCATGTGCTGGATGTGCTGGTTCAGGCGCGGGTCCATGTCGATGAACTCCTGCAGGCTGCGCGGACCGCGCACCGCCACCCCGGTCCAGGGGCGACGCAGGGTCTCGTCCGAGGGGCCGAACACCCCCACCGCTGGCACGCCCGCCGCCACCGCCAGCTGGGTCCACAGCGAGTCCCCGCCGATATAGAAGTCAGCCCGCGACAGGGCCGCGACCGTCTGCAGCCGCGTCAGCCGGCCTTGCAGTTCGATCACCCGCTCGCGCTTGACGGCGAAACGGATCGAGTGGGCCGCGTCGCGGTCGGCCTCCTCGCCGACGATCATCAGCCGCCCGCCGGCCAGAGGCCCGTCCTCGCCCAGCAGCGACAAGGCCACCTTGGCGTAACGGTCGGCGGGCCAGCGCTTGCCGATCCAGTCCACGCCCGGCCCGATGGCCAGGATCGGGCCCGTACCCGGCGGGATCAGGGCGTCGGCGGCCTCCTGCGAGTCTCGCCCGATGAACAGCTTCGGCGCCGGGATCTCGTCCAACTGCAGCACGCGCGCGGCCTGCTCGACCAGATGCACGTCGGGCAGGGTCTTGCCCTTCACCGCCCGCTTCTGACGCCGCAGCTTGCCCGACAGGGTCGAGCCGCGCATGTCGACCACCAGCCCCCAGTTGGTCTCGCGCACCTGGTTCCACAGGGCGATCCAGTCCCAGCGCCCGTCGCGGTCCAGAACGATCAGCCGCTCCAGCCGCGGCAGGTCCGCAAACAGCGGCGCGCTGGCCGGCGAACCGACGACGGTGAAGGTGGCGTGCGGGATGGCTTCGACCAGATGGGCGAGCGCCCCCGACGAGAGGACCGCGTCTTCTGCGTCCGCCTCGGCGATATAGAGGATCGGGAACCGCCCATGCATGGGGATGAGCCTAGAGGGATTCTCTACGGAATTCAGCGTAGATGCATGAGGGGGCGATAGACCGGACCAGCGCTTGTTTCCAGCTCATGGAAACCGGCTGGATGGATTTCCGCGCCTTCCCCAACGGCGCTGCGACACCTTTATTCTCGTGCTCGACAGCACCACCCGCATCTGCACAGATATACAAGCCGAACCATTCGATCTGGGAAGCAATTGAATGCCTAAAGGCGCTTCGTATCTACTGATAACGGTTCTGATCGGATGCGCGATCTTTGTCGGGGCGATTTCTATGCCATGGGAACGCTTCTCTCCCAGCGCATACGGACCCGACATCAATCCTCCTTACCGCAAGAACGACTATTCAATCGAGCGAGCGGAGTATGGCGACGGACGCTTGTGGCTTCTTTCGGAAACCGGAAAGCTCTGGAGCGTGGCCGAAGAAGCGGCCGAGCCGATCCGGGCGGAACTCGCTTCCCCGGTGCACAGCCTATGCGTCCGCGAACAGGGGCCCGCCATTGTCATAGACCGGCGAGGACAACCCGACACCTGGGCCGTTCAGGAGTTGAAGGGAGATCGCTGGGTATTGGTTGGAACCGTCCCCAAATCAGGAGAAGGCTTGGTCAGCTTGACCTGCGACCGGGCCGGCCTGAGTGTTCTGACGTCGCAGCGCCTTATATCATTCAACGGCGGGCGCACGACTATCACGCCGCTCACCCTCCGCGTCCCCGCCCTACCCAGAAGCGTTGTTCTGACAACGCCTGGGCGCATTTTCGTTGGACTGAACGTGGGCGAATGGGGCGGAGGCCTGATGAGCATCGACCGGCACAGCGGCGAAGTCATTGATGTTGCAAAAAATACGTCGGGCGAGTTGTGCGCCGGCCCCCTCAACCCTGACTGCGATCCGGTCAAGGGCTTGTCGCGCATACCGTGGAGGCCAGACTGCGTCGCAGCGGCGATCGGCTTGATGCATATGAGCGCTCATGGTCGCCTCGTTGAAGTGTGCGGGCGCGAGGTCAAGAGACTCTATTTCGGCCCCTGCCCGACGGGAGAGGAACCTTACGTCCGTGGGGACGGCGAGCCGTTCTGCACCGAAGCACTTCATGGCGTAAGCCAGAATGGAAACGCTCTGGTAGCCGTCGGAACCAACGGGCTGAGTATTGTCGGCGAGAAAGGCCTCATTCGCCGCGAACCGCTACCGGCGTCCAAGGCCTATGGACCCTTCGAAATCAGCTTCGGAGCCGACATCATTTTCATATGGAAGGACGCCAGCCGCAGAGACCCCATGATCGACCAGGCGTTTTTGGTCCCGCGCCAGCGCCCCTGACCATCCTTGATCGCGCATTCCACGCCGCCTTGCGCTAAACCCCGCTCATGTCCCTTCCCCTCCTTCCCGACCGGACCTGCGGCGGCTGCGTCGAGTGCTGCCGCGTGATCCCGCTGAACCTGCCCGAACTGGCCAAACCGACGGGCGAGCTGTGCGGCTATTGCGTCGACGGGGCGGGCTGTTCGGTACATGAAATCAGGCCCCAGACCTGCCGCGTCTGGTTCTGCCTGTGGCGAGCGGTCGAACTGTCCGACGACTGGCGGCCCGACCGCAGCGGCGTCATCATCCGCCCCGACGGCGTCGAGCGCGGCGAGATCACCCTCTATGTCGTGCGCCGTTCCGACTTCCTGGCGGGCATGGACTTCTTCGCCACGGTCGCCGGCTGGATCGCCGAAGGGATCGAGGTGGCGCTCAGCGTGCCCGGCCCGGTCGGCGCCTATCCGGCCCGCGCCGTCGTCACTGACTGGCTGCGCCCCGCCGTCGAGGAGGGTGATCCCGAGGACTTCGTCGCCCGCGTCCTCGTCTCGCTGGACAAGCTGGCCGAGCACGACTTCCAGCCGGACGGGATCACGGCGCGGTACGCCGTCGCCTGATCCCTTCTTTGTTCTTGCGGGTGTAGGTTCAGGTCGCCTGACGACTGAGGGCCGCGACCGAGCGCAGGCCCGTCAGCAGGGCCTCGGTGGCGGCGTCGGCCTTGCAGCCGCCGGTCAGGATCAGGCGCATGGCCCGCACATGGACCTGGACCGAGGGCCAGCTCCAGGCGCCGCTGGCCTGCATCCGGTCGGCGATCTCGCACAGGCTGTAGCCCGCGTCATACAGGGGGCCGGTGTCGAAGAAGCCGGCCGTGTCCAACAGGGACGAAGCCAGCCTGTAGACGTCCGGCTCCGAGCCCGGCGCGGCGGCCATGCAGACCAGTTCCAGCTCCGTTACCGTGCCGGCGACCGTGGTCATCACGTCGTCGCGGTGTCGCTCCAGTCGTTCGTTGGCGCGGCGCTCGACCTCGGCGACGGTGCGGCCGCCCGGTTGGGCCATCTGGCGCGCGAGGGTGGTCTTGACCTTCAGGGTGCGGGCTTCGGTCACTTGTCAGTGCTCATAGGGCGACCCTCTGGGGTTTCAGCAGCATATCGATGTCGGACTGGTCCATATTGGCCTCGACGGCAGCGCCGACGTGGGCGGACAGGTCGTCCTTGCGCCGCCCCGGTATGCCCAGCGGCGGGCCGAAATTGCGGACGCGACGGTCGGGCCCGACGTAGTTTTCGCTCTCGACGAACTCACGCTCGTCCCCGGCCAGCCACAGAATGCGCTTCAGCAGCACCGCCGGGGTCAGGGGTTTGGTGACGACGAAGCTGACGCCGCAGTCGCGCCCCTCACGCACCTTGGATTGCGAGGCGTGGCCGGTCAGCAGGATGATGGGAATGAAGCGCAAGGGCGCCGGTGTCTCGCGCCGCAGCCAGCGGGCGAAGGCGTAGCTGTCCATCGCCGGGTCGGCGCAATCGATGACGATCAGGTCGACGGCGCGCTGCTGGATCACCCGCACCGCCTCCGTCGCCGAGGCGCACTTGATCTGCTCCTTGACGCCGAAGCCGAGGAAGACGGAGCTGAGCATATCCAGCGCCTGCGGATTGTCGTCGATCAGCAGGACGGTCGATTGCTCCAGATTGACGCGGTCGGCGGCGCTCATGGTCAGTCGAACAGGATCAGATCGCCGCAGACGACGGCGGGCGCGGCGGCGGCCGTCGGCGACTTCACCCGCAGCGAGACCTCGCGCAGGCGGTCCGCCATCTCGGCCAGCGGCAGGGCGGCCAGGGCCGTGTCCATCGGCTGATCTTCGGCCAGGGCCCCCGCCAGACCCGACAGGGCGTCGACCCTCTGACTCAGCACGTCGAAGGCCTGCATCCGGGTCAGGAAGGTCAACCTCTGCTCGGGCGCCGCGCTCTTCAGCAGTTCGGACACCAGGTCGCCCGCCTCGTCGATGCCAGCGCGGATGTCGGCCAGTTCGGCGGAGACCGCCGCCAGCAGGCCTCTCGGATCGTAGTCGTTCATCAGAACAGCTCCAGCGCGCCGGATTCGACGGGCGGCGGCGGCGGCGTCGGGCGCGGGGCGACCGCGTCCGTGACCGCGCGCTGCAGCGCCCGACCGCTCACCGGCCAGTAATGCAGTCGACGCCCCCCGGCGCCCCTGAGGCTGGCGCCGACGACGGGGATGCCCTCGTCGGCCAGAAAACGTTCGGCGAAGTCGGCGTTGGACGTGCCCACGTCCTTCAGCGAGTCGAACATCCGCCCGCCGCCGAACAGCTTGGCTTCCAGACGTTCGCGACGCCCGCCCGCCTTCAGCACGTCGTTGATCAGCAGCTCCATCGCATAGGCGCCGTAGCGGCGCCCCGCATCGGTCCCCGCCCCCGCGCCTTCGGGCAGGAGGAAGTGGTTCATGCCGCCGACCCCGGCCACCGGATCGCGCAGGCACATGGCGACGCAGCTGCCGAGCACGGTCGAGAGCACGACGTCGGGATCGGACGTCACGAGGTGCTCGCCCTGACCGACATGGACGCGCCGTTCCGTCGCCAGCTGGTCGCCCGCGCCGATCATGTCAGCGGGCCGAACACGCCTTCCAGCTTGTCTTTCAGCTGGGCGGTGGTGAAGGGTTTGACCAGGTAGTTGTTCACGCCGAACTGGACCGCGCGCTGCACCAGTTCGCGGTCGGCGCGGCCGGTCAGCATGATGAAGGCGGTCTTGGACGTCGGCGGGTGGGCGCGGATGGCGCGCAGCAGGCCCAGACCGTCCAGGTTCGGCATGTTGAAGTCCGAGATGACCAGATGCACCGGCTTGGTGATGATCGACCGCAGGGCCAGTTCGCCGTCGGCGGCCTCGGAGATCTCGCGCACGCCGATCTGCTGAAGGCTGTTGCGGATCAGGGACCGCATGGTCAGTTGGTCGTCGACGACCAGGACGTTCAGGGCGGAGGCGGCAGGCATAGGCGGTCCTTACGCAACAGGCTTTGAGGCGTGGGCGCCGGCGGCGCACAGCTCGAGAATGGCGGGAGCGAGACGGGGCAGAGACAGCTGGCGCTCGACCGCGCCCAGTTCGAAGGCGGCGCGCGGCATCCCGTAGACGACGCTGGAGGCTTCATCCTGGCCCAGGGTGCGGGCGCCGGCCTGACGCATGGCCAGCAGGCCGCGCGCCCCGTCCTTGCCCATCCCCGTCAGGATGACGCCGGTCATGGAGCGGCCCAGGCGGGCGACCGAGTTGAACAGGACGTCCACCGACGGACGGTGGCCGTTGACCGGATCGGCGCGGACCAGACGGCACCGCCCGCCCGAGACTTCCAGATGGGTCTCGCCGCCGGGGGCGATATAGACGTGGCCGGGCGCCAGGGGCGCGCCGTCGACGGCTTCGGTGACCGTGGCGCCCGACGCCTTGTCCAGACGGGCCGCGAAGCTCTTGGTGAAGGTCGCCGGCATATGCTGGGTGACGACGGTGGCGGGGCAATTGCCCGGGAAGGCCGACAGGATGTTCAGCAGGGCCTCGACCCCGCCGGTCGAGGCGCCGATGGCCAGAACATGGTTCGGATCGGCGCGATAGGCGCTGTCCACCGCGCGCGTCTCGCGCGCTTCCAGCGGGCGAACACGAGAACGGGCGGCGATCTTCACCTTCTCGGCCAGGTCGGCGAAGGCTTCCTGGGCCGGGACGCCCGGCGCGGGCTTGGCCACGGCGTCCACCGCCCCGACCTCCAGCGCCGCCAGGGTCACGTCGGTCCCCGCCTGGGTCAGGGTCGAGACCATGACCACGGGCATGGGCCGCAGCCGCATGATCTTCTCGAGGAATTCCAGCCCGTTCATATTGGGCATCTCGACGTCCAGGGTGATGACGTCAGGGTTCAGTTCCTTGATGGCGGCGCGGGCCTCCAGCGGGTCGGCGGCCGTGCCGACCACGGCGATCTCGGGATCGCGGCGCAGGACGGCGCTGATCAGGCTGCGCATGGTGGCGCTGTCATCGACCACCACGACTCTCACCGGCCCGCTCATGCCCGGCCTCCAAGACGGTAGGCCGTCAGGCCGCAGGTCTGCAGCTGGGCCGTCGCCGGGCCGCTGACGCGCTCGGAATGGCCGATGTAGAGGGTGGCGCCCGGGTTCATCATCGGAGTGAAGCGGCTCCAGACCAATTCCTGGGTCGCGTCATCGAAATAGATGACCACGTTGCGGCAGAAGATGACGTCGAACTTGCCGCGCATCGGCCAGTCGCCGATCAGGTTCAGCTCGCGGAAGGAGACCAGGCGGCGCAGGGTCGCGTCGGCGCTGAACCGGCCGGCCGCGCCCGCCACCGGCTCGAAATGCTTGCGGCCGGACGCCGGCACCGGCGACAGCAGTTCGTCCGAATAGATCCCCGCCGCGCCCTCGGCCACCATGTTGGGGTCGATGTCGGTGGCCAGGATGCGCACGTCCAGATCCGCCGCTTCCGGCAGGACGTCCAGCACGGTCAGGGCCATGGAATAGGGCTCCTGTCCGTTGGAGCAGGCCGCCGACCACAGGCGCACGCGCCCGCCGGCCCGCGCCCGCGCCGCCAGTTCCGGCATGACGTGGTCGCGCAGGTGATCGAAGTGGTGCGGCTCGCGATAGAAGCGGGTGACGTTGGTGGTCAGAGCCGCGGTCATGGCCTGACGCTCGTCGACGCCCTCCACGCCCTCGATCAGGGCGCAGTAGTCGCGGAAGCTGCGCAGCCCCAGCACGCGCAGCCGCTTGGCCAGGCGCGAATAGACGAGCGCAGCCTTGCCCTCGCTCAGGGCGATGCCGGCGTGGGCGTGCAGGGTCTGGGCGATGTGGCGGAAATCCTCGGCGGTGAAGACGAACTCGCCTTCCACCAGGGACGTGCGCCCGGCGGCGGTGGTCATGCGGCTTCGGCTTCGCTTTCGGCCGGCAGGACGTGGTTGAGGTCGATCAGGCTGATCATCCGGCCGCCCTCGACGGCGAAGATGCCCTGGACGAAGGTCTTCACATGGTCGCTGGCGACGTCCGGCGTCGGCTGGATGGTCGAGTCCGTCAGCTGCACGATGTCCGACACCGCATCGACCAGCAGGCCGACCAGGCGGTTGCCGATATGGGCCACCATGATGACGTGTCGGGCGGTCGGCTCGGCCGTCGCCAGACCGAAGCGGGCGCCCAGGTCGATGATCGGCAGGACGATGCCGCGCAGGTTGATGACGCCCTTCATGTAGGACGGCGAACGCGGCAGGGGCGTCGCGGGCGTCCAGCCGCGGATCTCGCGGACGTTCATGATGTCGACGCAGAATTCCTGCTCGCCGATGCGGAAGGCGATCAGTTCGCGGTCGGCGCCGGCGACGTTGGAGGTGACTTCGGTCATGATGTTCAGCTCGCCATCTTCAGTTCAGGACGATTGGATTTGCGGCGCCCGGCGATGACCAGGGCGTCGATGTCGAGGATCAGGGCGACGCTGCCGTCGCCCAGAATGGTCGCGGCGGAAACGCCGTCGACGTGGCGGTAGTTGGTCTCGAGGCTCTTGATCACCACCTGGCGCTGGCCGTTGATGGCGTCGACCAGCAGGGCGGCGCGCGAGCCGGCCTCGGTCTCGACGATCATGACCACGCCGCCTATCAGGGTCGTGGCGTCGTCGCGGAAGCCCATGACGCGGGCCACGTCCACCAGGGGCACGAACTCTTCACGGAAGCGGATGACGGCGTCATGGCCGCCGACGTGGTGGATGTCCTCGACGTTCGGGGTCAGGCTCTCGACGATGGCCGACAGGGGCGCGACCAGGGTCTGTTGGGCGGCGGACACCACCATGCCGTCCAGCACCGCCAGCGTCAGCGGCAGGCTGAGGGTGAAGGTCGAGCCCTTGCCCGGCACCGAGCTGATCGAGATGCGGCCGCCCAGGGCCTGGATCGAGCGCTTGACCACGTCCATGCCGACGCCGCGGCCCGAGACGTCCGTGACGGTCTCGGCGGTCGAGAAGCCGGGCAGGAAGATCAGATTGTCGACCTCGTCGTCGGTCAGGACGGCGTCCTCGGCGATCAGGCCGCGATCCACGGCGATGCCGCGCACGCGGGGGCGGTTGATGCCCTTCCCGTCGTCGGCGATCTCGATGACGATGCGACCCGAGCGGTGCAGGGCGGCCAGACGCACCGTGCCCTCGGCGGGCTTGCCGGCGGCTTCGCGCTCCTCGGCGCTTTCCAGCCCGTGGTCGATGGCGTTGCGCAGCATGTGGGTGATCGGCTCGGCCAGGCGTTCGACCACGGTCTTGTCGACCTCGGTGTCCTCGCCGGACGTGACCAGACGCACGCGCTTGCCGGTCATTTCGGCGACTTCGCGGACCAGGCGCGGCATGCGCTGGAACACCGACTTCACCGGCTGGGCGCGGATGGCCATGACGCTGTCCTGAATGTCGCGCGTCAGCAACTCCAGGTCTTCCAGACCCAGGGCGATGTCGGACGAGCGGGCCAGGCCGCTCTCCATGACACGCTGGGCCAGCATGGCCTGCTGGATGACCAGTTCGCCGACCACGTTGATCAGGCGGTCCACTCGATCCAGATCGACGCGGATGGTCACCGGGGCGACGGCGGCGGGGGCCGAGGGCGCGGCCGCGGGCGCCGGAGCGACGGGCGCGACCGGCTTGGGCG
>NZ_JBOHLI010000052.1:0-23544 GCF_050729455.1 Brevundimonas sp.
CCCCCCCGCGGCTCCTGGATCAGCGAGACCAGATCAGGCTGTGTCCGCCCTCGACCTCCACCAGGGAGGCGTAGATCGGCGCCGGGAAGCTGGGATCGTCGAGCTTGACCGAGAGGTACTCGCGGTTCTGCTGGCTCGTCTTCTTCCAGGCGGCTCCGAACTCGGTCTGTCCGGCGAAAATCCGGAAGTCGGGGGCCTTGTCGTCGGTCTTCTCGTTGGGCCTCAGGACCGCCGCCTTGACGTTGAGGGTGAGGGTCTTGATCGAACCGGTGTAGCCGTCGCCCTGAGCGGTGAAGGTGCCGATGGCAGCCATGTCAGTCTCTCCTTTGCTTCGGGCCACGCCTGCCGCGGCCTCGATGGCGATCGGAGGACCGGGGCCAGGGCGGCGCGCAGGGAGAGCGAAGCGAGCCCCCGCAGCAAAGCGGAGGACCGGGAGAAGCGACTTTCCTGTCTCGCGAGGAAGGCCGTCAGGCTGGGGATGAAAGTCGATCGAGCGGTTGCGCCAGCCGACCGGGTTTCGGTCAGATCCGCCCCTTCGAGAGGCCGCGCTGGCTGGCGCGACAAGGATGCGAGACAATGGCCGCCTCGCCGACCTCAACCGCAGACCGCGTCACCCGCGCTCGACGGACCCGATGCTCGAACCAAGGCTCAGGCCGCGAGCGGGAAGACCTTTTCGACGTCGAGGCTCCCTGCCGGTGCCGCCCGCAACAGCTCGGTCTGCGACGTCTGAAGATCGAGCCAGGCTGCGCCGTCCTCGGGATGCAGGATCTGGCGGTCATGATGGGAGGATGTCTTCTCCCGGCTCCGTGGTCAGCATGGCGAAGGCGCCGTCCTTGATCAGGCCCGCGACGCTGGCGACTGCGAGGGACAACACAACCGGCTCACAACCCTGGTTCATTCACGGCCGTTTCGGATGATCGGTGGGATAGAAAGAGAACTACCGATGTTCACGCAAATCGCGCAAAGATTGATTCATCCATACGCGATTGTTAACGTGGATTTTTCGGAAAGACGGCAGCGTCGGGGGGCGTCAATGACCAGTCTGGCCATTCGCCTGAGCGAGCTTGGCGACACACAACTTGAAGAGTTCGTAGAGATCTGGGCCGAACGCCGAGAGTCGAAGTACCATCTGGTGGAACGGATTGGCGGCCCGAACGACAAAGCTCGTGATGTCATCGGCTTCTACTCGGCTCAACGCCACGAAGGAGACTGGGATCTTTTTCAGTGCAAACGGAAGACCCTCCGATCAAAGCTAGGACGCTCAGAGGCCTTGCTCGAACTCGGAAAGATGTTCCACCACCATACGCAGGGCGCCTATGCGACCCTGCCAGTGAACTACATTTTCGTAGCCCCCCGAGGCATCGTCGGGTCTTTGCTCGACCTGCTGAACAATCCCAGCACGCTTCGCAAAGCGTTGCTGGAGGATTGGGACAAGGTCTGCAAAGCGAAGATCACGGCTCATCAGGAGATACCGCTCGCTGACGAACTGCGGGCCGCCATTGAAGGGTACGATTTCTTCAGGGTGGTCGGCCTCAGCGCTCCAACGATCGTCAAGGACCCGCACGCGAAGCCTGCACTGGTCCAGATTCTGAACGAGCTGCCGGGCGAGGCGCCTCAGGGGATCGCGCCCGAGACGATTGACGGGGAGGAAACGGAGTATCTGAACCAGCTTCGGGCTGTCTATGGCGAAGCCGCCGGTTCGCCGTTCGCGGATAATGCAGCGGTTCTAGAAGACCCGACCTACGGCGATCAGCTGCGCGATCAACGGACCCGCTATTTCGAGGCGGAGGCGTTCAAACGGTTTCACCGAGACAATACTGACCGGGCACTCGTCGTCCAATTTCAGGATGACGTCTATCACGGCGTGATCGACATTCACCGCGAAGCGACCCCCACCCTGCTCGAACGCCTTGGCAAGGTGATGAAGCATGCTTCGAGCTTGAATGCCGCGATCGCAGGTCGCGCCGCTCGCATCCCTGTGATCCAGGGCCTATGCCACCACTTGGCGAACGACGGACGTATTAAGTGGAACAAGTAGCGCCCTCGCCGCCACCGCTCTTCAACTCCGCATTGGAAGCGGGGATCAGGGCCGTGACCCTGCTGGAAGCCGTCCGGCCGCTCGCGCTCGATTTGTCGGAGATGGTCATCCTGGATCATGTCGTCGTCCATTCCGGCGACCTGGGCGGCCCGCCGAGCCTTCACCCTGCGGTCCCCGGCCGCAAAGGTGAACTTCTGGTACGGCGCAGGTTGATCGAAGAAAGCCTCAGCCTGATGCGCCGCTTCCATCTGGTGGCGGTATGCGAATCTAACGACGGATTGGCGTACCGCGCGACAGACGAAGCTGCCGGCTACGTCGAACTTCTGGAAAGCGACTACTCCGTTCGGTTGAGGGGCTCTGCGTTCTGGATTTCCGACCAGATCAGCCAGAGGGGCAAAACGGCATTTCTGGCCGATATCCGGTCTCGCCTCGATGATTGGGCGACTGCGTTCATCGGGCCAGATCTTTTGAGGACGTCGCGGCAATGAAAGATCGGATCATCTTACGCGGTCTGGCCTTCACGGGCCCCAAGGTTCCCATAGCTGAGATCACCTTCAGCGATGGGCTCAATGTTATCTGGGGAGCCTCCAACACGGGCAAGTCGTTCTTGGTGAAGTCACTCGACTACATGACGGGCGCCGGTGTCGAAGGCCTGCCAGGAATCACTGAGCGGAAAGGCTATGATAAGGCTTGGCTGAACGTCGAGCTCGGCGTCGGCCAGCACGTACAGGTCGCGCGGAGTCTGAGAGGCGGCGACTTTGAATACCGGGAGGGCTGGCCGTCGCCAGACGCCGCCCCCCAACCGAAACGATTACTTCTTGGAGAGCACCGCAGCGCTGAAAGCTGGTCGGCCTATCTCTTGGCTGCAATCGGCCTCAAACACGATCTGAAGATCGCCAAGACTCAGGCGGGTGAGAAGGTCACCTTCACCTTCCGGGCGCTCGCCCCTTATGTCTTTATTGAGGAAACGCCGATGCTGGGCGACCTCAGCATGATCAACGTGTCGGACGGCCGAAGCGTCACTCAGGACAAGAACACCCTGAAGTTCGTTCTAACGGGGATCGATGACTCAGCGCAGGTCAAAGCGCCTGCTGTGAAGGATCAACGCACCGGAAATCACGGCAAAATCGAACTTATCGACGACATGCTTCGTCTTGCTCGCGCCGAACTCGGCGACGACGTGCCCGCGAATATCGACGAGATGATCGACGCACTAACCGACCAAATGAGGGACGTGCAGAAGGACGCCTCCGAAGCTCAGTCGAAGCTGGACGAAGCGCGCACCAATCTTGTTCGAACGCGTCGCGATCTCGACGCTACAGACGCCGCGCTCGAAGAATTGGCGCTGACAATCGAGCGTTTCGGCCTCCTTGACCGCGTCTACCGAAGCGACACACAGCGCTTAACGTCGTTGCTGGAAGGCAGCGATGCGCTTCTTGTTAGCGGGAGCGGGCCTTGTCCGCTCTGCGGAGCCGCCGAAGAACATCAACGCCATGACCATGGCGTTGAGCACGTGCAGGCCAGCCGCAGAGCGGTCACCGCCGAACTTTCGAAGATCGCCCGCGAACAGGGTGAACTCGCTGAAACACTGACCTCTTTGACAACGCAGGTCTCCGAAATAGACGACGGCCGCGAAGCGCTGCTCGAAATGCAGACCAACCTGGAGCGCCAGTTAGAAGCGGGTCTGCCGGCGGAGGCGGACACAAGACAGCGTTTCGAGGTTGCATCAGATGCCCGCGACCGCCTGCGAGAGCGCGCTCGCCTCGCAGAGCGAGTGAGCGAACTAGAGAAACATCGTCAGACGCTTGAGCGCTTCAAGGCTACCCGAAACAACACCGGCGCGGTCGTCGGTCTCTCCGGGTCGTCTGGCCTTGCACTCGCGGCGCATGTCCAGGGCGTCCTAGACGACTGGCGTTTCCCCGGCGCGCCCAAGGTCACCTTTAGTGAGGCCAGCCATGAAATCCAGATCGACGGCAAGAGCCGGTCTGCGAATGGCAAAGGCGTCCGAGCCCTTATGCATTCCGCATTCAAGATCGGGATTCTGAAATACTGCCGCGCGGAAAATCTGCCGCATCCCGGCTTCCTCGTTCTGGACAGTCCACTGGTCAGTTACCGGGAGCCGCATGGTCGGCACGGCGCTCTCGGTGCAGATGAAACGGCCGTGAAGGCCAGTGGCCTTAAAGATCGATTTTACGCCTATCTGGCAGCTCACAAAGGCGACGCACAGTTCATCGTCATCGAGAACGACGCACCTACAGGCGCGACGCCGGACACTCAGATCGTATTCGCCGGACCAAACTCCACCGGACTAAGAGCGGGTCTGTTCTAGCCAGTCCGCGAGTGCTCGAGGCGGTCAGGGTGCGAACGCGGAACTTCCGCTGAGGCGCGCGCTGCACCTCCCAGCGAACGATCAGCCGGCGCCGAAGGGGCTCAGCTGCGGATCGCGGCTCGGCAGCAGGCCGCATCGCAGGACGTCGCGGTTCGACAGCATCAGGTTCATACCAAACCCCGGCGTCCCGTCGAAGGTGCTGGCGAGGCGACGAAACACCATACGGCTCTCACGGCTCGGTGTGACCCCCGCCAGGGTATCGCGCGCGTGGCGCATCGCAAAGCCGGCGATCAGGTCGGCGGCCTGCACGCCCGACGAACCGGTGGATGGCGTGAAGGTCAGGTCTCCGGCCTCGACAAAACGGTAGTCGGCCCGCGAGAGTTTGATGGCCGCCTCATCCTCGGCCAAGCCTTCCACCGCCAGCTTCGACGAACGAAGGATGTCCGCAAAATAGGGCTGGTCGTCATGGACAATCTGGACACCCGCCAGGCGGCCGCACCTCAGCTTGTTGATGCGAGCATAGAGATTGGTGAAGGCCGACAGGTGCGGCAAAATCCAGACATCCTTGCCGGTATGTCCCGGATCGGGGAGCGGCAGGAAGCGACGCTGAACGTCTGGCTTCGACACGCCCGCTTTGCGAAAATCTTTCAAGCTGTCAAGAGTGAAGAAGCGGATGGCGCCCGCAGGGCTTTCCCGAGGAGTCTCGGGAGGCACCCACTCGAGAACAGCGCGAAAGGCCGCCTTCAGGCTCGCTTCACCCGGCTCGCGACACGCCTGGATGAAGGCATCATAGACGCCGGTCGGCGCCGTCTCGTGCAGTTGCTCGGCGAGCTGAGCCCGGAACCAAAGCGCTTTCGACTCATGATCGGCCGGTGATAGCGGCCGCAGAATGAGCGTGTTGATCATGGTTGCTGCGAGGGTAAAGCGCTTGTCCATCACCTCCAGGAGGACACCGCCCCGAAGCGTGTCGATCGCATCCAGAAGTTGAAGAATCACGGCCGGCGTCGCATGGCCCTTGCTCGATTTCAGCTCGACCGCCTGGGGAAAGCGTCGGTCCCGGATAGCGGCCAACGACTCACCCAGGCCGCCTTCATCATCGACCCCGACGGCTGCGAGGACGAAGATCGGCTGACGTTTGAAGTCGAGACCGGCCCCTACTTTCGACAGGTCGCCGCTCGTCCCGCTTTCGTCGAGGAAGTAGCGCGAAGGGGCTACGTAGTCGGCTTGGGTCATGAAGTTGTCGAAGCTCCCTTTGAAGCGGGGCCCATCAAGGGCGTTTGCATTGACGCTGGCCCCTTATTTCTTGCGGACGGCGGAGATGAAGGTCGCGACGGCTGTGACGAGTGCGGCGAAAGCGGTCAGCCAGTTCGGATCCATGGGCGTTCTCCTTGATCGGAGTCCACCTTTTCAGCCAACCCGCCGGCGACGACAGGAGGCGACCACTGGTCATCCCCCCTTGACCTGAGTTCATTCCCCTCCTGCCTCGGGAGCGTCGACCCACTCAGGCCTAGGCCGATACTCGACCCGGCCCTCGCGCTTGTAGAACAGCTCGCGAATGTGACCCTTGATCCAGTCCGGATCCCGGCCGAGAGGCCAGTCATCCGGCAACCTTTCTGAAATCATCCGCGCGCAGCCGCCAAGCGAAATGGCCGCGTTGCCCCTGATCAGCGATTTCGCCAGATCACGGATCGGCTCGGTCTTCAGCTGACTGTTCGCGCTTCGGGTCCCCGTGCCTTTTGTGCGACCCTTTTCGGCGCGGTGATCCCTGAGCGCTGGATCGAGCAGTTGCTGCTCAGCCTCGGCGCGGCCCATCAGATAGCCGAAGGCGACATAGGCCTTCTCATCGGACTCCTGGAGCGCCTCATGCAGGGTCAGAACAGCTCGCCTGTAGGTGAGCGGCATGTCCGCCGATGGGCGCGGGAAATCAGGTTCAGGTTTGTCGAGACGGTCTTCGAGATCCTCGCACCTCAGAAGACGCTCCAGCCGTGACACGAGGCCCGCATAGGCTCTGTCGAACTCCCCAAGGTCGATCTGGGTCGCCGTCGCAGACTTGGCGAAAAGCGCGAGCGGAGGCTCGGCAGCCTTCATCTGTCCGTCAGGGGTGAAGACCCACAGGTGAACCAAGCGGCATTCCCGATTTTCTTCGACTTCAAGGACGTCGAACGAGCCTTCCAGGGGATAGGGCCGTATCAGCGCGATCTTGATGGTGCTGCCGGCAGGGGCTTCGAGATAACCGCCGTGGTCGCGCCAGTGTTCGATCCAATCGTTCGGCGTCCAGGGAAAGACGATACGCGGGCCAAACCGATACGCCTGCCGTCCGTAGGCGCCGATCGGGATCACCGGACGCCAGTAGTCCTTGTCGATGTCCCATCGAAGGTCGAACGTGACGCCATCGATGACGACCGGCTCCTGCGCATCGAACGCCTGGACGAGCTCCAGCCGTCGCATGAAGTCGTCCATGTCGAGGTCGGCTGCGTCCACGAGGGTCGATCCTGGGCTAGAGACCCGTCAGAAGGTTGATCGTATCCGGGTTCATGCCCGGCCTGACGCTCAAACCGAGATAGATGACTTCGACATCACCCTCTCCGAACTCGGTCGGTTGAGGGGCGAGGCCGACCTCACGACAGAAGTCGTCCCAGAGCTCGAAGCCCACGGTCACACCCTGCAGGTCGTCGCCATGATAGCCGTGGATCGCTCGGTCCACCTCAGTCTTGATGCTCATGCCGCCTCGTCCGAGCTGAAATCGACCACCGCCTGCACGTCGCCGGCGAGAATGGGACCGCCCGTCACCACGCCCCGGCTCGGCGTGCAGATCATGTAGAGCGGCGTCGGGTTGAACGCCTCCAGGATGGCGATCACGGGTTCGCCCTCCCGCTCCTTCTCGCCGACGGTCGAAACATAGTCCCGGCCATTGTGGCGGTAGGCGACGCGATAAATCCGACGCTCGGTTGGTCGAAAGGCCACCTTGGGCATGAACTCGCGGATCGAAGCGTAAACCCGATCCGCCTGCTCGGCTGAATCGGCGAAAGGCACAAAGAACGCAGGAGCCTCAGACATCCTCGGCGGCCTCGACGCGAAGATGCGCCAGCCGCGCCTGGCAGACGGTCGTCGTCAGGCCCCGCAACACCTCGACCCGCTCTGTCAGCCAAGCGAGTTCCTCGGCGCTGATCTTGTAGTGCTTGGAGTAGCGCGCCTTTACATAGGCCTCGCGTAGCAACTCGAAGCAGCGGCGCTCGAACTTGGTCTCGCGCGGCCAAGCGTCGGCAAGACGGGCGTCGATGGCTTCGGACTTCTTGCGGAGGAAGGCGAGGTTGTGCGCCTTTGCGCTGTAGAGCGTCACTACCAACAGAATGCAGTGGTAAAGGTGTTCCGCGCTCTGATGGAGCATAAAGGCGGCCCAGTTTGGCTGGTCGGTCTCGGTGGAATGCTTGGCAATTCCTTGTGCACCAGCAGCGCTGTTCATCCATTTCTCGAAATAGCCCTCAGCCTCGGCGAGTGCGGCCTTGGCCTTCAGATCCGCCGGCTTGTGCAGCTTGGCGCCAGGCGTGTCGTAGAGAATGACGCCGTCGCGCAGGATGTCGGCGAAGAAGTAGCGACCCCGGTCCAGCTGATCGTTCACGTCATCCAGGCTGTGAACGATGATGCTGACGGGCGTGCGAATCTCGCCCTCCCCCGGCATGGTTCGGTTGTTAGCTTCGAACCAGAGCTCCCCATCGGTCAGGTCTTCATGGTCGACGATAACCAGCAGGTCGAAGTCCGAGAAATAGCGACCGACCGGATCATGGACCCAGTCGCCCCGCGCATAGGATCCATACAAGATGATCTTGAGGATCTTGCCGTTCTTCAACCGCTCAGCACGGCGCGTCGAGATCGCTTCCTCGAACGATGCACGGATCACATCGACGACGTAGCGTAGCTCGGACTGCTTGGGCAGCGGCAGATGATCAAGACTCTTCTTCACCGAACGAGTCTCCCCGATGGACGGCATACGGGCAAGACCTGTTTGACTTTCCTCACAGTTGTCTCGACGGTCGAATGACCCGACAGGGCAGCGTTTCGGCTCATTCGCAGCCCGCGCGTTTCAGTCGCCATGTCAGCTCGGGATCGTCGAAGCTGTATCGACCCGTCGCGAGTTCCAGCTGATTTGAGGTGGTCTTCAAGGTCCGGGCGTGAGCGAGGGGCTGCAGGCGAGACTGAACCAGATTGGCCGCTGTGATGAGCGCGATCACAGATGGCCACCGCTGTGCGAAGACCTGGTTCAGATTGGCGGCTTCGGTTGCAATCGCGGTGTCCAGTTCCTCGTTCCGCATGACCTCGAGAGCATAGCCGACGACGCCGAGGTCGATGTCGGAGCCGTGTACCTTCATCATCCCGTCCCGTCGGTCGAAGTCCCAGGCGCTCCAACGCGCCCAAACCGCCCTCCATCCGGCCGCACGCACCTCGGCGGCGGCCGTGTCGGAGAAGGCCTTGAGACAGGTGCTCGCATCGCCGCGCTGGTCTACAGGCTGGAGCGCGTCAGCCAGTCTGAGGGGGCGGAGTTCGATCACGGACAGCCAGGCCAGGAACGCCTCTTTAGACGATCGCGAAAGCGCACGTCCAAGCGGTGCCTGCAGCCGGGGGTGACGGACCGGGTATCGGTTCAGCGCCGCCATCCAGCCGCGCCAAACAGCGGGATCTCGCGCGAAGGTGACGAGCAGTGCTTCAAGTTCCTGCTGCGCGTCAGGCTCTAAGGGTGTGCGAAGCTCGGTGTAGGCGAGGATCGCTGCGAACCCCTGCAGCGGGGTCCGGCATCGCGCCCCGAGCGCAAAAGCGTGGGCAGGGGCGAGAGCCTCCGCCAAAGCCGTTGCTCCCAAGACGTCTCCATCGTCGTCGCAAAGCGCCGCCAGCCCGTCAGGCCAGAGGCGCCACGCCAACCTCGCCAGCGCCCGCTGCCCCGCAGGCGCGATAATCTCCAGGCGGTTCAGGGTGGCAACGATCTCCTTCCATCCCGTCTCACCCTTGGGATCCGGCAGATCAGGTCGATACGCCAGCAACGACCGGCTATAGAAGTTGACGACGGCGACCTGCTTTGAGGCCGCCCGAAGCCGGGCCTCAACGGTCTCGCGGAGTCCAGCGTTGTCGGCCACCGTCGCGGGCACGAACTCCCAGTCGGGGCGCGCTCGCTGGGTGAGATCGAGCAACGCCAGCGCCACGTCGAGGTCGCGCCCCACGTCGTCCCAATCGGCATCCCAGTCGTCGAGTACCGCGATCGCCCAGGTCAGCCAGCCGGCCCAGAGGTCACGATCCGCGTCGGAAACCGGCGCGCCAACCCGCGCGTTGGCCAAGAAGGGAGCCGCCCCCTCCCAAAGAAACCAGAAGTCGTCGCGATCCGTGTCGCCCGTTTCCTCGGCCGGAGCCGCAGCGAGAAGGTCCGCAGGTGGTGGGACCGCTAGGGCAGACGCCGACCTGGCGAACACATCCCTCGCGATGTCGTCGACGCCGGTCATGGACATTGCCAGATCCTGTGCTCCGCGTCCGTCAGACCGTCCCAGAGGCTCAGGAAGTCGTCCTCAATGCGCTGACCGTCCGGCACCTTTTGCAGGATATGGTGCGCCTGACCGGCGTGATTGACCGAGGTCCCCAGCGACCAGACGAGCGCCGCCCGTTCGGCGCGCGGGAAGATCAGGAAGCGGTCGTGGAACTTCCATCCCCTCATTCCTCGGCTCACTCGAAACTCGAGGTTCAATCTCACCGGCTCCACGACGCCGCTCTCAAGTGTTTGACGCTGAGCGTGGATCCAAGCCTCTAGCGCCGTCTCGTGTGCGGCTGCTTTCTGTGCAGTTGTCTCCGGCGTCGCACATTTGTTGGAAGGGGGCTGCAGACCCTCGGTAAGCGCACGCATCGGGGCGGAGCCGTGCCGATTCCGGCAGAGCGTCTCGAGGATATCGGCGGCGGCAAGATAGGGATCCCAAAGCCAGACCCCTTCCTCTCCGTGGCGATTGATGAGCCAGCGCAGGTCCCCAAGGGCGCGATCTCGCCCCTTCTCACGGCTTTCGTCTGCGCCTCCATAGGCGACGAACTCGCGGCTCTTCTCCATCTCGAGCCTGCTCGCGCGATAAAGCCGTCGACCTTCCCACGACCCGTTGGGATCCTTCGATGGCGTCCCGACCGTTGTGCCGGAATGGTGGTCGTCGACGGCGATGCTCACTTCGGCTCCGTCGATCAGCAGCCGCCGCTGTCCCGCCATCGATGACGTCCGGGATATGATTGCAGAAACGAAGCTGCCGGGGCTTGTCGCGGCAAGCAGCACTCCTCTGCCTTCATCCCAGACCGTGAGTCGATGAGGGTGGCGGCAATGGCCTACCGGAAGCATCACAGGACCGATCGTCGCCGTCGCAGATGCAAAGCCGGTGAAGGTCTGATCGGCTTCGACCGAACAGTTGACGGTCACCGACCTCGGGGTCGTCGTGGGCGACCAATCGAGCGTGACCTCGACGCCGCTATCGGTCTTTGCCCACCGGAGCGCGACGCATTCTATCGGGAACTGGACCAGAATGTTGCCCAGACGGTCCGAGACGCCATCGAGCGCCGGCCCGCCGCGCTCGGAAATGACCGAGCCGAGTTCCGCCAAGGCTGTCGGAGCATCGAGGAGCGGCCGAAGCTTCTCCTTCTCCGGATCCGCGAGTTCGAGAACATAGGAGCCGTTGAAGAAGTTGTTCTTCAACACCGCGTTCAGGGGGACCGGCTCGTAGCTGTCGGACGGAACGAAGGCCGCGGGCTGGGTGGTCAGTTCCCCGGTCGCGAGGGGATAACCGGAAGCCGCCCACACGCCTTCGGTCTCACGACGTTCCAAAGCCGCCCGCAGTTCCGGAACAGTGCGACGGTATCTCGCAAGACCGAACTTCCAGCCTTTCAACCCAGCGACCGGGAAACGCCGACCGATCCATTCGAGACACGACGAAGGCCCCTCCGTCTCGAACTCTTCGAAGGTCGCGATGGTGAGGACGTTCATCGGCTCCCCATCCTTTGGACAGGCGATGACCTCGGTCACTTCCACCGTGCGGTAGTGACCCAGAACGCTGGCCCGGCTCAGCCGATCGTACTCACTAAGCAACATCGTTTGGTGGCTCCCCGCCGCCACGCGGCCCGCGTGCGCGAGGCGGGGGCGCCCTGACCGGTTGGATACCCAAGGCCGCTTCGAGAGCCGTCCTGACATCGCCGAGACGATGTTGGAGCATATGGTCGAGATCACCGAAGGCCTGCCACAGCCGCGTGTGGTGATCGGTAGCGTGCGACGGGCCACCGGCGATCAGACTGGCGATCAGGCTGTTGCGGAACCCCGCCTTCGCCCCCGTGATCGGCAACTTGTCGATGCAGCGGAAGACGATTTCGGCGAGATAGTCCTTGAAGCGATCCGAGACGGCCGGCGAAATCAGGACCTGCCGCAGGCAATCGCCCAGGGCGATAATGGCGGACTTGGGGATGTTGCCGTTCTGATGGACCGCAGCCTCGCTCTCCAGAACCAGATGGGGCGAGTTGTCGGGCAGATGTTCGACCGCCTCGATCCAGTCCACCATCGCGGAGAAAATCGAGTAGATCAGATAGGCGTTGCGCGTCGGCCATTCGTCGATGACCTCCTGATCCTTGCGCGGATCATCGTAGAGGGCGAGCAGACTTTTCGTCAGAAGCGGCATGTAGAACAGCCACATATGCCACTGCACGCCCTGACGCATGGCGGCGTCCACCATCAGGTCGAGATAGCGGATGGAGACGAAGGTGGGGTCACGCCATTTCAGGTCGGGGAAGCGTTCTGCCGGGCCGTTGAGGTAGGTCTGGTAGGGCTGCCCCTTCGCTTCGCTCAGGGTCGTGAGCGTGTGCTGAAGAACCGGTTGCCAGGCGCCGAGCCGGTTGGCCTGCTCCGCGTCCCCGAACAGGAAGTGGAGATAGGGATTATGCTCGGGGAAGGCGTAGCCTCCGCGCACATCGACATTCTGATTGTCCTCGATCTCGGTGAACAACGGGCTGTCCGTATCGGCGATCAGATGGGTGAGCACCTGATCGGAGAAGTCAAAAACGATCTGCTTCTTGATCGCCAACATACGGATAGTCATCGCCGGCCGCTCGATCGCGAGGAAGCGCACGATATCGCGGCGGCGGTACAGCATTCTTTGAAGAGCGATCGCCGCCTCTTTCTGAACATCCGTGGCGCCTTTCGAACCCGCCGCGACCTCGGTTATGAAGTCGAGATGCGGCTCTGCGAAACGACTGAGCTCGGGGTAACGCTTTTCATCCGCCAAGGCTGTGATCAGCGCCGACAGTCGGGGCACATGTCGCGCCTCCAGGCTCTTGCGGCGAAGATTCAGGGCTACAAGCAGCAGCCAGATCAGCACCAGAACGAAGGCTGCCTGTTGGGGAGTGATCCACGGGTCGTCGCCATCGAGAACCAGGACGCGACAGACCGCGTCGCTGTAATGACAATCTGGCGCCCATACGCTGAAGAGTTCGAGATAGAGAACCGCCGCGCCGAAGATGACCGTGAGGGTCACGGTCACGCCGAGACGAAGCATCAAGGATTTGCGCCGCGCGTCCGTCGCCAGAGCGAACAGCGCCACGACCAGGGCGACAAAGGTGACCAGACCGTCGATACTCATGAGTTCTCCCAGCACCATACGCCGTGCCTGTGCGGCGCTCGTTCGTCGGAGACCCCCGTCTCCAGAACCGAATCTAACTCAAGCTTGACCGCTGCGTGTAGCACGCGCACTGCGCGCACCAATGCAGCCCATATCGCGTTTCGCGCGTGACCAGGGGATCGAAAGTCGATGTCCGCGAAAGCGCCCCATCGGCCGCCTGATGCGGGCGCGGGATCGGCCAGCCCCCGTCTTGACCTCTACGACCGGGCATTCGATCCCTTGAATCCATCAGACCTCAGTCACCGCAGTCGAGCAGGAATCCATGCCCGTCTATTTTCTCCTCACCGAGGCTCACGGTCCTGACCGAATCAAGATCGGGCGGGCGAAGTCCGTGGAGGCCCGTCGTCGCGCCCTCCAGACCGGCAACCCGGACCTTCTGAAGCTGGTCGGCTACATCAAATCCAAGGATGATGTGCGGCTCGAAGCGGACCTTCACCGCGAGTTCCACGATAAAAGGGGCGATCTCGGCGAGTGGTTTCATCTCGAGCCGGCCGACATCCTTCCTGTGCTTCAACGCTTCCATGGCGCCGCCTTCGTCGGAAAGACATCGAATGCCTTCGCGATCACCGGTCACGACAAGGACGGGATCCCTGAATTCGTCGGCGTCTGGGAATGGGGCGACCTGTCCCATGAGGACTGTTGTCCCTTTTGCGGCTGCCTCGGCGGCCTGCACTTCCAGGAGGCGTCTTGGATGTATCATTGCCTCGCCTGCGACGCCCTGACCAACTTCGAGGAAGACGAGTCGGAGCCGCCCGAGGCGTGACCTCGCGCGGAGCGCGCCTGCCGTGTCGCGATGGGTCCGCGCATCCTGTCGTTCCCTCGCCACTCGGTGCGACACGCAAAAAATCCGCGCGCCCCCAAAGGGCGCGCGGCGAGTTTTTCTAGGTCTACGGCTGAAACCTATTCCGCCGCGAACGGGTAGGCGTCGGGGTCCACCGTCGCCTACCCCTCGCCTTCGACGGGCGCCGCCTCTCCTTCTGCATCCGACCCAGCCGGTTCGGTACGCAGGACAGACGGCAGCCACCCCTTCCCTTCGACCAGCCGTTCGGCGGCGTCGGCCATATCGCCCTTCCTGAACCCGGCGATCCGCCCGGCCTCCTCGGGCATGGTCGCCTCGGTCACGGCTTCCAGCACCCGCGCTTTCGACACCCGCGAGAAATAGCTCGCTGCGGTCGCAGACCACGTCCCGGTCATGTCCAGACCGGTCACGGTCGCCAGCACCTCGGCATGGGCCAAGGCGTCCGGTTTCCGGTCGTGGGGATCGCGCACGGCGTAGAGGCCAACGCCAGCGCAACAGGCCATCAGGTCCAGAAGCTCCGAGGGCGGCAGGGACGCCAGCACCGCCCAGAGGTCGCGAGCCTCTTCCGGAAGCCGGGCGCCCCATGCCTCAAGCCGGTCGGCCACACGCCTTCCGGCGGGGCCGTCGCTGACCCCCGGCGCCAACCGTTCGAGACCGGTCACGCTCATGCGCAATTGCAGGGGCGTCCAGACGCCCCTCGCCGGGTAGAAGACCTGCAAGGCGAGGGCGTGGACCACGACCGTCAGGGCGATGTTCGCGTCGGCCTGAACCGCATCGCGCAGCCCCATGGTGCGGTGGGCGGTCAGATCGATCACCAGCCGTTCCGACAGGGGCGCCAAGCCTTCATCGGCGTCCGCTGAAGCGGACGGTGCCTCACCCTCCCCGCTTTCCGCTTCGGTCCAGCTCTCGGGCGGCTCCGGATCGGCGGCACGGTCGCTGACCACATCCTCGGCCCGCACCAGACCCCGCTCGAACCGGGCCAGCCCATCATGGCCCAGCAAGACCATGACCCCGGCCCGCGCCTTGGCTTCGGGCGGGTAGTCAAAATCGGGCCCGAAGGCTTGCAGGGCCTTGTCGATCTCCTCGAGCCGCGCGTCCGCCTCGGGCGACAGGGCGTCCGCTGCATCGGCGCCGGACACAAGGGCATCGTATTCCTCCGACAGGGCCGCGATCTGCGCCGCCTCCACGTCAGACCGGACGGCCTCGACCGGATAGACCCGGCCCAGGACGCTGACCTCCAGATAGTCGGACGCCGCCTCGGCCCACTTCCAGCCTTCGCGCAGGCGCACGTCCTCGGCCAGACCGACCAGCTTTTCATCAACCAACCGATCCAGAAGCGCAGGGTCTTCCAGCCAGCCGCCGCCGTCCTCGGTGAAGAGGTCGCGCAGCACCGTCCCGCCCTCGGCCTCATAGGCTTCGACGCCGACGAAGAGCGCGCGGCGGTCGTCCGCCCGCACCTTGGCCTCGGTCATGGCCCGGCGGATGGTGTGGACCGGCCGATATTCGCCCATCTGGTCGAACACCTGCCGTTGGCGGTCCTGATCGGCACTGACGCAGAAGGCCATCAACTGGTCCAGCGCCAGAGCCCCGTCCCGATAGGCCGTCATCAGTTCCGGCGCCGCCGCCCCGAGCCGCAGACGCTGGCGCACCACGGTCGCCGTCACCCCGAACCGCGCGCCGATCTCTTCGGGGCCGTAACCGCATTCGTCCGCGAGCCGCTTGAAAGCCTCGAACTGGTCGGCCGGGTGCATGGCCTCGCGGGTGATGTTCTCATCCAGACTGATTTCATGGGCGTCGTTCTCGGCATCAACCGTCACCCTGACGAGTTGGGTCCGCTTGATGGTCTTGCGCTTAGCCAGCAGCCGCAGCGCTGTGCGCCGCCCTTCCCCGATGGTGACGAGGTAGTTCCCCGTAGCCACGCCTTCGGCGTCCTTCTCGATTTCGACCACGGGCGGCTGCAACACCCCCTTGGCCTTGATCGACGCGGCCAACGCCTCGATCCCGGCCTCGGTGTGCTTCACCTTCCGGGCGTTCTTCGGGGACGCCTTCAAACGGTTCAGGGGAACCACAATCTGCGCGCCGTGGACCGGCTCGGACGCCACCTCGAAAGCGGCGGCGTCAGCCGCCGCAGGGATACGGGCTTGGGTGAATTGAGCAGTCATGTCTGCCTCCTTGGGCAAGGGTTGCAGGCACGCGAAAGGCGCGCCTGAAACCCTGCCCGTCGGCGAGACCGGGGTAGCAAGGGCCAGGGCGGATCGGCCGGAGGGGGATCGCCCGGCCTGCACAAGCCTCGGATCGTGCCCAGGGGCGTCTCTGTCGCCGGCGCGGAAGGCCGGGGAGACCTGCCGATCCGGCGGCGAAGCCGCGCACCCTGGCCTGCGCGAGGGCGGAGCCCTTAGCCCTTCAAGCGGTCTACGGCAGAACCGGTCGTAGCGGGGATTATCCTGGCTTGGCGCCAGTAGCGAAGCACGGTTCTCTGACGGCATGAGTACACGTGCAGACCACCATCCCTTCCTCGGGTTCCGTGCGGAACTGGCCTACGGCGAACGAGACGGCGTACAGGTGTCGATCGACGAGGTCGCGCGGGGAGCCAAGTGCGGCTGCCTCTGTCTGGTCTGCAAGACGCCGCTCATCGCTCGCCAGGGCCCCCGCAAAATTCACCATTTCGCCCATCGTGGTTCAGGCAAGGGGTGCGGCGGGGGCCTCGAAACCAATGCCCACCTCTGGGCGAAGCAAGCCCTCCGGGAGGCGCTCTGGATCCATCTACCGGAAATCCGTCCGAAGGCGGCCGGTCTTAGCCGGCTCGTCCATCCCGGCGGCCGATATGCCTTCATTGACGCAAAGCTCGAAACCCAGGCAGGCGAAATCGTGCCCGACGTCCAACTTATCGCCGCCGATGGCCGCAAGCTGATCGTCGAGATCTTGGTCACCCACGCCTGCGATGAACGGAAGATCGAGCGCATCCGTGAAGGCGGCGTGTCAGCGATAGAGGTCGACCTGTCTCCCTGGAAGAACAGCAACGACGCCGAGACGATTACGCAGGCACTGCTAACCGGCGCGCATCGCCGCTGGTTATTCAATCCTGCAATCGACAGGACCGAGGCGGACCTGATCGAGGCGGCGGCCGAACGCGCTAGGTCGGCAGCGGAACGCCAGCGCAGGCGCGCCGTCGAGGAAGTGGCTCGCCTTCGCCGACAGCCTGTCCGCGAGGCTCCAGATCTTGAAACCCTCCTGACGAGGTTGGTCGCCTTGGGCTACGGACGGCTGCTGACAGGCAGCCAGCCCGGTGACGGTTTCGCCGTCCCTGCCGAGCTCTGGAAGGCCGCAGCACTCCATCGATTGATCGAAGAGGCCCCGGAATACGGCGCCTTCGGGCAAGTCACCGGTGATCGCATGCTCCGCCTGATCAGCGACTGCCTTCATCACGATCCGCGTCCGCCGAAACAGCGCCTCCCCGTCGCGGCGCTCAAGGCGGCGGCGCCAGACTATCAGACGCCGCAGGAGGCGCTCGAAGCCTTCGTCGAGACCCTGCATCAGGCCGATGTCCTCTACTACCGGAAGGGCGACCTCTGGCTAAGCCCGAGCGTCGTGAAGGATGCGCAGGCCTGGGACGAAGCCCGACGGCGCGAGGCTGACGCGCAGCACGCCCGAGACCGGCGAACGAAGGAGATTGAGGCTATCTTGGCGCGACTGGTCCAGCGAGCCGACGCCCTACCGACGGACGACACCTTCTCTTTGGAGACCTGGAAGCGTGACATCCCAGGCATGGGCGGCCGATCCCTGGCGGACATTCTGAGCGCCGATGATGAGCACTGGCGGCGCTTCCGAACGGAACTTTCGGCGATCGCCGCGATGCTGGACGGCGGCCCTCCCGCCGAAGCGCTTCTTGGCCTCCCCTTTGAGGCCGCGCTGGCGGAGGCGCACACCCAGGCGGAATTGATCGCGGCGGAAGAAAAGGCGACCCTTGAGAGGAAGATTGCAGCTGATCGCAGCGTAAGAGCAAACGCCATCTGGACAGACGCCCACCTCGTCCTCGGCCTTGAGGCGGATTCCTGGCTCGCGGGCGATTGGGACAGCGCCGGAAGTCGAGGGGAAGCGGCCGCTGCATCCGACGATGGAATCATGCGCATCCGCGGCGCACTGGGCCAAAAAGCACGGGAGCTCAAGGAAGAGCGGCGCAAAGCCGCGGTTGCTGAGACATTCCGATCCCGACTGCGACAAGCTGCGGCATCGGCCCTCAGTGCGGCTCACGCCGCCTTCTTCCTGAGCAACCGCCGCGCCGAGCTGGGTTGGAAGACGCCGCTCGAACATTGCCGGGATGATCGATCCTTCGAGGCGTCCAAACGTCTCCTTCCCGGCAAGAAGACACGCCGTTGATCTCAGGGTTCCCATGCCGCTGTCGGGCATGCTCAAGGCTCGAAAAGCCAGGTGGCGGCGGAGGCAAGCCCCGCGCCGTGACAGCGGGACCTCCTGTCCTGAACTTCTCTAGCAGCAGATCAATTGCGAATAGCGAACCGGACGAAATACTCGTCGAGCATGCGTTGTCCTACGCCTGAGATGTCTGCGTCGATCGCCTGCAAAAGAACGAGGTGGGAGATCGCTTTGACAAACTCAGTGGCGTCCCAGAGGTCTTCCCCTTGCAAGACGTCAGACGTGAGGTCCAGGCGGTGCGCATAGAAGTTTCGGGTCGCGACCAGGCGAGAGATAAACGGCTTCTTCTGATGGTCGGGTCGCAGCACGACAAGCTCGGCCTCGAGTGTGTCCCAGTAGGTTTTCAGCCGTTGCCGCAGGCCCGGCTCGTGCGCATGAGCCAACATGCCTTTCACACGATCGATCACGTCGCTGGCGATCCCGTTTTCCTTCAGGGCCTCGGCGACCGGATCGACATCGATCGGTGAACCGGCACGAGCCCCGGATCGACGATGAGCTGCCTCGATCGCCTGCACAAAGAGTTGAAACCGTAGCGGCAAACCGAGGTTGTCCTGCTCCAGCCCCTGGAAATGAAGCTCGATCGCCTCATCAAGCGCCTCGGCTCTGCTCATCCAGGCATCCAGCAACGTCGACAGGACTTCCGGGCCATCGAAGTTCACGATCTTCCGCTCGGGTCGCCGCGACCGGCGAACCGGATGAACGCCCAGGACATCGGCGTCATGGGGCCGACCTCCCTCTTGCGGCAGTCGCAGAACGACCCGCTCGATGTCGAGAACGCGGCCCATCAACAAGGAGCAGAACTGACGGATGCGATGCAGCGTCGGGAGGGCGTCGTAGAGACCCACCTCCTCGGGGAAGGAAACAGTGAGCGGGTAGCCGAATGTCATCGATGCATTGTCGCGTGTCTCCCCCTTTGTAGAAAAATCCTGTCCCAGGGAAATCCGGAGACCCGAGTTCGGGCACTCCAGAGTCACCGCCTTCGGTGGCGAGAAGGTCCAGTTGACCAGGGTCGAGCCGTCGTTCCCAAAAACGAAGTCCTGGCGAAAGCCGTTGACGTGGTGGATCTCCGGGAGATCCTCGACGTAGAGCAGCCATGTCGTGGAGCGGATGTCCGCCACCGATGTGAAGTTCGCGCTCTGGACCGCGTGGTGTACCGAGACGGTGGCGGAGCCCGCGACCCCGAACAGAGTGCGCGATGCGCCCTCGCGCAGGCCGAGCAACGTGAAGTATCCGGTGGCGGCGCGAAACTGAACGAGGCCATCCTGCGGCAGGTTCAAGGCCTCGCCCGCCGCCAGCGCGACCTGGAGAGACAGCCTTCCGGCCTTTTGCGACAGCGTCGCGCCGAGCTTCCGCTCCCCAATCAGGACATGTCCGCTGTGATCTTCCATACCGTCCTTGAGACCGCGAGTTCCAGCGACGGTCAACCCACGCTTCGCGTACCCAATCCAGCGGCTCCATGAGCCTAGACGACGTCCGATAGTGATTTGGTGCGGGCGGCCGGGGTCGAACCGGCATGGGCAATGCCCGACGGATTTTCGTACCACTTCGACTTTCGCCGCCGCCCGGAGGCGTTCGTGGTCTGGACTATCCCTTCGTCATAGCCGCAAGGCCTTAGACGCCGCCCGTCTAGTCTCTACACCTTCCCGTCACGGATGACGGGCTTGGCTCGGGATCGCCATTTCACAGGGTTCCCCGACTTTGAGCGGTTCTACGTCCGGGATTTCCCCCGGCGCACTCAATCCTCAGCTTAAGTCCGTTGCGTCTACCAGTTTCGCCACGCCCGCGGGCCGAGTTCAATCTATAGCCACGTCTGGCGCGTGAGCCAAGGCGAGCCTTGACGACCTACGTCGTCTCGTCGCTCGCCGCCCGCCGTTTGGCGGGCTTCTGCTTGCGGACATTGATAGCCGACGCGTCCAACGTGTTCGCGATGTGGGATGCGTAGTATTTCTCGATCATCTCGACGCTGGTCCGGCAGTTTTTGGCGACCTGGTAGATATCGGCCCCCTCCATCAAACGCAGGCAGATGTAGGTGTGGCGCAGGCTGTAGGCCGTGCGCGGATTGCCCTCCCGATCCTTCTTCAGATCGAGCTCGTCGAGGACCGCGTTCAGCAGTTCACGCTGCACGAGCCCGAAGACGAGATCGGACGGCTCGCCGCCCTTCCTCTTTTTCACCCGCTGGAACGGCAGGACTGCGCCCGGCATGCTTTTGCAGTAGCCGACGCCCCGTTTGCCGCGGACCTCGATCTCCAGAATGCGCTCGCCTGTCGCGTCATCGACCACGACCGAGACGTCCCGAAACTGCAGGCGCTGCGCCTCGTCCGGGCGCAGGCCGGTGTTGACCATGAACAGCACATAGTCGTGGAACTGCTCGCATTCCTCGCGCCAGCGCTCCTTCTTTGGATTGCGGGCGCGTTCGCGGGTCGCCTCGTAGAGCCGCTTGTATTCCTGAGGCGAGAACCAGGCCCGATGGCTGATCTTGCCTGAGGCGCGATAGGGGCTGGACATGTCCGGCAGGGCTGCGATCCAGCCCTTCCTGTTGGCGGTCTTCAGCACCTGACGGAGGCAGACGATTTCGTTGTGCAGGGTCTGACGGCTCGGCCGCTTCCAGGCCCGAACCTTGCCGACCCTCGCGCGCCCATCCTTCACATACCGCACCCGAGCGGGCTCTGAAGGCGGCGTGACCCGGTGCAGCCGATATTCCTGGATACGCCCAGCGGTGACCTGGGACAGCGGCAGATCGCCGAAGAAGGGGTTGAGGTAGAGGCGCAGCACCCTGCCCTTACCCGCCACATAGGACGGATTGCGCTCACCGAGCGTCATAGCCTCGTACTCGCGCTCGAAAACCGCCGCCGCTTCGCGGAACGTCTTCTCGCCTGGCTGGGCCTTCGGAACATGCTCCGGACGGGCAGGTTGGCCCGACTGAACGACCAGCCCCCTGCGCCGCCGAAGACGGTCCTCCGCTACGCGATCCAGAAACCAGTCGCGCGCAAACTCGCGCGCGTAGGCGATGTTCGTCTCCTTGGTCGACTGCCGGTGATTGCGACCATTCAGATATGTGGCGCACTGCCAGAACCGGCTGTTCTCGCGGCGGTACACATGGAGCCTACCGTCCATGAGCGCATGGGTCTCAGACACAACGCCTCCTCGCCGTGACCGGCAGGTGTGTAAGGCATGTGTAAGAGCTTAAACCCTACAACCGTTTGATTTTATTACGTAAATCTACGGTGTTGGGTTTTAAGTCTGCTGCGTCTACCAGTTTCGCCACGCTCGCAGTGTCGCTCCCTTTAACGCGCCGCCTGGGGCGCGGCGGGGCGCGTGGCCCGGAAATCGACGTCGGAATCGGCGATCAGCCGAACCAGGGCGGCCCAGGCGGCGACGTTCTGGGTCATCTGCGCCGGGTCGATCTTGTCCAGGGTGTCGTCGGCCGTGTGGTGCAGGTCGAAGTAGCGCGTCCCGTCCTGGCGCAGGCCGAAGACCGGCACGCCGGCGCGCGCCAAAGGCCCGATGTCCACGCCGCCGAACAGCTCAGGCTCGCCCGGCAGGACGCCCAGGGGGCGCAGGACGCGCTCGGCCACCCTGGCGAAGTCGGTCGTCTGCGCGCCCGGCGGCAGGCCCAGCGCATAGACGCGGTCGGCGCCGAAGTCGCTTTCCCCGGCGACGATGTGCTTCTCCACGCCCGCGCCGATGTTGCGGACATAGGCACCGCCGCCGTTGCCGGTGTCGGTCGGTTGGGCCACTTCTTCCGATCCATACAGGACCACGCGCACGGTGCGGGCCGGACGGCCCTGTTCGGCGACCAGCTTGGCCGCAGCCAAAGTGATGGCCCCGCCCGCCGCATCGTCGATGGCGCCCGTGCCCAGATCCCAGCTGTCCATGTGCGAACCCAGGACGATGATCTCGTCCGGACGGGTCGCGCCGACGATGTCGCCGATCACGTTCTGGCTGTGCGTCTCATAGGTGTGGGCGGTGGATTTCAGGCGCAGCCGCACCGGCTCGCCCATCTTCACCAGCCGCGCCACCTGGTCGGCGTCAGGAGCACTCAGGGCAAAGGCCGGCAGAGGCACCTTGCCCTCGACATAGCGGGTGGTGCCGGTGTGGGGCATCCGGTGGTCGTCCGAACCGGCCGAGCGCATGACGAAGGCGACCGCGCCGCGCTTGGCCGCCTCGGTCGGGCCGACGCCGCGAACGCGCGACAGCGAGCCGTAGCCCGAACCGTCCTGCATCCGCACCATCTGGCCGCCGTCGACCACGGCGATCTTGCCGGTCAGCGAACCGGCGGGCGCGGCCAGCAGGGCCTCCAGCCCGTCGAAGAAGACCACGTCGGCCTCGATCCCGCCCGCAGGCGTGGCGATCGAATGGCCCAGGGCGGCGGCGACCAGTTTCTGCGGACGGGCGCCCAGCAGTTCGGCGCTCTCCTCGCCCCGTTCCCAGCCGACCAGGGGGAACTGTTCGATGCGGACGTTCTGGAAACCGTGGGCGCGCATATAGTCGGCGGCCCAGTCGGCGGCCGCCTGTTCGGCGTGCGATCCCGCCGGGCGCGGGCCGAAACGGGTGGTGATCTGGGTGACGTAGTCGAGGGCGATGTTGGACTGCAGCGCCTGATCGCGCACCTGTTCGGCGGCGCGAACGGTTTTGGCGTCCTGCGCCAGAACCGGCGTGGCGATCAGGCCGAGCGCCAAAGCGCTGGCGGCCATCAGACGGGCGTTGAACGACATGGAGCGCCTCCCAGACTCACAAATGAGGCGCGGACCCTAGAGCATTTTCGCTTCTGACTGCATCAGTCAGAATCCAGAAAATGCTCCAGATTACAGTCTGAGCAAAATCCGGGATCAGATCTTGCTCGGGCGGCTAGGACCCAAGGCTGAAAGCCTCAGGTCCCACCAATATCACTCGCCCTTGAGGAAGGGCTCGACCGGGCCTTGCAGCTTGACGGTCAGGGCCTTGCCGCGACGGTCGACGCGGTTGCCGACGGCCAGACGGACCCAGCCTTCCGAGACGCAGTATTCCTCGACGTTGGTCTTTTCCTCGCCCTTGAACAGGATGCCGATGCCGCGCGCCAGCAGGTCGGCGTCGTGGAAGGGGCTGTCGGGATCGACCGAAAGGCGGTCAGGCAGGGCGTCGGACATGGGGGATCTCGCGAAAATCGAAGCGCGCTGAATAGCGGCGCGCGGCCAGTATGCCAACCGCGCCGTTTCGCGACGGCGGCCCTACTGGACCGACTGACGGGCGGCGGCCGGTTGCGCGGCCTCGGCGGCGGGCGGCGTGTAGGGGCGCGGAC
>NZ_JBOHLI010000053.1:0-22467 GCF_050729455.1 Brevundimonas sp.
GCGCGGGCGGCGTCAAGCGCGGGGGCAGGGCGGTCGACGCCGCCCTCCGGTTCGGGCTCGCCTTCATTGCCGCCATCGCCTTCATCCCCGCCGTCGTCTCCTGCGTCGCCCAGGCGTGGTGGTCCGGCGCGCGCCTCTAGCGACAATCCGGCCCCTTCAGGGTCGAAATCCCCGCCCGGAGGGCGCGGCGTCAGCGAGGCGCGTCGGGCCTGGTCCTCAGAGGCCGAGCCTCATGGGGAACAGGCCGCTGCGGCGGAGCCACGCCCGGCGTCAGTGTCGGTGAATGACGAAATCGGATCGATGGGCGGGTCAGGCCCGAGCCGGAAGCCTGAAACCATCGCCCGTGAGGCGGAGGCGGCGCGCCGGGATTTCCACCGCGCGGCGGCGGGCGGCGATGTCCAGGCCAGGGCCAGGCCCCAAGGCCGATCCGTCGCCTTGCAGGCCTTCTTCGTCGCCAACGCGGGACGCGGTCTGATGCCGTCCGGCGAGACCAGCGGCGTCCTGTCTCCCTCCCTCAAGACCGAGGAGCCCTGAGAACATGCACCCCTTCTTCCGGCCCCGGAGGGCCCGAACCTCCGCACCAGACTCCACGCCCTACCAGCGCGCCGGCCAGGTCTGGGACGACCGCATGGGTCTGTCCCTGGCCCATGCCCGCAACTGGCGACGGATGGCCCTGGCCAATCTGGTCATGGCGGGCTTCCTCGGCGCGGGCTGGTGGGTTCAGGCCGACCGGGCCGTGGTCAAACCCTTTGTGGTGGAGGTGTCGGACTGGGGCGAGACCCAGAGGATCACCGCCATCGGCGGCCGCTATGAACCGAGCGAGGCCCAGGTCGGCCATGCGCTCGGCGGCTGGATCCGCGACGTCCGCTCCAAGAGCATCGACCCCATCGTGATCCGGCAGAACTGGCTGCGGGCCTACGACCTGATGACGCCCAAGGCCGCCGCCTTCCTCAACACCTGGGCCCAGACCCACGACCCCTTCGCCGACGCCGGGCGCGAGGCGGTCAATGTCGAGGTCCTCAACGTCGTGCGCCGCACCGAGCGGACCTACGACCCGCAATGGCGTGAGACCCGCTTCGTCAACGGCCAGCAGGCCGGCAGCGAACGCTGGCGGGCCCTGATCACCACCGGCCAGCAGCCGCCCCGAACCGAGGCCGAGCTGATGAAGAACCCCCTGGGACTGAAGATCGAGGACGTATCATGGACCCCCGACGCCTCCTGACTTCGACATTCGCTGTGGCGGCGGCGGGATCCCTGCTGGCCGGCTGCGCCGTCCTTGCCGGAGGCGGGACGGTTCCGCTCCAGCCGGGCCTGGCACCAGAAGTCGTCCTGGCGGCTTTCGAAGAAGCGCCCGTCGTTTCGGCCGAACGGGTCGTCTCCCCCACGGAGGTTCCCTACCTGGCGGCGGCTGCGACGGTGTCGTCACCGACCGTCGCTGAAACGAGGGTTGGCCCGAGCGGACGGGCCGCCATCGCCATCGCCAACCAGGCGGCGCGAGCACCGTCGCGCGCGGACGGGTTCGTCGGCGGGGTCCAGGTCTTCGCCTGGTCGCCGGGCCGGGTGTTCGAGGTCTGGACCGCGCCCCTGCGGGTCACCACCCTGACGCTCGGTGAAGGCGAGACCCTGGTCTCAAAGGCCGCGGGCGACACGATCCGCTGGCAGATCGGCGAGGTGGCGTCGGGAACGGGCGCGGCGCGCCGGACCCATGTCCTGCTGAAGCCGCTCGAGCGCGGGCTCGAGACCAACCTGGTTCTGACCACCAATCGCCGGGTCTATCTGCTGGACCTGAAGAGCGGAGCGGCGGACGCCTTCAATACGGCGATCGCCTGGGATGAGCCGTCTGCGGCTGGGACGGGACCCTTGGAGGGCGAGGAGATGAAGGGGGCGGACCTGCTCGTGACGCCGCAGGGACCGCTGGACGCCCGCTACCGGATCGAGCCCCTGGGTCGGAGGGCGCGCTGGACGCCGTCGTCGGTGTTCAACGACGGCATACGCACCTTCATCGCCTTTGATGCGGACCTGCAGGTCGACGAGGCTCCGGTCCTGTTCGTGCTGACGCCGGACGGCGAGGCCCAGATGGTCAACTACCGGCAGCAGGGCGGTCTGTTCGTGGTGGATCGCCTGTTCAACCGCGCCGAGCTCCGCCTGGGAGATCGCCGGCCTCAGGTGGTGCGGATCCATCGTCTGGCGGGAGCCGGCCGATGACCGGGTTCGGGAAGCCCGGTCCGGCAGAGGACGCGCCTCCGCCGAAGGAGCCGGCGCCGGGCCTGTCCCTGCGCGCGCCCCGTCCGCCGGTCATCCGGCTGCGGAAGTCGGTCGTCCAGGTTGTGGCCATGGGCGGCGCCGTCCTGGTGGCGGGTTCGCTGGCATGGGCCTTCGTCGTCCAGCCCGAGCTTCGCGCCAACGCCCAGGAGAGGGCGGTCGAGAACCGTCCGGATCAGGGACAGGGCGTGGTCCGTCCTACGGAAGTCGTGACCCGCCAACCCTCCAGCTACGACCGGCTGCCTGAGCCTCGAGGCGGGGCGGCGCCGGAAGCCGCCGGTCCTTCTGTCGCAGCCGCGCCCGCCTCAGCCTATCCTGCCCCCGTCTATCGCCCGCCGCCGGCGCCGAGGCCCATGGCTGTGAACGGCGCGGACCAGGCGGCGCGTTCGGGCCTGTTCTTCGATGCGTCGAGCGGAGAAGGTTCGTCGACGAGGGCGGCCGTTCCGTCGGGGCCCGAAGGCGGCGAGGGTCTGGCGGCGAACGCGAGACGCGGCGCCGCCTACAACGAGAACGCCCTGGTCGCTCCGCTGTCGCCCTTTGAGCTCAAGGCCGGCGCTCTGGTGCCCGCCGCCCTACTGACCGGCGTGGATACGGCCCGCGCGGGTCCGGTCGTCGCCATGGTGACCCAGAACGTCTTCGACACGGTGAGCGGTCGCCATCTGCTCATTCCCCAGGGAACGCGGCTGATCGGTCGCCATGAGGGCGAAAGCGCCTATGGCGACCGCCGGGCCTTCCTGGTCTGGGATCGCCTGATCCTGCCGAACGGCAAGAGCCTCGCCCTGGACGGCGAACCCGGCGTGGACGCGCAAGGGGCGATCGGGGTGCGGGGACAGGTCGATCGTCGGCTGTTTCCGCTCCTGGTCGGAACCCTCTTCGCCGGCGCCATAACCACGCTCGGACAGATCGCCCGGGACGACGCCGGCCGCGGGTCGGGCGGCTGGCTTGGCGACGCCGGCGACGCGGCCGCGATCGAGGGCGCCCAGGTGGGCGGCCGTCTGGTGGATCGCGAACTGGAGGTCCGGCCCTCCATCCGTCTTCGGCAGGGCGCGCCGGTGCGGGTGATGATCACTCGTGACCTGATCCTGGAGCCCTACAGGCCATGACCGGGCAGCGAACAATCCCCTGGTGGACGGCGCCGGTCGCAGTTGCCGGGGTTTTCATTGCGGCTCTGTCCGTCGTGGATGACGTTTCAGCGCTCGCCCTGGTCAATGAGAGCCCGAGCCTTCCGCGGGGTCTCTATATCCGCGCTGGCGCGGCGGTTGAGCGCGGTTCGGTCGTAGCGATCAGCCAGCCGGCGGTGGCGCGCCCCTATCTGACGCACCTGGGGATGCCCGGCGACGTCGTGCTGCTGAAGCGGGTCGCAGCGCTCGGAGGAGACCTCGTCTGCGCCGTCGATGGCGTGGTCCAGACACCCCGGCGGCGGGCGAGGGCCCTGGAGCGGGATCGCCGAGGCGCGGTCCTGCCCGCCTGGCGCGAGTGCCGCGTGCTGGCCCCGGACGAAGTCTTCCTGCTCGGCGACACGCCGGGGAGTTTCGACAGCCGCTATTTCGGGCCGGTTCGTCGCTCCGACGTCGCCGGCGTCTACAGGGAGATGCTGACATGGTGAGAATGTTGATCGCCGTGATGCTGATGGCCGCGGCCGCCGGCGCCGCCCAGGCCCAGGGCGTGAACTGGAGCGCCGCGGGTGGGGACCTGTTCGGTCGCGCGCCGGGGGCCGCTGTCGAGGGGGCGGGCGCCGGGGACGGCGAGGCCTTCCCAAGGCTCGAGTCGCTCGATCAGCCCTTTCTGGAGGCGGTGGCCGACGCCGCGGCCCTCCATGGGCTGGACCCGAAGCTTCTTCATGCCCTGGTCGTGACCGAAAGCGCCTACCGGCCTGATGCGGTTTCGCCGGTCGGCGCCGCGGGTCTGACGCAGCTGATGCCCGGCACGGCGCTCGAGTTGGGCGTCAGGAACAGATTCGATCCTGCTGAAAATCTGCGCGGGGGAGCCGACTATCTGGCGCGCCAGATCCTGCGCTTCGGGGATCTGAGGCTGGCTCTGGCCGCCTATAATTCCGGGCCAGGGCGCGTGGCCCGCCTCGGCCGGGTTCCGGACATCGCCGAGACGCGCGCTTATGTGGCCACGGTCGTGGACTGCTACCTCGCCCTGACGGCCGGCCAGCGGCTGACGAACTCGCGGCAATGCGCATCCAGGGAGGCGGGACGATGATCCCGGATCGTGCCTGTCCGGATCGCGTCAGTGCTATTGAGGCGACTTCGACGGACGGGGACGACGATCTGCTGACACGGGCGGAGGCGTCAGCCTTCCTCGCCCTGTTCGGCATTCGCATGAAGCCGGCGACCCTGGCGCGTCTGTGGTCCACGGGAAACGACGGTCCTCCCTGTCGGCACGTCCGGTCCAAGCCTCATTATCCGCGAGGTCTGTTGCGCGACTGGGCCCGGTCGCAGATCTCGGACATTCGGACGGGCGCGCCGCCCGCGGCGAGAGGACGTCGCCGTGGATGATCGCGCCGGTTCGACCGGATCACAGCTGACGATCGCCGGGGTCTTGGCTGATCCCGCAGCCAGCTTCGCCCTGAAGTCGGTCGTTCGACAATGGAGCGAGCGCGACAGTATCGACGCTGCCAGGTCCTTTGCGTGCTCTTTATCGCGAGGGGGGACCAGCGGCTGGGAGGTTTGTCGTGACCGGTGAAGATGAACGCCAGCCGGTCGAAACCGGCGGGCCCCAGGATCGGCTGCTGCCGTGGAATCAGGTTCGGGATGTCACGGGGCTGAGTCGATCCACGGCCTGGCGACTTCAGCGCATCGGAGATTTCCCCGAGCCGGTGCGGATATCGATCAACCGGGTAGGGTGGTGGGAAAGCGAACTGACCGCCTGGAAGGAGACCCGTAAATCGAGGAGGCCGGAACGGCCCAGATCGCTCCAGCCGCCGCGGGCCCCGAAGCTGATCGAGACCGTACGTTCCAGCCGCCCCGTTGCGGACCAGCCGACGCCGGTCAAGACGATCACGCCGACGAAGCCGCTGTCGAATCCGCCCACACGCAAACGTCGCCGGCCCGTCGTCCATGTCGATCAGATCGACTTCGGATTCTAGATCGGATCCGGGTCAGGCTCGCCGAACTCGCGCCCGGCCTGTCGACGGCGGACCGTCTTCATCAGGTCGGCGTTCAGGCGCGGTCGATCCCATCCGCTAGTGGATGTGCGACCTCCCGCCAGTTCTTCGGGAAAGCTCATATAGGTGAAGACCCGATCCACGACCTCGATCATCAGAGCCTTCATCTCTTCGTCGGAGATTCGGCTGACATCCGTCCAGGGGATATCTCCGTAGGGTGTTGCGACCGTCACGTCGCTGTAGTCGCCGGCAGCTGAGCGCGGGAATGTCCCGGCGTGCAGGGTCTCAAGGCCTGTGTTGCGCACGCAGGTTTCCACGATTGCCAGCGCAAGACGCTCCGTGTCGCGTCGCTCCCTCGCAGTCATTTCGTCGGTCAACGGCATGCCTCCCTGTCAAACCTCATGCGATCAGTTTCCTATTCCGGACGGAAGGCCGGGAGCATCTATCCGAGCATCCGTCCGGCCTGGAGGCGGGCGCGTCCCGCCCTATCAATGTTCCGAGGAAGGCGACGAACGATCATATTTTTGACGGTTGGAAATTCGCTTTTCGTAGCGTGCGATATTTCGCTTTTAATAGAGGTCGGCGTTCGCGCCCAAAAGCGCCATTTCTGTACGCAATGATTCATTCGCCCGCCAACGGCGGAGCTGAACGCCGCATCTGTGATTATCCAAAAAGCACGCGCTGGAGCTTTTCAGCCTCAGCCGCCCGAACCTCCGGCGACAGCTTCGCAAGGTTCAGTTCGCGCCACTTCACGGCCGGCAGATCGGCGACGCCTGGGAGGCCGAGCAAATCCCACTCGGGCGCTCCTTTTTTGAAGGATACCAGAAAACGTCGATGGTCTTCCGGCATGCCGCCGACAGCGATGCGAATGATCGCGTCGCGCGCGGCGAGGAGTTCGTCCAGCGCTATAGGCTCGACGGTCATACCCGCGAATCCGTGCTCGAACTCATGGGACAAGTCCTTGAGCCTCGGGGCGAGCACCTCGTTCATCGGCCGGTTGTGGCTTAGCATATAGGCGACGAAGGCTCTGCGCAGGTCGTCACTCACCCCTTCATTGGCGAGCAGGTCGCGCACATCGAACAGGTCGCGGGGGTGTTGGCGGTCAAGCGCCGCGACGATTTTCCCGGCGTAGAGATCGGGAAAGGAAACGACCTGTGTCTCGGCGAAGCCGAAAGCGCCTTCAACATTGTCGGCCACCTGCATGACCGTCGGCGGATAGACGCAGCCTCGCGATACGGGCGTGACCTCGATCTTGATGCGCCCCCCGTCAAGTTCGACATCCAGCTTGCCGATGATCCTTTCCGGATTCAGAATCCGCTGCGTGACGCGCGCGCCGCGCAAACCTGCCTGGATGCGCTCGTCCATGCGCGCCATGGCTGAGTTGATCGCTGTGAGCGAGGCGTCGCGCGGCTGCACGGGCAGATAGGTCAGGTCGATATCGACAGAGAGACGCGGCATGTCGCGCACGAACAGATTGATCGCAGTGCCGCCTTTTAGTGCGAAGACCGTCTCCTCGGCGACAAAGGGCAACACTCGAATGAGAAGCGCGACCTGTCGCGCATAGGCGTCATTGTAAGCCATCGAGGTCTTCCGGCACGGTGATGTGGTAACGGCTGTTGAGCTTTCCCCCCTGGACCAGGACGCGGTTGCCGACGCCGAGATCGAACTGCCTGGGATCGAGCTGGCTGAGCCAGCGGTGCTGATGTCGCTCTGCGAAGAAGAAGAAGAGCCGCTTCACTTTCACGCTTCGGCAGCCAGCCAGCAGCTTGGCCATACGCCGCGGGCTTATCATCGTGAGCCCTTCCATCAGTTTGTCCGCCTGGTGAAAGCTCTCATCGTTCGGCAATTGATCGAGCAGTTCGAGGATGGCCCGTTCAACCGTCGAAACGGTCAGCGGCCAGTTCCACGGCCCCCAATCCAACTGTCTGAAGCCGCTTCGTAGGGGATCGTCGTTCGCGCTGGCCCCTGTCTGGAGGCTCCAATCAAGACTGGTCAGCCCCGGCGTGCGCAGATCATCGGCGAAGAGGCGCTTGCCCGTGTGATGACGAAACGTCACATCGACAGGCAGATCATCGAGCCATGTCGGGGGAGCTTCGGGTCCATAGAGATGGACTTCGCGCACCTGAGCGGAGAGGTAGTGGCTCAGGCCCTGGAGTTCCAGGGCCGTTCTCCCCCCGACGACCAGCGCCTTATCAAGCACTGTCTGCAGTGAAATCACGACCTGTTGCCAGGTGAGCGCATCGTTCAAATTAGTGCGGGTACGCTGGTAGACGCGTCTTGCAGGCTGCTCGAGCCAGCCAGCGGCCACATACTGGCTACACAGGGACGATGAGTAGCCTCGGGATCGCAGCCACGTCGAATCAACCAGCAGCCCTTCTGGAAGGGTTCGAAAAAGGCTGTTTAGCTTGCTGTCATTTAGCTTAGCCATGATTGGCTAAATGACACTTTTTCAAACAATGAGCAAGTTTGAATTTTGTCAAGTTAGCGTAGTTTGACGTAGCTAGTCTGGCTTATTGCAAACTTCATTCGTTGCGGCGCTGAGTCAGAGGGCCGGGAGCCAAAAATGAGCGAGACGGCGATCAACGGAGGAATGGAGCCTTCAGTGCTCCACGCATTCGCCGGAACGTGAACGACAGCGCTCCAGAAGGGTGTGAGGCCGGGTGCTTTCACCCCAGCGCCGCTAGGGATTGGCTCGACGCCTAGGCGGACATCATTCGGGTCGCCCGAGGAGGGGCTGCGCAAGCAGATTTCGGTCGCGATGCGTAGGTAAACATCGCTTTGCGGCAATGGCGCAAAGCGCAACATGAAGTTGCCACTCTGAGGGTCGAGCCAGCCTTCGGTTCGTCGCCAAACGCGCCGGATCGTGGCCGCCTAACGGGCTGTTTCTGCGCCGGACGGCGATGTCTCTACGATGGACAGGATCAACGCCTCCAGTGCGACCAGGGCACGGCGCTTCTCGTTCGTGGTGTCCGCATGGACGTAGGTCGACAGGGTGACAGCGGCGGCTCCCCCTCGCTCCGAGCTGTGGTTGAGCACCAAGCCGGCGGTATAGGGGCTCATGCGAATCCGGTCCCCGCACATCAGGGTGGCTCCGAGGCGTCGGGCGTCGTGGACGGTGACGTCGGGGATGCCGACTGCAGCGCGGATGTCTCGCATGGCCTGTGTCAGGGAGGAGGGATGAATCGCCCACTTCTGTGGGTCCACCCGACCGGGGAAAACAAAGGGCGAGGGGGCCTTGTGCGCTTCTGTCGAGCGCCCCTCGAACTCGGCCAGTTGAAGCGCTTCGCGAATAAGGCGGATTGCCGCCGGCGCTAGCGGCACCACATGGCCTCTTCCGCTCTTCGTATGGTCGGCCGGGATCGTCCAGATGGCGCGTTCCAGGTCGAGATCCGCCACCCGCATGGTCGCGATCTCGGCGCGCCGCTGCATGGTCAGAAAGCAAAGTTGCATGGCGATGCGGACCGGGCGTCCAACGGAGACCTTTTCGCCGGCGGGCGTGCGCAACTCGCTGACGTCCTCCAACGCCTTCCAGATCGTCCTCAGCTCGTCGTCCGAGATGACGCGCGTCCTGGGCTTTTCCTCGGCCATCGGAGCGATGCTGGCGGCCGGGTTGATGTCCGTGCGGCCTTCGACCTTGGCCCAGGCGTACATGCTCTGGAGCAGACCGCGGACGCGGTTCGCCATCACGCCCTTGCCTTCGTCCAGAAGCTTGCGGAGGCACTTCTTCACGGCGTCGCGAGAAAGTGTCTCTACCCGTATCGATCCGATGGATGGCTCAAGGTGCTTCTTCCACATCCAGCGCTCGTTTTTGAGTGTGGCCGGACGCTTCTGAACGCGACGCTTGGATGGACGGTATTCGCCGCGCTCGCAGGCGGCGAAGTATTCCGTGGCCAGGTCGCTCGTTGTTCGGATCGTCTCGGCCTGCGCCTCGGCCCTGGCTAGAGCCTTTGCACCTGCGGGGTCGCCCCCGTCGTCGATCTCGGTGCGAAGTTTGCGGGCGCGAGCCCGCGCCCCGGCCACGCCAAGGGCCGCCAAATCACCCGCAGAAGATCCGGGCGGGGCGTAGTCGCCGAGCGTCACGCGGGGTTGCGAGCCGTCCAGTCGTCGGTAACGGTAAACCCATCGCTTGCCTCTGTCGGACACGCGGATGGAAAGGCCTCTGACTTCGGCGTCCCACAACTCCAGTCGCTCGCCCGGTTTCGCCTTCAGGGCGCGGACGCTTCGATCGGTCAGGGACACGGCTTTGCTGTTTGTTTTCGTCACGCCTTCCTCCTGTGCCCCAACCCCCGATCTGGGGCACAACTGGGGCACAAAATGCACGCACTTCGCTGAAACGGGCTGAAGCCTTTTGAGGCATGAAACCCTTATAGCACGGGCATTTGAGCGGCGTTAGAGAGAAGCCCTGAAACCCAGTGAAAACGGTTCTTCGGCTGGTTTGGGACCAGAGGGTCGGAGGTTCGAATCCTCTCGCCCCGACCATGGATTTAGCCGTTTCGGCTACGAGTCAGGCGGCGTGGTCGGTTCTCCAGCACACCTGATCGCCATAGTAGCTCACGCTAGGCGCGCCAGGCTCGACCTGCACGACATACCAGAATTCCTCGCCCCAAATGACGCGGCTGCCATCGGTCATGCCACTCAGCGTCAGGCATCCGTCAGCCTCGCGGTCGATGGTGAGGACCGGCCAAATCAATTCCTGACCTTTGATCACGACATCGAACTCGCCATCCCACTCGTCGGTGGGCCTGAAGCGCAACGAATAGAGACCGTCCACGCCGGAAACCGAAATGTCGAAGGGGGCGGGCGCTCGCTCTCTCATCAACCTAGGGTGCGACGCCAGGCAGATGTCCGCAATGGGTCGAAAGCAGAATTTGGACGCGCTTCCAAAGCGAAAACCCAGCTGCGATCTAGCCCAAACAAAGTCGCGACCCGGAGGCGGCAGTCGGGTCCGAGCTTTGCTCAAGTCGAGGCGTAGCCGCCGTTCAGGGCGTAGCTGAAGCCGATGGGCAAAGCCGCTCTGAACAGGGTGAAGAAGGCGGCCAGTTCGCCGAGCGTCGAGCGCGGCACGAAAATGATGTCGCCGCGCCGCAAGGCCACCGCCTCGCCACGGCGGGGCCGCAGGTCGACGGCGCGCATCATGCGCACGCCGCCGGGGCCGCGTCGGATCAGCGCAGCCTGGCTGGATCGCGCCGAGGGCAGGACGCCGCCGGCCATGACTACGGCCTGATAGGCGTCGATCTCGCCGGGCATATCGAAGACGCCCGGATTGCGGACCTCGCCGTCCACCCAGACCTTGAGCGGTCCGGCGAGGCGCAGCGTGACCTCGACCTCGGGGCGACGCAGGTGGGCTGCGTAGCCTTCGGCCACGTCGGCTTCCAGTTCGGCCAGGGTGCGGTCCGCGGCCATGACATGACCGAGCAGGGGCAGAGAGACGCGGCCGTCCGGGCCGATCTTGAGCTGGCGGGTCAGCTCTGCAGCGGTCGGCGTCGCCACCTCGATCTCATCGCCGGGAAACAGCAGATACTCGGGCGCTATGTCCGTCCAGCCGGCGAATGCCATGTCGGGGAAATCCGCCGTTGCGTCGGGCCCCACGGCGCCACGACCGCCGGCGCAGCCCGCCAGGCCGGCGGCGAGGCCCATCAGGATAAGGCGACGATCAGGGATCATGAGGGCGCGAACAGCTGTCGTTTTTGAATGAAGGCGAAGCTGGACCCTTATGGGTAACGGCCGGTTAACGCGGGTCATTCAAGGATGCCGGTTGAAAGCTTCCTGGAATGGATTTCCCCGGCCCATGCGTTTGGCGTCTCGTGCCGCAGCCCGTCCCCGTTACGGCGTCCTCGACGTCGTGGCGCTGCTGTTCCGCGAGCTGCTGGTCATGGTTTTGGTCTTCGCCGTTCTGTTCGCCCTCGGGGCGGCGGCGGTCCTGACGCTGAAGAAGACCTACACCGCCGGGGCCAGTCTGTTCGTGGGCGTGGGGCAGGAATACGTCTATCAGCCGCGCGTCGGCGCGACTGATCGCGGCGCGCCGCCCACGGCGGCCGAGGTGGCCCAGTCCGAGGCGGCGATCCTCAACAGCATGGAGGTCAAGCGCCGCGTGGTTCGCGCCATGGGCGTCGAGAGCTTCCAGGACGGCAAGCCGTCCACCGCCAGCCCCGCCAAGCAGGAAGAAGCCGCCGTGCGTGCGGTCGGCGCGGGCCTGGGGGTGACGGTGACGCCGCTCAGCCCGGTGATCGGCCTGAGCTACGAGAGCGACGACGCGGCTCTGTCGGCGCGGGTGCTGAACACGGTCATCGACCAGTATCTGACCTACCGCCGCGAAGTGTTCCAGGACCGGGCGACCCCGGCTATCCAGACCCAGCGCCGGGCGTTCGAGGACGAACTGGCCACGGCGGATCAGGCCTATGAGGAGTTCCTCCGCACCAATGACATCGGCGACTTCGCCACGGCGAAGGCGACCCTGGCGGCCACCTATCAGGCGGTCTTCTCGGAACAGATGAGCCTGCAGGCGCAGTTGAACCAGGCGTCGCAGCGTCTGGCGACCCTGGCGACCCAGCAGAACCGCACCCCGGCCGAAGTCGCCCTGCAACAGGATCTGAACATCGCGGCGCAGGATCAGATCCTGCAACTGCGGACCCAGCGCGAAAACCTGCTGACCCGGTATCAGCCTGACGCCCAGCCGGTGCGCGAGATCGAGGCCCAGATCGCCCAGCTACAAGCCTATGTCGGCACCGGCACGGCGGTCGGCGCCAAGGAGGTCCGCACCGGGCCGAATCCGGTCTGGGTCGAGCTGGAGACCACGCGAATCAACGCTCAGGCCGAGCGTGACGCCCTGGCTGCGCGCCTGGCGGTGCTGGACCGTCAGGTCGTGGACCTGCGGGCGCGTCAGGCCCGCCTGACCGAGCTGGAATCGCGCAACGCCACCCTGGCCGGTAATCGCGAAGTGCTGACCGCCTCGATCCGCGAGTTCCAGCAGCGCGAGACCCAGAGCCGCGCCGACAACGAACTGGTCAAGGCGGGGGCCGACAACGTCACGGTGATCGAACGCGCCCAGCCGCCGTCCAGGGGCAAGAGCCTGAAGGCGCCGCTGTTGATCGCGGCCTTCCTGTTCGCCGGGTTTACGGCCCTGTGCGTCGGCCTGTTGCGGGTCTTCCTGCGGCGCGGCTTCTCCCTGCCGTCGACGGCCAGCCGCACCTTGCAGATGCCGGTTCTGGCCGTGGCGCCGATGAAGGGCGTCTGAGCCTCTCGGACGGCGCGGGCCATGCTAGGCTGACGGCTTAACGGTGAGCGCGTAACCGATTCGATGGTCGATCTGACGACGGAAATGGCGGGACTGTGGGCGGCGCTGGGACCGGCGTCGGCTCATCGCGGCCGCGTCATCCAGTTCGCCTCGGCCACAACCGGCGATGGGGTTTCCACCGTTGCGCGTGAATACGCCCGCCTTGCCGCCGTGCGGGCGCGCAAGCCCGTCTGGCTGGTGGACGGCGACCTGAGCCAGCAGGGACAGATGGACGTGATCGCCTCGGAGCCCGAGCGGTTCGGGCGGCTGGCGGCGCCGGTTCAGGCGTCGCCCGACGGCTCGGCCTTCTATGCGGTCACGCCGGCCATGCGCGGGCGGGACGGGTTGCCGGTCAAGCCGGCGCGTCTGATGACCGCGCGGGCCTGTCTGGGCGGGCGGCTGTTTGTGACCCGTTTCCACACCGAACTGTTGCGGGCGGGCCAGCGCGTCGAACCCGTCGGTGAGGCCCGCTACTGGACCGCCCTGCGCGCCCATGCCGATACGGTGGTGATCGACACGCCCGCCGCGGATCGCAGCGACATGGCTATCACCCTGGCGCCTTTCGTCGACGCCACCATTCTGGTGGTCGCGGCCGAGACGACGGAGGCCAGCGAGCCGGTGGCCCTGCGCGACGAGATCGACGCCGTGGGCGGCCGGATCGCCGGGGTGGTGATGAACCGCTCGACCTGGGCCCCGCCGCCAATGCTGAAGCGGCTGGTCGGCTAGGCAGGCTTCTGACGCTCCAGCCGCGCCAGTTCGCGCGCGCCATAGAAGCGCGGCTCGAACCCCTTCATCCAGCACAGTTTTCCCAGACCGCGCGCGGCGCGATCCAGTGTTTCCGCGCGTTTCGGGTCGCGGGTCAGGATCAGGGGCAGGGCGGCCAGGGTCCAGACCGCGGTCTGGGCCGCGCCGATGACCATCCAGCGTGCAACGGCGGGCCAGTTCCGCGCGGCGGCGGCGGTCTGGCTGGGCCCCTGGCCATAGGCGAAGGCGCGGGTCAGGGCGTAGCGCAGGGTGGCGCGGTGCGGCGGCGCGAACTCGTCCACCCAGGCCTCGGCGGCCCAGCCGAACCGGCCGCCGCGCGCTGCCAGGGCCGCGAACAGGGCGTCGTCTTCGCCCCCTGAATGATCCGCCGAGGTGTTGAACGGCGCCGCGCCGGGCAGGGCCGTCGCCCGCACCAGCAGGGCGTTGCCGCAGCCGTAGGCATGGTCGATCAGCTGCGAGCGCCTGGGCCCGTCGCGGCCGAAGAAGCGTTCAAGGTATGCTGTGGTCCAGCCGGTCCCCTCCGGCACACGGCCCCGGATCGGGCCGAAGACGGCGGCGGCGCCGGTCGCCTCCTGTCCCGCCAGCAGCGCCGCCAGCCATCCGGGAGAGGCCGCCTCGTCGTCGTCGAGGAAGGCGATCAGCGGGGCCTCGGTGGCCGCCAGACCTTCGTTGCGGGCGGTGGCGACGCCGGGGCGCGGGGCGTGACGCCAGATCAGGGGAACCGGGGAGGCGGGGCGCAGGCGATCCGCTGTTTCGCGTGAACTGGCCTCGGGGTCGTTGTCGACGACGACGATCTCGCGCAGCCGGTCGGCGACATCGGTCTGGACAAAGAGGGAGCGCAGGGCGCGCTCCAGGCTCTCGGGCCGCCGCAGGGTCGGCACGATGACAGCGACGTCCGGCCGGCTCATATCGCCTCCGCATAGAGGGCGGTGCGGTAGAGCCGCAGGCTGAAGCCGCGCAAGGCCACGGGCAGGATCGACAGGCGCGCCGCCTGCTTGAACAACGGACGGATGAGTTTCAGCCCCGGCACGGATTTCAGCCGCCGCGCGACGCGATAGCTGGGATAGGCCGCGACGAAGTCAGGGTGGCGGGCGACCACGCGGGCGAAGTTGGGCGCTGACTGTTCGTATTTGGCGGCCAGGGTCTCGACCGTATCGAGACCCATGTGGGTGGCCGGATTGTCCAGGTGGATCACCTCGAACCGGCGCGAGACGCGCATGGCCCATTCGACGTCCTCCCAGCCCCAGCCGGTGAAGTCAGGATCGAAGGCCTCGGCCTCGAACACGTCGCGGCGGACCAGCAGGTTGGAGGTGAAGACGTATTTTTCGGGCTGTAGCGCGCGTTTCTCATGGTGCAGACAGTCCGAGCGCGCGGCCATGCTGCGGTGGACGGCGAAGCGGGCGTCGTCCGGCGCCTGCAACAGCGAGAAGCCGCCGAAGGCCACGGCGGGGGCTCGCTCAGTGATCAGCGTCGCCCAGGTTTGCAGGAAACGATCGTGATCCGGGCGCATATCGCTGTCGAGGAACAGCAGGCTGGCCGCGCGCGCGGCGGCCGCCAGCCGGTTGCGTCCCTTGGCCCGCCCCTCGTTGGCGGCGAGCGTGATCAGGCGCGTCGGCAGGGCCAGGGCGTCGATCTGGGCCGTCAGCCGGGCGGTCAGGGCGGGATCGGCCGTGCCGTCGTCCAGCAGGATCAGTTCGACGGCGCCGTCCAGGGTAGCGGCTTCGCGGTCCAGCAGCGCCAGCAAGGACGTCGGGTCATCGCGCAGGAAGGGGACCAGCACCGACAGGGCTGGCCTGGCCGTCGCCCAGGCGGCGTTGTCCCAGGTCTGGGCCGGGGCGCTCATGCGAGGGCTCTGCGAGCGCGAACGGCCGAGAGCAAGCGCCGACCCAGGTCGCGCACGTCGCCCGCGTTCAGGGCGTAGGCGCAGACGCCGTAAACCAGGGCGCCGACCGAGGCGTCGAGCATCAGTTCCGCAAAGCCGCCGATGGCGGGCAGAGGCCAGACGGCCAGGGCCATCACACCGGCAGCGAGCCCGCACCTGACGAAGGCGTTCCACGGGACCGGCAACGGCAGGATGCGTCGGCCGAGAAGGATGCACGCGATCAGACCTATGGCGAAGCTTGCCGCGGTCGCCCAGGCCGCGCCGAGAACGCCGACGCGCGGGATCAGCAGCAGGTTGAGCGCGACATTGGTCAGGGCCGGAACGCTCATGGCCAGCAAGAGCCAGCCGGTCCGTCGGCCCAGGGTGAAGGCCTGACCGAAATAATAGGCCGTCATGCCCGACAGGAAGGCTGACAGAGCGATCCAGGGCGTCACGAGGATGGCGGCGTCGCGCAGGTCCTCGCCGATCAGGAACTCCGACAGGGGGCGAGCCACCAGCGCCACGCCCACGGCGGCGGGCAGGCCGATGAGCACCAGGGTGGACGACTGTTCACGCGCAGCGGCGGCCAGTTGCTCGCGGCCGCCGCGCTCCAGCGCCATGACCAGGGCGGGCATGCCGGCCGTGCCGAGCCAGATAAACAGGATGTCCAGCGTCCGGTTCGCAATACTGTAGCTGGCGTGATAGGCGCCGACAGCGGCCTCGTCGAGGAAGAGGGCCAGTAGGAAACGGTCTGTCGAGGCCAGCACGACCGTCAGGCCCAGGGAAGCCGCGATCGGGTAGCCATAGACGGCGTAAGTCTTCAGCCGCTCCATATCGACCTGGCCTTCGCGGGCCTCGCGCAGTTCGCCGGGCAGGAAGAAGGGCATGGCCATCAGCGGTGCGATCAACAGGCCCGCCAGCGGCGAGGCGCCGCCCGCGCCCCCCAGGGCGAAGACCACGCCGATGGTAAAGCCTGCGACGCCGTTCCAGATGTCCAGGGTGGCCGCCTTGCGAACCTCGCCCGCCGCACGGTAGCGCTCCTGCGCCAGTTTGGAGAAGCAGCGCACCGGGATGCCGAACAGGGCCAGGGCCAGGGGGAAACGGAAGCCGTCCGGCATGGGCCAGAGCCAGATCGCCAGCCCCGTCAGCGGCAGGAACAGCGCGGCTACTATGAAGGCGGTGCGGTACAGGCTGGCGAAATGGCTGGCCATGTCGGCGCCCTCACGCTGGGCGGCCCAGAATCGCGCCATGGCGGCTTCCAGCCAGCTGAACGTCGCCACATGGGCCAGGGTCATGACCGACAGGGCCAGGGCGTAGCGCCCGTAGTCTTCGGCGCTGAGCAGGCGGGTGAAGACGATGATCGTCAGGAAGCCGATCACGCCCTGCAGGACATTGGCGGGCAGGTAGCCCAGGACGCCGCGCCAGAACATCAGCGCACCGACATCCGGTCGCCCAGCAAGACGGGAATGGTGACGGCGATCACCCACAGGTCCAGCCAGAAGGATTGGCGCTCGATATAGTCGATGTCCAACTGGACCCGGCGGCGAACGTCGGCCGCGGTATGCATGGGGCCGCGCGATCCCTTGACGGCGGCCCAGCCCGTCATGCCGGGCTTGATGCGGTGGCGATGGGCGTAGTAGGCGACCAGGCGGGCCGACTCGGTCGCGCCGGTCTTCATGCCGATGGCGTGAGGGCGGGGCCCGACCAGGGACATCTCGCCGCGCAGGACGTTCAGCAGTTGAGGCAGTTCGTCCAGGCTGCTGACCCGCAGGAAGCGGCCGATCCGGGTGATCCGGTCATCGTCGGACGTGACCTGACGGCTGGCCGTGGCGTCGGCGGCGTCGTGGCGCATGGTGCGGAATTTCCACACCACGATCACTTCCTGATTGAAGCCGTGGCGGCGCTGGCGGAACAGGGCGGGACCGGGGCTGTCCAGCCGCACCAGGGCGGCGATCACCAGCAGAACCGGCGACAGCAGCAGCAGGCCGACGGCGGCCAGGGTCACGTCCTGCAGCCGTTTGTTGAAGGCGCGGCGGTCGGGATCGACCGGACCTTCCAGCGGAGCCAACGGCGCCTTGGCCAGCTTTTCCAGCGCGGCGTTGCGCTGCTCGGCGGCCTTGGGGTCGATCAGCAGGGTCAGGCGAATGGGCAGGACGCCGAGGCGGGCCGTCAGGTCGCGGACACGCGCTTCCGCCTTGGGGTCAATGGCCAGGACGATGCGGTCGATATAGGGCGTCAGGCGGTGGTTCAGCAGGGCGTCGGCCTCGCCCAGCACGGGGACGCCCTCGACCGCATCAGGGGAACGCGCCAATCGGTCGTCGAACACGCCCAGCACGTTCAGATCGCGGCGTTGCAAGGCTTCGAGGATCAGCCGCTCGGCGTGGCGGGTGGCGCCGACCACGGCGATGTTGGGCGTCAGCGCGCCCTGGCGCCGCCAGTCGGCGACCAGAAGGCCCCAGACCACGTGCATCGCCAGCAGCAACGCCAGAGTCGCCGCGACCCACCGGGCGTATGCCGCCCACGGCGTCGCTGCGCCGTGAAGGCCGAAGCCCAGCGCCCCAGCCAGAACGGCGCCGACCGCCACGACGCAGGCGATGGAGGCCAGTTGACGCTGAACGCCATGCCCTTTTTCGAAGCGGTAGAGGCCGAGCGAACGCAGCAGGCCCAGGATAGCCAGGGCGCCGACGCCGAACGGCAGGGCGTCGATCAGGCGTGCCGACAGGGGCGCGCCGGCGGTCTGTCCCGCGACGGCGACCGCCGCGACGGCGCCGACACCGACGATGTCTACGCCACGAAAATAGAAGACCCGCAGCCGCGTGGCGCTTCTCTGGCGGGTGTTCAGCCAGACGTCCGGCCGGAACGGGCCCCGGCGCGCCTGATGCGACGCCGCGACCGAATCGATTCCCGCCGTGGCGGATTTGCGGACCCGCCGCCCCTCGATGTGAGGGCCGTCCGCAGGTGGAAAGAGGGTGTCGGCGGACGTCATGAGGCGAGCAGTGTGATCCAGAGGCTTCGTTAACCGCTATTTTCTCGCATACCGCGTGTCTATCCCACGTTAACGCGACAGATTGCAGGTCCCCCGTTGCGCAGCGCCGCATGACCCGCTATCCACGCCGCCTGCCGGAGACGTGGCCGAGTGGCTGAAGGCAACGGTTTGCTAAATCGTCGTACCCTGTAAGGGGTACCGAGGGTTCGAATCCCTCCGTCTCCGCCAGAACGCCGCCCCCGCAGCGGCTTGCGTACAATTTGGGGAAAGTCCCGATGTTTCGGGCGTGCGGGCTTGTCGATTGAACCTGGCCCATACGCCTTGCGCTGATGTTCGTCGTCGGCGCCGACACGGTTCCGTTCCCACGCGCTGAGCCAATGATCCGGCTCGGACGCGTCGATGCTACAAGTTCTTCTAGTGAGTGAAGTGAGTGAGCGGCCGTTGGCTGGGGCCTTGGCGGTTTCGCCTGACTCGGTGATCTGGTCTGGAGGGCGGCCTTGCGAGTTCTGATTACAAATATGCGGCTGGCGCGCTTCAGCGGGTCGGAGGTAGCGGCTGAGCTTGTCGCGGACGGCTTGCGGCGGGCCGGCCATGAGCCGGTCGTTTACGCGCCCGCGCTGGGCGATCAGGCTGAGCGAATGAGGGTTCGGGGGCATATCGTGGCGGATCGTCTGGGTGCGATTCCGTTCAGACCGGACGTGATCCACGCCCAGCATTCCAGCCCCGCCATCATGGCGATGGCCGCCTTTCCTGACGTGCCGGTCGTCCATGTGTGCCATAGCGCGCGGTTCGCCCAGGAGGCGGCGATCATCCACCCCCAGGTCCGGCGGTATGTCGCGGTCGATGAACTGTGTCGGCAACGGTGTCTGGCCGACGGGGCGCCCCGGGATCGCCTGTCGATTGTCCATAATCCGGTAGATCTGGAGCGGTTCGTCCAAAGGCCGCCGCTGCCGGCCAAGCCGAAGCGCGCCCTGCTCCTGACCAAGACCAAGGAGCAGCGTCTGGCGGTGCTGGCGGCCTGCAAGGCGCGTGGCATCGAAGTCGTCGAGCTTGGCCCCGGTGTAGGGCGCGTCAGCGCCAGTATCGAGGAGGAACTGCCGGGCTTCGATATCGTCTTCGCTACCGCGCGCATGGCTCTGGAGGCCGCGGCGGTCGGTTGCGCCGTGGTCGTCGCGGACGGACGCGGCATGGCGGGTATGCTGACGAGCGCCCGATGGCCCGAATGGAGGCGACAGAATCTCGGGGCGGCGCTGCTGGCCCATCCGGTGACGGCGGAAGGGCTGGGAGCCGCGCTGGACGACTACGATCCCGACGACGCCCGCGCAGTCAGCAGCCAGGTTCGGACGGCGGCTGATCTCGAGGGTTATACGCAAGAGATGATCGCCCTTTACCGCCTGGCGGTCGACGAGGGGGTGACGGCTTCGGCGTCGGAGTTGGCGTTGCGAAACGCGACCCTGCTTGAGGACTGGCTGCCGACGCCCACGGATCGGCCATGGCGCCAATTGGCGACTGAAAAGCGGTGGATACCGGACTGGGAGCGTGAACTCCTGTCCATCGAGGCCAGGCTGGAGGCTGCGGGCGAGAAGCAGCGCGTCCGCCTGAAGCGGCATATCGAGGCGCTCGGCGGGGAGATGCGAGAGCGTTTCGACTTGCTGGCCGCAGTCGCACGGCCTGCCGTTCGCGGTGACGATGATGGCGGATGAAGGCCCCACGATCGTGGTTGTCGGACATCCCGGCCACGAACTGCACGTCCACAACTGGCTGGAAATCGAAAGGCCGACGGTCTGCGTTTTGACCGATGGTTCCGGCGGCGTCGGGCCCGGTCGCCTGGCCCATTCCCGGGAATGTCTCGCCCGGACGGGCGCCGCAGCGGGGGCGGTGTTCGGTCCCCTTTCCGACAGAGCTTGGTACGCGGCGCTTCTGGCCGGCGACCATTCGCCTTTTCTGGAAGCCGCGGACCAGATCTGGGCGACCGCGCGCGCCCTCAGGGCGGCGACGATCGTCTCGGACGCGCGTGATGGCTATAATCCCATGCACGATGCGGCCTTCAGCATCGCCGCCATGGTGGCGGAGGGACTGGCCTCGCGCGGTCAGCCGGTGCGCCATCTTGTCGTGCCCGCCACCGGCAAGGCTCCCGTTGCGCCACTGCGAGAGCTTCAGTTGGACGCGGCGGCCGTGGCGCGAAAGGAGGCGGCGTTCCAGCGCTACGCCCCTCTCAGCGGCGAGATCGAGCAGATCCGCGGCCAGGGGTTCGATATCGAAGTCGAGCGGTTGTATCCGGCCTACGACGGTGATGAGGTCAGCCTTCCATTCTACGAAAGCGTCGGAAAGGCGCGGGTCAGCGATGGGGGCTATGATCGAGTCATCGAATTCGATCGACACTATCGACCGCTGATCAGGCGGGTTCGGTCGGCCTTGCTGGAGGCGCGCGGCGTCCCTGCCGCCCCTCGGCGCGCCGCCCTGGCGCCGGCTTAACGGCTAAGCTTGGAAGCTTCCTGTCGGATGGCGGGTCAATTGTGGAAATTATTGCCAGTATTTATGCAAAAATTGGCGGTGATGGCCGTTTCAGTTTCGTGATTCTGTAATTGTCGAAATAATTTTGCGGCGTTTCGCATTTCCCTCTTGCCAGTCTCGCAATTGCAATAAAAAGTTCGCAACTGCGAAATTGCATGGGGGATACACGCGTGTCGCAGTTGAAACACAGTCTACCTGGGCTTCTGGCCCTTCTCTGTCTGACGGGCGGTCTGTTCGCCGTCGGCGCGGCGCTCGCCGCTCCCGACGCCGGGGCCGTCGCTTCTGTCGCCAGTGCCGCTGTAACAGCGTCGGAGCCTGCTCCGGCGCTGTTTTCACATCAGGTTCCGCTCGAACTGGATGCAGCGGGAACGGCCTGGCTGGGCACCTCCACCGCCCTGGTCCTGCTGATGACCCTGCCGGGTCTGGCGCTCTTCTACGGCGGCATGGTGCGCCGCAAAAACGTCATCGCTACGATCACCCAGTCGGTCGCCGCCTTCGCGGTGGTGTCGCTGACCTGGTTCATCGCCGGCTACGCCATCGCCTTCGGCGCGAACGGCGACGCGGGCGTCAATCAATACATCGGCAGTCTGGACGCCCTGTTCCTGAACGGGGTGACGGTGGATACGGCGCATAGCCTTCTGCCGGGCATACCGGAGTTCCTCTTCATCTCGTTCCAACTGACCTTCGCCATCATTACGCCGGCGTTGATCACCGGCGCCTTCGCCGAGCGGCTGAAATACTCGGGGATGCTGCTGTTCACGGCCCTGTGGTCGCTGGTGGTCTATGCTCCCATCGCCCACTGGGTATGGGGCGGCGGTTTCCTGGGCGGCATGGGGGTGCTGGACTTCGCCGGCGGCGCGGTCGTGCACGTCAACGCGGGCGTGGCGGGTCTGGTCTGCGCCCTGTTCCTGGGGCCGAGGAAGGGCTACGGCGTCGAGCCCATCACGGCGCACAACCCGGTTCTGACCATGATCGGCGCCTCGCTGCTGTTGGTCGGCTGGATCGGCTTCAACGCCGGTTCGGCGGGCGCGGCCAACGGCCTGATGGGCGCGGCCCTGATCAACACCCTGCTGGCGGCCGCCGCGGCTTCGCTGACGTGGAAGTTCGTCGAGGTCATCTACAAGAAGAAGTGGTCGCTGATCGGGGTCCTGTCGGGCGTCGTCGCCGGTCTGGTCGCCATCACCCCGGCGGCGGGCTTCGTCGATCCCAAGGGCGCGGTCATCATCGGTCTGATCGCCGGGCCGGCGTGCTACGTTTCGTCGGTTTGGCTCAAGAACCTGCTGAAGTACGACGACAGCCTGGACGCCTTCGGCCTGCACGGCGCGGGTGGCGTGATCGGTGCGCTCCTGACCGGCGTCTTCGCCTCCACGGCGATCAACAGTCTGTCGGAAGGGGCCAACATCGGGGCACAGGCCTTGGGGCTGGTCTGGACCATCCTGTGGAGCGCGGCCGGCACCCTGATCATCCTGCTGATCTGCAAATACACCACGGGCCTGCGCGTCACCGACGAACAGGAAGCGGACGGCCTGGACGCGCACCTGCACGGCGAAGTGCTGGACGGCGTCTGAGGCGAGGGGCGGGACGCGGCGCCTCCCTGCCGCGTCCCATCCACCACGGCCCGGCCGCGCTCCGCCAGCGGCCGGATGAGTAGGCTTAGCCAATAACAATCAGACTTTGAGGGGATATGTCATGAG
>NZ_JBOHLI010000054.1:0-21676 GCF_050729455.1 Brevundimonas sp.
GCTCGGAGGCGCGGCTGCGGCGACGGGCGGGGCCTCGGCGGGCGCGGCTTCCGGCATGGCGGCGGGCGATTCGATCTCCGGCGCAGCTTCGCTGCGCTCGTTGCACCCGGTAAGGCCGACCGTGAAGGCCACGGCGACGGCTGCCACGCTACGCTTCATCCCGCCTACGTCCTTGAGACTGTTGAACTTGATGAACACCGTGGCCCATCCGTGAGGCCGCAGCAAGGCGGTTCAACCGGTCGGCGCATCTCCGTCGTCGCCGGACGCGTCGGGGGTCTTGTGCGCCTCGGCCGCCTTCGCCTTCTGATCGGCGAAACGCATCCCCTCGCTGGCTAGGGCCTCGTTGATGACGTCCTGGTCCGGATCAATGTCGGAGCCCGAGGCCGAGCCGCCCCGCAGCGATCCGGCTCGGGTGTCCGAGCCCATGTCCGTCCCTTCCAGCGCCTTCTTCAGGGCGTCGGCGGTGTGTCCCCGGTCGGGCTTCTCGCCCATGGCGGCGGCCTCGCGGGCTTCCTCGGTGTCGGTCTTGGGGTCGGCCATGGTCGTCTCCTTGTCGGAAAGACAACGCAGAGCAATGGTCCGAGGGTTCCACAAAAGAAAAGGCCGGCGGATGGCTCCGCCGGCCTCATGTCTTGTGCGCCTACCGCGCTTCGCGCTGCTTGAGGCGTATTCTTGTTGGCCGCGGTCAGAAGGCTCCGCCTTCTCGACCCGACGCGGCCTGATTCCCTATTTCCCGAACAGCTTGTTCCAGCGGCGCTTCTCGCGGTTTTTCCAGGCGCCGCGGTGATAGGCGTCCGAGCCGATCAGCGGCACGACGGTCGTGGCTTCGGCGAAGACCATCTGTTCGTGGGTGGTCTGGACCTTGCCCCAGGAGGCGGCTTCTTTCAGCGTCGAGGACGAGCAGGCGCCGTCGCGCACGTCGGCGACGGTGATCTGGACGGCATAGCGGTGCATCTCGGCTTCGACGCCCAGGATCTCGGCGCAGACGACGGTGTCCTGGGCGAAGTTCTTGGGCACGCCGCCGCCGACCATGAACAGGCCGGTCACGCCCGCGGCGATCTTGATGTCGGTCAGTTCGCGGAAGTCGGCGATGGCGTCCAGCATCAGATAGGGCAGGCCGGCCGCGGCGCGCTCCTTCTGGTGCTTGACCAGGCCGAAGCCGGCCGACGAGTCGACGAAGGCCGGGCAGAAGATCGGCACGCCTTCTTCATAGGCGGTCTGGATCAGCGAGCCGGGCTTCTTGGCGTTGCCCTCCGACAGCCACTTGCCCATCTCCCAGATGAACTCACGGCTGGAATAGCCGCGCGGCTCCAGACGGTTGGCGATCTCCAGGATGGTGTGGTCGCAGGCCTGGAGCTCTTCCTCGTCGATATAGGTGTCGTAGATCCGGTCGATGTAGTTGTCGCGCAGGACGTTGTCGTCCACCTCGCCGGCGGCCTGATAGTGTTTGAAGCCCAGGGCCTCGAAGAAATCCATGTCCACGATCGAGGCGCCGGTGGCGACGATGGCGTCGACCATGCCGAACTTCACCATGTCGCGGTAGACGTGCATGCACCCGCCAGCCGAGGTCGAACCGGCCAGGATCAGCCACGGCGAGCAGTCCTTGTCCTCGATGGCCATGGAGAAGATGTCGGCGGCGCGGGCGGTGTCGCGCGAGCTGAAGGACATCTTGCGCATGCTGTCGATGATCGGCCGGGCGTCGAAGCTGGTCATGTCGACGTGCTCGACGGTGTTCTGCAGCAGCTGCGCCTTGGCGTTGCTTTGGACGGGAGCGTTCATTTCGGAGGGAATCCCTGGATTTGAGCGCCCGTCGTCAAGAAAAAGCAGCGGCCCGGACGGAGCGACGGGCCGCTGCAATCATACCAACGTCCGAAGACGGTTTTGGGTCAGCGCTTGCGCTTGCGCACGCCGGCCTTGCCCTTGGGGCGCGACAGGCGGACCACCTTGCGGGCGGCTTCCTCGGCCGAGGTGCGGACCGTCGGGATCGAGCGCGGCGCCAGGCCGTACATCGAACCCATCGGAGCGTCCTCGACCACGGCGATCTCGTGTTCGCCATAGCCGTTGAAGCCGGTCGTCATGGCCACGCCATAGGCGCCCAGCATGCCGATCTCGATGAAGTCGCCTTCCTGCACGTCGGCGGGCAGCCAGAACGGGCCGGGCATATGGTCGATGCTGTCGCAGGTCGGACCATAGAAGCGGAAGGGCTTCAGCTCCGACGCGGCTTCGGCGTCACGGACCAGCTTGGTCGGGAAGGGCCAGCGCGAGTGGGTGGCGTCGAACAGCGAGCCATAGGACCCGTCGTTCAGATAGAGGGCGTCGCCCTTGCGCAGGTCGACGCGGCACAGCACCGACGACGACTCGGCCACCAGCGCCCGGCCGGGTTCGCACCACAGCTCGGTCGTTTCCGACACCGGCATCTCGTTGAAGCCGCGGTGGATGGCGTCGGCGTATTCGCTCAGGTCCGGCGGGACCATGCCCGGATAGACCGAAGGGAAGCCGCCGCCGACGTCGACGATGTCGACGAAGACGCCCGCCTTCTTGATGGCGCGGCTGACCTGCGACATCGCCGCTTCATAAGCCGAAGGCCGCATGCACTGCGAACCGACGTGGAACGACACGCCCATCAGCCCGTCCTGCACCGCCTGGCGCACGGCCAGCAGCAGGGCGGGGGCTTGATCCGGCGAGACGCCGAACTTGCCCGACAGGGAGTAGGCCGCGCCGTCGGCCGAGACGGCCATACGCACGACCAGGTTCAGGTCGTCGGCGTCGTCGGTGGCGTCGATGATCTTCTGCAGCTCGTCATGGCTGTCGAGCACGAAGGTGCGCACGCCGTGGTCGGCGTAGGCGGCGCGGATCGCGCCGCGGCTCTTGACCGGGTGCATGAAGGCCAGGCGCGCGTTCGGGCTGACCGAGCGAACCAGCTCGATTTCGGCCAGAGACGCGACGTCGAAGGCGTTGACGCCCTGTTCGACCAGGGTCTCGATGACCCAGCGCGAAGGGTTCGCCTTCACCGCATAGAAGACGTCGGCCTTTAAATTGTCCTGGAACCAGCGCGCCGCTACGGAAACCGAACGCGGTCGCACGAGGGCGACGGGACGTTCAGGGGACCGCTCACGGACCAGGTCCAGGGGAAGCTGGTACGTGCGCAATTCACGTAACCCCCTGATGATTGTTAACCCAGACCGGCGTTAGCAGCGCTTAACGGTTAGACCACGGGGTCCGCCGGAACGCGCGATGTAGGGATGACGAACCGTCATGTAAAGCGGTAATTTCGTGACCAGCCCGTCCGCCAAGGTGGTCGGATCGGGCCGCACACTGGACGAAATCGACGCAGCCGTGCCATTAAGACTTGCCGAAACGCCGCTGAAGCGTCATGCGGCGCCCCCTGTCGCAACCGCCACCCACGGGTTCATGAGTTCTTCAACCGCCGCTGTCGCGTCCGTACGGGATGTGTCGAAGACCTACGGAGCCAGAAAGGCGCTCGACGGCGTGTCCGTCGAAGTGGCCGCCGGCGAGATGGTCGCCCTGATCGGTCCGTCCGGATCGGGCAAGTCCACCCTGTTGCGCTCTATCACCGGACTGCACCCGATCGATCCCGGCAAGGGAACGATCCAGGTGTTCGGCGAGACCGTTCAGCAGAACGGCCGCATCACCGGCGCCGTGCGCAAGGCGCGCGGCCGGCTGGGCATGATCTTCCAGCAGTTCAATCTGGTGGGGCGTCTGTCGCTCTTCTCTAATGTCATGCTGGGCGCGCTCGGGCGCCTGCCGGGCTGGCGCGGCGTCTTCGGCGTCTGGCCCAAGGCCGACCAGGAGCGCGCCATGGCGGCCCTGCACCGCGTCGGCGTCTCGGACTACGCCGCCCAGCGCGCCAACACCCTGTCGGGCGGCCAGCAGCAGCGCGGCGCCATCGCCCGCGCCATCGTCCAGGGGGCGAAAGCCATCCTGGCCGACGAACCCGTCGCTTCGCTGGACCCGGTTTCGGCCCGCAAGGTCATGGAACTGCTGGTCGAGCTGAACAAGCGCGACGGCATGGGCGTGATCGTCACCCTGCACCAGGTCGACTACGCCATCCGATATTGCAACCGCGTCATCGCCCTGCAAAAGGGCAAGGTGGTCTATGACGGCCCCTCGACCGGTCTCGATTCCAAGCGCCTGATTGAAATCTACGGTCCCGAGTACGAGGACGCGTTCTGGGAAGCCAAGGCATGACCCGCACCCCTATCACCCGCCGCCTTCTGGGCGTCGCCGCCGTCGCTGCCCTGACCCTGGGCCTCGCCGCTTGCGGCAAGGGCGAAGAGGCCAAGTCGGGTGCCGCTCCGACCGAGATCACCTTCTCCATCCTGTCGGCTGAGGGCCAGGCCTCGTCGGGGCCGCTGTGGCAGCCGCTGCTGGACGATATGTCCAAGGCGATCGGCGTGCCGGTGAAGCCCTATTTCGGCTCGAATTACACGGTTCTGGTCGAGGCCATGCGCGGCAACCACACCCAGGTGGGCTGGTTCTCCGCCAAGCCCGAGGTCGAGGCCATCGACCGCGCCAGCGCCGAGGTCATCGCCCGCACGGTCAACCGCGAGGGGCTGGATTCCTATCAGTCGACCCTGATCGTCAAGAAGGGCTCGGGCATCACGCTGGACAAGGTGCTGGCCTGCGGCAAGCAGTATAATTTCGGTATCGGCGACGCCCAGTCGACCTCGGGCACGCTGGCGCCCATGACCTTCCTGTTCAACGCGCGCGACGTCGTGCCGTCGCAGTGCTTCAAGACCGTCCGCTCGGCCAACCATCAGGCCAACGCCTTCGGCGTGGCCACCGGCGTGATCGACGTCGCCACCTCGAACAGCGTCAACACCGTCTTCATTCGCCGCGAGAACCCGCAGCTGGCCGATCAGATCGAGGAGATCTGGGTCTCGCCGCCGATCCCGGAGAGCGGCATCGTCGTGCGCGAGGACCTGGACCCGGTCCTGAAGGAGAAGATCCGCAGCTTCTTCCTGACCTACGGCCAGGGCGAAGGCGCCGAGGCTGAACGTCAGCGCAAGGTGCTGGCCGGTCTGGAGTATTCGCGCTTCGCCGCCGCCGACGACAGCTACCTGAACCCGATCCGCGAAATGATCGCCGACCAGAAGCGCGGCGATGCCGAGGCCAAGGGCGACAAGGCCGCCGCCGCCGCCGCCGCCGCCGAGCTTCAGCGCCTGCGCAGCCTGCGTGAGGTCCAGCCTTGACCTCTGCTTCGCTGACGCCCGCAGCCATCCCGGCTGCGCCGCGCAAGTCCGCCGTCTCCTGGGCGATGGACGTCCTGGTCTGGGGCGGCGTGATCGCCGTCCTGCTCTACAGCATCGACGCCGTCGATCTGGGCAATATCTCGCGTCTGTTCTCGGGCAACGACAGCACCCGCCTGTTCGTCCACGACCTGCTGCGTCCGGACTTCTCCGAGTGGAAGATGTTCGTCGGCAAGATGTGGGAGACGGTCCAGATCGCCCTGTGGGGCACCTTCCTGGCCGTTCTGTTCGGCATTCCTCTGGGTCTGGCCGCGGCGCGCAACATGGCGCCGTCCTGGGTCGTAACCCCGGTGCGCTGGGTGATGAACCTGCTGCGCTCGGTGCCGGATCTGGTGATCGGTCTGCTGTTCGTCACCGCCGTCGGCCTCGGCCCGCTGGCGGGCGTCCTCGCCATCACCCTGAACACGGCCGGCGTCCTGGCCAAGCTGTTCTCGGAAGCCGTCGAGTCCATCGACAAGGGACCGGTCGAGGGCGTGCGCGCCACCGGTGCCTCCAAGCTGCACGAAATCGTCTGGGGCGTGATCCCACAGGTGGCGCCGCTGTGGACCTCGTTCGCCCTTTACCGTTTCGAGTCCAACAGCCGTTCGGCCACCGTCCTGGGTCTGATCGGCGCGGGCGGCATCGGTCAGGTGCTGTTCGACAGCATGAACGCCTTCAACTTCCGCGCGGTCTCGGCCATCGTCATCATCGTGGTCATCGCTGTGACCCTGATCGACAGCCTGTCCCAGGTCATGCGCAAGCGCCTGCTGTAACCGGGCGTTTTTCGTCAGATGCAAGGTTTGCTCTGACTGTCACAAAGGTCTGGCCGGACCGTCACACTCTGCTGCTCTAAAGCGTCGCATACTGACGACTTGGAGAGGTCCGGCCATGATCCGTTCCCTGAAATTCACCGCCAAATTCGGCGCTTGCGCCGCTGCCCTGATCGCCCTGGCGGCCTGCGGCAATAATGAAGAGGGCGCTGCGCCCGGCAGCCAGAAGGCCCGCGCGGGCATCTGGGCGGCCGGTTCGTCGACCGTCTTCCCCTTTGCGACTCGTGTGGCCGAGAACTTCGCCCGCACCGCAGGCGGCGCGGCGGCGCCCCGCGTTGAATCGCTGGGCACCGGCGGCGGCATCCAGGCCTTCTGCGCCGGCGTCGGCCCCTCGACCCCCGACATCGCCAACGCCTCGCGTCCGATGAAGCAGGGCGAGTTCGACCGCTGCGTCGCCAACGGCGTCACCGACATCGTCGAGATCAAGATCGGCTTCGACGGCATCGTCATCGCCACGGCCCGCAGCGGGAACAGCTTCAACTTCGAGCTGAACGACCTCTATGAAGGTCTGGCCAAGGAGGTTCCCGGCGCGAACGGCGCCTTCGTCGCCAACCCGGCGACGACCTGGAATCAGGTCAACAAGGCCCTGCCGAACCAGCGCATCCAGGTCTACGGCCCGCCGCCGACCTCGGGTACCCGCGACGCCTTCCTGGAGCTGGGCATGGCCCCAGGCGGCAAGCTGATCCCCGCCGTCGCCGCCTTCAAGGACGACAAGACCAAGTTCGAGACCCTGACCCACACCCTGCGTGAAGACGGCGCCTGGGTCGACTCGGGCGAGAACGACAACGCCATCGTCCAGACCCTGACCCGCACCCCGGGTTCGCTGGGCGTATTCGGCTTCTCCTTCCTGGAGCAGAACATGGACACGGTGAAGGCCGAGACCATCGACGGCGTCGCCCCCTCGGCCGCAACCATCGCCGACGGTTCCTACCCGCTGGCCCGCAGCCTCTACATCTACGTCAAGAAGGCCCACATCGGCGTGACGCCGGGCCTGGAGCAGTTCGTCCAGGAGTTCATGTCCGAAGGCTCGGCTGCCCGCGGCGGCTATCTGCAGGACCGTGGCCTGGTGCCGCTGCCGGCGGATCAACTGACCGCCGAACGCGCCAAGGCCGCCGCCATGACGTCGATGGCCCGCCCGAACTAAGGGCGCGACCGGTCGAAAAACAAACGCCCCGGACGATCATCGTCCGGGGCGTCTTGCTGTCTGGAGTTTGGTGAAGCGGCTCAGGCCGCCGCCCTGCGCCTCAGCCGGGCGATGCGGCGCAGGCGGCGCCAGAAGCGGCCGCGCGCGGGTTCGGGATAGGGCTGCAGGTTCTCGACGAACTGCTCGGCCGAGGCGCGCCAGCTGAACTTCTCGGCGTAGGCGCGCACATCCTTGCGATCCAGCTCCAGGGCTTGCAGGCAGGCGGTCGTCAGGTTGTCGTCGATGACCCCGGCGTTGGAGCCGGGGATGATGTCGATGGGGCCGTGCGCCGGATAGGCGGCGACCGGGGTGCCGGCCCCCATGGCCTCCAGGATCACCAGGCCGAAGGTGTCGGTCCAACTGGGGAAGACGAAGACATCGGCGTCGGCGAAGCAGCGGGCCAGCTCGTCGCCGAAGCGGGCGCCCAGGAACTTGGCCTCGGGGTATTTCAGTTCCAGCTCGGCGCGGGCCGGGCCGTCGCCGACCACGATCTTGGTGCCCGGCAGGTCCAGTTCGAGGAAGGCCTCGATGTTCTTTTCGACGGCGACCCGGCCGACGTTGAGGAAGAAGGGCCGGGGCCACTCGTCGCCGCCCATTTCCTTGTAGATGGGCTCCAGGTCGGGGCGGAACAGCTCGGTGTCGACGCCGCGCGTCCACGGCGAGACGTTGCGGAAGCCGTGCTCGACCAGTTCGTCGCGCAGGGTCGGCGTCGCCACCATCAGCCGGCCCGACGGCTTGTGGAACCACTTCATGTAGGCGTAGCCGACCTGAACCGGGATCGGGAAACGGGCCGAGACATACTCCGGGAACTTGGTGTGATAGCTGGTCGTGAACGGCAGCTTCCACTCCACGCAGATGCGGCGCGTGGCGATGCCCAGCGGGCCTTCGGTGGCGATGTGGACCGCCTCGGGCTCGAAGGCGCGCAGGCGTTCGCGGATCTCTTCTTCCGCCCCCAGGGCCAGCCGGATCTCGGGATAGGTGGGGCAGGGGATGGTCTTGAACTGGCTGGGTTCGATGACCTCGACCTCATGCCCCATGGCGCGGCATTCGGCCACGGTACGGGTCAGGGTGCGGACGACGCCGTTGACCTGAGGCTCCCAGGCGTCGGTGACCAGGACGATACGCATTGAAATCGAGTGGGCCCCGGGCCGTTTCGCTGAACCGAAAGTTCTAGACGCTTCGCATGACGAAGGCGAGACAGGTTTACAGCGGCAGGACTGTCGTCGACTTCACCTCTTCGAGAACGGCGTAGGTTCGCGTCTCGCGCAAGCCGGGCATCCGCACCAGGATGTCGCCGAGGAAGACGCGATAGGCGTCCATGTCGGCCACCCGCGCCTTGATCAGGTAGTCGAAGCCGCCGGCCACCATATGGCACTCCAGCACCTCGGGCTGGCGACGCACGGCGTCGGCGAAGGCGTCGAAGACGTCGCCCGTGGTCCGGTCCAGCAGCACCTCGATGAAGATCAGCAGGGCCCGCCCGGCGCTGGCGGGGTCGATCAGGGCGGCGTAGCCGGTGATGACCTTCTTGTCCTTCAGCCGTTTGACCCGTTCGAAACAGGCGGCGGGCGACAGATTGCACCTTCGGGCCAGTTCCGCGTTGGAGATGCGGCCGTCGGCCTGAAGCACGCGCAGCAGGCGGCGGTCGGTATCGTCCAGAGTTTGCATGGCGGATCGGTCCATTTACCGAAGGATCACTGGCGCAGACGATAATCATACAATGCACATTCGGCCAAGTCCGCCATATATGCCGGAAATCGAAGGGTTTGATCCCAGGATGAATTTCATGACGCCGACCGACCTCAAGCACTGGGACGACCTGGACCGGAACAAGTTCCGCGACGAACGCGCCGTGGTCGCGGAACTGCTGGCTGAGCCCGGCCTGACGACGGCCGAGCGCGCCGACGTCTTCCGCGACGCCGTCGCCCTGGTCGACCAGGCCCGCGCCAGCCAGAAGAAGCAGGGCGTGGTCGAGAGCTTCCTGCAGGAATTCTCGTTGGGCACCCGCGAGGGCCTGGCCCTGATGTGCCTGGCCGAGGCCCTGCTGCGCACCCCCGACGCCGACACCCGCGACCGCCTGATCGCCGAGAAGATCGGTTCCGCCGACTGGGCTTCGCACCTGGGTCAGTCCGACAGCCTGTTCGTCAACGCCTCGACCTGGGGCCTGATGCTGACGGGCAAGCTGGTCGACGCCGACGAAGAGGCCAAGACCGACCTGTCGGGCTTCCTCAAGCGCATCGCCGGACGTCTGGGCGAGCCGGTCATCCGTCAGGCCGTCGCCACCGCCGTGAAGATCATGGGCGAGCAGTTCGTGGTCGGCCGCACCATCGAGGCGGCGCTGAAACGCTCGGACCGCGAGGGCTGGCTGTGCAGTTTCGATATGCTGGGCGAGGGCGCCCGCACGACCGCCGACGCCGAGCGCTATGAAAAGATCTACGCCGACGCCATCGAGGCCGTGGGCAAGACCGCCAAGGGCCAAGGCCCGGAAGCCGGCCACGGCGTCTCGGTCAAGCTGTCGGCCCTGTCGCCGCGCTATGAGGCGACGCAGGAAGACCGCGTATGGGAGGAACTCTATCCTCGCATTCTGCGTCTGGCCCTGATCGCCGCCAAATACGACATCAACTACACCATCGACGCCGAAGAGGCCGACCGTCTGGCCCTGTCGCTGAAGCTGCTGGAGCGGCTGGCCCGCGAACCGGCCCTGGGCGAATGGAAGGGCCTCGGCCTGGCCGTTCAGGCCTATCAGAAGCGCACCACCGAAACCGTGGCCAAGCTGGCTGAACTGGCCCAGTCCTCGGGCCGTCGCCTGATGGTGCGTCTGGTCAAGGGCGCCTATTGGGACACCGAGATCAAGCGCGCCCAGGTCATGGGCCGCACCGATTATCCGGTCTTCACCACCAAGCCCGCGACCGACCTCAACTATCTGGTCTGCGCCAAGGCCCTGATCGAGGCCTCGCCCTACATCTACGCCCAGTTCGCCACCCACAACGCCCACACCCTGGCGGCGGTGCGCCGCATGGCTCGCGATCGCAACGTGACGATCGAGCACCAGCGCCTGCACGGCATGGGCGAGGCCCTCTATGACGCCGCGCACGAGGCCTGGGCCGACGAGCAGGTCATCGTCCGCGCCTACGCCCCCGTCGGCGGCCACGAAGAACTGCTGCCCTATCTGGTGCGCCGCCTGCTGGAAAACGGCGCCAACTCCTCCTTCGTCCACGCCCTGCTGGACGAACGCGTTCCGGCGAGCGCCGTCGCCGCCGACCCCATCACCGCCGTCGAGGCCCAGCCCGACCGTCACCCCAGGATTCCGGTTCCCATGAACATCTACGGCGATCGCCAGAACTCCCTCGGCCGCGACTATTCGCAGGCCGCCGACCGTGAACGCCACGCCCAGGCCCTGGAGCGCGTAGACAGCGAGAAGCTGACCTCGGGCCCCATCATCGGCGGCAAGCTGAAGGCCGGCGTGAACCCGCAGGACGTGACCAACCCGTTCGACCGCTCGCAGGTGCTGGGCCATGTGTCCGAAGCCTCGGTCGAGGACGTCGACGCCGCCGTCATGGCCGCCGCCAACGCCCAGGTCGCCTGGGACCGTCTCGGCGGCGCCGGTCGCGCTCCGGTCCTGCGCGCCATGGCCGACGTGCTGGAAGCCGACATGGACCGTCTGGTCGCCCTGCTGTCGCGCGAAGCGGGCAAGACGCTGAACGACGGCGTGGCCGAGGTGCGCGAAGCCGCCGACTTCTGCCGCTACTACGCCCTGCTGGCCGAACGCGACTTCGGCGGTCGCCAAGCCCTGAAGGGCCCGACCGGCGAGACCAATGAGCTGGTCCTGCACGGCCGCGGCGTCTTCGCCGCCATCAGCCCGTGGAACTTCCCCCTGGCCATCTTCGCCGGTCAGATCGCCGCCGCTCTGGCCGCCGGCAACGCCGTGGTGGCCAAGCCCGCCGAGCAGACCCCGCTGATCGCCGCCGAGGCCGTCCGCCTCTTCTACAAGGCCGGTCTGAACCCCGACCTGCTGGCCCTGGTCCCCGGTCGCGGCGAGATCGTCGGCGCGGCCCTGACGGCCCATCCGGGCATCGACGGCGTGGCCTTCACCGGCGGCACCGATACGGCGTCCGCCATCAACCGCGGCCTGGCCGCGCGCCCCGGCGCCATCATCCCCTTCATCGCCGAGACCGGCGGCCTGAACGCCATGTTCGTGGACACCACGGCGCTGAAGGAACAGGTCATCGACGACGTCATCCTGTCGGCCTTTGGTTCGGCCGGTCAGCGCTGCTCGGCCCTGCGCATTCTCTATGCGCCCAAGGAAGCCGCCGACGCCCTGATCGAGGGTCTGAAGGGCGCCCTGGCCGCTCAGGTCGTGGCCGACCCGACCGACCCGACCAGCGACATCGGCCCGGTCATCGACGCCGAGAGCCGCGCCAATCTGGAAGCCCACGTCGCGCGCCTGTCGAAGGAAGCCAAGATCGTCGCCCGCGCCGAGCTGCCGGCTGGTTCGGACAAGGGCGACCTGTTCGCCCCGACCATCGCCGAGATCCCCACGCCCGACTTCCTGGAACGCGAGGTCTTCGGCCCGATCCTGCACGTCTATCGCTATGACTCGAAGGATCTGAAGTCGGTCGCCGCCAAGCTGGCCGCGCGCGGCTACGGCCTGACGCTCGGCGTCCACAGCCGCATCGAGGCCTTCGCCGACGAGGTCGTGCGTCTGGTCCCGGCCGGCAACGTCTATGTCAACCGCTCGATCATCGGCGCCGTCGTCGGCGTGCAGCCCTTCGGCGGCGAAGGCCTCAGCGGCACCGGCCCCAAGGCCGGCGGCCCCAACAGCCTGATCCGCTACGCCGCCGAAAAGGCCATCAGCGTCAACATCGCGGCCCAGGGCGGCGATCCGGCCCTGTTGAATCTGTAAGCTTCAGCCAGTCCTGAAATGAAAACGCCGCCGCCCCTCGGGACGGCGGCGTTTTTCTATTTAGGCCATCCCCCGGCCCGGCTCAGGGCGCTGAGGCGGGGCTTGTCGATTTGCTCGCCGATCCAGCGGGCGGTCGTGATCAACTGGTCGAGGTCGTACCCGGTTGAGAAGCCGGCGCGTTCCAGCATATAGACCAGGTCCTCGGTGGCGATGTTGCCGGTCGCGCCGGGGGCGAAGGGACAGCCGCCGATGCCGCCGGCGGAGGCGTCCAGAATGTCCACCCCGGCCTCGACCCCGGCGTAGGCGTTGGCCAGGCCGGTGTTGCGGGTGTCGTGGAAATGCAGGCGCAGCGTGGCGGCGGGGGCGGCCTTGCGGGCGGCCTCGACTTTTTTCGTCACGCTCCACGGGTCGCCGACGCCGATGGTGTCGGCCAGGGCGATCTCCTCGACGCCCAGCGCGGCGATGCGGGCGACCAGAGTGCCGACCTGTTCGACCGAGACCTCGCCGTCGAAGGGGCAGCCCCAGACGCAGGACAGGGTGGCGGTCAACCTGGGGGTGGCGCCGGGTGCGCCTTCTGCATTGCGGCGGCCCGCCATGATGTCGGCCAGCATCTGCACCTGCTGGTCGACGTTCAGGCCCTGGTTCTTCAGGCCGAAGCCGTCGGTGGCGGACATGGCGACGTTGACCTCGTCCACCGCCGTGCCCAGCGCTCGGTCATAGCCCTTGCCGTTCAGGACCAGGCCGATGCGGCTGCGCCCCGCCTCAGGCGGTAGGGCGGCCATGACCTCTTCGGCGCCGGCCATCTGCGGCACGTATTTGGGATGGACGAAGCTGACGGCCTCGATGCGTTTGGCGCCCGCCGCTTCCAGGCGGCGCACGAAGTCGGCGCGGACGGCGGGCGTCAGCACCGCCTTTTCGTTCTGCAGGCCGTCGCGCGGCCCGACCTCGACGATCTGGATGAAACGACCCATCAGCGCGCCCTCCGCTCGCCCGCGCCGGCGGGGGCATAGACGGTCAGGCGCACGTCGTCGCCCGAGGAATAGTTGTGGCCGCTGACCACGCCGACGGCGCGTCCGGCGGCGCCGAGATCAGCCAGGGCGCTGCGGAAGGCCTCGTCGTCATGGGCCTCGACGATGGCGGGGCGACCCTCGGCCAGGGCCCGGGCAGCGCCGGGACCGTCGGTCAGTTGGGTGTCGCGCCCGGTCAGGAAGACGAAGCTGGGCTCGTGGAAGGTGGTGATGGCCACCGGCCCCGGATAGCGGCCCAGGGCCGGGCTCAGCTCGGCCGATTCCAGCGTCTTCACCAGGCGCGGAGCGATGGACAGGGGGCGCAGCTGGCGGATGGTCCCGGCCAAGCCCGCGTGGGCGATGACGCCGCACAGGATGGCGGCCAGAACCCCCGTGATCGCCGCCCGGTTGACCAGCAGGAAGCCGCCGACCGCCGCCGCCATGACGGCGAAGACGATGGTGACCGTGGCCCAGGTCTGGGCCGTCGAGCGCCCGAATTCGGTCAGGCCATAGACGGTGATCAGGCAGATGACGACGGCGGCGAACAGGCCCAGCAAGGCGCCCGAGACGCGCGAGACCTTGCCGATCGGCTGGGTCAGAGCGGCGGCGGCCAGCAGGGCGATCGCGCCGAAGGTGGGCAGGGTGTAGTGCCACAGCTTGGTCGGGGCGATCTCGAACATCAGCCAGGCCGGAACCAGCCAGCAGACGGCGAAGCGGATGGCCGGCTCGGCGCGACGGCGCCAGCCCGTCGACAGGGCGGCGGGCAGCATCAGGGTGACGGGGAAGAGCAGCAGGGGCGACAGCAGCGCGTACATGCCGATGAAGCCGCCGTGGCTTTCGTGGGCACCGGCCAGTTTGGGGGCCAGATCGCCGCCGATGGCTTCACGCCAGAAGCCGCCGTCGGTGGCGATGGTGATGGCGATGGCCCAGGGCCCGACCAGCAGGGCCACCAGCGGCAGGCCCCAACCCCAGCCCAGACGCCCCAGCCACTTGATGTTCCGGTCCCAGACCGACAGGGCGATGATGGTCAGGGCCACGACCAGCAGGCCGATCGGCCCCTTGATCAGGATCGACAGGCCGACGCCCAGCCAGAACAGCAGCTTGTGCCAGCGCACCGGCTTTTCGCCCGCCCGCGTCGCCATATAGATCCGCGCCAGCGCCGCCATCGACAATGTGGTCAGGCCGCACAGCATGGCGTCGGTCTTGGCGATGCCCGCCTCGGACGACAGCAGGAAGGTGGCGCCCAGCATGGCGCCCGCCAGGAAGCCTGCGCGGTGGCCGAACAGGGCGGCGCCGGCCCAGGCCACGGCCCAGGCGGCCAGCATGGCCCCGAACAGCGACGGCAGGCGATAGGGCTGGATGTTGCGGTCCTCGACGTCCGACGTCAGGGCCACGGCGGCGGCCTGCATCCAGTAGATGCCGACCGGCTTCTTCCAGCGCGGTTCGTCCTGGAAGCGGATATCGACGAAGTCGCCGCTTTCCAGCATCTGCACGGTCGCCTGGGCGAAGCGGCTCTCGTCGCGGTCCAGCGGCGGCAGCAGCAGCAGGCTGGGCAGGCCGGCGATCAGGGTCAGCAGGGCCGCCAGAACGGGGCCGCGCCAGCCGGCGATGAGGTGATCCAGGTTCGGGCGGTTCATGGCGCTGTCGTATCACGCCGACGCCGCCCCCCGGAAGCTTCAGCTTGTCCGGCGCCTGTGGACGCGCCGTTTCGTTCGGCGGCGGCCTGCGCTACAGAGCGACGGATGACTGAAAGCCTCGCCTCCGTTCCCGAAATCTCCGTCGTCGTGCCGGTGCACGACGAATCCGGCGCCGCCGTGCCTCTGGCGCGCGAAATCGCCGAGGCCTTCGCCGGTCGGTCCTACGAGATGATCTTCGTCAACGACGCCAGCCGGGATTCGACCCTGGCCGAGTTGCAGGCGGCGATGGCGGAACTGCCGACCCTGCGGGTGCTGTCGCACGCGACCAACGCGGGCCAGAGCCGCGCGGTGCGCACCGGCGTCCTGGCCGCGCGGGCGCCGATCGTGGTCACCCTGGACGGCGACGGCCAGAACCCGCCCGCCGACGCGCCGCGTCTGGCCGACGCCCTGATCGCCGCCCCCGCCAACGTCGCCCTGGTCGGCGGCGTCCGCGCCAAGCGTCAGGACACGAACGCCAAGCGTCAGGCTTCGCTCTGGGCCAACCGCATTCGCCGCAAGCTGCTGTCCGACGACGCCGACGACACCGGCTGCGGGCTGAAGGCCTTCCGCCGCGACGTCTTCCTGCGTCTGCCCTACTTCGATCACATCCACCGCTACCTGCCGGCGCTGACGATCCGCGAGGGGTTCGAGAACCGCTATCTGCAGGTGGATCACCGTCACCGCGAGACGGGCCGGTCGAAATACACCAACTGGGGCCGGCTGCGGGCCTCCTTCTCGGACCTGCTGGGCGTGATGTGGCTGAAGTCGCGCTCGCGCCGCCCGGGCGCGATCAGCGAGTTTTGATCAAACCGCAGTCGTATGGCCGCGCAGCGGAAACAGGGTTAAGCAGGGCGATCTGGAGGGGCCGCCCATGCTGATCGCCATACCGCTGCTGGTCGTCCCAGTCGTGATCTACAATCTGGTGGTCCTGCTCGGCGGAGGCGGGGCGGATCCCTTGCTGGGCCCGGCGCCCGTGCTGGGCGAAGTCCTGTTCCGCGTGCCGATGACCTCGGGCGCGGTCTGGAGCGTCAGCGTCGGCGACCTGATCCTTTTCCTGGCGCTGATCCTGCTGTTTGTCGAACTGCTGAAGTCGACCTCCAGCCAGAGGGTCGCCATCGTCAATCACGCCCTGTCGATGGCGCTGTTCGTGATCTGCCTGGTCGAGTTCCTGCTGCTGCCGGGGTTCGCCGGATCGGTCTTCTTCCTGATCCTGACCATGGTGCTGCTGGACGTGCTGGCGGGCTTCATTGTCACCATCATCGCCTCGCGGCGCGACTTCGACCTGAACCCGCGCTGAGAGGGCGGGGGCCTAGCTGAAGGCGACGAAGACCAGGGCGACCACGGTCACGTCGAACAGGCGGGCGGCGAGGTTGAGGACGGCCATGGGCGAAACTCCGGTCGAAGACGCCGGAGCCGTCGCAAACGCCGTGCCACCAGCCGGCCAGGATCTGGTCCAGGCTCAGACCTCGGTGCGGGTCGCCTTGCCCACGCGGGGGCGGCGGTCGCGCTTGCCCGAATATTCCGCGCCCAGATAGGTCGAGCGGGCGGCGTCCAGCACCGGCGGGCCGCCCTTCAGGCCGCGCTTCTGGCCCGCCTGTCCGATCACCTGGGCGGCGAACAGGGCAGGGGGCGCGACTGGTGGCACGGCAGGCTTTGCCGGGGAGGCGGCATGATCGACCCGCTCGACCGGGACCAGGGCGCGGGATGCCTCTGCGGCCTCAGCCTTGGCGGCGGCCCGGCGATCGCGCTCGCGCCGGTCGCCCTCGCGGCGCTCCTGCACCGTCGGGCCTTCCAGAGGGCCGACCGGGCGCACGCCGTCGGTCATTTCGCGGGACCGGCGCCGGCCAGGCGGTCGATCTGGGCGCGCATCTCGTCCATCTGGCGGCGCATTTCGTCCAGGGCCGAGGCGTCCGCGGGCGCGGCCCCTGGGGCAGGCTGCGGCGCGGCTTGCGGCGCCGGGGCCTTGTCCGCCTCGGCCTCGGGACGGCCATAGGTGGTCAGGCCGGGGAACATCTTCATGGCGCGTTCGAACATGGCCATGTTCTGACGCACGGCTTCTTCCATCAGGCCGCCGCCGGGCGTGCCGGCGAAGGCGCGGGTGAACTGGCTGCGCAGTTGTTCCTGCTGGCGGCTGAAGCTGTCCAGCGACATCTCCAGATAGGAGGGCAGGACCGATTGCATGGAGTTGCCGTAGAAGCCGATCAGCTGGCGCAGGAACTGCACCGGCAGCAGGGCCTCGCCGCGGCTTTCCTCCTCGAAGATGATCTGCGTCAGGATCTGGCGCGTCAGCTCGTCGTTGGTCTTGGCGTCATAGACGACGAATTCGACCCCCTCGCGCACCATCTGCGCCAGGTCTTCCAGCGTCACATAGGCGCTGGTGGCGGTGTTATAGAGCCGCCGGTTCGCATACTTCTTGATGACGACGACGCCGTCACGGGTTTTTCCGCCCTCGGATTTCTTGTCGTTCACGCTTGTTCTCGCGTTGTTGCAACGCCGCACTATCACGCGTTGCGAGCGCGAACGCCAGAGGTTGGAATTGTCTCAGGCCGCGCCGGGCGCCAGGACCACCCCGACCAGGATGGCGGCCCAGTGCACGCCGGCCCCCGCGACGACGAATCCGTGCCAGATGGCGCGGCGGAACTTCACCGTCCGGCTGATGAAGACGAAGACGCCCGAGGTGTAGATCAGCCCGCCCGCCACCAGCAGGCCCAGGGCCAGCGGATGCACCGTCTCGATCATGGGTTTCAGCGCAAAGATCGCCACCCAGCCGAACAGGACATAGACCGCGCTCCAGAAGACGTCCGAGATGCGCGGGGCGAACATCTTCACCGCCACCCCCGACAGGGCGATGGCCCAGACGGCGATGGTGAAGCCGATCGACCAGGCCCCTTCGAACCTCTGGGTGGTGAAGGGGGTGTAGCTGCCGGCGATCATCAGGAAGATGGCCGCCTCGTCCAGCCGCCGCAGCACGGGGCGGGCGGCGCAGGGGTGGGTCTGGTTGTAGATGGTCGAGGCCGTCAGCATGGCCAGCAGGCACAGGGCGTAGACGGCCGTGGCCACCACGGCGCTGACGCCGCTGTAAAGCCCGGCCAGCACCGCCAGAACGACGCCGCCGACCGCCGCCAGGCCCAGGCCCACGATGTGGACCCACAGGTCGGCCAGCCGCTCGGCGCGCGACTGATAATGCTCGATCATGTCGAGGTCGTCGGGCGTCCAGACCCGTCTCGCCAAGGATTTCAGCCGCACCAGCATCACTCCTGAAAGCCTTCGCCGTGGGGATCGTTCCCGTCAGATTGCGCCCGGATGATGACGAAGTGCTGAACTTCGCAACTGCGAGAGGTGACGCGCGGTGCGGAATGCGGCACAACCTCGGCCAGAATTTCTCTCCGGAGTGAATATCGTGACTGACGTAGTGATCGTTTCCGCCGCCCGGACCCCGGTCGGCTCCTTCCTCGGCGCCCTGTCGACCCTGTCCGGCGCCCAGCTGGGCGAGGTCGCCATCAAGGCGGCGCTGGAACGCGCGGGCGTGGCCCCCGCCGACGTGGACGAGGTCATTCTGGGGCAGGTGCTGCAGGCGGGCGCGGGGCAGGGCCCGGCGCGTCAGGCCTCGATCGGCGCTGGTCTGCCCGTCGAGACCCCGGCCTGGAGCCTGAACCAGCTGTGCGGCTCGGGCCTGCGCGCCGTGGCCCTGGCCTATCAGCAGATCGTCCAGGGGGACGCCAGGATCGTCGTCGCCGGTGGTCAGGAAAGCATGAGCCAGTCGCCCCACACCGCCCAACTGCGCAACGGCCAGAAGATGGGCGAGCTGGGCTTCAAGGACAGCATGCTGCAGGACGGCCTGATCGACGCCTTCCACGGCTATCACATGGGCCAGACGGCCGAGAACATCGCTGAGAAGTGGTCGATCGACCGCGCCGCCCAGGACGCCTTCGCCGTCGCCTCGCAGAACAAGGCCGAGGCCGCCCAGAAGGCCGGCAAGTTCGTCGATGAGATCGCCCCCGTCACCCTCTCGACCCGCAAGGGCGACGTGGTCGTGGATCAGGACGAATACATCCGCCACGGCGCCACGCTCGAGGCGATGGAGAAGCTGCGTCCCGCCTTCGTCAAGGACGGCTCGGTGACGGCGGCCAACGCCTCGGGCCTGAACGACGGCGCCGCCGCCCTGGTGCTGATGTCGGCCGATGAAGCCAAGGCGCGCGGCCTCGAACCCCTGGCCCGCATCGCGTCGTGGGCCACGGCGGGCGTCGATCCGTCGATCATGGGCACCGGCCCGATTCCGGCCTCGAAGAAGGCGCTGGCGAAGGCGGGCTGGACCGTCGCCGACCTGGACCTGATCGAGTCCAACGAAGCCTTCGCCGCCCAGTCGCTGTGCGTGGTCAAGGAACTGGGCCTCGACACGGCCAAGGTGAACGTCAACGGCGGCGCCATCGCCATCGGCCATCCCATCGGCGCCTCGGGCGCCCGCGTCCTGACCACCCTGCTGCACGAGATGAAGCGCTCGGGCGCCAGGAAGGGCCTGGCCACCCTGTGCATCGGCGGCGGCATGGGCGTCGCCATGTGCGTCGAGCGCTGACGTCCCGCCCCACAGGCTGAAAAGCAAAAGGCCGGCGGAGCGATCCGCCGGCCTTTCTCATGTCTGGCTCAGAAGCCGCGTCGCCAGCTGCCCAGAAGGGCGTAGCCGGTTGGGGCGCCCGCGCGGTGCTGTTCGTCGCGGCTGGCCACGGCCTCCAACTGCAGCATCGAGCCGCCGGGCAGGGGATGCAGGCTGCGCACCGAGAAGTCGATCTGGCGCCCCGAGGGGCTGGCCGAGAAGCGGCGCTCCGAGAAGGTGACGGGGTCGAAATATTCCAGCGGCACGTCGGCGAGATGGGCGCTGAAGGTCCCGCTCTCGATCCGCAGCGGCTGCGAGATCTCCCAGGTCAGGCGGCTGCAGCCAAGATACCGGGATTGGGCCCAGGTCGGGCAGTCGGACTGCAGGGCCATGCGCCAGGTCGAACTGACGGCGGCGCTGGACAGGTTCAGGAACCGGCCCTCGATCTCGGTGCGGCCGAAGCCGGCCTCGCCGCTCAGCACCACACCATGCCCCAGCCACAGGTCGCCGCCGAAGGCCGCGAAGCGGGTGCGCGACGGCAGGGCGAAGTCTGAGCGCGTCGGCATATAGGCGCCCAGCGGCCCCATCTTCTCGTCCAGCGCCCCCATGCTGAAGGACAGGCCGCCGTGCTCGCCGCGCCAGTCCAGCGCCGCACGCGCATAGGAGGACACATCCTGTTCGACCGAGCGCAGCGGCGCGCGGCGGTCGCCGGCCCCGGTCTCGGCGCTGAGCGTCAGGGGACCGAAGCCCAGATCACCCAGCGTCAGGCCGCCGCGCACGGCGTGGTCGGCCTGGGCCAGGGCGGCGAAGCCGTCGCCCGAGCCGGTGCGGAACGGCGAGCGGGCCCCGCCCTTGCCCTGCCAGGTGGCGAAGGACATCCGCCCGGCGGTGACGTCGAACAGGGCTTCCTGCTTCATCTCGTCGCCCAGCCAGGGGGCGTCGAACGGGGTGTAACGGTTCAGGATCGGCTCGGGCGTCTCGACCGGAACGGCGGCGACCAGCGACAGCCGCGCCCCGCCGGGGCCGTCTATCGACACCTGCGACTGACGCATGGGCGTCGGGTTTTCCGGCTGATAGCTGCGGCGCGGCGCGATGCGATAGGCCGCACCCATGTCGATACGGAACAGGCGCCGATACTCGTCATAGCCGATGGTGCTCAGGGCCTGCGTGCGGCCCATGGCGTCGCCGAACGGCCCGCCGACATAGGCGCCCGGTTCGATGGCGACCCGCACCGCCGACCCGGCGGCCTGCGGCGACGAGGTCGCGCCGACCGGCTGGAAGGCCTTGGCGATGTCCAGCAAGCCGCGTCCGTAGATGGTGTCCACGCCCGTGTCGCCCGCGTCGCGTGCGGTGCGCAGCAGGATGTCGACCGCCTGACGCCCCGTCAGGTTGGGGAAGGCCTCCAGCAGCAGGGCCAGGGCGCCGGCGACGGCGGGGGAGGCGAAGGAGGTGCCGTTGACGCGCCAGCACGACGTGTCCTCGCAATCGACGAGGACGCCCTCGCCAGCCGCCGACAGGAACCAGGACTGCGAGACGCCGGCGCGGTTCGAGAAGCTGGCGATCTGGTTGGAGGAATCGTGAGCGCCGGTGACGATGATCCCGCCCTGGAAGCGCGGATCGCCGGCGTAGCGGCCTGGCCATTCCGGGTTGGCGCCGGCCTCGTTGCCCGCGGCCACCGCGAAGACCACTCCGGCGTTGATCGCCCGTTGCAGGGCGGCCTCGAACGCCGTTCCCAGGGCGCCATCGCCGCCCAGCGACAGGTTGATGACCTTGGCCCCGTTGGCGACGGCGTAGTCGAGCGCATTGGCCAGGTCCGAGCCGCGGAAGCAGATGGGGTCGTCGGGGTCGGTGCAGTCGCTGACGTCGGCCCGGATGGACAGGATGGTGGCGTTGAAGGCGACGCCGACCGTGCCGAAATCATTGAAGGGCGCGGCGATCACGCTGGAGACGCGCGTGCCGTGCCGGTCCGCGCCCTCGGGCTGGTTTCGACCGGTGATGATGTCGGTCGAGCGCGGCGAGATGTTCACCGCCAGATCCTGATGGTTCAGCTTGATGCCGCTGTCGACGACGCCGACCGTGACGCCCTTGCCGGTCGCGCCCGTCTGCCAGGCCGCGATCGCCCCCGTGTTCCCGACGCCGTAGTTGCGCAGGTACTCGGGTGACGTCGAGGACGGAATGGCGGGCGGCGGCGGCGGCGGCGGCGGCGGTGGGGGAGGCGGCGGAGGCGGAGGGGGCGGAGG
>NZ_JBOHLI010000055.1:0-21291 GCF_050729455.1 Brevundimonas sp.
CGATGACGGCGACAGGGAGGATCGGTTTCATCGGACAGCCCCTCAACAAGACGCCCAGCCCCGGGCGCGGATGCTTACGAAAGCAGAAAGGGCGGCCCGCCTTCGCGGGCCGCCCCTGAAACCTGACCCGAAAACCGTTCGGGCGCCAGCCGTCTTAGTAACGACGCTGGCCGTTCTCCCAGTAGCATTCGGTCTGGCGGTTGTCGTAGCAGTAGTAATAACGACCCTGGTTGTCCTGATAGCGCTGCTGGTTGCGGCGGTCCTGGTTGGAGCCGCGGATCGCGCCGGCGGCGCCGCCCACCACGGCCCCGATGGCCGCGCCGGTGCCGGCGTTGCCGCCGCCGACGTTGTTGCCGATGATGGCCCCGGCCACCGCGCCGATGCCGGCGCCGATGGCGCCTTGTTTCACGGTTTCGTTGGGGCCGCCGCCGTAATAGGGGTCACTGGCGCAGGCGGTGACCAGAAGGCCGGCGCCGGCGATGGCGATGATCGCCTTGTTCATGGATCTGTCCTTCATCCGGGGTTGCTCCCCTGAAACCAGCAGAACGCGGGGCAAAGGCCCAGGTTCCGGGGTGAGAGCGACAAGCTTCACATTGCTGTGTTCGGCGCCGCCGTGCAGCGGAACCGGCCCGCCGACGAGACGTTCGCGGCCCATGACTGACGCTGCCGCGACCGCCGCCTTTCCCGATACGCCTCGCCTTACGCCCCATGTCGCGATGAAAAGAGTGACCATCCTGGTCAATCCCCTGTCCGGCGGCGTCGGACCTCAGGCCGCCGACGAGGCGGAGGCCATCCTGTCCCTCTATGATTTCGAGGCGACGGTGACGACGCTGGAGGGGGGCAGAATTTCGGACCAGATCGACGCGGCGCTGGCGGCCAGGCCCGACGTGCTGTTCGTCCTCGCCGGGGACGGCACGGCGCGAGCGGTGGCGGCGCGGGCCGGCGCCCAGGGGCCGTTGATCGCCCCCCTGCCGGGCGGGACGATGAATATGCTGCCTAAGGCCCTCTACGGCACGGCCGACTGGCGGCTGGCCCTGCGCCGGGCGCTGGAGGAGGGCGAGCGACGGCCGGTGTCCGGCGGGGTGGTCGAGGGCGAGGCCTTTTATTGCGCCGCCATCCTGGGCGCGCCCGCCCTGTGGGCGCCGGCGCGCGAGGCGATGCGGACCGGCAAGCTGAAGCTGGCCTGGATGCACGGGCGCCGCGCCCTGAAGCGCGCCTTCACCGGCCGCATTCGTTTCAGCCTGGACGGGGGCGTCAAGCGTCGGGCCGAGGCTTTGGTGCTGATCAGTCCGCTGATCTCGCGGATCATGGACGAGCCGGTCGGGCTGGAGGCGGCGGCGATGAACCTGTCGGACGCGGCCCAGGCCTTTCGTCTGGCCGCCCGCGCCCTGTTCGACGACTGGCGGCACGACGCCAATGTGACGACCAGGCCGGCGCGCTGGATCGCGGTCTCGGCCCGGTCGAAGATTCCCGCCGTGATCGACGGCGAGCCCATGCTGCTGGGCCGCGAGGCCAGCGTGACCTTCCTGCCGCGCGCCTTCATGGCCCTGGCGCCCCAACTTCCCAGGACCGGGCCTGCAGCGACGGAGGAGGGCGTTTGATGGGACGGGTGATCCAGTTCTCGGACGTGCACTTCGGCTGCGAGCACGTCCACGCCGTCGCCGCCGCGCTCGACTACGCCCATGCGACGCCGCACGACCTGGTCCTGATCACCGGCGACATCACCCAGCGCGGCCTCCCGGACGAGTTCGCCGCGGCGGGCGCGTGGATCAGGGCCATGCCTCAGCCGGTCTTCGTCACCGTCGGCAATCACGACGTGCCTTACTGGGACGTGATGGCGCGGCTGTTCTGGCCGTGGCGGGCGTTCGAGCGCGCCATCGGCCATCCGGCCCATGATCACGAGTTCCGGCACGGCCACCTGATGGTGCGCGGCGTGACCACGGCGCGCGGCTGGCAGGCGCGCGCCAACTGGTCCAAGGGGGTGATCGACCTGAACCAGACCCGCCGCGCCGCCGGAGCCTTGCGCCATGCGCCGATCGGGGCGCTGCGCATCCTGGCCTGCCACCACCCCCTGATCGAGATGATCGGCACGCCGATGACCGGCGAGGTCAAGCGCGGCGACCAGGCGGCCCTGATCTTCGCCGAGGCGGGGGTGGACCTGATCACGACCGGCCACGTCCATGTGCCGTTTGCGCTGGAGATCGACCTGTCGAATCGCTGTTCCTACGCCGTCGGCTGCGGAACCCTGTCGCATCGCGAACGCGGGGCGCCGCCGAGCTTCAACCGGATCGAATGGGACGCGCATGAGATCGTGGTGACGGCCGTGGTCTGGACCGGCAAGCGTTTTGAGGATCATCAGACCTGGCGGCTGCCGCGCCGCCAGGACACGCGTCGGGCCGAGACGGCGCCCGATCCGGCGACGCCGGGCGAGCGGGAGGCCGCGGTCGTCTGAGCCGCCGGATTTCCGGCCATGAAAAAGGCCCCGACGATCCGCCGGGGCCTCAGGCTGTTCAGGGATGCGCCGATCAGCGCCGCCGCGAACGGCTTCTTTCGGTGAAGGCCGCCGCCACCATGGTGGCCAGGGCCGGATTGCGTAGGAAGATGAAGCCCCCGGCGAGCGCCGCCGCCGCGCCCAGGAGGGGGCGGTCCTGCAACAGGTGGAAGGCGCGCATACCCAGGCTTTCCGGCTCATGCTCCTCTTCCTCCTCATGCCCGTGCGCGCGGCGCACGAAGACCAGGGCGACGATCAGGGCGATGACGGCGAAGAGGGCCGCCGTAATCGCCGCCGCCGCCAGGGACGGCACGACCAGTTCAAGCAGGTAGAAGACCGTGGCGCCGAGGGCGACCATGGCCACGAAGCCCGCGCCGGCCGCGACGAAGGTCGCCACCGCGCGATTGATCAGCCCCCGCCCGATCATCAGCGGCGACGACCGGCGATGAGCAGGCCCAGGACGAAGCCGACGCCGAGGGCGATGGCGGTGGATTGCACCGGGCGTTCCTGCACCCGTTCGACGACGTAGCGCTGGGCTTCCTCGAAGCGCTCGGCGGCCTCGTCGTAATATTCACGGCCGCGCACGCGGGCGTCGTCGTAATAGCCGCGGGCCTTTTCGCGCAGTTCCTCGCCCTGCTCGCGCAGGCGGGCCTCGGCCTCGGCGGCCTTTTCCTTCAGGCGCTGCGTTTCCTCGCGCGCGCCGGTCTTCAGATCCTCCTTGAGGGTCTTCAGGTCGTTCTTGATGTCTTCCCGAGCCTTGGTCGTGGCCATGATGCGCGCTCCGCTGGGTGTGTAAGCTTGACGATTAAATAGAGAACCCCCAGCCCGAACGCCACACCAAGGGCCAAGGTTCCTGCACTGCAGCAAGACCGGGGCCCTGATGCAAGGCCTAGCGCGCGCCGCCTTCTGGCGTCGCTCGAAACGTCGTCCTAGAACAACGTCATGACCCAATGGCTGTTCCCGCCCGCCCCGACGCCGTCCCTGCCCATCGTCGGCGATGATCGACGTTTCCCGGTTCGCCGCATCCTGTGCGTGGGCCAGAATTACGCCGCCCACGCCCGCGAAATGGGGGCCGATCCGTCCAGGCCCGCGCCCTTCTTCTTCGCCAAGCCGGCCGACGCCCTGGTCGCGGACGGGGCCGATCCGGCCTATCCCTCGGCGACGGCGAACCTGCATCACGAGGTCGAACTGGTCGTCGCCGTGGGCGGGAATGGTGACATCGCGGGCTGGGCCGTCGGCGTCGATCTGACGCGGCGCGACCTGCAAGCCGAAGCGAAGGCCAAGGGCCGGCCGTGGGAGGCGGGCAAGGCCTTCGACCAGTCGGCGCCCTGCGGCGCCCTGACGCTGGGCGCCCTGCCCGATCCGGACGCGGTCATCGAACTCAAGGTCAACGGCGAGACGCGCCAGTCGGGGCGTCTGCCGGACATGATCTGGGACCCGGCGGGCATTCTGGCCAAGGCTGGGGAGCTGTGGCGCCTGCAGCCGGGCGATCTGATCTTCACCGGCACGCCCGAGGGCGTCGGCCCTCTGGTTCCCGGCGACCGGGTCGAGGCGCGCATCGACGGCTTGGCCCCGCTCGTCTTCACGGTGAAAGCATGATCCTGCACGGCTACTGGCGCTCGGGCACCAGCTATCGCACCCGCATCGCCCTCAATCTGAAGGGGCTGGCCTATCAGACGGCGCCGGTCGATCTGCGCGCGGGCGAACAGAAGTCGGACGCCTATCTGGCGCTGAACTCGCAAGGTCTGGTTCCGGCGCTGGAGACGGACGACGGCCTGGTCCTGACCCAGAGCCCGGCCATTCTGGAATGGCTGGAAGAAATTCATCCGGATCCGGCTCTGCTGCCCTCGAACCCCGCCGACCGGGCTGTGGTGCGCGCCATGGCCGCCCTGATCGGCTGCGATATCCATCCGTTGAACAATCTACGGGTGCTGAAGGCCGTGCGCGACCTCGGCGCCGATCAGGCGGGGGTGGACGCCTGGGCCGGGCGCTGGATCCTCGACGGCTTCGCCGCGCTGGAGGCTTTGGTGGTGCGTCACGGCGAGGGCTGGTGCTTCGGCGGCGCCCCGACCCTCGCCGACTGCTACCTGATTCCGCAGCTCTATTCGGCGCGCCGTTTCAACGTCGATCTAACGGCGTTTCCGCGTCTGCTGGAGATCGAGATGCGGGCGGAGCTGCATCCGGCCTTCATTGCGGCGCACCCTGATAACCAGCCGGATGCGGATTAAGCCTGTTCGTTCACCAACGGCATTGATTTCGGTCAATCTCCCTTAAGCTTTGGCGCTGAATATCGGCGTCGTGAGATTCGCCGTCCCGCCCTCTCCGGCCGACCGGCTCGCCATCGCAGTGGTGACTGAGCCCGAACGGTCCCGACCGCTGCCCCCTGGCCAGCGGGAAGACGCCATGCGCCACCTGCTGCAGACAGCGGGCGACGCGGGCGTCGGCCTGGTCGCGACCCGGCCCGAGGGCGATGTCGAGCGCCTTCTAGGCCAGGCCTGGCCCTTCCCTTCGCCCTTCCGCGTCACCGTGCGCACCGTGCCTCTGGCCGATGGTCTGGACCGGGTCGAGGCCCGCGCCCGCCGCTCGCTGGAACGCATGGGCCTGCCGCGCGGCGACGCCGTCCTGGTGCAGAACGCCGCTGATCTGGCCGGGGCCGAGGGCCGCGCCCTGTGGGCCCGCCTGAGCGCACTGAAGGAGCGCGGCGTCTTCCGCAAGATCGGCTTCGTCGCCACCGTCGAGGACGGCCCGGCCTTGATCGCTCGCCGCTTTCAGCCCGACGTGGTGCAGGTGTCCGGCAACATCCTGGACCAGCGCGCCGCGCGCGGCGGGGTGATCGAGGCCCTGGCTGGTCAGGGAGTCGAGGTGCATCTGGCCTCGGTCTTCGCGCAAGGCCTTCTGTTCGCCAACCGCGAGAGCCTGCCGCCCGAACTGGCCGCGCACGGCATGGCCCTGTCGCGTACGCGCCGCCGTCTGGCCGAGGCGCGGGTCGATCCGATGCAGGCGGCCTTGGCCTATGCCCTCAACCTGCCCGGCGTAGCCTCGGTCATCGCCAGCGTGGCCTCGGCGGCAGAACTACGCGCCATCGTCGCCGCCTCGCACGCGGCTAAGCCCGACATCGACTGGGACGCTCTGGCCCTGGACGAGGCCCCTGCCGCCGTCGCCTCGCGCCTGCGTCTGCATGTCAGCAACGCCGCCTAAGACGGTTCAGGCGTTCCAGACGGCCTGATTGAGCGTGTCCGCACGTTTGTAGTCCTGGTCGATCAGGGCTTGCTGACGCTTTGAAATCTCTCGACCCATCGAGAGGAAGAGAGCGCCGGCAACCGCAGTGACGCCTGCCGAGACGGCGAGAGTCAGGGCGCCCAATTCAATCATGTCGGCCTTTTCGGCGACGTACATCTTGTCGCCGAAGCTGCTGCCGATCTTTCCGATCAGCACGGCCGCCCACCACCATCGCATCCGGGCGGGGTCCGACTTTCCGCGCCAGTGGTCCGGATAGGCGCTGGAACGCCATAGTTCGCTGGTGACGCCATAGGGTTTGAACAGCATGGCGAAGGGGATGAAAAACCAGGCCACCGCCCATTTCGGCTCGGTGTCGAGACGAAGGCCGAGGGCGTGGGCGTTGCTGTTCGCGCGATAGTACCAGATCAGGGTCAGGACCACGCCCAGCCAATAGCTGGCGAGACCAAGGACGCCGAAGCTGCGCATGGCCATGTCAAAGCCCGTCAGCAGGGGCGTGTCCTGCAAGACCAGGCCGTCATTGCTTATGGCCTTCAGCAGGCTCCATTCGATCGTGAACAGCACGGCCAGAACGGCCGCGACGGCCGTGTAGGTCCAGCCGAGGATCTCGACGGCGCGCCACCATCCGAGGATCGGCTGCGCGATATAGGTCTTCTTGGTCATGACTTCCCCCTAGGCGAGAGGATCATTTCTACGGTGAAGCTGCAAGCCGACGCTTGAGGCGAAGGCGCCGATCCGTCACCTTGCGCGGCGTATGAACGCGCGCCTGTCCCATCCCCCGCAAGCCGATCTGAAGCCCGATGCCGGAACGACGCCGGTCATGGCGCAATTCCTGGCGGCCAAGGCCGATCAGCCGGACGCCATCCTCTTCTTCCGCATGGGCGACTTCTATGAGTTGTTCTTTGACGACGCGGTGAAGGCGGCGGCGGCCCTGGGCATCACCCTGACCAAGCGCGGCAAGCATCAGGGCGAGGACATTCCCATGGCCGGGGTGCCGGTCCATGCCCTGGACGGCTATCTGGCGCGGCTGATCCGCATGGGCTTCAAGGTCGCCATCTGCGAACAGCTGGAGAACCCCGCCGAGGCCAAGAAGCGCGGTCACAAGGCGGTGGTGCATCGCGGGGTGGTGCGGGTGGTGACGCCGGGCACCCTGACCGAGGACAGCCTGCTGGACGCGCGCGGGGCCAACCGGCTGGCCGCGGTGGCGATCCGCAAGGGTCGCGCCGCCGTGGCCGTGGTCGAGCTGTCGGCGGGCGCGGTGGACAGCGTGGCCTGCGACCTCGGCGATCTCGGCGCGGCGCTGGCGGCCTTCCGTCCGTCGGAGGTTCTGGTCCCCGATCGTCTGTTCTCGGACGAAACCTTGAAGGGGGCGCTGGACGGTTCCGGCGGCGTGGTTCAGGCCATGCCGCAGGCCTTGGCCGAGCCGGTCGGCGCGCGCGATCGGGTGCAGCGGCTGTACGGCGTCTCGGCTCTGGACGGCTTCGGCGCCTTTGAGGAGGCCGAGGTTTCGGCGTTGGGCCTGATCGCCGCCTATCTGGAGACGACGCAGGCCGGCAAAATTCCGGCTCTGGCCCCGCCGCGCCGTTCGGGCGAGAGCGGGTTTCTGGCCATCGACCCGGCCACCCGGTTGAGCCTCGAGATCGACCGCACCCAGCGGGGCGAGCGCGACGGCAGCCTGCTGCACGGCATCGACCGCAGCGTTACCTCGGGCGGGGCGCGGGCCCTGGCGGAACGCATCTCGCGGCCCCTGCGCGACCCGGCGGCGATCAACGCCGGGCTGGACGCGGTGGAGTGGCTGCTGGAGCGACGCGACCTGCGGCGCGATCTAAGAGACGGGCTGCGCGCCTCGGCCGACGTGGCGCGGGCCACCTCGCGTCTGGCGTTGGGACGCGGCGGGCCGCGCGATCTGGCGGCCATCCGGTCGGGCCTGACGACGGCGCAGGCCCTGGCCGGGCTGTTCGCCGCCTCGACGCATGATCCCTGGGCGGGGCCGCCCGCGCGGGTTCTGGCCTGCCTTGACCGGCTGACGTTGGACGGGGAGCTGTCGCATCTGTTGGCCGATCTGGGCGACGGCCTGATGGAGGAGCCGCCGCATCTGGCGCGCGACGGCGGCTTCGTGAACCCCGGCCACCGCCCCGAACTGGACGCCGCCCGGACCCTGCGCGATGACAGCCGCCGTGTGGTCGCGGATCTGGAGGCCCGCGCCGTGGCCGAGAGCGGCGTGGCCTTCAAGGTGCGCCACAACGCCGTGCTGGGCTACTTCCTCGAGGCCTCGGCCAAGGCGGCGGAAAATCTGCTGCGGGCCGGGCCGGACAGCCCCTTCATCCACCGTCAGACCCTGGCCAATCAGGTCCGCTTCACCACGGTCGAACTGTCGGAACTGGACGCCAAGATCAGCCAGGCCGGGCATCGCGCCCTGGCCATGGAAGGCGAGACCTTCGAGACCTGGCGGCGCGAGGTGGCGCGGCTGGCGGCCCTGTTGCAGGGCGTGGCCGAGGCCCTGGCCGAACTGGACGCCCACGCCGCCCTGGCCGAATGGGCGGAAGAAGTCGGCGCCGTGCGCCCCGTGGTCGACGACAGCCTCTGCTTCGACGTCGAGGCCGGGCGTCACCCGGTGGTCGAGGCGGCGGTGACGGCGCAGGGCGACCCCTATACCCCCAACAACTGCCGCCTGGCCGGCGACGGCGCCGGGGCCTCGCGCCTGTCGATCGTCACCGGTCCGAACATGGCCGGTAAGTCGACCTTCCTGCGCCAGAACGCCCTGCTGGTGGTGCTGGCCCAGGCCGGGGCCTTTGTCCCCGCGCGCGCCATGCGCCTCGGCGTTGTCGACCGGCTGTTCAGCCGCGTCGGCGCCGGCGACGATCTGGCGCGCGGTCGTTCGACCTTCATGATGGAGATGGTCGAGACCGCCGCCATCCTGACCCAGGCCACGCCGCACAGCTTCATTGTTCTGGACGAGATCGGGCGCGGCACGGCCACCTATGACGGTCTGGCCATCGCTTGGGCCACGGCCGAGGCCCTGCACGAGACCAATCGCGCCCGCACCCTGTTCGCCACCCACTATCACGAACTGGCGCGGCTGGAGGAGCGGCTGGATCACGTCTGCAACCTGTCGATGAAGGCGCGCGAGTGGAACGGCGATCTGGTCTTCCTGCATGAGGCGGCGCCCGGCGCGGCGGACCGATCCTACGGCGTGCAGGTGGCCAAGCTGGCCGGGGTGCCGACCGCGGTCGTGGGCCGCGCCCGCGAGGTGCTGGAACGGCTGGAGAGCGAGAAGGCGGCGGCTGCGCGTCTGGACGACCTGCCCCTGTTCGCCGCCGTGGCCGAGCCCGGGCCGGTTCCGATCAGCTCGGCGCTGGATGACGCCATGGCCGGCATCGACCCGGATGAGCTGACCCCGCGCGAGGCGCTGGAGGCGCTGTATCGGCTGAAGGGCCTGTCGCGCTCGTGACCCCTCCGGCGGCCCTTGATCCACGTCTGGTTCAGGCCGCCGCGGCGCCCGATGCGCGCGCCGCCGTCACCGAGGTCCTGCGCGAAAGCTTCGCCGTCGACCGCGCCCGCGTTGCCCGGCGGCTGGAAGGCGGCGTGGACGGGGCCGAGGCGGCGCGCCTCTACGCCGCCGCTGCGGATGCGATGCTGACCAGCCTGTGGCGCATCGCCACCGAGGTGTTGCATCCGGCGCCGCAGGATCGCCTCAGCCTGCTGGCGGTCGGCGGCTATGGGCGGGGCGTCCTGGCGCCCTTTTCCGATCTGGACCTGCTGTTCCTACGCCCCGGTCAGACCGCCAGCGCCCGCGCCACGGCGGTGATCGAGTTCGTCCATTACGTCCTGTGGGACCTGGGGCTGAAGGTCGGCTCGGCCTCGCGCTCGGTCGGCGAAACCCTGGATCTGGCCCGCAGCGACATGACGGTGCGCACCACCTTGCTGGAGGCGCGGGTGCTGGTCGGCGACGCGGCTCTGGGCGAGAACCTGCTGCGGCGCTTTCGCGCCGAGACCGCCAAGGCCGATCCTCGCCCCTTCATCGCCGCCAAGATGGAGGAGCGCGACGTTCGCCTGCAGAAGGCCGGCGCCGTGCGCTATCGCGTCGAGCCCAATATCAAGGACGGTAAGGGCGGTTTGCGCGATCTGAACACCCTGTTCTGGATCGCCCGCTCGCTGGCGCCGGACAGCGAGCGCGGGCAGGCGGCGCTGGAGGGCCTGTTGAGCGCGCGCGAGCTGCGCAGCTTCCGCGAGGCCATAGGCTTCCTGTGGAGCGTGCGCATCCACCTGCATCTGGCGGCGGGCCGGGCCGAGGAGAAGCTGACCTTCGACTTCCAGCCCGAGATTGCGCGGCGCATGGGCTGGCGTGGGCGCGGCGACGAACTGGCGGTCGAGCGCTTCATGCGCCGCTATTTTCAGGTGGCGCGCGAGGTTGGCGCCCTGACCCGCGCCGTCTCGGCCCAGCTGGAGGCGCGCCAGCAGAAGAAGGCGCAAGGCCTGGCGCGCGGCCTGTCGCGGCTGATCCCCCGGCGACGGGCGAAGCTGGCCTTCGACGGTCTGGCCGTCGAGGGCGGGCGACTGACGGTGACGGGGGGCAGCGTGTTCGCCCACGACCCGGTGCGGCTGCTGCTGTTGTTCGTCGAGGCCGACCGGCTGGATCTGGACCTGCACCCCGACGCCTTCGCCGCTGTGATCCGCGCCCTGTCGCTGGTGACGCCGGCGCTGCGGCGCGACCCGCGCGCGGCCGAGGCCTTCCTGACGGTGCTGGCGCACGGCCAGCGACCCTATCGCGTCCTGTCGATCATGAACGAGACGGGCCTGCTGGGCCGCTTCCTGCCCGAATGGGGGCGGATCGTCGGCCAGACCCAGTTCAACATGTACCACGCCTATACGGTGGACGAGCACACCCTGCAGGCGGTCGGGATCATCAACGACATCGCGCGCGGCAAGCTGGAGGCCGACCACCCGGCCTCGACCGCCATCATCCACCGCATCGCCGATATCGAGGTGCTGATGCTGGCCATGCTGCTGCACGACGTGGGCAAGGGCGGCGACCGGGGCCAGCTGGAGGACGGGGCCATCGCCGCGCGCCGGGCCTGCGAGCGGCTGGGCGTCGATCCGCGCCGGATCGAGCTGGTGGTCTGGCTGGTGCGCCATCACCTGCTGATGAGCGACTATGCGCAAAAGCGCGACGTGTCCGACCCTTCGACCGTGCGGGCCTTCGCCGAGGCGGTGGGCGACCCCGAGCGTCTGCGAATGCTGATGGTCCTGACCGTGGCCGACATCCGCGCCGTTGGGCCGGGGGTGTGGAACGGCTGGAAGGGGCAGCTGATGCGCGCCCTGTTCGAGGCGACCGAGGCCCTGTTCCGCGGCGACGCGGTGACGCGCGAGGACCCGCTGATCGATCACCCGGCCCTGGTGGAGCGGGCGCGGCGCGAGGGGGCGGCGGTCGAGGCCCTGGCCGCCGAAGGGCCGCTGGAATCCACCGCGCGGGTGGCGGTGGCGGCGCTGGACCGGCCCGGCCTGTTCGCCGACCTGGCCGCGACCCTGGCCATGGCCGGGGCCGACGTGGTCGGGGCGCGTCTGGCCACCGCCGAGGACGGCACGGCGCTGGACGTGTTCGAGATCCAGGACGGGGCGGGCGAGGCCTATGGCCGGCGCGAGCCGCGACGGCTGGCCATTCTGGTCAAGGCGCTGGAGCGGGCGGCGCAGAAGGGGGCGCGAACCTCGGCGGTCGAGACCCCGCGCGTCAGCGCCCGCCGCGCCGTGTTCGAGGTGCGCCCGGTGGTGCGCATCGACACGGAAACGGGCGCCAGCGCCGTGGTGGTCGAGGTCTCTGGCGCCGACCGGCCCGGCCTGCTGGCCGATCTGGCGCGGACCATTTCGGCCCACGGCTACTCGACCCGTTCAGCCCACGTGGCCAGCTTCGGCGAGCGGGCGGTGGACGGCTTCTACATCACCGACGCGGACGGGGCGAAGCCGAGCGACGCGGCGCGGCTGGAGGGGCTGAAGGCCGGGCTGCTGGAGGTTCTGGACCGGGCGCCGCAAGGACCGGCGGGGCGTCGGATCACGCCGGTGCGGGCCAGCGTGCGCGACGTCTCCGATCTGGAAGGCGAGATCGGACGCAAGCCCATATCCAGCGGGTCGCGGGCGCGCTAAGGCGTTTGTCTGGGCGAGCACAGAGACAGCCGTGAACGACAAGACCGATCCCATCGAACCGGCCGCGCCGATCTCCGCCGCCAACGCCACGGTCGAGCCGATCGTTCAGCCGCCCGCCGCCTCGACGACGCTGGACGGCGACGCGCCCAAAACGGGGGGCGTTATGCGCTCCTCGGCCATCTTCAGCGCCATGACCCTGCTCAGCCGACTGGCCGGGTTCGCGCGCGACGTGGTGATCTCGGCGGCGCTGGGGGCCTCGGCGGGACCGGCGGCGGACGCCTACAACACCGCCCTGAACTTCCCCAACCTGTTCCGCCGCATCTTCGCCGAAGGGGCCTTCGCCGCCGCCTTCGTCCCGGCCTACGCCAAGACGCTGAAGACCGAGGGCGAGGCCGTGGCCGATCAGGTCGCCACCGACGCCCTGGCCGCCGTCGCCGCCGTGACGGTGGTCCTGACCATTGTCGCCCAGCTGACGATGCCGTGGCTGATGACGGTCATCAACATCGGCTTCCTGGACGATCCGGCGCGCTTCAAGTTGGCGGTGATCCTGACCCAGATCACTATGCCCTACCTGCCCTGCATGGCCGTGGCGGCCCTGCTGAACGGAGTGCTGAACGCGCGCGGGCGCTTCATCGTCTCGGGCGCCTATCCCATCCTGCTCAACCTGATCATGCTGGCGGCCGTCATCCCGGTGCAAGGGGGGCAGATCCAGTCCGCCTACGCCGCCTCCTGGGCGGTTCTGGTGGCCGGTTTCGCCCAGGCGGGCCTGTGCTGGTGGGCCGCGCGCAAGGCCGGGGCCAACATCCGTCTGACCCTGCCCAAGCTGACCCCGGCGGTGAAGGCCATCGTCATCACCGCTATCCCGGCGGTGATCGGCAACAGCGCCACCCAGATCAACGTCTTCATCTCGCAGAACCTGTCCAGCTTCGTGGCGGGCGGGCGCACCTGGCTGGCCACGGCGGACCGGCTGTATCAGCTGCCGCTGGGCCTGGTCGGCGTCGCCATCGGCATCGCCCTCTTGCCGCGCCTGTCGGCGGCGGTGGCGTCTCAGGATCACGCCCAGCAGCAGGCCTCGATGGACGAGGCGACGGTCCTGTCCATGGCCCTGACCCTGCCCGCTGCGGCGGCCCTGATGGCCATGCCCCATTTCCTGATCGACGCCCTGTTCACGCGCGGCGCCTTCCTCCAGGTCGACGCCGTCAACACGGCCCAGGCCCTGTTCCAGTTCGGCTGGGGCGTGCCGGCCTTCGTCTTGATCCGCATCCTGGCCCCGGCCTTCTTCGCGCGCGGCGACACCCGGCGTCCCATGACCTTCGCACTGGTGTCGGTGGCCGTGAACGCGGTGCTGGCCATCGCCCTGTTCAACTTCGGCATGGGCATCTCGGGCATCGCGGCGGCGGTCAGCGCCTCGGCCTGGGTCAATGTCCTCTTGCTTGGCGCGACCCTGTGGCGGCGCGGCCATTACCGCCCCGGTCCGGCGGCGGCGTCGCGGCTGGCGCGCATCCTGCTGGCCAGCATCGGCCTGGGGTTGGTGGTCGGCGTCGCCTCCTGGGCGCGGCCCATGCTGCAGGCCCCGGTCGAAGCCCTGCTGGGCGCGCTCGGCACGGATCACGGCGCCAAGGAGCTGACCCTGCTAGCCGTCGTGGCGGCGGGCGGCCTGACCTATGTGATCCTGGCCTTCGCCACCCGCGCGGTCACCGTCGCCGAGGTCAAGGGCCTGCTGCGTCGGGGGCGGTAAGCTTGCCCTTCGCGTCTCGAACCGATAAGCGCGAAGGCATGGCTCATTCGGGACACCCTTTCGTCGCCCGTCGATGGCGCGGCTGACTGTTCACCGCACGACCCCGCGCGCCTGCGCGCGCGCCGAATCCAGCCTCTTCGAGTCCCGAGAAATCACCCATGACTGATCAGACCCCGGCCCCCTACACCGGTCCGCGCCGCATCCTGTCCGGCATCCAGGCCTCCGGCGCCCTGCATCTGGGCAACTACCTGGGCGCCCTGAAGCGCTTCACCGAGCTGCAGGACACGGGCGCGCCCCTGTTCGTCTTCGTCGCCGACATGCACGCCATCACCGTCTGGCAGGAGCCCGAGAAGCTGGCGGCCCAGACGCGCGAGATCGCGGCGGCCTATCTGGCCTCGGGGCTGGACCCGGCCAAGGCGACCATCTTCCCGCAGTCAGCGGTGCCGGCTCACGCCGAACTGGCCTGGATCTTCAACTGCGTCGCCCGCCTCGGCTGGCTGGACCGGATGACCCAGTTCAAGGAGAAGTCGGGCAAGCACAAGGAACGCTCCAGCGTCGGCCTCTACACCTATCCGGTGCTGCAGGCGGCGGACATCCTGCTCTACAAGGCGACCGAGGTGCCGGTCGGAGAGGACCAGAAACAGCATCTGGAGCTGACCCGCGACATCGCCGCCAAGTTCAACAACGACTTCGGCGTGCCGGGCTTCTTCCCCCAGCCGGAGCCCCTGATCCAGGGACCAGGCACGCGCGTCATGAGCCTGCGCGACGGGTCGGCCAAGATGTCCAAGTCCGATCCGTCGGACCTGTCGCGCATCAACCTGACCGACGACGCCGACACCATCGCCGCCAAGATCAAGAAGGCCAAATCGGACATGGATGTCCTGCCTGACACGGTCGAGGGCCTGGACGGTCGGCCCGAGGCCAAGAACCTGGTGGCCATCTACGCCGCCCTGTCGGACACGACGCGCGAGGCCGTCCTGGCCGAGTTCGGCGGTCAGGGCTTCGGCTCGTTCAAGCCGAAGTTGGCCGAGCTGGCGGTCACCTCCATGGCCCCGGTCACCGCCGAGATGCGCCGCCTGATGGCCGACCCGGCCGAGATCGACCGCGCCCTGACCGTCGGCGCCGAGCGCGCCCGCGAGGTGGCCCAGCCGGTGGTGGACGAGGTCAAGAAGGTCGTCGGCTTCTGGCAGGGCTGATCGGCCGTTTTCGGACGTGACGGCGCCGCGGCGGGTTTCGCCACTGGGCCTTCGCGCCTAGATCCTCGGTCATGACCCATCCTCTTGATCGCGCCGTCTTCAACGCCCTGACGACGCGCCTGTCCCGGTTCACGACGGCGGATTCCGGGCCGGACGCCGTGCGCCTCGATCCCGAGGTGGGCGTCTTTCTGGCGGCGGCTGATGATACGGCGCAGAGCCGCAAGGCCCTGGCCGAGCTGGCGCGGCGATACCCCGGCGCCGGACTGGTCGAGCGCGAGGGCGGGCCGATGGCCGGGGTCTTGCCCGAGGGAGCGCCCATCGCGGCTCAGGTCGCTCTCGTGCAGATGACGGCGACGGCCCTGACGCCGGTCGGGCCGGGCGCCGCGCCGCTGGACGATGTGATCGAGGTGCTGGGCGAGGCGGACGCCCCGGCCATGCTGGCGCTGGCCACGCTGACGCGGCCGGGCCCCTTCCGCTCGCGCACCCGCGAACTGGGCCCCTTCATCGGCATCAAGCAGGACGGCGAACTGGTGGCCATGGCGGGACGGCGGCTGCGCGTCGACGGCTTCACCGAGCTGAGCGGGGTCTGCACCCACCCGGATCATCGCGGCAAGGGCTACGCCGCCGCCCTGTCCCGCGTGGTGGTCAGCGAGATTCTGGCGACGGGGGAGGCGGCCTTCCTGCACGCCTTCGCCGATCACGCGGCGACGATCGCCTTCTATCAGGGGCTCGGTTTTCAGAGCCGGGCGCGCATGATCTATACCTCGTTGGGCGAGGGCTAGAGGAGACGGCAGATGAGCGGACACGGCGCGACGGTGGAATGGACGCGGGGCGATCAGGCCTTCGTCGACAAGCGATACAGCCGCGCCCACGTCTGGCGCTTCGACGGCGGGGCGGTGGTGCCCGGCTCCTCGGCGCCCTCGGGCGTGCCCGTCCCCTTGTCTGACCCGACGGCGGTGGACCCGGAGGAGGCCATGATCGCCTCCCTGTCCAGCTGTCATATGCTGTGGTTCCTGGCCTTCGCCGCCAACGCCGGTCTGACGGTTGACCGCTATCTGGACGAGGCCTCGGGCGAGCTGGACAAGAATGAGGCGGGCAAGCGCTATCTGGCCCGCGTCGCCCTGAACCCGGTGACGACCTTCGCGGGCCGCCAGCCCGATCAGGCCGAGCTGGACGCTCTGCACCACGCCGCGCACGAGCACTGCGACATGGCCCATACGGTGCGGTCCGAGATCACGGTCACGGCCCGTCTGGGCTGATCGTCCTGGGCTGATCGTCAGGCGTCCGGCGCCACGTCCTTGAGGAAGGCGGTGAAGCGGCGCAGGGCCTCCAGCGTCAGTTCGGGGTCGTGGCGCATCGGGCCGTTGCTGGTCGGTTCGTCGAAGGCGTGGGTGCCCTCGGCGATCCAGCTTTCGACCTCGGAGCCGCAGTTGCGGATCATGGCGTTGACCCGTTCGGCGTTCGACACCGTGGTCAGGTGGTCTTTCTTGGCCGTCAGGGCCAGGACGCGCGGACAGTGCCGCCACGGCTTCATCTTGTTGAAGGCCCAGGCCCCGACATAGGGGTAGGCCAGCCACACCGCCTTGACCCCCGACAGGTCGGTGGCGCCGGGATCGGCCACGCCCATCCGGCCCGGTTGCGGGTCCTCGCTCATCATCTCCATGATCGACCAGCCGCCGTGGCTCCAGCCGGCCAGCGACAGCAGGGCCGGATCGACGTCGGGGCGTTGCGAGACGCCCTTGATGGCGGCCAGCAGGTCGCCCGCCCGCTCATAGCCGCGCAACACCAGACCGGTGCAGACCGTGGTCAGGGTGAAGGCGCGGTTCCAGCCGCGCGGGCCGTAGGAATCGACGATGAAGGCGCGCCAGCCCGCCGCCTTGGCCGCCTCGGCGTAGCGCGGCAGGTGGTCCCGCAGCCCGCCGCAGCCGTGGAACAGCAGCACCGCCGGGCGCGGTTGGTCGTCATCGGGTCCGACCACGGTCACGTGCGGTTCGAGCATGGCCCAGCGGGCGTCGAGCGTATCCATGGGTCTAACTTAGAGCGTCGAAGTTCTGAAGAAAGGGGGTCTTGCGGTTTCGATATATCGATATATCTATGCGGAAGTTCGATATATCTAAGTGAAAGAAGAGAGAACGATATGAGAGGATCCAAGGGGATCGAAAAATCAGGTCATGGCTTTGGACGCGGCCGTCACGGCGGCCACGGAACGGGTCACGGCTTCGGCCGGGGCGGGCACAGCCGCCACATGCGGCCCGAGGGCAGGGACGGCGAAGGCCGGATGCGCGGCGGTCGCCACGGGCGACGCGGCGGTGGCGGACGGATGTTCGAGCACGGCGCCCTGCGCTGGGTGCTGCTGTCGATGATCGCCGACAAGCCCAGCCACGGTTATGAGCTGATCAAGGAGATCGAAAGCCGCATGGGCGGGACCTACGCCCCCAGCCCCGGCGTCATCTATCCCAGCCTGGCCCTGCTGGAGGATATGGGCGCGGTCAGCGTCGCCGCCGAGGGCGGCAAGAAGCGCTACGCCGTCACCGACGAGGGTCGCCGTCTGCTGACGGAGAACGCCGAGGCCCTGGCCCACATCGAGATGAAGATGAAGGCTCTGCGCGGACGCCCCGACCGGCCCGCCCGCATCGCCCAGGCCATCGAGGCCCTGCGCAACGCCACCCATCTGCGCCTGACCCAGGAGCCGCCGCTGACCGAGGCCCAGGTCGAGGCCATCGCCGACCTGCTGGAGGCCGCCGCCGAAAAGGTGCGTCAGGCATGACCGAGGCCCTTCTGCGCCAGCCGCGCCGGGTTCGGCACGAGCTGAAATTCCGCCGCGCTCGCGTCGAGGCGGTCGAGCAGCTGACGCCGGTGCTGAAGCGCATCGTCCTGACCGGCGAGGAACTGGAAGGCTTCTTCAGCCCCGGCTTCGACGATCATGTGAAGATCTTTCCGACGCCGCGCGGCCAGGCTGTGGTCCTGCCCACGCTTGGGCCGGACGGACCGGTCTTTCCGGAGCCGAAACGGACGGCGCGCGACTACACCCCGCGCGCCTTCGACGCCGCGAACCGGCGGCTGACCATCGACTTTGCGGTCGGTCACGGCGGCCCGGCCACGGTCTGGGCCGAGGACGCCCGCCCCGGCGACGAACTGGGACTGGGCGGACCGCGCGGCTCCTTCCTGATCCCGACCAGCTTCGCCGAACACCTGCTGGTCGGCGACGAGGCGGCCGTCCCCGCCATCGCCCGACGGCTGGAGGAACTGCCGGCCAGCGCCCGCGCCGTCGCCTGCATCGAGGTGGTCGACGCCTCGGGCGAACTGGCCCTGTCCAGCGCAGCCGAGGTCGAGATCGTCTGGGTCCACCGCAACGGCGGCCCGCGCGGCCGGGCTGAGGCCCTGACGGCGGCGGCGGTCGCGGCCGCGCAGCGGATCGATCCGAGCGACGCCTATGTCTGGGTCGCCTGCGAGTCCTCGGTCGCCCGTTCCATGCGCGCCGCCCTGCTGGCCGCCCGCGCCTTCAACCCGAAATGGATGAAGGTCGCCGGCTACTGGCGTCTGGGCCGCGCCGGCTCGCACGAGGTGATCGAGGACTGAGAGCCAGACCTCAAACGTAAAAAAGGGCGCTGCCGACGACCGGCAGCGCCCTCTTCGTTCGCGCTCAAGCAGCGGGCGACCGCGTCGCCCGCGTTAGCGCTCTTCCAGTTTAATGCCGGAACACGCGTGTTCCGGTGAAGGCCATGGCGATGTTGTTCTCGTCGGCGGCGGCGATGACCTCGGCGTCGCGCATCGAACCGCCCGGCTGGATCACCGCCGTGGCGCCGGCGGCGATGGCTTCCAGCAGGCCGTCGGCGAAGGGGAAGAAGGCTTCGGACGCGCAGGCGGACCCTTGCGCCAGCGAGTGGGCCAGGCCCTTGGCCTCACCGGCTTCCTTGGCGCGGATGGCGGCGATGCGAGCGCTGTCGCGACGGTTCATCTGGCCGGCGCCGATGCCCGCCGTCTGGCCGTCCTTGGCGTAGACGATGGCGTTGGACTTGACGTGCTTGGCCACGGTGAAGGCGAACAGCATGTCCTGGATCTCGGTCGGCGTCGGCTGGCGGCGCGTGACGATCTTCAGGTCCTCAGGCTTGATCAGGCTGCGGTCGCGCGACTGCACCAGGAAGCCGCCGGCGACCGAGCGGAACACCTCGCCCGCGCCGTGGGGGTTGGGCAGGCCGTCGGTGATCAGCAGGCGCAGGTTCTTCTTGGCGGCGAAGACGGCCTCGGCCTCTTCGTCCGCGCCGGGGGCGATGACGACCTCGGTGAAGATGTCGGTGATGGCGCGGGCGTCGTCGCCGTTCAGCGGGCGGTTGACGGCGATGACGCCGCCGAAGGCCGACACCGCGTCGCATTCCAGCGCGCGGGCGTAGGCTTCCGACAGGGTGTTTCCGACGGCCACGCCGCAGGGGTTGGCGTGCTTGACGATGACGCAGGCCGGGGCCTCGAACTCGGCCACCAGCTCATAGGCGGCGTCGGCGTCGGCGATGTTGTTGTAGCCCAGCTCCTTGCCCTGGATCTGGGTCGCATAGGCGACGCCCGGACGCTTCTCGCCGGTGCGGTAGAAGGCACCGGTCTGGTGCGGGTTTTCGCCGTAGCGCAGGGTCTGGGCCAGCGAGCCGGCGATCGACTTGCGCGCCGGAGCGGCGTCGTTCAGCTGACCGGCGAACCACGACGCGACGGCGGCGTCATAGGCGGCGGTGCGGGCGAAGGCGCGGGCGGCCAGTTGCTTGCGCAGGTTGAGCGAGGTCGAGCCGTCGGCCTTCAGCGCCTCGACGATCAGGCCGATGCTGATCGAGTCGACGGCGACGGCGACGTGGCCGTGGTTCTTGCTGCCCGAGCGGATCATGGCCGGGCCGCCGATGTCGATGTTCTCGATGGCCGCTTCAAAGCCGCCGCCGGATTCCACCGTCTTCTCGAAGGGGTAGAGGTCGATCCAGACGATGTCGATGGCGCCGATCTTGTGCTCGGTCATGGCGGCGGCGTGGGCCGGGGCGTTACGCACGCCCAGGAGGCCGCCGTGGACGACGGGGTGCAGGGTCTTGACCCGGCCGTCCATCATTTCCGGGAAGCCGGTCAGATCGGCGACGTCCTTGACCGGCAGGCCATAGCCCGCGATCGTCGCCTTGGTGCCGCCGGTCGAGACCAGCTCGACGCCGAGGCCGGCGAGCGTGCGCGCGGCCTCCTCCAGCCCCGCCTTGTCCGACAATGAGATCAGGGCGCGGACGGGTTTGATCGCGTCCGGGGCGGGCGGAAAGTCGGGAGCGGCGGGCATGGGCGGCGTCCGTTAACAGCTGGGGCGGGGAGATGGCGCGGCCTCTAGCACCATCGACCGCCCGCGTCAGCCCGCGCCGCCCAATTCCCTGGCTGTCTAGTGCGGATCGCCCGCCGCGCCGGCCGGGCTCAGCTTCCAGCGGATCCTGGTGTCGGCGTCGGTGCGGGCGGAGCCGCGGACGACGATCTGGAGGGAGCGCCGGGTCAGGCCCTCGTCGACGTGGACGGCGGGTTCGATGGCCACGTCGGGGCCGTCGCTGCGGAACCACCAACCGCGTCCCGAATGGCCGCGCAGCAGGATGGAGCGACGGTCGCGGGCCAGCGAGGCCTGCACCCCGGGCTCCAGCTGGAAGCGCAAGGCGTAGGGGGCGGCGATGGCGCGGACCACGTCGGGGCGGCCTTCCGGCGGATGCAGGCGCTCCTCGCCGCGCAGTTCGTCCAGACGCTGATCCAGATAGAGGCGGCGCTGATGCATCAGGCCGTATTGGGGCATCCAGCCGTCGTGCTCGACCTCCAGCCAGACGGCGCCCTCGCCCTCCTGATACTGGCGGGTGACGTGCAGGGTCGGGCCGACCAGACGCGGGCCCAGCAGCTCGGCCTTCCAGCCGGACAGGGGTTCGCCCAGCGGCTGCTCGCCCAGCGTCAGCGTCGAGGCGCCCGGCGTCAGGCGCAGGGCCTGACGGTCCAGGGCGCGCGGGGTCCAGCCGGCCGAGGTGAACAAACGGTCGCGGCCGCAGACGACCTCCAGCGCGGCGGGCTGGCCGCAGGCGGCGGCCGACCAGGGGCCGCGCGCCGGGGCCTCGACGTCGGTCATGACGGTCAGCAGGGGGCTGGAGATGCGGACCAGACCGCCGACCGCGCCGCTGGGCGGGGGGGCGGGGGTTTCGTCATGGGCGCGGGCGACGGCGACGCGCTCGGGCGTCGAGGGCCCGCCGCCCTGGAAGGCGGCCAGCCGGCCGTCGGGCAGGGCCAGGACGCGAAGACTGGCGGTCAGGCGCGAGATGGCGGCGGCCACCGGTTCGGGCGTCGGCTCGGACAGCTGGGCCAGGGCGTCGTCCAGGGTCAGCAGGTCGAGCAGCAGCTCCAGACCCATTTCCGGGGCGCGGGCGGCGTGATGGCCGTCGGCGGCGACGGCGGCCTCCAAGGCGGCGGGCAGGCGCTTCAGCGCGGCGCGGCGCAGACCGGCCCCGGCCTTGCCC
>NZ_JBOHLI010000056.1:0-20967 GCF_050729455.1 Brevundimonas sp.
CGTCTGGGCCGGCTGTCGGCGGACGACCGGCGCCGGCTCTGCGGGCTGCCGGCGGCGGCGCGGGGGGGCTTGCCCGTGCTGGTTCGGGACAAGGGCGACGGCCCGATTCTGGCATGGCGGGAGGCCCGTGTCCGGGCTCTGGGTGCGCGGCGTCTGGCTCTGGCGCTGGGCGAAACGACGCAGGAGGCCGACCTCTTTCATCCGGTGCATGGCGAAACCGCGCCGACTGACCTATTTTCATAGAAAGACTGCTGATCGGCGGAGCCTGAGGGGCCCGCCGAGAAACCGAGGACCGAATGAACCTGCGTAATCTTGCCATCTGGGGAGGGCTGCTCCTGGTCCTGGTCGCGGTCTACGCCACGATCAGCCAGACCGGCGGCACGCCCGCCATGCCGGGCGCCCAGGGCGCTGCGGCCGCCCGGCCCCAGGCCATCACCTATTCCCAGCTGATCACCGCCATCAACGGCCAGGAGATCAAGTCGGCCAGCGTGCGCGGCGACACGGTCACGGGCGTCTACAAGAACGACTCGAAGTTCACGACCGTCACGCCCCTGCCCAACGCCGACATGGTCGACAAGATGCAGGCGGCGGGCGTCGCGGTGGACGTCAAGAGCACGCGCCAACCCTGGTGGTCGGGCCTGTTGAGCCTGTTGCTGCCGATCGTGCTGATCATCGCCTTCTGGTTCTTCATCATGAACCGGATGCAGGGCGGGGCGAAGGGCGCCATGGGCTTCGGCAAGTCCAAGGCCAAGCTGCTGACCGAGCACAAGGGCCGCAAGACCTTTGACGACGTCGCCGGCGTGGACGAGGCCAAGGAAGAACTGCAGGAGGTCGTCGACTTCCTGAAGGATCCGGGCAAGTTCCAGCGTCTGGGCGGCAAGATCCCCAAGGGCGCGCTGCTGGTCGGCCCTCCGGGCACCGGCAAGACGCTGCTGGCGCGCGCGGTGGCGGGCGAGGCGGGCGTGCCCTTCTTCTCGATCTCGGGTTCGGACTTCGTCGAGATGTTCGTCGGCGTCGGCGCCAGCCGCGTCCGCGACATGTTCGAGCAGGCCAAGAAGAACGCCCCTTGCATCATCTTCATCGATGAAATCGACGCCGTCGGCCGTCACCGCGGCGCCGGCCTGGGCGGCGGCAACGACGAGCGCGAGCAGACCCTGAACCAGCTGCTGGTCGAGATGGACGGCTTTGAGTCCAACGAGGGCATCATCCTAATCGCCGCCACCAACCGTCCCGACGTTTTGGACCCGGCCCTGCTGCGTCCCGGCCGCTTCGACCGTCAGGTCGTGGTGCCGAACCCCGACGTCTCGGGCCGCGAGCGCATCCTGCGCGTGCACATGAAGGACGTGCCCCTGGCCGCCGACGTCAACGTCAAGACGCTGGCGCGCGGCACGCCGGGCTTCTCGGGCGCGGACCTGGCCAATCTGGTCAACGAAGCCGCCCTGATGGCCGCCCGCAAGGACCGGCGCATGGTCACGCACCGCGACTTCGAGGACGCCAAGGACAAGGTCATGATGGGCGCCGAGCGCAAGTCCATGGCCATGAACGAGGAAGAAAAGCGCCTGACCGCCTATCACGAGGGCGGCCACGCCATCGTCGCCATCAACGTCAAGATGGCCGACCCGGTGCACAAGGCGACCATCGTCCCGCGCGGCCAGGCCCTGGGCATGGTGATGCAGCTGCCGGAAGGCGACCGCTATTCCATGAAGTACCAGCAGATGGTCGACCGCATCGCCATCATGGCCGGCGGCCGCGTGGCCGAGGAGCTGATCTTCGGCAAGGAGAACATCACCTCGGGCGCCAGCTCCGACATCCAGCAGGCGACCAAGCTGGCGCGCCGCATGGTGACGCAGTGGGGCTTCTCGGAGGTGCTGGGAACCGTGGCCTACGGCGAGAACGAGCAGGAGGTCTTCCTGGGCCACTCGGTCGCGCGCAGCCAGAACATCTCCGAGGAGACCGCGCGTCTGATCGACAGCGAGGTCAAGAAGCTGGTCACCTCCGGCTGGGACGAGGCGCGTCAGATTCTGACCGACAAGGCCGCCGACCTGGAGAAGCTGGCCCAGGCCCTGCTGGAGTACGAAACCCTGTCGGGTCAGGAGATCACCGACCTGCTGGAGAAGGGGATCACCCCGAACCGCGACGAGGCCAACTCGCCCGTGCCGGGGCCGTCGGTCTCGGTGCCGGTGACGCCGGTGTCGGACGGCACGGACGTCGAGACGGCGAAGGCTGAGCCGGCGGCAGCGCCGACGACGAGCGTGCCGACCGTCTGATCGGATCGGACAGGCTGAAACGAAGGAAGGGGCGGGCCGCGTGGCTCGCCCCTTTTTCGTGGTCGCGAGGGGCGTGTTTGAATCTCAGACAGACTAGTTTGTAATTTAGACTAGTCTGTGAGATATGGCGTTATCCGAAACAGGAGGACGCCATGACGGCATCCGCATTCGAACAAACCGAACGCCTGCACGGCCTGGACGGCCTGCGGGGCGCGGCCCTGTTGCTGGGGGTGGTGCTGCACGCGGCCCTGTCCTTCTTTCCCGCGCAGATCTGGATCGTCGCCGATGACCAGAAATCGGTCTGGGCCAGCGGGCTTTTCTTCGTCATCCATCTGTTCCGCATGAGCAGCTTCTTCCTGATCGCGGGCCTGTTCGCCCACATGATGTTGAAGCGGCGCGGGGCGGCGGGCTTCATCAAGAACCGGCTGATCCGCATCGCCGGACCGCTGGCGGCCTTCTGGTGGCCGGTGATGGCGGGGATCGTGGCGGTGTTGGTCTGGAACGCCTCGCTGCACGGCCTGACGGCGGCTGATGCGCCGCCGCCGCCGACCTATGACTGGACCAATATCCCGCTGACCCATCTGTGGTTCCTGTGGGTGCTTTTGTGGTTCTACGCCGCCCTGCTGATCGGGCATGGCGTCGTCGCCCGGCTGGATCGGAACGGCGCCCTGGCGCGCGGGATGGATCGTCTGGCGGGCGGGCTGGTCGGGCCGTGGGGGCCGCTCATTCTGGGCGCACCGCTGGCGGTCGCCCTGTGGTTCGAGCCGAACTGGATCGCCTTCTTCGGCATACCGACGCCGGATGCGGGGCTGGTTCCCGAAACCTCGGCCCTGGTCGGCTTTGGCCTGGCCTTCGGCTTTGGCGCGCTGCTGGATCGTCGGCGCGACCTGCTGGCGCGGATCGCGGCCTGGACGCCGGCCTATCTGGGGCTGGCGCTGGGGGCGGGGACGACGGCGCTGATGCTGTCGGGCGGGCCGACGCCCGTGCTGACGCCGATGACCGATCCGGCGGCCAAGGCCATGACGGCGGCGGCCTTCGGCGTGGCGACCTACGCCTCCATGTTCGCGGTGGTCGGGCTGGCGCTGAGGTTCTGGTCGGGCCACAGCGCCCTGCGGCGCTATCTCGCCGACGCCTCCTACTGGATCTACATCGTCCATCTGCCGCTGGTGATGGCGGCCCAGGTGGTGGTGCAGGACTGGGCCCTGGCCTGGCCGGTCAAGCTGGCGATCGTGGTCGTCGGCGTCATGGCCGTGTCGCTGGCCAGCTATGAGCTGATGGTGCGCCACGGCTTCATGGGGCGCTGGCTGAACGGGCGGCGGGTGCCGTGGCGGCGGCCTCGTGTCGGCGTCCCCGTCGCCGCCGAATAGCTTGCCAACCTTGGCGGCTGCGTCCATCCCGGGAGGCAGCCGCGTCGCGCCAGGAATCACCCGATGACCGACAAGTCCCGCACGCCCGAAGCCGACCTCGCCTTCATGCGCTCGATCGTGGAGGGCAGCGGGCGACCGCCGATGACCCTGGCGATCTGCTATCTGGCGGGCGGGCTGCTGTACGGCCTCCAGTGCCTGTTCCACGTCGGGCAGGTGCTCGGGCTGGTCCGCTGGCCCGATCTGGCCAATCTGATCTTCGTCGTCGGCATCACCGCGGCCTTTCTGGTGGTTCTGGTCTGGGCGATCCTGAAGGACCGCAAGGCCGGGCCGTCCAACCGGGGGCCGCTGGCGACGCGGGTGACCTCGGCCGCCTTCAGCGCGACCGGCATGGCCAACGCCGCCGTGATCATCGTCTTCGGCGTGGGGGCGGTCCGGGATCAGGATTTCGCCGTCTGGCTCTATTACGCCGCCATCGTCTTCGCCCTGCAGGCGGCGGCCTGGTATGTGGCCTGGGTGCTGAAGAAGAAGGGCTGGATGCTGGCGGTGTCGCTGGGCGGATGGGTCACGGCGGTGGCTCTGGGCGTGCTGGTGCGCCAGCCGGTGGCCTATCTGGGCGTCTGCACCGTGGCCCTGTTCCTGCTGTTCGCCCTGCCGGGGTGGGCCCTGTTCCGCGACGCCCGCGCGGGCGCCAAGGCCGCCTGACGCCATGGGGTTGGCCGACGACTTTGGACGGATCGACGAGGTCATCCACGGCCGCATGCGGCTGGGGATCATGGTCTATCTGGCTGATGTCGAGGCGGCGGACTTCACCGAGCTGAAGACGGTGCTGGAGGCGACCCAGGGCAATCTGTCGGTCCATCTGAAGAAGCTGGAGGAGGCGGGCTATGTCGCCATCAGCAAGAGCTTCGTGAACAACAAGCCCCTGACCCGGATCGCCATCACGCCGGAAGGGCGGGCGGCGTTCTCGGCCTATCTGGACGCGCTGGGCGGGTTGATCGGGCGGAAGGGCTGACTGGCCTGGCCTTCTCCCCGAGGGGAGAAGGCGGCGAATGCGCCGACGCTAGGTCCAGCGCAGGGACTTTCAGTGGGGGGCGGACTCGATGGGGTCGGCGTCTTCCACCAGGACGGGGGTCAGCTTGCGCACGGCGCCGGTCGGGTCGGGCCAGTGGATCGACTGGCCTTCGCTCAGGCCGATCAGGCCCGCGCCGACGTGCGACAGGATGGAGACGCGCCCGGCGTCGATGTCGGCTTCGTGCGGCAGGACCAGCTGGACGCGGCGGACCTCGGGGTGACGCTCATCGGCGTAGTGCAGCCAGCGGTTCAGGCCGACGGCGGTCTTGGGCAGGTCGACGGCCTTGCAGACCTTGGCGCGGTCCAGCTCCTGTTGCAGCAGGCCGGCGGGGCCGGTGCCGGGCAGGTCGCCGACCAGGTGATCCAGGGCGTCGAAATCCTCTTGGCTGAGGATGATGGCGGGCAGGGCCGGAGGGCGGCCGCGGGGTTTGGCGGTGGTCATGTCAGTTCTCGAATTATGGCAGTTGAAAAGGAGTCAGGCGGCCGAGGGGCCGTCGTCGTCGCCGTCATCGACGGGCTTGGTCGCGGGCGGATCGTCTTGACGATGGGTCATGGCAGGCGTGTTCGCGGACGGCCGAGCGAGCGGCGTGCGCGATCCTGATTTAGGGAACTAGGGAAGAAAGCGAAGCAACGCGCCCCGTAGCGGGCGACAGCGCAGGCTGGCCGCTACGGGTTAAAGGCCTTCGACGCGGCGACCCGCGTGGGTGAGGCGTCGAGCCTGGCTGACGAAACGTTCCATAGTGGGTAGAGGCTGGGCCTCAGCGCGCGGAAAGTCAAACCGGCGCTCCGGGAGTTCTTGTCGCATGGACCTTCAATCCCTCGTGAAACGTCCCCTCGTCATGGGGATCGTCAACGTCACGCCGGACAGTTTTTCCGACGGCGGACGGCACGACACGCGCGAGGCGGCGCTGGCCCATGCGATGCGGCTGATCGCCGAGGGGGCGGATGTGCTGGATGTGGGCGGCGAGAGCACGCGGCCGGGGTCCGAGCCGGTGGGGGAGGACGAGGAGATCGCCCGCACCCTGCCGCTGATCGCCGCCATCCGGGCGCGCTGGGACGGGATGATCAGCATCGACACCATGAAGCCGGGCGTGGCGCGGGCGGCGGTCGCCGCCGGGGCGGGGATGTGGAACGACGTGACGGGCCTGAGCCATGCGCCCGACAGTCTGACGACCGCCGCCGAGCTGGGGTGTTCGGTGGTGCTGATGCACATGAAGGGCGAACCCAAGACCATGCAGGATGACCCGCGCTATGACGATGTGGTGGCCGAGGTCGTCGCTCATCTGGCGGTGCGGGCCGAGGCGGCCATGGCGGCGGGGGTGGCGCGCGACAGGATCTGGCTGGACCCCGGCGTCGGCTTCGCCAAGACGACGGCGCACAACCTGACCCTGACCGCGCGGCTGGAGGCCCTGGTCGATCTGGGCTTCCCGGTGCTCTACGCCGCCAGCCGCAAGCGCACCATCCAGGGGGTGGACGCGACGGCGGTGGAGGCGAGCGACCGGCTGGGCGGCTCGCTGGCCCTGGCGCTGGAGGGGGCGCGGCGCGGTGCGAAGATGGTGCGCGTCCACGACGTGCGCGAGACGGTGCAGGCGCTGAAGCTTCAGGCGGCGGTCGCCAACGCCGGGGCCTGATCGAGGCGGCGGCGGTTACGGCGCCAGGCCGATCTGCTTCATGAAGGCCTGATTGTCCCAGTAGAGCCATTCCTCGACCATGACGCCGTTCTCCCAGCGTCCGACGGTCAGCATGGGCAGGCGGAAGGCCTTGCCCGTCGGCGGGATGACCTTGCCGTTCCCCAGGTCCATCGGCTGGGTGAAGGTGCCCTCCATGATCCCCTGGACGGCGGTCAGGTCGCCGTCGGCCAGTTTGATCGGGTGCTCCTTGATCCGGGTGTCGGGGGCGAAGGCGAACTGGGGCTTCAGTTCGGCGAGGTGCGCCTCGAGGCCCGTGGTCGTGCGGCCGTCGGGGTAGTGGACGACGATGTTCGGGGCGTGGCTGCGGCCGAACTCGTCCCATTTCTGGCCGCTGTAGACGTTGAAATCGAGGTCGTCGAAATTGGCCAGATTGCGTGTCTGCTCGGCGGTGTGGGTCGAACCGGGCGCGGCGGCCGCGGCCTTGTCGGGGGCGGCCTTTTCAGGCGCGGTCTTGTCCGGGGCGGGCGAGCAGGCGGCGAAGGCGAACGCGGCCCCGGCGAGAATGACGGCATGACGCATGGAATCCCCTCCGAAGGGCGAGGTCGGCGATGAACGTCGACTGGACGCAGTAATGTCCGCGCTCGCCGGCGGTTCCGCCGCGCCCGCTCAGCCCTCCCAGCCCGCGACCCGATGGTCGGGGTGGCGGTCGAGGGCGAAGCGGGGCTCGATGCCGTGCTCGAGCCAGATCTTGGCCCCGGCTAGGACCAAGGCGAAGCCGCCGGTGGAATCGAGGGCGGCCGCGACGCCCTTCTCACCCTCGGGGAAGCCGCGGTTCTCGACCGTGACCCAGGTTTCGTCGCCGCGAGGCTCGAAGCGCCATTCGACCTCGGTCGGCGCGGTCTCGACGTCCCAGTCGATGAGGATGCGGCGCTCCGGCTCGACGGCCTTGACCTGGACGACGGTCGAGACGCCGTACATGGCCCAGGTCCAGACCACGCGGGCGCCGGGCGTCAGGGGCGCGTCGCCGTGGGTGAACCAGAAGCGGGCGGTGACGGCGGGATCGACGAAGGCGGCGAACACCTCGGCGACGGGGCGGCGGATCAACATGCCGGCTTCGGCGACGGGAGCGGTCATGGGGCGATCTCCTGTGACGATGTCGCCGAAAGCCTAGACCCGGGCGCGCGCTTCGCGCCAGAGGCGCCGCTTAAACCGGTTGCCCCCGCGCGGCGCTTGCGTCATCCAGCGGCCATGTCCTGGCTTCTGTCCTTCAATCCGTGGTTGGTGCTCGTCGTCGCGGGCCTGTTCGAGGTCATGTGGGCCTCGGGGATCAAATACGTGGGCGTGCAGCGGCCGCTGATCTCGGTGGGCGTGGTGGTGGCCCTGGTGGCCAGCATGGTCGGCCTGTGGATCGCGACGCAGAAGCTGCCGGTGGGCACGGCCTATGCGGTGTGGACCGGCATCGGCGCCGTGGGCGCGGCCGTGGTGGGCGTCGTCGTCTATGGCGAGCCGGCGACGGCGGTGCGGGCCGTGTGCATCCTGCTGATCGTTTCGGGCATTGTCGGGCTGAAGCTGTTTTCGGGAGCGCACTGAGATGAGCGGTTCCAAGGGCAGAGTTCTTATTCTTGCGGGGTCGGATTCCGGCGGCGGGGCGGGCGTTCAGGCCGACATCAAGGCGGTGACCATGCTGGGCGGGTTCGCCGCCACGGCGATCACCGCCATCACCATTCAGAACACCCTGGGCGTCCAAGGGGTCTATCCCCTGCCGATCGACGTCATCGAGGCCCAGGCCAAGGCCGTGTTGGACGACATCGGCGCCGACGCGCTGAAGACCGGGATGCTGGGCTCGGTCGAGGTGGTCGAGGCGGTGGCGGGGCTGATCGACTACGCCGGGAACGTGCCGACGGTGGTGGACCCGGTGATGATCGCCAAGGGGGGCTCGCCCCTGCTGGAGGATCGGGCGGTGGAGGCGGTGCGGCGGTTGATGGTGCCGCGCGCGGCCCTGCTGACCCCCAATGCGCCCGAGGCCGAGGCCCTGACCGGGATCGCCGTGGCCGATCTGGACGGGCAGCGCCGGGCGGGCGAGGCCTTGCTGGAGCTGGGGGCGCGGGCGGTGCTGATGAAGGGCGGGCACGTGCCGGGCGCGACGGTGATCGACCTGCTGCTGACCGCCGAGGGCGAGACGGTGCTGGAGAGCGAGCGCATCGACACGCGTCACACCCACGGCACCGGCTGCACTTTGGCGAGCGCCTGCGCGGCGGGGATCGCCAAGGGTCTGCCGCTGCAGACCGCCGTGGCCGAGGCCTGGGCCTATGTGGCTGAGGCTATCCGCCGCGCGCCGGGCCTGGGGCAGGGGCATGGGCCGCTGGATCACGGCTGGCCGCTGCGGGGTCGCTAATTCTCTCCTCCCCATTCCATGGGGAGGTGGCGCGGAGCCGAAGGCGACGTGACGGAGGGGGCGTCTCGACGGGAGATGTTTGCGTCCCCCTCTCCACAAAGTGGGGAGGAAAAAGCAGGCTTTGCGGCGAACCGGAATCGACCACAGAGAGCCCTCATGACCCTGGAAACCCGACTGACCGAAATCGTCCGCGCCGACGCGGACCTGATGCACGTGCTGAGCGTGATGCGCGACCTGGACCTGCCGGACTGGCGGCTGTTTTCGGGGGCGGTCTATCAGGCGGTGTGGAACGCCCAGACGGGGCGGGCGACCGGCTATGGGATCAGGGATTACGACATCGGCTATTTCGATCCCGACACCTCGTGGGACGCCGAGGACGTGATCATCAAGCGCGTCGCCGCCGCCTTCGACGCGCCGGTGCGCGAACAGGTCGAGGTGCGCAACCAGGCGCGGGTCCACATCTGGTTCGAAGGCAGGTTCGGCGAGCCTTACGAGCCGCTGACCTGCACCGACGAGGCGCCGGCGCGCTTCGTGGCCCCGGCCTTCGCCGTGGGGGTGCGGCTGGAGAAGGACGACGCGATCAGCGTCGTCGCGCCCTTCGGACTGGAGGATGTGTTCGATCTGACCGTCCGGCCCAATCCCGAACGGGGTCTGGCCAGGGGCTGGGACAAGGCCGTCGCCAATGCGCGCGGGCGTTGGCCGGAGATCCGGGTGGTGGAGCCGGCGTAGGGAAAAGGGCGCGACCCTTGCGGATCGCGCCCCCTCGACAGGGCCTCTGACAGGGAGGGGATGAGGCCCCGGTCGGGTTTCGGCCTCTAGTAGCGGCGGTCGTCGTGGTCGCGGCGCTCGTAGCGGATCTGGGCCGAGAGACGGTCGTAGCGACGGTCCAGGTCCCGGCGTTCCCAGCGGGTCAGACCGCCGCGCATATAGTGGCGTTCCAGACGGACCAGATCGTCCAGTTCGTACTGCAGGCGCGCGGCCTCGTGGTGGCTGAGCTGGCGGGACCGGACGCCGCGGTCGATGCGACGGTCCAGATTGTATTTGCGCTGGGCGATGGATCGCCAGTCGCCGCCGTCGTGATCATAGCGGTCCTGTTCGTAGGCGTGGCCCGGGTAGCGGTCGCCGTGGCGGTCGTAGCCCTGATCACCATAGGACTGGGCGGCCGCGGGGAGGGCGACCGAGGCGGCGGCGACGGCCAGCAGGGGGATCATCAGGGTCTTTTTCATGGTCTTGTTCCTTTCGGATCGTTCGCAACCGGACCCGGCTGCGTTGACGCCAAGAGACCACCCGGCGGCTGAGCCGCATCTGAACGACGCGCTTCAGTCGGCGTTCATCAGCATGAGAAGTTCGTCATCTGCGGCGACGGATAATCGCCGCCGATGCGTTCCTTGTCCGGGTGAACGGCGATAGACTGTCCGTTCAGCCGCTGTTCAGAGGCTGGGGTCTAGACACAGTTCCATGATGCGTATGCGAGCCCTCCTGCTGGCCGGTCTGATCGCCCTCGTTCCCCTGACGGACGCGGCGGCGCAGTCGCGCGGCCGGGATCGGGACCGTCAGGACCAGCAACGCGAACAGCCGCGCAACTATCCGGGTGAAGGCTTCCGCGAGGGGCCGCGCTCGGCGCCGCGCGCCGATCCGGGCGATATCGTGCGCCGGGTCCAGTCGGGACGGCCGGGCCGGATGCTGGGCGTGCAACAGCGCGGCGGCGACTATGTGGTGCGCTGGGAATATCCGGGCGGGCGCGTGTCGGACATACAGGTTGACGGCCAGTCCGGCCGGGTTCGCGGAGACGACTGAATGCGGGTGCTGCTTGTCGAGGACGACGTCGATCTGTCGCGCCAGCTGAAGACCGCGCTGGCCGACGCCGGCTACGCCGTCGACCACGCCCCGGACGGCGAGGAAGCCTGGTTCCTGGGCGACACTGAACCCTATGACGTGGTGGTGCTGGACCTGGGCCTGCCCAAGATCGACGGGGTGTCGGTGCTGGAGCGCTGGCGCCGCGAGGGCAAGGCGACCCCGGTGCTGATCCTGACGGCGCGCGGCGCCTGGTCGGACAAGGTGGCGGGCTTTGACGCCGGGGCCGACGACTATCTGACCAAGCCCTTCCATACCGAGGAACTGCTGGCCCGCCTGCGCGCCCTGCTGCGCCGCTCGGCCGGCCATGCGGCGGCGACCCTGACCTGCGGCGGTCTGCGGCTGGACCCGCGCGCGGCGCGGGCGACGGTCAACGGCGAGCCGCTGCGCCTGACCAGCCTGGAATACCGCCTGCTGCACTACATGATGATGCATCAGGGCCGGGTCATCAGCCGCACCGAACTGGTCGAGCACCTGTATGATCAGGACTTCGATCGCGACTCCAACACCATCGAGGTCTTCGTCGGCCGTCTGAGGAAGAAGATCGGTTCGGACCGGATCGAGACGGTGCGCGGTCTGGGCTATCGCCTGTCGCCGCTGGCCGGCGAGAGCGACGCGGCCTGACCGGCGCATGACCGGGGCCGGGACGGACGAGGCGCGCCCGAAGCAGGAGACGAAGCGCGCGCCCTCCGGCAAGGGGGAATGGGGCCGCTGGTTCGGGCGGCCGGGCAAGTCGCTGACACGAAGGCTGATCTGGCTGGCCTCGGCCTGGATTCTGGTGGCCCTGGTGGTGACGGGGCTGGTGCTGACCTCGGTGTTCCAGGAATCGGCCCTGCGCCGCCTGGGCAATATGCTGAGCGACACCATCGACGAGGCCGTGGTCGCCACCAGCATCACCCCCGACGGCCGCGCCGTGACCAGCGAGATCAAGGACGCGCCGACCCTGCGCCTGCTGTCGGGCAAGTACTGGATGGTGGCGGAGCCGACGCGGGGCGGGGGCCTGCGCCCCCTGACGCGCTCGGCCTCGCTGGGCGGCGACGCCCTGGTCGCGCCCGAGGACCTGCCGGAACGGCTGTCCGAGGCCTTCGGCCAGACCATCAGCTACAACGCCGTCGGCCCTAAGGGCGAGCCGCTGCGGGTCGCCGCCAGCATGAAGCAGCTGCCGGGCCGGGCCCAGCCGGTGGTCTTCTTCGCCGGGATCGACCGCTCGACCATCGACGCCGACACCCGCCGCTTCGCCACCGTGACCTGGGCGGCGCTGCTGCTGCTGGGGGCGGGTCTGGTGACGGCGGTCTTCATCCAGGTGCGGGTCGGCCTGCGCCCGCTGTTCGATCTGCGCGACGAGATTTCCGACGTGCGCCAGGGCAAGGCCAGCCGCGTCGAACGCACCTATCCGATGGAGATCCAGCCCCTGGCCGAACAGGTCAACCGGCTGCTGGCCCACAATCAGGAGACGGTGGACCGCCAGCGCACCCACGTCGGCAACCTAGCCCATGCGCTGAAGACGCCGCTGGCGGTCATGCTGGCCGAGGCGGGAACCAGCGACGGCGTCCTGCCCGACATGGTGCGCAAGCAGACCAGGGTGATGCAGGACCAGGTCGATCATCACCTGCGCCGCGCCCGCGCCGCCGCCCGCGCCGCCCACGGCCTGGGCGAACGCACGCCCGTGGGCGAGGTGCTGGACGAACTGGCGGTCATGCTGGAGCGGGTGTTCGAGACCAAGGGGGTCGAGATCGACTGGCGCGCGCCCGACGACCTGGCCTTCCTGGGCGAGCGTCAGGATCTGCAGGAGATCTTCGGCAATCTGATCGAGAACGCCGCCAAATGGTGCAAGCGCCGGGTGCGGATCTCGGCCGGCGTCTCTCTGCCCGGCCAGATGATCGTGGTGGTCGAGGACGACGGGCCGGGCCTGCCGGAGGACCAGCGCGACGCCGCCCTGAAGCGCGGCACGCGGATGGACGAGGACACCCCGGGCTCGGGCCTGGGCCTGTCCATCGTCGATGACCTGACCCGCGCCTACGGCGGCCGGACCACCCTGGCCGACAGCGACATGGGCGGGCTGAAGATCCTGCTGGAGCTGCCAGCGGCGGAGGCCTAGCTCGGCTTTCGCCCGGAAGCGGTCGCGCTCAACTTCCGCTAAGGGTGGAAAGCGGACGTTGGAGCAGCTACGCAACTCTAATGGTGGGGTCCGACGATACAGCCGTTCGTCCAGTGCCTGGCGGCATCGTCGTCGGGAGCCTCTCGCAGGCGCGGAAACATAAGCGACGCTTCGACGCCGTGATTACTCTGGAGGATCCTGCGTGCCGTCCGGCGAACCGGCTGCGTTTCACGCGTCGCCCGTCACCTGCTCATCTGGTGTTGGCGTTCGAAGATGTCGATGACGACAAAATAGGCGTGCGCGTAGCCACCCGAGAACAGGTTGCCGAGACTATTGCTTTTACCCGCGCTCACCAAGCCGGCTCGCTCTTGGTTCATTGCTTCCATGGGGTGGGAAGGTCAGCGGCCGTCGCATTCGCGATTATGGCGGATCGGCTGGGGCCGGGTGCAGAGCGGCAAGCGCTAGAACAGTTGTTGGCTATCCGCCCCCAATCTACACCGAACGTCGTTGTGGTGAAGCTTGCGGACGACATTCTTGCGCGAAATGGTCAACTGGTCGCAGCGGTGATCGCGTGGGAGGCTACGACGCCGGGGATCAAGGAGAAGCGCGCGGCGCGGCTTCAGATGGTGCATTCGAACCCTGAGCTATACACTTGGCTTGATCCTCACTGAGGCCCGCAACGGGTCGATTTCGACCCTAGGCTTCGGCGCCGACAACGGACATTAGCCCCTAGGTCGGAAAGCAGCGGCCAACACCATTCGCCAGTGCGAGTGGACCGCGCATAGCGCCTCGCTCCGGGGCTGCGTTTACACGCTGAGGGTTCAGGGCGCTGTCTTGGCCTTCTTCAGCTCAGCTTTGAGCGCGGCGGCGGCCTCAGGTGAAATTTCAACACGAACTTCCTGGGTCTGGCGCGACGTCGACTGTCGCCCTGCCTGCTCAGCATTTCGAACTTCGACGCTGACTTCATGTTTCGGCTCGGAACAAGCGGCGAGGAGCAGCAGCCCGAGCGCCAATCCTGCATTTCTCATCGTCGCCTCCGGCTGCCCAGCGCTCAGCCTATCCGGTGCGGGCGGAGTGTCGAGTGAACATTGTTTCATGATTTTGGCGAGCGATCCTGTCGGATTGCGGGGACGAAGGAGGTTTGACAACGTCGATTTCTACAACATATTGCGCAATATATTTCATGATTGGATCGATGATGAAGACACGCGCTTTCCTTTCGCTGTTGGCGGTCGTGGCCCTGGGGGCGACGCCGGTTGGGGCGCAGACGCTGGATCAGGGGGCGCAGCGGGAGCTGGTGGCGCGGCTCGAGACGGCGCTGAAGCAGAACTACGTCTTTCCTGACCGCATCCCCGCCATAGCGGCCGAGCTGGACCGGCGGGTTCAGGCCGGGCCGGTCGAGGCCGGGCCGTTCGCCGAAAGCCTGGCCCAGGGTCTGGTCAAGGCGAGTGAGGACCTGCATTTCTCGGTGGTCTTTGATCCTGACGAGGTCGCGGCCGACCGCCGGGCGAAGGCGGGCGGCGAGACCAGCACCCAGGCGCAGCGCGACCGGGAGCGCGGGGCCAATTTCGGTTTCCGCGACGCGCGTCGGCTGGACGGGGACCTGGCCTATGTCCGCTTCGACTTCTTCGCCGACCCGCAATACGCCCAGGAGACGGCGGCGGCGGCCATGCGATTTTCCGAAGGGGCCAAGGGGCTGATCTTTGACCTGCGCTACAACAACGGCGGGGTGCTGGAGATGGCGCAGTTCCTGATGAGCTACCTCTATCCGGCGGGCAAGGATCAGGAATTCTTCGACTACAACTACAATGACAAGGGGGTTCAGGTGGCGCGCAGCCAATGGAGCCTGCCCGCCGTGTCCGGCCAGCGCGCGCCGGATATGCCCGTCGTGGTCCTGACCGGGTCGACGTCGTTTTCCTCGGCCGAGTGGATGGCGTTTTCGCTGCAACGTCTGGGCCGGGCGACGGTGATCGGGGAACAGACCGCCGGCGGGGCGCACCCCGTCACCCGCGTGCCGATCGATGACCGCTTCATGCTGCAGGTGCCGTTCGGTCAGATCCGGGACCCGATCAAGGGGCAGGATTTCGAGGGCGTCGGCGTGACGCCCGATCTGGCCGTCCCGGCCTCGGACGCGCTGCTGGTCGCACAGAAGCACCTGCTGAAGAGCCGGGCGGAGGCGGGCGACGCCGACGCCCGATGGGCGCTGGTTCCGGTCGAATGGGCGCTGGCGGGCCAGGCCCCCAGCGCGGCGGATCTGGATGAGGCGGTCGGGGCCTATGAAGGGCGAAGCCTGGTCCGCACGCCGGGCGGCCTCGCCTATCACTGGCGCGGGCGCTTCGTTCTGGCGCTGGACCCGATCGGCAAGGATCTGTTTGCGGTTCAGGGAACGGATGCCTACCGGTTCCGGCTGGTCCGGGCCAATGGCGCCGTCGCCGGGCTGGAGCGCGTGGAGAAGTCCGGCGAGACGACAACCTATCGTCGCCTGGATTGAGGAGATATCGGGCGAATGATCGAGTTGAACCGCACCTTTCTGGGGCGCCTCAGCGAGCAGTTGAGCGAATTGATCGAGCAACAGTCGGCCGAGGTGTTCAAGCGCGCCGGCCTGCTCATTCCGGTCAAGTCGTCGTCCTTGATGGGTGCGATCGCGACGCTGGGCCCGGTCTCGGTCGCAGACCTGGTGCGGGCGCTGGGCCGTTCGCACCAGCTGATCCAGCAGAAGATCCCCAAGCTGGTGACGCTGGGACTGGTCACACGTCAGCCTGATCCCCAGGACCAGCGGGTGATCCTGATCGCGATCACGGACAAGGGGCGCGAACAGCTGGCCCTGCTCGACAGTCTGGATGGCGAATTCGAGCGCGCCTACGCCGAGATGGAGCAGGACGCCGGTCCCGTGTTCGACGGGATCAAACGCGCCATAAAATCCCTGCAGGCGCGCCCTCTGGTCGAGCGAATGGACGTCTGAACGGGTTCGCGACGCGCCAAAAGGCCCTGTTAACCCGAAGGGCGCACCCTTGGCGGCATGGCCGGAATCGGTTCGGCTAGAGGAGTGTGCATGGCGGACCTGTCGGTCGCGCAAAGGGCCGCCCTGGCCCGGCTGATCGCCGCTTGCCCGGATCATCTGCTGTCCCAGCTGGAAGCGCTGGCGGCGGCGATGACGGGGGATCGGGCGTGGGCGCTGCGCGACATGGTCGAGGCCGAGGGGCTGGACCGGCGACGGCGCGACGCGGCCTTCGCGCCCCTGTCGCCTCTGTTCCGGCCGCGCGCCGACGGGCTGGAGGGGTTGAGCTTTCCCGCCGCCGTCCCGGCGAGGCTGTGGCGGCTGGCCACCCGCACTGAACCTGAACTCTTGCCGCAACTGGACCGCGACGACGAACTGTCGCGCATGGTGGCCGACCGGCTGTGCCTGAGCGCGGCCGCCTCGGTGCGGGATCAGGCCGACCTGATCTGGCCGGGCGCGACGGGAGACGAGGTCGCGGAACTGGCGGCCTGTTTCGACCTGGCCGGGTTGGCGCGGCGCTGCATGGATCATCTGGAGGCCTGGATGGGCCGGTCAGGGCCGGAGGCGACGGCCGAGCTGAAGCTGGCCCTGCGTCAGGCGGCGAGCATCGCGCCGGACGGGGCGGAGCGGCTGATGGAGATTCTGTTCGCCCATCTGACGGACGCGCGGATGATGCTGCGGGTCGTGGCCCAGGCCACGCCGACAGCGGGGCGCGAGACCTTCCTGGGCGAAAGCGAACTGGCGGTCTTCATCGACCGGGTGGTGACGGCCCTGGCCCGCCGGGCGGCCCAGGCCGCGGCCTTTGATCCGACCGCCGAGGGCGCGGACCCGGCGGCGCTGAAGGCCGATCTGGACTGGTGCGCCGAGACCTTGGCCGAGATCGACGTCAGCCTGCCTTTGCGGCCCGACAGCGCCTGGGGCAAGGCGGTGCGGCAGGCGCGGCTGAAGCTCGCCCTGCGGCTGTCGGAACTGTTCACGGCGGCCGAGCGGGCGGCGGCGGTGGTCCTGCCGGTCGAGCGCACGGCCCTGGTCGGGCGGATGACCCGGCCGTCGCCGCGTCTGGATCAGCCGGTTGATCCGGCGGCCGCGACGCGGGCGAAGGCTCTGCTGGCGGTGATCGGACTGGTGCGCGGCCCGGCGGCGGTGTTCGGCTGCGAGTCGGAGCGGCGCCAGACCGCCGAGGGGCTGACCGGCCGTCTGGCGACCTGGGCCGACGAGGCGATCGAGCGCCTGAACGACGGCGAGGCGGCGGATGAGGCCGTTGCGCGCAAGCGCATCGCCCTGACCGCCGAACTGCTGGGCCTGATCGGGGCCAAGGAGGCGCAGCGGACGGTGCGGCGGCGATTGACGGTGGCGGGAACGCCGCCCAGCATCGCCGTGCCGAGTGCGACGTCGGGAACCTCGCGTCGGCGCGCCTGATCCGCTAGAGCGGCGGGCATGACGATCTTCTGGATCATGACGGGACTGGCGGCGGCGATGGCCGGGCTGCTGGTGCTGGCCGGCGCACGACGCGGGGCCGACGCCGAGGCTGTGGTCGATCGCGACGCCGCAGGACGCGAGCTGGCCGAGCTGGACCGGCTGAAGACGCGCGGCCTGCTGGACGAGGCGGGCTGGACCGCGGCGCGGGCCGAGGCGGGACGGCGGCTGCTGGCGGCGCGCCGCGATGCGCGCACGCCGGTGGCGGGATCGAAGGACCGGGTCTGGGTTCTGGGCGGGATCGGCCTGACGGCGGCGGTTTCGCTGGCGCTCTATCTGGGCCTTGGCGCGCCGGGCATGGCGGATCAGGCCTATGAGACGCGGGTGCGCGAATGGGCCGCCTCGCCCGAGGGGCTGGAGCCGGCCCAGGTCGCGGCGGTGATCGGCCGGATGGTCAAGGACCGGCCCGACGATCATCAGGCCCTGACCATGCTGGGGGCGGCGCGGTTCGAGGCGGGCGATCCCATCGGGGCGGCCTCGGCTTTCCGCCGGGCGCTGGCGATCCAGCCGGACGACGCCCAGAGCTGGGCGCGGCTGGGCGAGAGCCTGGTGCGGGCCAACGAGGACGCGGTCGGCGGCGACGCCGAGGCGGCTTTCCGCGAGGCGTTGAAGCGCGACCCGGATCAGCTGGGCGCGCGCTATTTCCTGGGCGAGGCGGCGCTGAAGCGCGGCGACAAGACCGCGGCGGCGGCGGTCTGGGGGCCGCTGATCGCGGCGCTGGAGCCGACCGATCCGCGCCGGGCCGAACTGCAACAAAGACTTGAAAAGACCGTGGGCGGGGCTGGATGAGCCTGCGCCGCAACCCTTCTGTGATGTCCTGAGATGAGCTGGCTTCCCAAATCGCCCAAGGCGCGGCGTCGCCTGTGGATCGTGGCCGCTGCGGCGCCCGTGCTGGCCCTGGCGGTCGGCCTGTCGCTGTGGGCCATGAAGGACAACGTCACCTATTTCTTCTCGCCGTCCGAAGTGACCGAGGAAGCGGCGCCGGTCGGGCGGGTGATCCGTCTGGGCGGGCTGGTCGAGGCCGGCAGCGTGGTCAAGGGCGCGGACGGGACGGTGGTCTTCGTCATCACCGACAACGCGGGACGCAGCAAGGTCAGCTATCACGGCGACCTGCCCGACCTGTTCCGCGAGGGGCAGGGCATCGTGGCGCAGGGGTCGTTCCGGCCCGACCGCGTGTTTGAAGCCAGTCAGGTGCTGGCCAAGCACGACGAGACCTATATGCCGCGCGAAGTCGCCGACCGCCTGAAGGAAAAGGGCGAGTGGCGGCCTGAGACGGGCGAAGCCCCAGCAAGTGCGAGCCGCAGCCTGTGATCGTCGAACTGGGCGCGTTTGCGCTGATCCTGGCGCTGGTCTTGGCCGCCCTGACCACGGTGTTGACCACGGCGGGGCGGTGGCGGCTGAGCCCGGTGCTGGCGGGCGCGGGCGGCGGGGCCTTGATCGCCTCGGCGCTGGCGACATTGCTGGCCTTCGCGGCCCTGATCTACGCCTTCGCCGTGTCGGACTTCTCGGTGTCGAACGTGGCCCTGAACAGCCACACCGACAAGCCGATGCTCTACAAGGTGGCCGCCGCCTGGGGCAGCCATGAGGGCTCGCTGGTGCTGTGGTGTCTGGTCATGACCGGCTTCGGCGGGGCGCTGGCGCTGGCGCGCGGCCTGCCGTTCGGGCTGAAGACCTCGGCTGTGGCGGTGCAGGGCGCGCTGTCGACCCTGTTCCTGGCCTTCGCCGTCTTCACCTCCAATCCGTTCGCGCGTCTGGACCCGGCCCCGGTGCAGGGGGCGTCGCTGAACCCCCTGTTGCAGGACCCGGCGCTCGCCATCCATCCGCCGCTGCTCTACGCGGGCTATGTCGGGTTTTCGGTCTGTTTCTCGCTGGCGGTCGCCGCCCTGATCGAGAAGCGGGTCGATCCGGCCTGGGGCCGCTGGGTGCGGCCGTGGGCGCTGGCGTCCTGGGCCTTCCTGACGGTGGGCATCCTGCTGGGCTCCTTCTGGGCCTATTACGAGCTGGGCTGGGGCGGTTGGTGGTTCTGGGACCCGGTCGAGAACGCGTCCTTCATGCCGTGGCTGGCGGGGGCGGCCCTGCTGCACTCGGCCATCGTGACGGAGCGGCGCGGGGCGCTGGCCGGGTGGACGGTGTTTCTGGCCATCCTGGCCTTCACCTTCTCCATGCTGGGGGCGTTTCTGGTGCGCTCGGGCGTGCTGACCTCGGTCCACGCCTTCGCCGTCGATCCCGAGCGGGGGATGATGCTGCTGGCCATTCTGGGCGTGGCGGCGGGGGCGGCCTTCATCCTGTTCGCGCTGCGGGCGCCGGCGATCCGCTCGGGCGCGGCCTTCGCCCCGATCAGCCGCGAAGGCGCCCTGGTGCTGAACAACCTGTTCCTGACGGCGGCGGCGGCGACGGTGCTGCTGGGGACCCTCTATCCGCTGATCCTCGAGGGGATTTCGGGGGCGACCATTTCGGTGGGGCCGCCCTATTTCAACGCGACCTTCGTGCCCCTGCTGGTGGTCGCCTGTCTGATCCTGCCCGCCGGGCCCCTGCTGGCGTGGAAGCGTGGCGACCTGAAGGGGGCCTTGCAGCGGCTGTGGTTGGCGGCGGGTCTGGCGCTGGTGGCGGCCTTCGCGGCCTTCCTGCTGTTCGAGCCGAAGAAGGCGCTGGCGGCGGCGGGGCTGGGCGTCGGGGCCTGGCTGATCCTGGGCGCGCTGGCCGAACTGGGCGTGAGGACCAAGGCGTTTCGCGCGCCGCTGGCCGAGACCCTGCGTCGCGCCAAGGGTCTGCCGCTGGGGGCCTGGGGCATGACCCTGGCCCACGCCGGGCTGGGGGTCTTCATCCTTGGGGCCGTGGTCGAGACCAGTTTCAAGGCCGAGGCGGCAGCGGCGGTGCCGCTGGGCGGCGTGGTCTCGTCGGGGCCGTGGCGGGTCCGGCTGGACGCGGTCGAGGTGATCGAGGGGCCGAACTATCTGGCCGAGCAGGGGCGGCTGACCGTCGCCCCGGTGTCGGGCGACGCGGTCGAGCGCGCCGTCACCGCCGAGCGCCGCTTCTTCCCGGCGGGCGGGCAGACGACGACCGAGGTGGGGCTGGACTTCCGCGGGCTGGACGACGTCTATGTGGTCATGGGCGAGCGGGCGGCGACCGAGAGCAATGAGCAGGCCTGGACGGTGCGGGTCTATTACAATCCGTGGGCGCGGCTGATCTTCCTCGGCCCGCTGATCATGGCCCTGGGCGGGGTGCTGTCCCTGCTGGACCGGCGTCTGCGGGTGGGCCCAGGAACCAAATCGGGCGCGCGCAAGAAGACCGTGGAGGCCAAGGCGTGAGGCGGCTGGCTTCCCTGACGGCGGCCTTGAGCCTGATGGCGGGCGCTGCCCTGGCCGAGCCGCCTCCGGCGCCGGAGCGTCCCCTGCCCGACGCGGCGCAGGAGGCGCGGGCGCGGGCCCTGTTTACGGACATCCGCTGCGTCGTCTGCCAGCACGAATCCATCGCCGACAGCCCGGCGGGCATCGCCGCCGACATGCGCCGTCTGGTCCGCGAGGAGATCGCGGCGGGCAAGAGCGATCAGGCGGTGCGTCAGGACCTGGTGCGGCGCTACGGCGACTACATCCTGTTCCAGCCGCCGGTGCGGACGGGGACCTGGCTGCTGTGGTTCGGGCCGTTCGCCCTGGTCCTGGGCGCGGGTGTCCTGTTTGTTTGGCGGGCGCGTCGGCGCCGGGCCGAGGCGCCGCCGCTGACGGCGGAAGAGGAGCGGGCGCTGGCGGAACTGACGGCCGATCCCGCCGCCCAGTCTGACGAAACCGAGAGCCTTTCGCCGCGATCCTGACG
>NZ_JBOHLI010000057.1:0-20263 GCF_050729455.1 Brevundimonas sp.
GGGAACAGCCGTCCCTCGAAAAACAGGCCGGTCGCGGCCCAGACCCCGACCGTCAGGGGGCCGCTGATGACCGCCGTCAGAGCCGCCGTCACGGCCCAGGGGCGGGCGTCCTGATCAATGAAGCGGGTGATCACGGCGCCGCAGGCGTGACCCCACAGCCCGCCTAGAACCAGCATGGGAATCCAGTAGGTCAGTCGCTGCGTCAGAGGCGCGCCGCCCGAGCCGAAGGCGCCGCTGACGGCCAGGAACAGGCCCGCGACGACGGCCACGACCAGACCGCGCAGGAAGTCGCGGCCCTTGGCTCCCAGCTTCCCCCGAAACCGCATCAGACGCCCGATTTCGGACCGCACACCGCGCGGAAGCCGGCGGCGGCGAAGCGCACCATGTAGTCGCAGGCGCTGTCCAGATCGCCGGACCGGCACAGGCCGCCGGACAGGCGGTCCAGGCGCCCGGTCTCGCCCAGGGTCAGGGTCAGGGCGCCCGACAGGTTATGATAGGCCCAGTAGAGGTCGGTCTCCTCGGCCTCGGGCAGGACGCGCTTGACCAGTTCCAGCAGGCGGCGGATCGCCGGGTCGAAATAGCGGGCCATGGTCTCGCCGCCGAAGGCCGGGTTGGCGTTGGTCTGAGCCACCAGGGCGGCGTAGTGCTTCCACCCCGGCCCGCCCTTCAGCGACCATTGGAACGGCGGGCGCAGGAAGGCCTCGAACAGACCCTCCAGCGTCATGGCGTCGCCAGCGGCCTCGGCGTAGCGGTCGACGGCGGCGACCCGCTCGTTGTTCCAGACTTCCGCGCGGCGGGTGAAGACGGCGTCGAACAGCTCCTTCTTGGCCCCGAAGTAGTAGTGGACCAGGGCCGTATCCACGCCCGCCTCTCGCGCCACCTCGCGGATGGTGACGCCGTAGAAGCCGTGCTTGGAGAACAGGTCCTCGGCGGCGTTCAGGATGGCGTCGCGGGTCTCGCCTCCGCCGGCGGCCTTGGTCTTCTTGGGCCGGCCGCGACGGGCCGGGGCGGCGACGACGGGCGGCAAGGCGGGGGCGAGGTCGTCGTCAGGTTTCATGCGCGCAAGCTAGAGCGAAATCGGTTCAGATGCGATCGCATCTGAACACAGATATTCGCTCCAGCATCAATCCTGGAGCCTGATGCCATGCATCAGGCTCGGGTCGTGCTTCGACCCTCAGTGCAACGGCGCCACAGGGGCGGCCGATTTGCGGCGGCTTCAGCGTGGCCGTTTGACAGACCGGCGAAAGACCGGCACGTTCCATGAAAATCATTGAACGCTGAATAAAAGCGTCGATTGGGCTGGAAACAGGGATTGGGAACCAAATGAACAGACTCGTGAAGACCGTCTTGCTGGCGGGCGCCGCCTGGGGCGCGCTCTCGGCCACCGCCGTGGCGCAGGAGGCGTCGACCGAAGCGCAGGCGTCGAGCGTCGACGACATCATCGTCACCGCCCGTCGTCGCGAGGAAAGCCTGAAGGACGTGCCGGTCTCGGTCTCGGCCCTGGGCGCCGAGCGTCTGGAAGAAACCGGCGCGACCGACATCACCGCCCTGCAGCAGCAGACCCCGAACGCCACGGTCCAGGTCGCGCGCGGCTCGAACTCGACCCTGATCTCCTTCATTCGCGGCATCGGCCAGCAGGACCCGCTGTGGGGCTTCGAGCCCGGCGTCGGCCTCTATATCGACGACGTCTATGTGGCCCGTCCGCAGGGCGCTGTCCTGGACATCTTCGACATCCAGCGCATCGAGGTCCTGCGCGGGCCGCAGGGCTCGCTCTACGGCCGCAACACGGTCGGCGGCGCGATCAAGTACGTCACCTCGCGTCTGGACGCCGACTCGCCCGAGCTGACGCTGCGCGGGGCCTATGGCAGCTACAGCCAGATCGACCTGCTGGCCCAGGGCTCGATGCCGGTCAGCGACAAGCTGCGCATCGGCGGCGCGGTCGCCAGCTACAACCGCGATGGCTACGGCAAGAACCTGAACACCGGCGCCGAACACTATGACAAGGACGTCCTGGCCGGCCGGGTCAGCGTCGAATTCCAGCCCTACGACAACGCCTTCTTCCGCCTGGCCTACGACCGGGTCGAGGACAAGTCGAACCCCCGCCACGGCCACCGCGAGATCGCCGGCGTCGGCGCCGGCGCGGGCGTGCCCGGCAGCGTCTATGACACCCGTGCGGGCCTGGGCGACAGCAACAAGGTGACGACCGAGGGCGTGTCGCTGACCGCCCAGGTCGATCTGAACGACGTCTGGTCGTTCAAGTCGATCACCGCCTATCGCTCCGGCGACACCGACACGGTGATCGACTTCGACAACACCCCGGCGCCGACGCTGGACATCCCGGCGGTCTATGGCGACCACCAGTTCACCCAGGAATTCCAGGCGCTGTTCAGCACCGACCGGATCCAGGGCGTGGCCGGGATCTTCTATCTGGACGGCACGGCCTCGGGCGCCTTCGACACCATCGCCGGCAACCTGGGCATCGTCATCGGCACCGCCGGCTATGTGAAGACGACCAGCGTCGCCCTGTTCACCGACGTCAATCTGGACCTGACCGAGCGTCTGCACCTGGGCCTCGGCGCGCGCTATACGCTGGACGACAAGACCGGCCGCGTCTTCCGCGCCAACTATCTGGGCGCGACCCGCAGCCCGCTGCTGGGCGGCACGGCGCGCAACGCGATCCTGCTGCGCACCGACTACACCCGGTCGAACCAGTTCGACCAGTTCACGCCCAAGGCCTCGCTGTCCTATGACTTTTCGGACCTCGTCACCGGCTACGCCTCCTATTCCAAGGGGTTCAAGTCGGGCGGCTTTGATATGCGCGGCGACGCCATCCTGACGCCGAACACGGTCAACGGCTATCAGCCGGAAACCGTCGACTCCTATGAGATCGGCCTGAAGGGCTCGGCCTTCGACCGCCGCCTGACCTTCGCCTCGGCCGTCTTCTACAACGAGTATCAGGACCAGCAGGTCACCACCCAGGTCCCGGCCGTGGCCGGCATCGCCAGCTTCGTCGACAACGTCGGCTCGTCGAAATTCTTCGGCGCCGAGCTGGAAGGCGCGGTCGTCCTGACCGACAGCCTGACGGCCAACGTCGCCGTCGGCTACCTCGACTCGAAGTTCGAGGAATTCCTGCGCTTCAACCTGACCACCGGCAAGTTCGAGGACATCTCGGACCTGGTGGTGCTGCAGAACGCGCCGAAATGGACCGGCTATCTGGGCCTGACCTGGCGCGGCGACGTGGCGGGCGGCTCTCTGGCGGTCACGCCGTCGGTCAGCTACCGCGACGACTACAGCCAGTTCGAGTTCCCCAACCCGGTGCTGGATCAGGAAGCCTTCACCCTGGTCGACCTGTCGGTGGTCTGGACCGATCCGAGCCAGAAATGGACGGTCGGCCTCTACGGCAAGAACCTGACCAACGAGGAATACCGCGTCGGCGGCTACAACTTCGCCGGCGCCGCCTTCAACAACTCCCTGATCGGCTACTACGGCCCGCCGCGCACGGTGACGGCGTCGCTGCAGTACAAGTTCTGATCGAGAAATTTCTCCTGAACGCCTGATCATCTGATCGCGGGCGGCGGTTCAGACCGAACCGCCGCCCTTTTTCTTTGGCGCCGCCCGGCGACGCCGCTACCGTCCGCAGCAACAGGACAGCCAGTCCGAGGGGGCAAGCCATGACCACGTCCGAGGCCGCAGCGCCGCAAGAGGCCGTCGAGAAGGCCGTCTCGCCCGGCTATCGCTACTATGTGCTGGGGATCCTGATCCTCATCTACATGCTGAACTTCCTCGACCGTCAGATCATCGGCATCCTGGCGGCGCCGCTGAAGGCGGAGTTCGGCCTGTCGGACAGCCAGTTCGGCCTGCTGGGCGGCCTGGCCTTCGCCCTGCTCTATTCGACCCTGGCCATTCCCATCGCCTGGCTGGCCGACCGGGTCAGCCGCGTCTGGATCATGACGGCGGCCCTGACCGTCTGGTCGGGCTTCACCGCCCTGTGCGGGGTGGCGGGCAGCTTCGGCCAGCTGTTCCTGTGCCGCATGGGGGTGGGCATCGGCGAGGCGGGCGGGGTGGCTCCGGCCTATTCCCTGATCGCCGACTACTTCCCCAAGTCGCAGCGGGCGCGGGCCCTGGCCGCCTACGCCTTCGGCATTCCCCTGGGCATGGCGGCAGGGACGCTGGTCGGCGGCCTGTTGGCGGCGACCTACGGTTGGCGCACGGCCTTCATCGTGGTCGGCGTCCTGGGCGTGCTGGTCGCGCCCATCCTGCGCCTGACGATCAAGGACCCGACGCGCGGCGGCATGGATGCGCCCGCGGTCGTTGAAGCGCCCAAGGCCGCCCCTGTCGTGCAGAAGGCCCCGCCGTTCGGCGAGGTGATCAAGACCCTGGCGCCCAAGCCCAGCTTCTGGCTGCTGGCCTTCGGCGCGGCCTCGTCCTCGGTGTGCGGCTACGGCGTCGCCGCCTGGCTGCCCAGCTTCTTCATGCGCAGCTTCGACCTGACCCTGTCGCAGACGGCCTGGTATTATTCGGCCATCGTCATGGTCGGCGGTGTGGCCGGCATCTGGCTGGGCGGGGTCATGGCCGACCGCTTGGGCAAGGCGTCCAAGGCCGCCTATCCGCTGACCCCGGCGATTGCCTTCCTGATCTCCGTGCCATGCTTCCTGTTGGCCATGAATTCGCCATGGCTAGTGCAAGTGCTTTCGCTGGAGGGTGTGGCTCTAACGGTCCCATTTTACGGTTGGAAGGTCGATATGGCTCTAGCTCTCGCCTTCCTGATCTTCCTGATCCCGACGGGTCTGAACCTGACCTGGCTGGGGCCGATCACCGCCGCCGTGCAGCATCTGGCCAGCCCGGCCATGCGGACCACGGCCTCGGCCCTGTTCCTGCTGATCAACAACCTGCTGGGGATCGCCGTCGGCATCTACTACTTCGGCTGGATGTCGGACCTGCTGCGCCCGGCCTTCGGCGAGGAGAGCCTGCGCTGGGCCATCTACACCGGCATGGGCTTCTATCTGCTGTCGTCGGCCCTGCTGTTCGGCGCCTCGCGCACGCTCAAGAAGGACTGGGTCGACTGATCCTGCGGGATCCCAGCTGAGCCGTTTCGCGCATAAGAAAAGCTTGGGAGGCGCATAAGGAGACGGACGGTTGCGTCCGCGAAGGGGCGACGCCTATAAGCGCGACCAAAGTTTCCTCAAACCTCCTCCCAGCGGCGCGGATCAGACATGAACATTCACGAGTATCAGGCCAAGCAGGTTCTCAAGGCCTTTGGCGCCCCGGTCGCCGAAGGCGTGGCCATCACCAGCGCCGACCAGGCCGAAGCCGCCGCCAAGCAATTGCCTGGCCCGCTCTATGTGGTGAAGTCGCAGATCCACGCCGGCGGCCGCGGCAAGGGCAAGTTCAAGGAACTGCCGGCTGACGCCAAGGGCGGCGTGCGCCTGGCCTTCTCGATCGAGGACGTGGTCAAGAACGCCAAGGAAATGCTGGGCAACACCCTGGTGACGGCCCAGACGACCGACGCCGGCAAGCAGGTCAACCGCCTCTATATCGAAGACGGCGCCGACATCTCGCGCGAGCTCTACCTGTCGATCCTGGTCGACCGCGCCTACGGCCGCATCGCCTTCGTCGTCTCGACCGAAGGCGGCATGGACATCGAAGCCGTCGCCCACGACACCCCTGAAAAGATCATCACCGTCGTCATCGACCCGACGACCGGCGTGACCGAAGCCGACTGCGCCACCCTGTCGGACGCGCTGAAGCTGGAAGGCGACGCCCGTGAAGACGGCAAGTCGCTGTTCCCGGCCCTCTACAAAGCCTTCGTCGAGAAGGACATGGCCATGCTGGAAGTGAACCCGCTGATCGTCATGGAAAACGGCCGCCTGCGCGTTCTGGACGCCAAGGTGTCGTTCGACGGCAATGCCCTGTTCCGTCACCCCGACATCAAGGAACTGCGCGACGAGACCGAGGAAGACGCCAAGGAAATCGAAGCCTCGGAATGGGACCTGGCCTACGTGGCGCTGGACGGCAACATCGGCTGCATGGTCAACGGCGCCGGTCTGGCCATGGCGACCATGGACATCATCAAGCTGTACGGCAAAGAGCCGGCCAACTTCTGCGATGTCGGCGGCGGCGCCGGCAAGGACAAGGTCGCGGCGGCCTTCAAGATCATCACCGCTGACCCGGCCGTCCAGGGCATCCTGGTCAACATCTTCGGCGGCATCATGAAGTGCGACGTCATCGCCGAAGGCGTGGTCGCGGCCGTCAAGGAAGTGGGCCTGAAGGTGCCGCTGGTGGTGCGTCTGGAAGGCACCAACGCCGAGCTGGGCAAGAAGATCCTGAACGAGAGCGGCCTGGCCATCACGGCTGCGGACGACCTCGACGACGCCGCCCAGAAGATCGTCGCGGCGGTCGGCTAAGGCCTCGGCCTTACTCGCCACCGCCCAGCTGACACACAGAATTCAGAGCACAGACACATGTCCATTCTCGTCAACAAAGACACCAAGATCATCGTGCAGGGCCTGACCGGCAAGACCGGCGGCTTCCACACCGAACAGGCCCTGGCCTACCACGGCACCCAGATGGTCGCCGGCGTGCACCCGACCAAGGGCGGCACCAACTGGACCGGCTCGCACGGCGAAACCCTGCCGATCTATGGCTCGGTCGCCGAAGCCAAGGAGCGCACGGGCGCCGACGCCACGGTCATCTACGTCCCGCCGGCAGGCGCCGCCGACGCCATCATCGAAGCCATCGAGGCCGAGATCCCCTTCATTACCTGCATCACCGAAGGCATCCCCGTGCTGGACATGGTGCGCGTCAAGGCTCGCCTGGACCGTTCCAACTCGCGCCTGCTGGGCCCGAACTGCCCCGGCATCCTGACCCCGAACGAGTGCAAGATCGGCATCATGCCGGGCAACATCTTCTCCAAGGGTTCGGTCGGCGTCGTCTCGCGCTCGGGCACCCTGACCTATGAAGCCGTGTTCCAGACCACCAACGCCGGCCTGGGTCAGACTACGGCTGTCGGCATCGGCGGCGACCCGGTCAAGGGCACCGAGTTCATCGACGTCCTGGAAATGTTCCTGGCCGACCCGGAAACCACCTCGATCATCATGATCGGTGAAATCGGCGGCGGCGCCGAAGAGGACGCCGCTCAATTCCTGATCGACGAAGCCAAAAAGGGCCGCTCCAAGCCCATGGCCGGCTTCATCGCCGGTCGTACGGCTCCGGCCGGCCGCACCATGGGCCACGCCGGCGCCATCGTTTCGGGCGGCAAGGGCGACGCGGAATCCAAGATCGCTGCGATGGAGGCTGCGGGCATCCGCGTCTCGCCGTCGCCGGCGCGTCTGGGCCACACCTTGTTGGAAGTGCTGAAGGGCTAAGGCCCTTCAAGGTCGCTAACGCTAGCCGCGCGGCGGCTCGCTGCTGCAGCGAGTTTGCCGCGCCATCGCCTCGGCGGTGAAAGCGGTGCGGATTATGGCCGAACAGTGTTCCGGGGCTAAATTTAGCGTCCCGAGACCTTTTGAAACGCCTCCGGATTCGTCCGGGGGCGTTTTTTCTTGCCGATTCGACCAATTTCCACCCGCATCGCCCCGCTTCGGTCATGACCGGTAAGGAAACACGGCCTATATGAGCGGCGCCGCTCACCGCGCAGGCGTGCGCGCGCGGCCGGAATTGTAGGACGACGAGAGAAAAATGGCGGACGATGCAGGTCGGCTGAATCAGGTCTTTGCCGAGACCAGCTTCCTCTATGGCGCGAACGCCGCCTTCATTGAGGACCTGCACGAAAAATGGGCCGCGGACCCCGGCTCGGTGCCGGGGGAATGGCGCGTCTTCTTCGATCAGTTGAAGGACAACGCCGACCTGGTGAAGCAGTCGGCCGCCGCCGGCTCGTGGGGCCGTGGCGCCGCCACGGATCCGAGCGAAGACACCGCCGTCTTCGACGGCCGCTGGCCCGCGCCCAAGGTCGACCCCAAGGCCGCCGGCAAGCCCGGCCCGCGTCCGGCCGCCCCCGTTGCTGAAGCTTCGGGCGGGCTGACCGCCGCCGACGTGCGCGCCGCCGCCCATGACTCGATCCGCGCCCTGATGCTGATCCGCAGCTACCGCGTGCGCGGTCACCTGCAGGCGACGCTGGACCCGCTGGGCATCGAGCAGCCGATCGACAACCCCGAGCTGACCCCCGAATTCTACGGCTTCACCGCCGCCGACCTGGACCGCCCGATCTTCCTCGACGGCGTCCTGGGCCTGCAGACCGGCAGCATCCGTCAGGTGCTGGAAATCCTGCGCCGCACCTACTGCGGCAACATCGGCGTGCAATACATGCACATCGCCGAGCCGGAAGAGAAATCCTGGCTGCAGCAGCGCTTTGAAGGCCCGGACAAGTTCGAGCAGAACGCCTTCACCAAGGAAGGCAAGCTGGCCATCCTGCACAAGCTGATCGAGGCCGAGGGCTTCGAACGCTTCCTGCACAAGCGCTTCCCCGGCACCAAGCGCTTCGGCCTGGACGGCGGCGAGGCCATGGTCCCTGCCCTGGAGCAGGTGATCAAGCGCGGCGGCAACCTGGGCGTTGACGAGATCGTCTTCGGCATGGCCCACCGCGGCCGCCTGAACACGCTCGCCGCCGTCATGGGCAAGCCCTACAAGGCCATCTTCCACGAGTTCCAGGGCGGTTCGACCGTCCCGTCGGACATCGAGGGTTCGGGCGACGTCAAATATCACATGGGCGCCTCGTCGGACCGCGTGTTCGACGGCAACAAGGTCCACCTGTCGCTGACCGCCAACCCGTCGCACCTGGAGATCGTCAACCCGGTCGTCCTGGGCAAGTCGCGCGCCAAGCAGGCCTTCGACATCCGCGAGGCCGAGGTCAATATCGGCAAGCCGGACAACGAATGGGTGCTGGATCGCTCCAAGGTCGTCCCCCTGCTGATCCACGGCGACGCCGCCTTCGCCGGTCAGGGCGTGGTGGCCGAATGCTTCGCCCTGATGGGACTGAAGGGCTACCGCACCGGCGGCACCCTGCACTTCGTCATCAACAACCAGATCGGCTTCACCACCAGCCCGCGCAACTCGCGCTCGTCGCCCTATCCGTCGGATGTGGCGCTGATGGTCCAGGCCCCGATCTTCCACGTCAACGGCGACGACCCGGAAGCGGTCGTCTTCGCGGCCAAGGTGGCGACGGAATACCGTCAGAAGTTCCACAAGGACGCGGTGGTGGACATGTTCTGCTACCGCCGCTTCGGCCACAACGAAGGCGACGACCCCACCTTCACCCAGCCGCTGATGTATTCGAAGATCCGCGCTCAGCCGTCGACGCGCGAGATCTACTCCAAGCGTCTGGTCGCCGAGGGCGTGGTCACCCAGGCCGAGGTCGACGCCGAACTGGCTCGCTTCGAGGCCTTCCTCGACGCCGAGTTCGAAGCCGGCAAGACCTTCAAGGCCGACAAGGCCGACTGGCTGGACGGCCAGTGGCAGGGCCTGGGCGCTGAAAAGACCGACGACGCCGCCCAGCGCGGCAAGACCGCCGTTCCGGCTGAAAAGCTGACGGACTACGGCCACCGCCTGACCCAAATCCCCAACAGCGTCGACATCCACAAGACGCTGAAGCGCGTGGTCGAGGCGCGTCGCGAGACCGTCACGACCGGCCAGAACATCGACTGGGCCACCGCCGAAAGCCTGGCCTTCGCCTCGCTGCTGGACGAGGGCTACAATATCCGCCTGTCGGGCCAGGACTCGGTGCGCGGCACCTTCTCGCAGCGTCACTCGGGCATCACCGACCAGACGACGGAACAGCGCTACATCCCGCTGAACCATCTGCGCGACGGCCAGGCCCATTTCGAAGTCATCGACTCGGCCCTGTCGGAAGAGGCGGTGCTGGGCTTCGAATACGGCTACTCGCTGGCCGATCCGAACACCCTGACCCTGTGGGAAGGCCAGTTCGGCGACTTCGTCAACGGCGCCCAGGTGGTCATCGACCAGTTCATCTCTTCGGGTGAACGCAAGTGGCTGCGCATGAGCGGCCTGACCATGCTGCTGCCGCACGGCTATGAAGGCCAGGGCCCCGAGCACTCCTCGGCCCGCCTCGAGCGCTTCCTGCAGCAGTGCGCCGAGAACAACATGCAGGTCGCCAACTGCACCACCCCGGCCAACTATTTCCACATCCTGCGTCGCCAGCTGCACCGCTCGTACCGCAAGCCGCTGATCCTGATGACGCCCAAGTCGCTGCTGCGTCACAAGAAGGCCGTCTCGACCATCGCCGACATGGCCGAGGGTTCGTCCTTCCACCGCGTGCTGCGCGACGACGCCCAGCTGCGTCCCGAAGTGGCCGGCGTCTCGCTGAAGGCCGATAAGGACATCCGCAAGGTCATCGTCTGCTCGGGCAAGGTCTATTACGACGTGCTGGACGCGCGCGAGAAGGCGGGGATCAACGACATCTACATCCTGCGCCTGGAACAGTTCTATCCGTGGCCGATCAAGTCGATCTCGACCGAGCTGGCCCGCTTCCCCAACGCCGACCTGGTCTGGTGTCAGGAAGAGCCCAAGAACATGGGCGGCTGGACCTTCGTCGATCCGTGGATCGAACTGACCCTCGAGAAGATGGATATCAAGGCCAAGCGCGCGCGTTACGTCGGGCGTCCGGCCTCCGCCTCCACGGCGGCCGGCCTGATGAGCCGCCACCTGAAGGAACTCGAGACCTTCCTCGCCGAGGCCATGGCCTGACCGGCCCCGCCTGACCTATAGATACGCCAAGACACGAAAAGACACTGGACCGAAACATGGCCGATATCCTCACCCCCGCCCTCGGTGAATCCGTCAGCGAAGCCTCCATCGCCAAGTGGACCAAGAAGGTCGGCGACGCCGTCCGCAAGGACGAAGTCCTGGTCGAGCTGGAAACCGACAAGGTCTCGCTGGAAGTCGTGGCCCCGGCCGACGGCGTCCTGGCCGCCATCAACGCCGCCGAGGGCGACACCGTCGTGCCCGGCACGGTCCTGGGTTCGGTGAGCGAAGGCACCTCGGCATCGGCCGCCGCGCCCGCCGCTGCTGCGGCTCCGGCTGCCGCTGCTCCGGCCGCTTCGGGCGGCGCCTCGGTCGAGATCGCCGTCCCGACCATGGGCGAGAGCGTCGCCGAGGGTTCGATCGGCACCTGGCTGAAGAAGTCGGGCGACACCGTCGCCAAGGACGAACTGCTGGTCGAGATCGAGACCGACAAGGTCGCCGTGGAAGTCTCGGCTCCGGCCGCCGGCGTCCTGACCATCGCCGCCGACAATGGCTCGACCGTGACCCCCGGTCAGGTCATCGGCTCCATCTCGGCCTCGGGCGCCGCTGCGGCTCCGGCTGCCGCCCCGGTCGCCGCCGCTCCGGCCGCTGTGGCTCCGGCCTCGGCTCACCTGTCGCCCGCCGTCCAGCGCGTCGTTTCCGAGAACAAGTTGAACCCGGCCACGCTGTCGGCCTCGGGTCCGAAGGGCAACATCACCAAGGCTGACGCCATCGCCGCCATCGGCGCCGCCGCTCCGGCTCCGGTCGCCGCTGCTGCGCCCGCCGCTCCGCGCGCCGATCAGCCCCGCGAAGAGCGGGTGAAGATGACGCGCCTGCGTCAGACCATCGCCCGTCGCCTGAAGGAATCGCAGAACACGGCCGCCCAGTTGACCACCTTCAACGAGGTGGACATGACCAACGTCATGGCCCTGCGCGCCCAGTACAAGGAAGTCTTCGAGAAGCGCCACGGCGTGAAGCTGGGCTTCATGTCCTTCTTCACCAAGGCCGTGGTTCAGGCCCTGCACGAAATCCCGGCCGTCAACGCCGAGATCGACGGCACGGACATCATCTACAAGAACCACTACGACATCGGCGTGGCCGTCGGCACCGACAAGGGTCTGGTGGTTCCGGTCCTGCGCGACGCTGATGCGCTGTCGCTGGCGGGCATCGAAAAGGGCATCGGCGCCCTGGGCAAGGCCGCCCGTGACGGCGCCCTGACCATGGACCAGATGCAGGGCGGCACCTTCACCATCACCAACGGCGGCACCTACGGCTCGCTGATGTCGACGCCGATCCTGAACGCGCCGCAGTCGGGCATCCTGGGCATGCACAACATCGTGCAGCGCCCGATGGCCATCAACGGCGAGGTCAAGATCCGCCCGATGATGTACCTGGCCCTCAGCTACGATCACCGCATCGTCGACGGCAAGGAAGCCGTGACCTTCCTGGTCCGCATCAAGGAACTGCTGGAAGACCCGGCCCGCGCCCTGCTGGACCTCTAAGGTCCGCGCGATCCAGAATTGACGACGGCGGCTCTTTCAGGAGCCGCCGTTTTCAATTGGGCGATCCGTGTTAGCTTGACCGTTCGATGGTCACGACACGGGGCGTACGGATGGATCGACTGGAAGTGGCGCGTTTCACGACCTTGCCCGAAGCCGAGCTGGCGGCGGCTCTGCTCAAGCGTCATGGCGTCGACGCCCGTGTGCCTGACCGTGACGCCGCCACCAACATGGCGCACATGCAGGTGGCGTTTGGCGGGCTCCGGGTGACCGCGCCCGACTTTCAGATCGTCCAGGCGCGGGATCTGATCGCGCGCGCCCGGCGCGGCGAGTTCGGCGATCTCGCAGGGGAAGAATCCGAAGAGTGGCGGCTGGACGCGACGCCCGGCATGGTGGGCGAGCTACACGAAGATGAGATTCATGGAGCGATCGGGTCGATGAAGGCCGTCATCCGTTATGTGGCGATCGGCATCCTTGGCCTGTGCGGGATCGGCCTGCTGCTGCAGTTCATGGCCTACTAGGTCGCAGCGTCTGTTCAGTCCGGTTTGATCGTCGCTAGCACCGCATCCGTGTCCTGCCCCAGCTTTGGCGGCGGGGCGTCGTAGCGGACGGGCGTCTTCGACAGGCGGATGGGCGAGGCGACGGTGCGGATCGGCGTGGCCAGATCATCGCGTGACTGTTCGACGGTCAGGCCGCGATGGACGGCCTGCGGCTCCTCGAAGACCTGGTCGATGGTGTTGACCGGGCCGCAGGGCACGCCCGCCGCCTCCAGCGCCGCCATCAGCCCCTTCATGGTGAAGCCGGCCGTCAGGGCCGACAGCGCAGGGGACAGCTCGGCGCGGTGCTGGACCCGCAGCGCATTGATGACGAAGCGCGGATCGGCGCCCATGGGCTCGACGCCCAGAGCCTTCGCCAGCGCCCGGAACTGGCCGTCGTTGCCCACCGCGATGACCACCATGCCGTCCGAGCAGGGGAAGGGCTGATAGGGGGCCAGATTGGGGTGGGCGTTGCCCATCCGCGTCGGCGCGGTCCCGGAGACGAAGAAGTTGGTCGCCTGGTTGGCCAGCATGGCCGCCTGGACGTCGAACAGGGCGATGTCGACCTGCTGGCCCTCGCCCGTCGCCCGCGCGTGCCACAGGGCGGCGAGGATGGCGTTGGAGGCGTAGAGGCCGGTGAACAGGTCCACGACCGCCACGCCGACCTTCATCGGCTCGGCGCCCGGCGCGCCGTCCGGCTGGCCGGTGATCGACATCAGCCCGCCCATGGCCTGGATCATGTAGTCGTAGCCGGCCCGGTGCGCGTCCGGCCCGGACTGGCCGAAGCCGGTGATGGAGCAATAGACGAGGCGCGGATTGACCGCCGACAGGCCGGCGTAGTCGAGGCCGTATTTCGCCAGCCCGCCGGTCTTGAAGTTCTCGACCACCACGTCGCAGGTCGCGGCCAGTTTGCGCAGGGCCTCGGCGCCTTCAGGGCTGGCGATGTCCAGCTCGACCGACTTCTTGCCCCGGTTGGCGCACAGGAAATAGGCGGCGTCGCCCTTGGATCCGTCGGCCGTGGTGGTGAAGGGCGGTCCCCAGTGGCGGGTGTCGTCGCCCTCGCCGGGCCGCTCGATCTTGATGACCTCGGCGCCGAGGTCGGCCAGGGTCTGCGTCGCCCAGGGACCGGCCAGAACGCGGCTGAGGTCGAGGACGCGAACGCCGGAAAGGGGGCCTTGGGTCTGGGTCATGCGACCTGACTAGCCCGCCGTAGACGTGTCGAGAAGACCTAGAGTCCCACGTCCCAGACGCCGGCGTTCCTCATGCGGCATTCGCGGGCTTCCTCGGCCCGGCCGCCCATGTCGCGGGCCATGCACCGGATGGCGTCGGACACCGTGCTCTTGTGCACGCCGGGCACGACCGCATGGGCGAAGGCGCAACCGGCCAGCCGCATCAGCTTGAAGCCGAAGCGCGCCGAGGCGGCCATGTGCTCGAGATAGGTCTCGCTGACCTCGCGCGGGTGATCGCTGAACAGGCGTGAAAAAGTGCTCGACATGGTCCCAGCCTAACGCGGTTCCCCGCCTCCCTCTACCCGGTTCTCATATTTTGCCTTAAACGGGCGGCCGGAACAGGGGTCGCATCGTCACGCCCCTTCAACCTCGCGTGACGCTCAGAGAACCCCGCACACTCGCGCAGGAAACATCGCCATGGCCGACGGCTCGCACGCTTCGCAACAGACCTTCCGTTGGGACGACCCGTTCGACCTGCGCGGCCGCCTGACCGACGACGAATGGATGATTCAGGACGCGGCGCGGTCCTACGCCCGCGAAGCCCTGCTGCCGCGCGTGGTCGAGGCCTTCCGCGACGAAACTTTCGATCGCGCCATCATGACCGAGATGGGCGAGATGGGCTTCCTCGGCGCCATGCTGCCGGAGCAATACGGCGGCTCCGAAGCCAGCCACGTCGCCTATGGCCTGATCGCGCGCGAGGTCGAAGCGGTCGACAGCGGCTATCGCTCGGCCATGTCGGTGCAGTCGTCGCTGGCCATGTACCCGATCTACGCCTTCGGCTCGGAAGAGCAGAAGATGAAGTTCCTGCCGAAGATGGCGGCGGGCGAGCTGATCGGCTGCTTCGGTCTGACCGAGGCGGACGGCGGTTCGGACCCGGCCTCGATGAAGACCAAGGCGGTCAAGGTCGAAGGCGGCTATCGCCTGAATGGCGCCAAATACTGGATCACCAATTCGCCGATCAGCGACCTGGCCATCGTCTGGGCCAAGCTGGACGACAAGATTCGCGGCTTCATCGTCGAGCGCGACTTCGACGGCTTCACCACGGACAAGATCGGCGACAAGCTGTCGCTTCGCGCCTCGATCACCGGTGACATCGGTCTGAATGACGTCTTCGTGCCGGAAGCCAACATCCTGCCGGGCGTGCAGGGCCTGCGCGGGCCGTTCAGCTGCCTGAACAAGGCGCGCTTCGGCATCGCCTGGGGGGCCATGGGCGCCGCCGAGTTCTGCTTCCACGCCAGCCGCGACTATGTCGGCGAGCGGATGCTGTTCGGCCGCCCCCTGTCGTCGCGCCAGCTGGTGCAGAAGAAGCTGGCCGACATGCAGACCGAGATCTTCCTCGGCTTCGAAGGAGCCTATGCTCTGGGTCGTCTGCTGGACACCGGCGCCTGGGTGCCCGAGGCCATCAGCCTGATGAAGCGCAACAACTGCGGCAAGGCCCTGGACGTCGCCCGCGTCGCCCGCGACATGCACGGCGGCGCTGGCATCACCGGCGAACTGCACGTCATGCGCCACGCCATGAACCTTGAGACGGTCAACACCTATGAGGGGGCTCACGACGTCCACGCCCTGATCCTGGGCCGGGCCATCACGGGACAGAGCGCCTTCTAGGGCTGTTGGGCTATTGTGACGGTCGAGGCTGTCGTCACGGCGGATTTCTCGCGCTAGGCTGACCGCCAGCGAAGGGACCGACCATGACGCGACACACAATGCTGGCCTCGACCGGCGCCGCCCTTGTCCTGCTCCTGAGCGCCGCGCCGGTCGTGGCGGCCCCGGCGGCCCCGGCGGCCCCGGCGGCGACTTCGGCTCAGACGCCCGGCGTGCAGGGCCTGCCCTATGACGCGCGGCGCGGCGTCTTCACCTTCGCCGCCGGTCTCGACGCCTCCCTGCCCGCCGTGGTCCAGGTCACGACCCTGGGCCAGTCGCGCGGCCCGACCTCGAGCGCCAGCGACCCCAAGCCGGCCCAGGGCGGGTCGGGCGTGATCATCGACGCCGCCGCCGGCATCATCGTCACCAACAACCACGTCATCGAGAACGGCCAGAAATTCACCGTCGACCTGAGCGACGGCCGCCTGTTCGACGCCGTCCTGATCGGCGCGGACAAGGCCACCGACATCGCCGTGCTGAAGATCGAGGGGGCGGGCCTGTCGCAGGTCCAGACGGTGGATTCCGACACTCTGCGCACCGGCGATCTGGCCTTCGCCGTCGGCTATCCGCTGGGGCTGGACCAGACCCTGACCATGGGGGTCATCTCGGGTCTGAACCGGTCGGGCATGGGCGACGCCATCGAGGACTATATCCAGACCGACGCGGCGGTGAATTCGGGCAATTCCGGCGGCCCGCTGCTGGACAGCCGGGGGCGGCTGATCGGCATCAACACCTCGATCCTGTCGGGCGGCATGGGCGGAGGCAACGACGGCATCGCCTTCGCCGTCCCGACGCGGATCATGATGTTCGTGGTCGATCAGCTGCGCGCCTCGGGCGAGGTCAAGCGCGGCCAGATCGGCGTGGCTCTGGGCTCGCTGACGGCCGAGCGCGCGCGCGAACTGGGCCTGAATCTGGTGCGCGGGGCGGTGGTCTATGACGCCGCGCCGGGGTCCTCGGCCGAGGCTGCGGGCCTGCGTCCCGGCGACGTCATCACCCGCATCCAGAACCGCCCCGTGGCCAACGCCGGCTCGGTCCAGGCCACGGTCGGTATTGCTCGCCCCGGCGCGACCCTGCCGGTGGTCTATCTGCGCGACGGGCGCGAGGCGACGGCCAGCCTGACGGTTCAGTCGTCGGATCCGGCCGCCGTGCGGACGGGGCGCGTCGCCGCCATGGCGCGCGGCCTGACCTTCCGCAACAGCGGCGACGGCGCGGGCGCCCAGGTCTCCGTGGTCGAGGGCGGCTCGGTCGCGGCGGCGGCGGGCCTTCAGGCCGGCGACGTGGTGGTCGAGGCCGGAGGCGCGGGCGTCGCCGACATGACGGCCCTGGCGACGGCCTTGCAAGCCGGCGGCGCGGTCGAACTGACGGTGGTGCGCGACGGAGAACGGACGACGATCAACCTCCCTGGCTGATTCGTCTTCGCCGCCGCTCCTCCTTGAGGTCCAGACAGCAAAACGCCCGCGTCGCCAGGAGGGGGAGGGGGGCGGCCGCGGGCGTCTCGCTTGGAGGAAGCATCGACCCGTCGAAGCCCTTTAGCGGAAAAATCCTGGGGGGCTGGGGGGGCTGTTCAGGATCCGGGACTTTTCCGAACTTCAACAGGCCGATAATGGCTTTTTGACCTGTCTTCCGGGCGGGCGAAGGGCCGAATGGGGGTCTTTTCGTGTCCGAAAAGAATGGTTTTGCCAAGGCGCGGCCGTGCCCGTCGACGCGGTGCTGCGCTCAGGCAGCGAGCGACCGCGTCGCGAGCGCTAGCGCACTTTCGCTATTAGAAGGGCAGCAGATTCCGCTGACGGCTGTAGCTCATGGTGCCGACGTTGGCGCCCAGGCGCAGACCGACGCCGGTGCGGATGGGGGCCAGTACGATGCCGTCGGCGCGCTGATAGTTCACGCCCAGACCGGCGACCAGATAGGCCGAGCCCTCGACGCCGGGGTAGCGGCGATAGAGCATGTCCGGGTGGTATAGGCCGTAAACCAGGGTGAAGACCCGGCTGGCGTTGCCGCCCACGTCCCAGCCGATCGAGATGCCCTGCCAGAAGACTTCCTGCGAGGCCGACAGGTCCTTCATGTGCAAGGCCCCGCGGCCATAGCGCACGCCGACGGCGGCGGCGCCGGCGGCTTCCTCGCCGGCGATATAGGCGGTCGGACGGTCGCCCTGTTCGGCGAAGACGCGCTCGAGGGCCGAACCCATGGCTTCGGCGGCGATGCCCATTTCGCGCGAACCGGCCGCGACCAGCTCCTCGAAGGTGTAGGCTTGGGCCGTCTGGTCCGAGGCGATGGGATAGGCGGGGTCGGCCGGCTGGCGCGTGGTGGCGCAGGCGCCGAGGCCTGCGGGAAGCGCGCCGGCGGCGGCGAGACCGAGGCTGGAACGGATCAGTTGGCGGCGATGCATGGTCGTGGCTCCTGACAGAGGACGGGGCGCCCATCGTCGCGGGCTTGGCCTACCGTCCGTGTCTTTTGCGGCAGCCTTGGGGCTTTAAGGTTAACCGAACCTTGCTTGACCGTATTCCACGTCGCCCAACCTGATCAAGGCTTCGTCAGCAGACCTCTGTCGGTCCGAGGCGCGGCCCGTATCACGGCCTCAAGTAGCGCGAAGCGCGATAGGCCCTTCTAAAAAGAAAGAAGCCGGAGCTTTTGCTCCGGCTTCTTATCAGCTCCTCAGGACGCCACCGGCCTTGGCCGCGGCGGCGACGACCTTGGCCGTCAGGGCCTCGATCTCGGCTTCGGTCAGGGTGGCGGCGCGCGGCTGGATCTCGACTTCGATCGCGACCGACTTCTGGCCCTCGGGCACGCCCTGGCCGCGATAGACGTCGAAGACGCGCACCTCGGCGATCAGGGCCTTGTCGGCGCCGGCGACGGCGCGGGTCAGGTCGCCCACGGCCTTAGCCTCGTCCAGCAGGAAGGCGAAGTCGCGGCTCAGCGGCATCAGGTTCGGCAGGTCCGCCGCGCCGCGCGCCTTGCCAGCCTTGCCGCGCGGTTCCGGCACGGCGTCGAGGATGATCTCGAAGGCCAGCATGGGGCTGTCAGCGTCCAGGGCCTTGAGCACGCGCGGGTGCAGGGCGCCGAACTCGACGATGACGTTCTTGGGCCCCAGTTGCAGGCGGGCCGAACGGCCGGGGTGCCACCAGTCCTGGTTGGCGCCCTGCGCCAGCTGCAGCGAGGCGACCGGGGCGCCGATCTCTTCCAGCAGGGCGAACAGGTCGCCCTTGAGGTCGAACAGGGCGTCCTCGCCCGCGCCGCCCCAGTGACGGTCGGGGTGGGGGGCGATCAGGCCGGCGATGGCCGTGCGCTGGCCGTTCGGCTGATCGTTCAAATAGACGGGGCCGATCTCGAACAGAGCCGCGTCGGCGTGGCCGCGCGCGGCGTTGCGCGCCGCCGCCTGGATCAGGTTGGGCAGGATCGACGGCCGCATGCAGTCGAGGTCCGCCGCGATGGGGTTCTCGAGCACCAGGCGATCGTCGCCGCCGCCGAACAGAACAGCCGTCGACTGCTTGCTGAAGGACCAGGTCACGGCCTCGGCGTAACCCAGGGCCGCCAGCGCCCGGCGGGCGACGCGGACGCGGGCCTGTCGCGGGCTGAGGACGCCTTGCGCCTTGCGGGCGACCTCGGGCAGGGGCGTATGCGGCAGGGCGTGGAAGCCCTCGATGCGCGCGACTTCCTCGACCAGATCGGCCGGGCCTTCGACGTCGCGACGCCACGACGGCGGCACCACGGTCCAGGCCGCGCCGCGCATGACGGTGAAGCCGAGCGCGGTCAGAATCTCGAAGATGCGGTCGTCGGACAGGCTCAGGCCCGACAGACGCTTCACATAGGAAGGGTCGAAGGCGAAGCCGGCGGGTGCCGCCGGGGCCTGACCCGTCACCACGATCTCGGACGGCTCGCCGCCGCACAGGTCGAGGATCATCTGCGTCGCCAGTTCCAGGCCCGGCACGACCGAGGCCGTGTCCACGCCGCGCGCGAAGCGGTACTGGGCGTCCGAGCTGATGCCCAGCGAGCGGCCCGTCTGGGCGATGGCCAGGGGAGCGAACCAGGCGCTCTCGACGAAGACGTCGACCGTCTCCTCCGAACAGCCGGTGCTTTCGCCGCCCATGACGCCGCCCAGGCCGATGGGGCGCTCGCCGTCGGCGTCGGCGATGACGCAGTCGGCGGGCGAGGCGGCGTAGGTCTTGCCGTCCAGAGCGATCAGATGCTCATGCTCGCCGGTATCCGCGGCGATCAGACCGGCGCGCACGACGATGGTCTGACCCGACAGCTTGGCCAGGTCATAGACGTGCAGGGGCCGCGCGCGGTCGTAGGAGATCAGGTTGGTGATATCGACCAGGCGGTTGATCGAGCGCAGGCCGACGGCGGTCAGGCGGTGCTGCAGCCAGGCCGGCGACGGACCGTTCTGCACGCCCCGGATCACGCGACCGGCGAAGACCGGGCACAGGTCCGGCGTGTCGATCCGCACCGTGATCGGCGAGGCGAAGCTTCCGGCGACCGGGGTGATCTCCGGCGTCGTCAGCTTGCCCAGACCCGTCGCGGCCAGGTCGCGGGCGATGCCCGCCACGCCCAGCCAGTCGGGGCGGTTCGGGGTCACCTCGAAGTCGATCACCGGTTCCGCGCCGAAGACGCCGGCGGCCGGCGC
>NZ_JBOHLI010000058.1:0-19800 GCF_050729455.1 Brevundimonas sp.
GGCTTGTCCCGAGGGGTCATGGCGGTATCGAGCGCTTGCTTCATCGTGAGCGCGCGCGGAATGATGGGCCCTCGGGACAAGCCCGAGGGTGACGGGGTTTAGTCGCGGTTCGGCGTGCCTAGCGGGAAATAGGCGCGATAGGGCCGGGCCTCATCCACTGCCCGCGCCATCGACGGCCGGGCCAGCAGCCGGGCGCGATAGGCCTTCAGCGTCGCGAACCGCTCGTCGATGGGGTGGGACCAGTCGGCGTAGAAGAGCGCGGGCGCGGCGGCGCAGTCGGCCAGGCTGAAGCCGTGATCGGTGGCCCATTCCCGTCCCGCCAGCCGTTCGTCCAGCCAGGCGTAGGCGGTGTCCAGCATCCGTTTCGCCTCGGCCACGCCATAGGGATCGCGGTCGCCCTCGGGCCGCAGGGCGTCGGCCACCAGCTTCTGCTGCGGGCTCGAGACATAGTGGTCGAACACCCGGTCCATCATCCGCACCTCGACGGCGGCGGCGGGATCGTCGGGGATCAGGCGCACCGGGCCGGGAGGATGCACGGCCAGATGCTCGATAATGGTGGACGCCTCGACGATGGTGCGGTCGCCGTCCTGCAGCACCGGGAACTTCCGCACCGGCCACAGCGCCGCCAACTCGGCGAAGGCGGCCTCGCCCTCCAGCAGCCGAAACTCGAACGGCGTGTCGTTCTCATACAGCGCGATCAACGCCTTCTGACAGTAGGACGAGAAGGGGTGGGCGTAGAGCTTCATGGACGCCTCCTTCAGTACGTTGATGGCCGTCTGCGGACATTCTAGGCGTCAGCTAAGGGTGGGAAGCAACTGTTCGCTGGGCGAGTGAGGTTTAGCTATTAGACGCCCGCGCTTTCATGCCCAGCAGCCATACCCCCGCGATGACCAACGCTAGGAGAGCATAGGGGAGCGCAAACTCTAGCCTGAAATCGCTCCGTGCCATTCCAGACGCCAGACCTGCCAGAAATAGAAGCAAAGTCAGGGATGTCGTAACGACAACCAGAATCGCACCAGAAAGGAAGCGGCGAGTTGCTAAGGAAATCAGAAAACACAGAGCTGCCATAGCTAGGCTAGCTATTGAAATCCAAATCAGCCAGCCGCCAGAAACCCCGCTCACCTCTGCCGCTCCGCATAAGCCAAGTTGATCATGCTGACTCTCGCATCAGGTTCCGATGTCCGCAATGAGTCCAAGGCGGATATTCCCTTCGAGCCAGGCAGCGAAATTTGACCCGCCCGCCCCCCGATGCCAGATCGCGGCCCTCAGCAAAGCGAGGGAGCGCGCCATGACTATCACCCTGCACGGCATCAAGGCCTGCGACACGATGAAGAAGGCGCGCGCCTGGCTGGATGAGAATGGCGTGGATTACGCCTTCCACGACTACAAGGTCGCGGGCGCGAACAAGGCGGATCTGGAGCGCTGGATCGCCGAGCATGGCTGGGAGACGGTGCTGAACCGCGCCGGGACCACCTTCCGCAAGCTGTCGGACGCGGACAAGGCCGACCTGAACGCCGACAAGGCCATCGCCCTGATGCTGGCCCAGCCGTCGATGATCAAGCGGCCGGTGTTGGACCTGGGCGACGGGCGGACGCTGGTCGGCTTCAAGCCCGAGCGCTACGCTGAGGCGTTTGGCGCCTAGTCCTCGACCTCGGTTTCCGGGCGGTCGTGGCCGTCCGCGCGCTCGGTGATCCAGTGGCCCGAGGCGTCCTCGAACTCGATCCACGAGGTGCGGTCTGGCACCTGTTGCTCGCGCGATACGGCGACGGCGGCGGCGCGGGCGTCGGCGTGGGTGGCGAAGGTCTCGGAAAAGCTGTCGCCCAGCTTGTAGGCCCAGCCGCCGTCGTGGGGGACGATGCGGTAAACGATACGAGTCACGCGGTTTCCTTTACGCGAGGGCCGCCGACGACAGACGGCGACGGCGGGACAGAAGCTGCAGGGTCACCCCGAGGATCAGCAGGACCAGCAGGGTCAGCTGGAAGCCGACCACCAGCGGGTCCTCGACGCCCGAGGCGACGGGATCGCCCGCCGGCAGCCGGGTCAGGGTCTCGGTGACGCTGGGCAGCAACAGGGTGAAATAGGAGACGCTCAGCGCGATGGTCTCGATCGACCAGCGATAACGGGCCAGGGGCTTGATGAAGCCCACGGTCGCGCCGACCGTCAGCGAGATCAGGCTGAGCGCCGCGACGGCGGCGCCTGGCGGCGTCTTGATGACGAAGATCGCCGAGATCGCGCCGATGAACATGAAGGCCAGATAGGCCTTGCCCAGCCGCGTGGCGGGGTCGATTCGCCCGTGCATCAGCAGCAGGATCAGACCGATGGGCACGGCGGGCAGGCTGCCGAGCGTATGAAACCAGCCCAGCGCCGAGAGTTGGGGCAGCATGGCGACACCTCAGGGTCAGGAGGAAGGATCAAGGCCACTGCACACGCGAACAACGCCGCGCCGCCACCGTTGAACGACCCGGGGCTGCTGTCGAGTCACGCTGTGGTGACGTCAGCGCGCCCGGCGCAACTCCAGGGCGGCGCGGTGAGCGGCGGTCCAGCGCTCGCGGTCCAGGCGGTTGATGGCGAAGCGGCGCATCTCCGTCTCGCACACGCGCGTATTGAGCAGGCTGGGCGGCGTGACCAGGGCGCGGTGTTGATCGCAGAAGGCGTCGGCGGCCGCATCGGCGCGACGGATGAAGGTCCGGGCCTGCTCCGGGCGGCTGAAGTCCAGATCGGAAATCTGAACCCTCATCTCCGGCGCGGGCGCGGTGGCAGCGGCCGACAGGGCGAGAGCGAGGCTGGCGATGATCATGGTGGTGTCTCCCTTGGAACCGGCAAGGCCGGGCGGGAGAGACAAGACGGCGACAATCGCGCGCTGTTACGGCGAGGCTTGTTAAATCGCGGTCATGCCATCGGGCTGAAACCCCGGTCAGATGGGGAAAGCGCGCCTTACGAAGAGTTCATGCGCCGACCTGCATCCGTTCGGCGCGATCATCGCCTCTTGTGATCAGAAGGCCGCAGCGTCACGCTCGGTTCAGCTGTTCAAGAAGGGGCGAAACCCATGCACGAAGAATTTATTCCCATTGTGTTGTTCATCATGATCGGTGCGATCGTGATCGTGCCGAGCTGGCTCAAGAGCAAGGAGCGCAAGGAAATGCAGGCGACCCTGCGCGCGGCCATCGAAAAGGGCCAGCCGCTGCCGCCGGAAGTCGTCGACGCGCTGAGCAAGGAAAACATCAAGCCGCCGGCGACAGCTTCGCGTGATCTGCGCGTCGGCGTCATCCTGCTGGCGGTCAGCCTGGGCATTGCGCTCTTCGGCTACATGGTCAGCTTCGCCGAAATGGACGCCTTCTATCCCATCGCCGGCAGCGCCGCGATCCCGGGCATGATCGGTCTGGCCTTCATCATCCTGAGCATCTTCAACAAGAACAAGGGCTAAGGGGCGACGGGGAGGGGAAACCGTCATGGCCAAGCCTTTACGCGATCTGCACGATGTCGAGCTCGCCGCCCTGTCGGCGGCGGGCGGGCGTCGCGAGTTCGGGGAGCTGGTGCGCCGCCACAGCCCGGCGGTGCGCGGGCTGCTGCGTCGGATGGGGGCGCAACCCGCCCTAGCCGACGACGTGGCCCAGGACGCCTTTTTGCTGGCGTTCGAGAAATGCGCCGAGTTCCGGGGCGAGGGGACGTTCGGCGCCTGGATCAAGCGCATCGCAGCGCGTCTGTATCTGAAGCGTCGTTCGAAGGACGCCCGCTATGTGGCTGAAGTCGAAAGCGACGAGGTCGCGCCCAACGTCGACAGCGCCGGGCGCATGGATCTGGACGAGGCGATGAAAGGGCTGACCGAACCGGAGCGCCTGTGCGTCTCCCTGTGCCACGGGGCGGGCCTGTCCCATCCCGAAATCGCGGCCGCCATTAATTTGCCGCTTGGAACGGTGAAATCTCATGTCAAGCGTGGTCTGGATAAACTTCGGGCCCGGCTCCAGCCGGAACCGGTTGCTCACGGGAGCGCATCCCATGTCGGTTGATGAGTTCGACCCAGCTATCGAACGCCTGTTCGCGCGGGCGCCGAACTTTGCCGATTCGGCCCAGTTCGAGGCCGACGTGGCGGCGAAACTGAACAAGTCATCGCGTTTCAGGACGACGGCCCTGTCGGTCGCCGGTCTGGTCGGCGGCGTCATCGCCGTGCGCGAGGTCCTGAGCGTCGACTTCAACTTCGCCTCTTCGTCTGTATCCGCGTCGGCGGGCGCGCCGCCCGCGGCGCAGGGCCTGACGATGGCCGGGGTGGACGCCGGTCTGGCCGCGCAGTCCCTGCTGGACCGGGTTGGGCTGGCGGGACTGGACATGAGCTCCATGGGGGGGATGCAGCTGTTCTGGGCCACCGCCGGAGTGTTGGTCGCCTTGCTGGCGGCCGGGGTCGTGAAACTGTCCCAGGAAATCTGACCGCCGTTTTCCTGACGAAGTCGCGACCTACTGCTGGAAAAAGCCGGTCGCGGCGTAACGCCTGCGTTGCGGGCGCGACGACGACCCTCTAGGGTCGCGCCGGTTTAGCGACCAGTCTTGGCAGCGGTTTTTGGGGCGACGTTTCGTGGTTGATGTCTTCGAACAAGTCGAGGAGGAGCTTCGCTCCGATCGATACAAGCGTCTGGCTCGCACCTGGCTGCCGATCGGCGCGGGCCTGCTGGCCGTCGCCCTGGTCGCCGCCCTGGGCTGGTGGGGCTGGCAGAGCTATCAGACGAATCAGGCCGACAAGGCCTCGGCCGCTTATGACCGCGGCATGACCGCGCTGCAGGCCAATAATCCTTCGGGCGCCGACGCCGCCTTCGCCGAAGCCGCCAAGTCGGGCAACGGCGCCTACAAGGCGCTGGCCCTGATGCAGCAGGCCGGAATCGCCGTCAGCGCGAACAAGACCCAGGATGCGGTCAAACTGTTCGACGACGCGGCCAAGGCCGGCGGCGATCCGATCATCGCCGACGCTGCGGCCATCAAGGCCGTCTTCCTGATCATGGACACGGCGCCGCTGGCCGACATCCAGAAGCGTCTGGAGCCGCTGGCCGCCGACAAGCGCCCGCTGCACGCCTTCGCCCAGGAAGCCCAGGCCATGGCCCTGCTGCAGCACGGCAAGGCCGCCGAGGCGCGCCAGATCTTCGTTCAGCTGCAACTGGGCCAGGACGTGCCTGACTCGATTCGCCAGCGCGCCCAGGTCGGCGTTCAGGTCGTCGATTCCGGCACCGCCGCCGGTCTGGCCGCGATCGTGCGCGCCGCCGCCGCGACGCCGGCTCCGGTCGCCGCTCCGGCCTCGGCTGCTGCCCCGGCCGCTACCCCGGCTCCCGCCGCAGAGGCGGCGCCCGCCGCCGCCCGCCCGTAATCGACGCTTTCAGGACTCCATCCATGAATCGTACGCTGAAAGTCGCCTTGCTCTGCGGCCTCGCCATGACCGTCGCTTCGTGCGGCACGGTGCGCAACGTCCTGCCGTTCGGTCTGGGAGCGCCCAAGGAGGATGTCGCCAAGGCCACCGAAGGTCAGCGCATCTCGATCCTGGAGTTCGAACAGCAGCTGGCGCCCTCGGCCGCCCTGTCGGGGCGCGACTTCTTCCTGCCGGGTCCGCAGGCCGCGACGGCCTGGACCCAGCCCGGCGGCAACGCCGAGAATGCGGTCGAGCACGTCATCGCCGCGCCGGAATTCACGGTCGCCTGGAAGCGCGACATCGGCGCCGGCTCCAGCCGCACGCGCCAGGTGATGGCCCCGGTCGTGGCTGACGACGGCAAGATCTTCGTCCTGGACGGCGAGGCCGGCGTGACCGCCGTCGACGCCGGCACGGGCGCCGTGCTGTGGAAGGCCGACGTCAAGGTCGATGAACGCGACAAGGGTTCGCGCATCCTGGGCATCGGCTTCGGCGGCGGTTCGGGCGGCGGCGGTTTCGGCGGCGGCGTGGCCGTCGGCGGCGGCAAGGTCTTCGTCGCCTCGGGCTATCGCACCATGACGGCGCTGGACGCCGCGACGGGCGCCGTGGTGTGGAAATCGACCGTCGACCTGCCGATCCACGGGGCGCCGACGGTGGCCGGCCAGCGCGTCTTCGTCATCGACGTCGACAACCAACTGATCGCCTTCAACGTGAACACCGGCCAGCAGGACTGGTCCTATCGCGGCATCACCGAGCCGGCTCGCATCATGCGCGCCTCCAGCCCGGCGGTCAGCGGCGACACCGTGTTGGCGCCCTTCTCCTCGGGCGAACTGGTGGCGCTGCGCGCCTCGAACGGCCAGCCCGTCTGGCAGGAAGTCCTGTCGCGCACCAGCCGCACCAGCGCCCTGTCAGAGATCCGTGACATCGCCGGACGGCCCGTCGTCAGCCGCGGCTCTGTCTATGCGATCAGCCATTCGGGCGTCCTGCAGTCCATGGACATCCGTTCGGGCCAGCCCAAGTGGTCGCTGCCGGTCGCGGGCGTCAACGCGCCTCTGCCGGTCGGCGACGTGGTCTATGTCGTGTCCAAGTCGGGCGAGCTGACCGTGGTCAACCGCGACAGCGGCCAGGTTTATTGGACCCGCGACCTGAACGAGGGCCGCGTCCGTAGCGAGGGCGGCTTCCTGGGCTTCGGCAAGCGCACCGTGCGTCCGACCTGGTCGGGTCCGATCCTGGCCTCGAACCGCCTGGTGCTGGTCAATTCGGACGGCGAGGCCGTGGCCTTTGATCCGAAGACCGGCGCCCAGCAGTCCAGCGTTCGGCTGGGTTCGGCCGCCTATATCGCTCCCGCCGCCTACAACGGCGCCCTCTATGTCCTGACGGACGAGGGCGAGCTGGTCAGCATCCGCTGATCTTTTTCCTGATTTTGAGTTAGAAAGCCGACATGGCTCTAAAAGTCGCCATCGTCGGCCGGCCCAACGTGGGCAAGTCGACACTGTTCAACCGACTCGTCGGCAAGCGTTTGGCGCTTGTCGATGATCGCCCGGGCGTGACCCGTGACCGTCGCTATGCCGACGGTAATATCGGCGACATGGATCTGACGCTGATCGACACGGCCGGCTACGAAGACGTTACCGACGACAGCCTGGAAGCCCGGATGCGCGAGCAGACCGAGGCCGCGCTCGACGACGCCGAAGTGATCATGTTCATGATGGATGCCCGCGAGGGCGTGACGTCGCTGGACCGCATCTTCGCCGACCGACTGCGCAAGGTGCACAAGCCGATCATCCTGCTGGCCAACAAGTCGGAAAGTCGCGAGAGCGGCGGCGGCGTCGGCGAGGCCCATGCGCTGGGCTTCGGCGAGCCGGTCGCCATCTCGGCCGAGCACGGCGAGGGCATGGCCGACCTGTATCAGGCCCTGTTGGCGGCCTCCGCCGATATCTTCATCGAAGAGGTCGACGAGCCGGACAAGCCGATCCGCATCGCCATCATCGGCCGCCCCAATGCGGGCAAGTCGACCCTGATCAACCGGATGCTGGGCGAAGACCGTCTGCTGACCGGGCCCGAGGCCGGCATCACCCGCGACTCGATCTCGGTTGACTGGGAGTACGAAGGCCGGGCGATCCGCTTCGTCGACACCGCCGGGATGCGCCGCAAGGCCCGCGTTCAGGAGAAGCTGGAGAAGCTGTCGGTCGCCGACACCATCCGCGCCATCACCTTCGCCGAGGTGGTGGTTCTGGTGATGGACAAGGACGACGCCTTCGACACCCAGGACCTGCAGCTGGCCGACCTGGTCGAGCGCGAAGGCCGCGCCCTGGTCTATGTCGCGTCCAAGTGGGACCTGGAAGAAGAGCCCCAGGCCAAGATGGCCGAGCTCAAGTCGCTGGCCGAGAACAAGCTGCCGCAGCTGAAGGGTTCGCCCTTCGTCGCCCTGTCGTCGCACAATGGTCGCGGCGTGGATCGGCTGATGCCGGCCATCATCAAGGCCTATGAAACCTGGTCGGTGAAGGTCAAGACCAAGGACCTGAACACCTGGCTGGCCATGGCCACCCAGAGGCACCCGCCGCCCGCCGTCAACGGCAAGCGCGTGAAGCCGAAATACATGGCCCAGACCAAGGCGCGTCCGCCGACCTTCGTGCTGATGGCCAGCCGCGCCTCGGACATGCCCGAGCACTACCAGCGCTATCTGGTGAACTCGCTGCGCGAGAGCTTCGACCTGCCCGGCACGCCGATCCGGCTGACGGTCAAGTCCGGCGCGCCCAACCCCTATGCCGAGGGCGGCGCCAAGTCCGGTCCCGAACGCTACAAGGGCACGGCCAAGACCGCGCCGCGCAAGGTGCTGAAGGCCGAGAAGGCCGCCGAGGCCTTGTCGAACCTGCCCGGCAAGGCGCTGGAGCAGAAGAAGTCGGGCGTGAAGCCCAAGGTGAAGGCCCTGGGCGGTCTGAAGGCCAGCTCCAGCAAGAAGGCCGGCCAGAGCATCGCGGTGCAGAAGGGCGCGCGCGGCGGCGCCCGCCAGGTCTCGCGATCGGGTCGGGTCCGCACCGGCCAGAAGCACGCGCCAAAGAAGTAGGCCGCCCACACAGGCAGCCAGAACAGGTTGAAGGGCGGGTGGTCGGCGACGACGGCTCGCCCTTTTGCTTTTCAGGAACCTGGAGGCCCCATCGTGCGTCCAATCCTGCGGATGGAGCGCGTCATGAGCCTGCGGAAACCGAACGACTACGCCGCGCTGGATCAGGCCGATCTGGTGCGTCTGGCCCAAGCCGGCGACCGAGAGGCCTTTCGCGCCATCATGCAGCAGGGCAATCAGCGCCTGTTCCGCATCGCCCGGGGCGTGGTCCGCGACGACGCCGAGGCGGAAGACGTGCTGCAAGAGGCCTATGCCCGCGCCTTCGCCGCCATGGGGGGCTTTCGCGGTGCGCCCGCATCACCGAGGCGGTGCTGGAAAGATTGGGTAGGGAAGGGCGTCTGGCCGGGTAGTCGGGAACCTTTCCCGCTGCCCGAAAGTCCAATGCTGTGACGATGGCGGTCAAGCCGTCGCAGCAAAGGAAGAAACCCCATGTCGAAAGCCCTCCTGCTGGCCGGAGTCCTGATGTTCGCGCCTCTGGCCCCCGCCCTGGCCCAGAACGCCGGACCGACCGACCCTCAGATCGCGCACATCGCCTATACCGCCGGGCAACTGGACATCGACGCGGCCAAACAGGCGCTGGAGAAATCGACCAATCCCCAAGTGCGCGCCTTCGCCGAGACCATGCAGCGCGACCATGCGGCGGTGAATGAACAGGCCCTGGCCCTGGTCACACGCCTGAACGTCACGCCGGAAGCCAATCCGACCAGCGCCTCGCTAAGCGAAGCGGCGGCGGCGACGCGCCAGCGCCTCGCCGGTCTGTCGGGTGCGGCCTTCGACAAGGCCTATGTGGAGAACGAGGTCGTCTATCACCGCACCGTCAACGAAGCCCTGCGCAAGACCCTGATCCCGGAGGCCGACAACGCCGAGCTGAAGTCCCTGCTGCAGACCGGGCTGGAGCTGTTCCAGCAGCATCAGGCCCACGCCGAGCACCTGGCCCATGACTTCCATTGATCCGAGATCGGAGCGCCTCTCCCGGCGAAGGCTCCTGATGGCGGCAGGAGCGCTGGCGGTCGCGCCGGCGCTCCCGGCGGTCGCGTCGCCCCGGACCCACACCATCGTCGTCGACAAGATGAAGTTCGGGCCGGCGCCTGCCGGCGTGCGCGTCGGCGACACCGTGACCTGGGTCAATCGCGACCTGTTCCGGCACTCGGCCACGGCGAGCAACCGCGCCTTCGACGTGGACCTGCCGCCCGGCGCGACCGGGACGGCGGTGATGCGGACGGCCGGGACTTTTCCCTACATCTGCCGCTTCCACACGGCCATGACGGCTCAGATCGTGGTTGCGCCCTAGGAGCCAAAGTGTCCGTGTGGGGCTTGTGTCATTGAAGCGAGCCGTCGCTTGACGGCTCATATCGAACGTTGATAGCTAACCCTCCTTCGAGGGGGCTTTGACGATGATTATTGCAGTGTTTCTGGCCGCTTTTGTTCAGGCGGCTACGGATGCGCCGCCGCCTGCAGATTGCGCTGTTCCGACGCCGCCGCCCGTGATCCGGCCGGTCAAGCCGTCTCGCCCGACTCCGCCGCCTTGCGTGGATGAGGCTCGTAGCCGACATAACTGCAAGGTGTCCGTAATCAACGCCTACAACGCTCAGATCGACTCTTACGGCAGGGCCTTCGAAAGCTACGTCGCTGGGCTCAACACCTACACCACGGACCTGAACGCCTATGTCGAGGGAGCCACTCGTTATGCTGCGTGCGAACGACGGAAGGCGGGGCCGGATGGCCTGATCGCGGGGTGATCTGGACCGGGGCTTAGGCCGAGCGACCCTGTTTCCAGTCCTTGAAGCTGACGGTCAGGGGCGGGGTGAGGTCGGGGCGGGCCAGTTCGACCATCAGGGGGCCGATTTCGGACGGGTGCGTCAGGGTCTGCGGGTCTTCGCCAGGGAAGGCCTGGGCGCGCAGCTGGGTGCGCATCCGGCTCGGATCGACGACGGCGACGCGGATCGGGGTGCTCTCGACCTCGTCGGCCCAGCATTTGACCAGGTTCTCGGCCCCGGCCTTGGTCGCGGCATACATGCCCCAGAAGGCGCGGGGATTAGTCGCGACGCTCGAGGTCAGATAGATGGCGCGTCCGGCGTCGGAGGCGCGCAGCAGCGGCTCCAGCGAGCGGATCAGGCGATAGACGCCGGTGAAGTTGATCTTCTCGATCTTGGCGAATTCGCGCGGCTCGGCGTGGGCGACCGGCGTCAGGCCCGACGGGCCCATGGTCGCGGCGGCCTGGACCCAGATGTCCAGCTTGCCGAAACGCTCGAACAGGGCGCCGCCCAGGCGGTCGATGGCGCCGCCATCGACCAGGTCGAAGGGGACCAGGGTGGCGTGCTGGCCGGTGGCGGCGAAGATGGCGTCGTCCAACTCTTCCAGACCGCCCTGGGTGCGGGCGGTCGCCACGACGTGGGCGCCGGCCTTGGCCAGGGCCAGGGCGGTCTCATAGCCGATGCCGCGCGAGGCGCCGACGACCAGGGCGATGCGGTTGGCGAGGGGAAGGGAGGCGTGTTCGGACATGGGGCCGCTGATAGCGCGCCGAGGCTCCTAGCGAAAGGCTTCAGCCGCGGTTCAATAGCCCGGCGCGGGCTGCCACAGGCTGAAGCTGACGCCCTGATCGTCGGCGACGACGGCGGACAGGCCCGACGGGCTTTCCGCCGGCACGGCGGCGTGTCCGCCCAGTTCGCAGACGCGGGCGCAGGCCGTGTGAATGTCGTCCACGCGGAAATAGAGGTGCGGAAACGCCCTGTGCTCGCCCTTGGTGATGCCGAACGCCGGATCGGAGCCGTTCACATGGGCGTAGGTCGGGTGCGAGGCTGCTTCGTCGAAGGTCCAGCCGAACAGGCCCGCATAGAAGGCGCGGGCCTTTTCGACGTCAGGGGTGTCGATCGTGAAGTAACCGAGCTGGATCATACCGCCTTAAGCGGTCACCAGCAGGGAAAGTTGCCCGCCCTTCGCGTCGCGGCCGCCCTCGGCGATTTCGCGGTCCAGAAGCCGGGTCGGATAGTCGCCGGTGAAGTAGTGGTCCGTGAACTGCGGCTGGGCCGGATCGCGCGGCCCGGCGCCCATGGCGTCATAGAGGCCGTCGATGGACAGGAAGCCCAGGGAGTCGACCTCCAGGATGGCGCGCATCTCGTCCATCGTGTGGGTGGCGGCCATCAGCTGCGTCCGCTCGGGCATATCGATGCCGTAGAAGTCGGGGAAGAGGATCTGCGGGCTGGCCGAGCGCAGGTGAACCTCCTTGGCGCCTGCCGCGCGGACGGCGCGGACCAGCTTCAGCGAGGTGGTGCCGCGCACGATCGAATCGTCGATCAGGACGACGCGCTTGCCTTCCAGAGCGGCGCGGTTGGGGCTGTGCTTCATGCGCACGCCCTTCTGACGGGCGCCCTGGCTGGGCTGGATGAAGGTGCGGCCCAGATAGTGGCTGCGGATGATGCCCACTTCGTAGGGGATGCCGCTTTCCTGAGCATAGCCCAGGGCTGCGGGCACGCCCGAGTCCGGCACCGGCACGACCACGTCGGCCTCGACCTGGAACTCGCGCGCCAGACGACGGCCCATTTCCTTGCGGACGTTATAGACCGAGCGGCCGTTCACGACGCTGTCGGGGCGGGCGAAATAGACATACTCGAACAGGCAGGGGCGGGCGGCGCGGGCCGGGAAGGGCTTGATCGAGGTCAGGCCGTCTTCGTCGATGACGACGACTTCGCCATGTTCGACGTCGCGGATGAAGGTGGCGCCGATGGTGTCCAGGGCGCAGGTCTCGGACGCCAGCACCCAGGCTTCGCCGACCTTGCCCAGCACCAGGGGGCGGATGCCCAGCGGGTCGCGGGCGCCGATCATCTTGTAGCGGGTCTGGGCCACCAGGGCGTAGCCGCCCTCGATCCGGCCCAGGGCGTCGATGAAGCGCTCGACGATCTTGGCCTTACGGCTGCGGGCGATCAGGTGAAGGATGGCCTCGGAGTCCGACGTGGACTGGAAGATCGCGCCTTCCGAGACAAGTTGCGTGTGCAGGTATTTGAAATTCGTCAGGTTGCCGTTGTGGGCGATGGCGATGCCGCCCTGGTCCAGATCGGCGAACATCGGCTGGATGTTGCGCAGGAAGCTGCCGCCGGCGGTGGAATAGCGGGTGTGGCCGACCGCGGCGGCGCCGGGCAGGCGGGTGGTCAGCTCGGCGTTGCCGAAGGCCTCGCCCACCAGGCCCATGTGGCGCTCGGTATAGAAGCGCTCGTCGTGGACGCTGGCGATGCCGCAAGCTTCCTGGCCGCGATGCTGCAGGGCGTGCAGACCGAGAGCGACGATAGAGGACGCCTCGTTCTCGGGCGCGCCCCAGACGCCGCAGACGCCGCACTCCAGGCGGAGCTGGTCATCCTCCGGCTCGCGCCAGTGTTCGCGGTGAACGATGGGATCGGCGATATGGTGGCGCATCGTCAGGCTCCGATGACCGGGAACAGGGTAACTCAGGCGGTGGCGCCGCGCACGTAGTCCGCCATTGCGTCGAGGGCAAGGCTCATTGATCGGAAAACCCTTCGCGAACGGAAGAACCGACCACCGGGGTCAGGGCGTCAGCGCCCTTTCCAAGCGTCGGCAGGACGATCTGTATGACGTGGGCGGCCCGGACGCTGACCGGGGCCAGGGCGGCCTTGGTCAGCCAGCGCGGGGGATCGTCGGTCATGACGCCCATGATGGTCAGGTGCACCGCCCCGACCAGAGCCAGGGCGCGCACGGCGCCCAAGGCCAGACCGAAGACCTGATCAAGGGCGCCCAGGGCGTGGCCGCGCGCGCCCTTGGAAATGGCCGCGCCGAGCAGGCGCAGGCCGAAATAGAGAACCAGAAACGTCAGCCCCACGGCCAGCACCGACCCGGCCCAGTCGGGATCGACCAGCGACCGCCCGAACGGCGCCGTCCACGGCAGGGTGATCAGGGCCAGCAGCCCGGCCAGGAAGAAGCTGAGGAAGGCCGTCAGTTCGCGCACGCCGCCCCGGAACCAGCCGGCGGCGCATGAGGCCAGAAGCACAAGGATGACGAAGACGTCGTAGCCGGTCACGCGCGCTGCAATCGCTGGAGGAGAAGACGCCGTCTCAATAGCGGTTCAATACCGATTTTGGGAGATTCGCTCGACCACCTCGGTCAGCAGTCCGGCGGCAGTGACGGCGACGTCGCCCTTCTTGACCTTGTCCTTGGCCTGGGACGGGGCGAGGGCGCGGTCGAAGCCGAGCTTCTTCGCCTCTCGCAACCGCGCTTCGGCGCGATTGACGGCGCGGACCTCGCCCGACAGGCCGATCTCGCCGAAGACGACGCAGCCCTGCGGCAGGGGCATGTCCAGCGCCGAGGAGATCAGGGCGGCGGCGGCGGCCAGGTCGGCGGCGGGTTCATTGATCCTCAGGCCCCCGGCCACGTTCAGATAGACGTCCTTGTCCCTGAAGCCGAGGCCGCACCGCGCCTCCAGCACGGCCAGCAGCATGGCCAGGCGCCCATTGTCCCAGCCTACGACCGCTCGTCTTGGCGTGCCGTATGCGGACGGGGCCACAAGCGCCTGTATTTCCACCAGAACCGGGCGGCTGCCTTCGATGCCGGCGAAGACGGCGGCGCCCGGCGCGCGGTCCTTACCTTCGCCTAAAAACAACGCCGACGGATTGGTGACTTCGCGCAGGCCGACGTCGCTCATCTCGAAGACGCCGATCTCGTCGGTGGCGCCGAAGCGGTTCTTGCCCGCACGCAGGATGCGGAAGGGATAGCCGCGCTCGCCCTCGAAGCTGAGGACGGCATCGACCATGTGCTCGACCACGCGCGGTCCGGCGATCTGACCGTCCTTGGTGACATGGCCGACCAGGACGATGGCCGGGCCGCCGTCCTTGGCTAGCCGCACCAGTTCGGCGGCGCAGGCGCGGACCTGGGTGACGGAGCCGGGCCCGGCCTCGTGGGCGTCGGACCACAGGGTCTGGATGGAGTCGATGATGACGATGTCGAACTTGTCGCGCTTCAGCGTCGTCAGGATTTCGCGCAGCGCCGTGGCCGAGGCGAGGGATACGGCGGCGTCGGCCACCCCCATGCGCTTGGCGCGGGCGCGAATCTGCTCGATGGCCTCTTCGCCCGAGATATAGGCCACGCGGGCGCCGTTGCGGGCCGCCTTGGCCGTGACCTCCAGCAGCAGGGTGGACTTGCCGACGCCGGGGTCGCCGCCCAGCAGGATAGCCGAGCTGGGCACCACGCCGCCGCCGCAGACGCGGTCGAACTCGGTCACGCCGGTGACGATGCGCGGCGGTTCGGGCGTGTCGGATTGCAGGGTCTCGAACTGCAGGCCGCGTCCGCGCGCCGTGGAGGCGGGCTTCATCGCGCCGGGCGGGGCCGACTTGGACTCCTCGGCCAGGCTGTTCCATTCCCCGCAGCCGGAGCATTGCCCCGACCACTTGGAGTGAACCGCCCCGCAGGACTGACAGACATAGAGAAGGGTGTCGCGCGCCATGCTCCTGACCTAGCAGGAATCGCGGCGCGGGCGAGGGGCGATGCGTTCGGGTGCGTCCGCTACTGACGTAAGGCGGCGCGCCTGGGTTGCATTGGGCCGCATATGCCCGTCATCCTGCCAAGCTAAAGCGTCGTTACGACTCAACCCCCGCCGAGGCCTCATGACCGCTCCGAACCCGCCCGCCATCGATCCGGGCCTCGTCGCTCGCGTGCAGAACATCCTGATGCGGCCCAAGCTGGAATGGCCGGTCATCGAGGCCGAGTACGCTACGCCGCGCAGCCTGTTCGCTCGCTACGCCATGATACTGGCCGCTATCGGCCCGGTGGCCAGCCTGATCGGCGGGCAGTTGTTCCCGATCCACATCTTCGGTTCGGTGATGCGCACCCCCATGATGGGCGGCTTGATGGGCGCCATCGTCACCTGGAGCCTGTCGCTGCTGTCGGTCTTCGTCCTGGGCCTGATCATCGACGCCCTGGCGCCGACCTTCAACGGGACCAAGGACAAGGTGCAGGCGATGAAGGTCGCCGTCTATTCGATGACGGCGGCGTGGACGGCCTCGATCTTCAACCTGTTCCCGGCGCTGGCCTGGCTGGGCGGCCTGCTGGGCCTCTACGGCTTCTACCTGCTGTATCTCGGTCTGCCGACGGTGATGAAGGCGCCGCAGGACAAGGCCCTGGCCTACACCGCCGTCGTCGTCATCTCGGCCATCGTGCTGTGGATGGTGGTCAGCGCCATCGCCGCCGCCGTGGTCGCCAGCTTCGTGGTGGGCACGATCGGCCTGGGCGCGATGGCCCTGAGCTGACCCCTCAGCCGACGTAGAGGCGCGGCACGCGCGGCGTGATCGAGGTCAGCATCTCGTAGCTGATGGTTCCCGCCGCCGTCGCCGCATCGTCCACCAGACGATTGGCGCCGAAGATCTCGACCGTGTCGCCGGCCGCCACGTCCAGGCCGGTGACGTCCACCGCCAGCACGTCCATCGACACCCGGCCGATGATGGGGCGCAAGGTCCCCGCGACCCAGACCTGACCGCGCGGGCTGTTGGCGCGCATCACCCCGTCGGCGTAGCCGGTTCCGCAGGTCGCAACCCGGATCGGCGCCTCGGCGCGATAGCCCTGCGAGTAGCCGACCGTCTCGCCTGCCGGCACGTCGCGCACCTGCATGATCTGGGCGTTCAGGGTGGCCACCGGGGCGATGCGGCTGTCGGGCTTGCCTTCCGGTCCGCCGCCGAACAGGCAGATGCCGGGACGCGCCACGTCGAAGGCGAAGTCCGGTCCCAGGAAGCAGCCGCCCGAGTTGGCGAAGGATCGCGTCACCCCCGGATAGCGTGTCACCGCCGCCGCATAGGCGTCGCGCTGGACCCGGTTCAGCGGATGGGCCGGTTCATCGGCGCAGGCCAGGTGGGTGATGACCAGCTCCAGCCCCGCGAACGGCTCGGGCGCGTCCTCGACGCGGAAGCCCAGCCGGTTCATGCCGGTGTCCAGTTGCAGACCGCAGGCGCCGCCGCCCGCCGCCGCCCAGGCCTCGATCTGGCCGGGCTGGTTCAGCACGGGGCGCAGGTTGGCCGCCTTGATCATGGCCGCCGACTGACCGTGACAGCCGTCCAGCACATAGATGACGGGTTCAGCGCCGATAGCTTCGCGCAAGAGCACGCCCTCGGCCGCCCGCGCCACGAAGAAGGTCCGCGCCCCTTCGGCCATCAGCCGTTTGGCGACCGCGCTAGCGCCCAGGCCGTAGCCGTCGGCCTTGACGACCGGATTGACCGGCACGCCGATCAGGCCCTGCAAGGTGTGGAAATTGCGCGCCAGGGCGCTGAGATCGACGGTGAGGGAGGCGGGGAGGGACATGAGCCCCTTATGCCGCAAGTTTCGTGCGGCGCCACCGGATTTGAGGCCCTATTCGGGAATGTCCGCATAGGCGCTGCCATAGCGGTCGTCGTAGGCCAGGTTGCCGAAGCGGACGGTGTCCGCGTCGAAGGCCAGCTTGACGATGCCGATGGGGCCGTGGCGCTGCTTGCCGATGACGACTTCGGCCTGGCCCTGCAGGCGGTCCATGTCCTGCTGCCATTGCAGGTGTTCTTCGGAGCCTTCGCGCGGCTCGGCCCGGCCCAGGTAGTAGCTTTCACGATAGACGAACATGACGCAGTCGGCGTCCTGCTCGATCGAGCCGGATTCACGCAGGTCGGACAGTTGCGGTCGCTTGTCTTCGCGCTGTTCGACCTGACGCGACAGCTGCGAAAGGGCGATGATCGGCACGCCCAGTTCCTTGGCCAGGGCCTTCAGGCCGCCGGTGATCTCGGACACTTCCTGCACCCGGTTCTTCTGGCCGCCGCCTTCACCCGTCGTCACCAGCTGCAGGTAGTCGACGATGATCAGGTCCAGCCCGTGCTCCATCCGCTTCAGGCGTCGCGCGCGCGCCGCCAGCTTGGAGATGGAGATGCCGCCGGTGGCGTCGATATAAAGGGGGCTCTCGCCGATCTCGACCGCCGCGTCGCGCAGCTTACCGAAGTCGGAAGCGTCGATCTCGCCCTTGCGCAGCTTGTCCGACGACACGCCCGAGGCGTCGGCCAGAATACGCATGGCCAGCTGCTCGGCGCTCATTTCCAGCGAGTAGAAGGCGACGACGCCGCCGTTGACCGTCTTGCGGCCCTCCGGCGTCGGCTCCCACTGATAGGCGCGGGCCACGTTGAAGGCCATGTTGGTGGCGAGCGCCGTCTTGCCCATCGACGGACGACCCGCGAGGATCAGAAGGTCGGAGGGGTGCAGGCCGCCCAGCTTGCGGTCCAGATCGTTCAGGCCGGTGGCCAGACCCGCCAGCTTGCCCTCGCGCTGATAGGCCTCGCCCGCCATTTCGACGGCCCCGGCCAGGGCGGTGGAGAAGCTGACGAAGCCCGACGAGGGCTTGCCCGTCTCGGCCAGCGAATAGAGGGTCTGTTCGGCCTGTTCGATCTGTTCGTCGGCGGGCGTGTCCGGGTTGGGCGCCTCCTTGATCATCTCGCCGCCGATGCGGATCAGGTCGCGGCGCAGGGCCAGGTCATAGATGACGCGCGCATAGTCGGGGGCGTTGGCGGCCGGGGGGGCGCGGTCCACCAGATCGGCCAGGTAGCGTAGGCCGCCGAACTCATGAAACGCCGGGTCCTGCTTGAAGCGTTCCATCAGGATGGTCGGCTCGGCCAGCAGGCCCTGGCGGATGTGGTCCTCGATCGCGTCGAACAGGCGCTGATGGAAGGGTTCGTACATGTGCGAGCCGCGCAGGCGGTCGCTCAGCCGCTCGAACACGGCGTTGTCGAACATCAGCGAGCCCAGCAGCGCCTGCTCCGCCTCCAGGTTGTGGGGCATGGACGAGACGGAGACCTGATCGTTTCCGTAGGGCATGGGGGCGAAGGCGTTCATGGGATCACGCATAGCCTTAAGCGTGGTCTGCGTCAGATGCGGGCGCCGCCTTGGTCGTGGACAGCCGACGGCGTCTGTGGACGGTCCCGAAAACCTCTGTCGGATCAGCGGGAGGTGGCGGGTCTCAGGGCGCGCAAGGATAGCGTTCGGCCATCCAGTCGCGAACCGCCTGAGTGACGCTGTCACTCCGGCGCGCGCCGGACAGGCTGCTGAAGCGCGCCAGCAGAGACTGGGCCGTGATCCCCGTCCCCGACGGCGGAATGCAGGTGGCGGGCCGGCGACCGGCCAGAACGGCCGAGGCCTGTTCGGTCTTGACCGTCAGCACCGCCTGTTTGACCTCGTCGATCAGTCGGCGGGTGTCAGAGCGAAGGACGGCCGTGGGATTACGCGGGATGCGGTCGGCGATGGTCATGAACTGCTGCACCGTCATGGCCGAGGCCAGGACGGGCGATGACGATGGCGCGGCCAGCCATAGGGCGACCGCCAGAAGGAGCGCGCGCAACGGCATCGGCGGTAGATGGGGAGCGATGACCGCCGGGCAAGCGAGGCTGCCGGATCAAACCGGGCAGGGATGCTCCGCCGCCATCCACTCCCGCACGGCCTGGGTCACGCTGATGTTGCGGCGGGCCGCCGGGATGGCGTTGAAGCGGGCCAGAAGGGCGTCGGCGGACAGGCTGACCTTTTCGGGCATGCAGGTGGCGGGACGACGACCGGCCGTCCGGGCGGCCTCCTGTTCGCCGCGAACAGCGGTGAAGGCGTCCTTGACCTCGTTCATCAGGCGCCGCGTGTCCGACCGCAGCAGGGCCGTCGGATTGCGCGGGATGCGGTTGGCCGAGGTCAGGAACTCCTGAACCGTCATGGCGCTGGCGCCGCTCGCCCACAGGCTGACGGCGACGGCGAGGATGAGCGTGGCCTTCTTCATGCGGACCCCTCCGGTTGGAATGGCCCAGCTTGCCTCGATGCCTGTGGCGGAACAATGGCCGTCGAACGCAGTCAGGTCTCCAGCGGCAGCGTCGGCAGGGTGTTGGGATGGATCCGCTCAATGTCCCCGCCCGCCGCCTTGGCCGAGCGCGCCATGCGGAAGGCGTTCACCGGCTGGGTCTCGCCAATCCACAGGGCGTTGATCAGGTGGTCGGCATAGGGATCATCGGTGTTGGGGTGGATCAGGATCTTCAGCCCCAGATGGTTGAGCATCAGCCAGGGAATGACCGTCGGAACCTGCTCCTTGGCGAAGCCGAAATAGAAGGAGGGCGTGGTGTGCGGACCGCGCGGCCCCTCGTTCCATTCGCCCAGCTCGACCTTGAAACGGTGGACGACCCAGTCGCGCAGTTGGGCCGCGCGATAGGCCGTGTCCTCGTTGAAATAGATATGGGCGTGATAGCTGCTGATCTCGGTGTAGGGGCGCGGCGCGGTCGGCAGGTCGACGCCGCGCGGCAGCGGCTCGGGCGGACCCTTGGGG
>NZ_JBOHLI010000059.1:0-19558 GCF_050729455.1 Brevundimonas sp.
AACCGGAGGCGTCGGCTTCGGCGTCGGACGCGGCGGCGCAGGCGTCGGACGCGGCGCGGGCGGCGTCGGCTCGGGCGGGACCGGTTCCGGCGGCGTCACGACCGGCGCGGTGGCCCCGTCCTCTGGCGAGGGTTCGGGCTGTGGATTGTCGGCGGACGCGGCGGCGATCTCGATGTCCGAGACGATCGACACCGGCACCGAGTTCACCAGCGGCTTGGGCTCGTCTTCCTTGGACGACCACGACGCCAGGGCGAGCGCCACCACCCCCGCGTGCAGGGCGATGGATCCCAGGATGGCCGGTGACGGGCGACGCAAACGATCAGCCCTCCGCCGCCCCGTCAGCGGCCGTGTCAGCGGCCGTGTCGGTGATCAGGTTCAGCTTGGTGAAGCCCGAGGCCGACAGGCGCGCCATGACGCGGGCCACGGCCTGATAGGGCGCACGGCCGTCGGCGCGGATGAAGACGGCCTTGTCGCGCGCCTTCTCGCCGCCCTCTTCGGCCACGCGGATCGCCAGGTTCTCCCAGCGGACTTCGCCCTCGCCGATGAAGATGGCGCCGTTCTGATCGATCGAGACCGTGATCGGCTTGTCGGTCGTCTCGACCGCTCTGGCCTCGGTCTTGGGCAGCTCCACCGGCACCCCGACCGTCAGCAGGGGCGCCGAGATCATGAAGATGATCAGCAGCACCAGCATGACGTCGACCAGCGGCGTGACGTTGATCTCGCTTAAGGGACGCTTGCGCGCGCGGCGCCGACCGCGTCCGCCCGAGCCGCCTCCTCCTCCACCCATGGCCATGGGTCAGACGCTCCGACGCAGGTTCAGGTCGGCCCCAGAGGACGGGGGGGGCGGCGGCGGCGGCGGGGCCGAGGGCGCGCCCAGACGACGGGCGATGGCCGACTGCAGATCGTCGGCGAAGCTCTCCAGACGGCCGGTGAACTTGCCCGCCGACACCGAGAAGGCGTTGAAGGCGATATAGGCCGGGATGGCCGCGCCCAGGCCGATAGCCGTGGCGAACAGGGCTTCGGCGATGGCCGGCGCCACCGTCGTCAGATTGGTGTTGCCCGCCGCCGCGATGGCGTCAAAGGCGTTCATGATGCCCCAGACCGTGCCGAACAGGCCGATGAAGGGCGAGGCCGTGGCCACCACCGACAGCACGCCCAGACCGTTCTCGATCTTCTGGCTCTCGCGGGCGATGATGGCGTCCAGCCCCCGGTCGATGCGGGCGATCAGCATATTGCCCTGCGTATCCGTCAGGGCCCCGCGCGCCCGCACTTCGCGCCAGTCCTGCAAGGTCGTGACCAGCATCCGCGGCAGGGGATCGGCAGGCCGGGCCCCGGCTTGCGCCGCCACGTCTTCCAGCGACCGGCCGCTCTCGACCTGCTTCTCGAACTCGGTGGCGCGGGCGTTCATGCGGGCGAAGCGCACGCCCTTGTCGATGATGATGGTCCAGGACCAGACCGAGGCTGCGGCCAGGCCGACCATGACCGTCTGCACCACCCAGTCGGCGGTCATGAACAGCTCGATGGGATTCAGCATGGAGGCGTCGGCGGGCAGGGTCATACGGCGTCCTTGGGTCAGATCCGGGTCGTCCGACCTTATCGAGCGGGCGGACGTGGCGGTTTCATGGCGGCGGGTCTAGCGGGCGTCGGCGCCCGCGTCACGGGGGCCGCGTCTGACAAGCGCGTTATTGCGAGGCTACAACATTCTTCCTTCTCCCCTTGAGGGAGAAGGTGGACGGCGAAGCCGGACGGATGAGGGGTGCGAAGACGCTGCTTCGCGGCTTCCCATCAACCCTCGCGCCGACACCCCTCATCCGGCCCTGACGGGCCACCTTCTCCCTCAAGGGGAGAAGGGAGGATCAGCCGCCCTCCCCCGACAACCACGGCGTCACCAGCTCGATCAACCGCTTGCTCGGCCGCCTCGGCCGCCCGTCCAGATGGATGCAGACGGCGACCACGTCGGCCCGGCACAGCACCTCGCCGTCGCGCTCGACCGTCTGGCGGATGATCAGGCGCGGCCCCTTGATGGCCTCATAGCGCGTCCGCACCACCAGGGCGTCGTCGATCCGCGCCGGCTTGAGGTATTTGATCGCCAGGTCCGACACGACAAAGGCCAGCGGCTCGTCCTGCTCCAGCAGTTCGACGTGCCCCACCCCCGCCAGCCGCAGGAAGTCCGACCGCCCCCGCTCGAAATAGCGGACATAGTTGGCGTGGTAGACCAGACCGGTGAAGTCGGTGTCCTCGTAGTAGACCCGCACCGGCAGCAGGTGATCCTGCCCGTCGAAACGGCCGGCGGTCGGTTGGTCGGTCATCGGTCAGCCCTGAACGGAAGTCGTCGCCGAGGCCTTAGACCATTTTCGGTTCAGTCGGAATCGACTGAACCCAGAACAATGGTCCAGAATTATGCTGGAGCGAATATCCGGGTTTAGTTGGACTGCGTCCAACTAAACCGATTTCGCTCTAGCCGTCGATGCGGTCGCATTGAAGCCCGGACAGAACTGCGCCTTCATCTCCGCGAACTCGGCGCCCAGCGGATCGTCCCCCATCAGAATGCGGTTGGGCCGCGAAACGAAGGCCACGGCCTGTTTCTGTCCGGCGATCCCGGCGTAGCCGCAGACGGCGCGGCGCTTGCCGGTCTCCAGATAGCGCACCTCGGCGTCCGGCCCCATCTGGGCCCTGACCTGGCTCAGCGCCCGCTCGGCCGGCGTCGCCTGCTTCGGCCCGAAGCGCGCGCCCTGGCTGACGGCGACCAGACTCAGCGCGCCGAGCAGCAGCACGATCGCGCCCAGCACGGCGATCTTCTGGTCCGTCCCGATCCCGCGTCGCGCCATCGCCCGTCTCCCTTCCCCGGCAGCATGGCCGGGTTTGGCGGACGGGTGAAGCCCTTTTGCGAATCGCTTGCGATCTACTTCCCGAACAGGTCCGGCGGCGGCGCGGGCTGAACCTTCGGCGCCTCCAGCCCCAGATGCTCATAGGCCCGCGCGCAGGCCACCCGCCCGCGCGGGGTGCGCATGATGAAGCCCTGTTGCAGCAGATAGGGTTCGATCACGTCCTCGACCGCGTCGCGCGCCTCGGCGATCGCGGCGGCCAGCGTGTCCATGCCCACCGGCCCGCCGCCGTAGTTCTCGATCAGGGCCTTGAGGAAGCGCCGGTCCAGACTGTCCAGCCCCTGCTCGTCGACCTCCAGACGGGCCAAGGCCCGCGCCGCCGCCAGCCGGTCGATCGTTCCCCCCTCGGCGTCGGCGAAGTCGCGCACCCGGCGCAACAGACGCCCGGCGATGCGCGGCGTGCCCCGCGCCCGGCGCGCGATCTCCATCGCCCCGTCCTCGGTGATGGCCGCACCCATCTTGCCCGCCGCGCCGCGGATCACCGCCGTCAGTTCTTCCGGCGAATAGAACTCCAGCCGCAGCGGAATGCCGAACCGGTCCCGCAGCGGCGTGGCCAGCAGCCCCGCCCGCGTCGTCGCCCCGACCAGGGTGAAGGGCGCCAGATCGATGCGCACGCTGCGCGCCGACGGCCCCTCGCCGATGATCAAGTCCAGCACATGGTCCTCCATCGCCGGATAGAGGATCTCCTCGACCAGCGGCGACATCCGGTGGATCTCGTCGATGAACAGGACGTCGCGCGGCTCCAGATTGGTCAGGATGGCCGCCAGATCCCCCGCCTTGGCCAGGATCGGCCCCGAGGTGGCGCGGAAGCCCACGCCCAGTTCGCGCGCCACGATCTGCGCCAGCGTCGTCTTGCCCAGCCCCGGAGGCCCGAACAGCAGGACGTGATCCAGCGCCTCGGACCGGCCGCGCGCCGCGTCGATGAAGACCTTCAGATTGCCCTTGGCCGCCGACTGGCCGACGAACTCGCCCAGGGTCTGCGGCCGCAGGGCGCGGTCGTGCTGCTCGCCGGGCGCGGCCTCGCCCGAGATCACCCGTTCCATGCGACGCGCCTCCCTCTGCCGTCATCCTCGGGCGCCCAAAGGGCGACCCGGGGACCCAGACCTTTCGGCGGCAGGCCGTTTGCGAAGACAGCGCGAACTTCAAACGTCTGGGTCCCCGGGTCCGCTGCGCGGCCCGAGGATGACGGCGAATGGAAAGCTCTCACCGTCCCAGCTCCTGCAGGGCCGCGCGGATGACCGCCGGCAGCTCCGCCTCATCGCCCAGCCGGATCAGGGCCTGATCCACGGCGCGGCGCGCATTGATCTCGGCGATGCCCAGCCCCAGCAGGGCCGCGACCGCCTCGCCCGTCACGCTCGGCGGCGGCGGGGCGGCGGCGACCTCGGCGTGGACGCCCGGCGCGCCGGGCGCGAAGTGGGCGTCGCCCAGAGCCTTGCCCTTCAGTTCGGTGACGATGCGCAGGGCCAGCTTCGGCCCCACCCCGTTGGCGCGGCCCACCGCCGCCTTGTCCTCGCGCGCCACGGCGCCGGCCAGTTCCCCCGGCGGCAGCACGTCCAAGACGCTCAGCGCCGCCTTCGGCCCCACGCCCTGGATGGCCAGCAGCACGGTGAAGGCCCGCCGCTCGTCCCGCGTCAGGAAGCCATAGAGCCGCGGCCCCGCGTCCTCGCTCCACTGGCTGTGAATATAGAGGGTCGTCTCGTCGCCCGGCGCCGGCAGACGCCCCAGCGTCCGCGCCCCGCAGGTCGCCACATAGCCCACCCCGCCGCAGTCGATCAGGCACTCCGCCTCCCCGACCTCGGCCAGAACGCCTCTCAGACGACCGATCATGCCGCGCCCCTCAGGCTCGCGCCCAGACTCAAACTCCGCCGATGGTGGGCGTGGGTGATGGCCACCGCCAGCGCATCCGCCGCGTCCGCCTTCACCTCCCCCGCCGCGGGCAGCAGCCGCTTGATCATGAAGGCCACCTGGCTCTTGTCCGCCTGACCGGCGCCGACCACCGCCTTCTTGACCAGGCTGGGGGCGTATTCCGCCACGCTCAGGCCCGCCCTTGCAGGGGCCAGCATGACCGCCGCCCGCGCATGGCCCAGCTTCAGCGTCGAGGCCCCGTTCATGTTGACGAAGACCTCCTCGATCGCCGCCTCGTCACACGAATAGGCCGCGCAGATCGACCCGACCTCCTCCAGCAGATGCAGCAGCCGCTCGGGGAAGGGTGCCTTCTCGGCGGGCGCCACCACCCCGTGCGCGATCCAGCGCAGGCGGCTGCCCTCGCTTTCGATCACGCCCCAGCCGGTGCGGCGCAGGCCGGGGTCCAGCCCCAGGATGCGAGTCGTTTCGTTCGCCATCCGTTCCTATTGCCCCAAAGAGGGTTAGCGAACAATGACCGGAGGCGGAACCGCCCTTGATCGTCCCCTCAGTCGTCCCCTCAATCGTCTCTGGGCATGACCGAGAACCCCGCCAGCCCGCCCTGCTGCGCCAGCCGGGTCGACAGGTCGTCGACCCTCAGCGGCATCGGCCCGCGCGCCTTGATGTGGTGTTCGTGGATCAGGCCGTCGTGGCTGACCACATGGCCGATGCGCACGGGCTTCAGCCCGCTGTCGCCCAGCAGGCCGCGCAAGGTCGCCTCGCCCGGAACCGCCTCGCGGCTCCAGCGCAGGGTCACGTCCATCACCCCGACGTGCGGCAGGCGGGCGTCGAGGAACCTCAGGATGGCCAGCACCAGCAGGGTCGCGCCCCCGGCGATCAGGGCCAGGTCCCACATCCCCACGCCGAACATCATCCCCACCGCCGAGGTGGTCCACAGCGACGCCGCCGTGGTCAGGCCGTGCACCGAGAAGCCCTCGCGGAAGATGACCCCGGCGCACAGGAAACCGATGCCGGTCAGGATGCCGTGCGACATCCTTGTCGGGTCGATCACCAGCCTCTGGTCCGGCAGGGCGACAAAGGCCCAGGTCGCCTGATGCATGGCCGCCAGCATCAGCACGCAGGACGTCATGCACACCAGGATGTGGGTGCGGAACCCGGCCGGATGCCCGTGATAGGTCCGCTCGATCCCGATCAGACCGCCCGCCGTCATGGCCGCCGCTATCGGCGCGATCAGAGCCCAGTCCAATGTTCCGACCGCCGTCATGTCCGCCTCTCAAGCTGCACAGGACCGCTGACCGTGGACCGCGCCGCGATTTGCAGCAAGCCTAGTCGTCGCGCGGGTCCAGCTCATAGGCCGTGACCCCCGGCAGGGCGCACAGCCGCGCCGCCAACGCCTTCAGCTCGGCCTCGTCCCTCGCCTTGATCCGCCAGCTGCGCCGCACGGTCGCTCCATTGTCGATCAGTTCGAAACGGTCGTGGCGCGGGGCGGGGTCGACGGCCTTCAGCGCCGCCTCGACCTCGGCCTCGGGCGAAGCGCCGTCGCGGCGCCAGCGCACCTCAACATCGGTCAGGGTCCGCGCCGGCAACCGCACGCTGACCAGCCGCAGCACCAGCAGGATCAATCCCGTCATGACCGTGCCCACGACGCCCAGGGCGAACAGCCCCGCCCCGAACAGCAGGCCGATGGCCGCCGTGATCCACAACGACGCCGCCGTCGTCAGCCCGTGAATCGAAAACCCGGTGCGGAAAATGACGCCCGCGCACAGAAAGCCGATGCCGGTCAGCACCCCGTGGGCCATCCGCGTCGGGTCGGTGACGATGTTCTCGCCCGGCAGGGCGCGGAACGCCCAGTCGGCCTGGGACATGGCCGCCAGCATCAGCAGGGCCGAGGCCAGGCTGACCAGGATATGGGTGCGGAATCCGGCCGCCTGCCCGCGCCACTCGCGCTCGACCCCGATCAGGCCGCCCGCGACCACGGCCCCGGCGACGGGCAGGACGAAGGACTGGAGGTCGGACGCATTCATCCCACGGCAACGGTCGGCCGCCCCGGCCCGTTCCCTAATGCAGGCGGTAGCGGACGGTGAAGGCGACCTCGCTTTCGGTCGGTTCGCCGTCGACCAAACGCGGCCGAACGCGCGCCCGCATCGCGGCCTTGACGGCCTGGGCGCCGAAGCCGACTCCCGGCGGCGTTTCCTCGGCGACCCGACAGGCCCGCACACGCCCCTTCTCATCCGTCTGGCAGATCAGGCGCACCGTCCCGCCGTCCGCGCCCGCTTCCAAAGCCGCGCGAGGAAACTCGGGTTGCGGCGCCCGCAGCCAGGCCGGATCGGTGATCGCCCGCCCTTCGTCGCTCATATAGGGCGCGGGCGCGGGGCTGGGCTCGGGCGGCACGGGATGGGACGGCAGGGTTTCCGAACGCGAGGCCTCGGGCGCGGACGGCATTTCGAAACTCACCCGCGTGTTGGCGAGCAGCCACGCCGCGCCCCAGGCCGCCCAGGCCAGCAGCAGCAGGGCCGCCGCCCAGACGCCCAGCGTGATCCACAGCCAGCGCCGCCCCTCGACCAGAGGCGCAGCCCCCGGCAGATCCAGTCCGGGATCCCGCTCTTCTGTCATCCGGCCCTCCCCGCCGTCTCTCGTCGATCCGCCTTAGCGCGCCGAGCCGGCGCGGGAAACTCAACCGACCTGCACCAGGCCACGCTTGCCGGTTCGCGGCGAGAGGCGCATTCTTGGCCAATCTGCGATAGCCGAAAGGAGGCCGCCATGCGCGCCGCCCTGTTCGTTGCGTTTCTCGCCTGCCTGCCCCCTCTCCTCGCGACGCCCGCCGCCGCCGCTCCCGCCCGCCAGGAGACGCGCGATCAGTTCATGGAGCGCTGCACCCTGGCCCTGGCCCGGACCGCCAATATGGCGAGCTACGCCGAGGGCGCCTGCGCCGAGCAATGGCCCAAAATCACCCGCGCCAATCAGATGGCCGACGCGATTCTGTCGCTGTTTGTCGCCGGGACTCCGTCCGCGCTCGATCCCGCCGATGTCCAGCGGCGCGCGTCGATGGTCCGCTGGCGCTCGCCGTCACAGGGCCAACTGGCGGACCTGAACGTCGAGGCGACGCGCACGCCCACGACGCGGATCGTCTTCAACTGGTCGGCGACCGGCGAGCCCGTGCCTTTCGATCCGGTCGAGGCGCTGCGGGTGCGCGGCGCGGCCGTCGATCCGATCGGCTGCTACACCTTTGGCCTGGGCGAATCCAACAGCGTCTGGCGCGTCGAGGCGCCCGGCCACGTTCCCTTCGCCCTGACCGTCTATCGCCGCGAGGCGCCGACGGCCTCGGCCATGTCGCACATCACGGTCAGCGCCGACGCCGAACGCAACATCCCCGCGCTCGACGACCTCAGGGCCGCCGAGCCGGGTCAGGACTGGATGGAGACCTGCCCTCAGTGAGGGCGATCAGCCCGCGTACTTGGCCGCGTCTTCGTCCGAGATGTCTTCGTTGGAATAGACCGACGACACGTCGTCCTCGGCGTCCAGGGCGTCCAGCAGCTTGAACAGGGTGCCGACGGCTTCGCCGGTCACCGGCACTTCCGACTGCGGCTTCCACACGATGGCGGTCGACTTCGGGTCGCCCAGCACCTTGGACATGGCCTCGGCCACCTCGTTCAGGTCCTCATAGGCGGTCCAGATGGTGTGGCCCGGCGCGTCCTCATAGATGTCGGGCTTGACCAGGTCGCTCTCGACGTCCTGGGCGCCGGCCTCGATGGCGGCCTCCATGACGGCGTCTTCGCTGCCGGCCTCGGCCTTGTAGATGATCTGGCCGACCTTATCCCACATGAAGGCGACCGAGTTCATCTCGCTCAGGGCGCCGCCGTTCTTCTTGAAGGCCGCGCCGATGTTCGAGGCCGCACGGTTGCGGTTGTCGGTCAGGGCTTCGACGATGATGCCGACGCCGCCGGGGCCCCGGCCCTCGTAGCGGACCTCTTCCATCGTATCGACATCGCCGCCGGCGGCCTTGTTGATGGCGCGCTGGATGACGTCCTTGGGCAGGCTTTCGGCCTTGGCGTTGTTGACCGCCAGACGCAGGCGCGGGTTCAGCGCCACGTCGGGCATCCCCGACTTGGCGGCGACGGTGATGTCGCGCGACAGTTTGGAGAACAGCTTCGACCGCTGGGCGTCGGCGCGCCCCTTGCGGTGCATGATGTTCTTGAATTTCGAGTGGCCGGCCATGAATCTCGCTGCCAGATTTCTGAAACGTGAGGCGAGGCCTTTACTGGATGTGCGATCCTCTGTCACGACAGGGAACCGCCCGACTGCGCCGGGGATTTAGCGCAGGCGATAAGGAGACGCTCATGGCCGCCGCCGACGACACCTATCTGGACGACGCCTACGACGAAGGCCTCGACCACGCCCACGCGGGCGAGATCGTCGAATGGTACGCCAAGCGCCCGGTCACGGTCTCCACCGCCGCCGCCACCGGCTCCATCGTCGCCGCCTTCGCCCTGGGCGCCCTGACCGCCGTCGGAACCCTCTTCCTGCTGCGCCAGTACGACGAGCGCTAGGCCGCGCTCAGCCTTTCCAGAAACAGACGCAGCGCCTCAGGGATGGCTGCGGGCCGCATCGTCGCCCGCGTCACCCTGACGTGGACGAAGAAGCCCTCGGCCGTCGCCTCATCCTCGTCGTTGCGGAACAGGCCGACCTCGTAGCGGATGCTGGACGACCCCAGCCGCCCGACCCGCACCCCGGCGTGGATCACGTCGGGATAGGCCGCCGAGGCGTGAAACCGGCAGCCTGATTCGGCCGCCACCCCGATGACCTCGGACCCGGTCACGTCCAGCAGCCCCGCCTCGATCAGCAGCTGGTTCACCGCCGTGTCGATGAAGGCGTAGTAGGCGACGTTGTTGACGTGGCCATAGGCGTCGTTGTCGGCCCACCGCGTCGTCAACCGCACGAACCGCGCGTAGTCGCCGCGCCTCCCCCGGCTCCGCTCCGTCATCGCCGCCTCCCCTTGACGCCCCTCTTAGCGCCCCTTGCGTCAAGCGCCTAGCCTGCCAGCAGATGGGAGCCCTGACCATGCCGACCGCCACCCGCGCCGCCGTCCTGCGCCACGTGGGCGCCGCGCGCCCCTACGCCGACAGCCGCCCCCTGGGCGTCGAGACCGTCACCCTCGACGACCCCGGCCCTGGCGAGGTCCTGGTCGCCGTCAAGGCGGCGGGTCTGTGCCACTCGGATCTTTCCGTCATCAACGGCGACCGTCCCCGCCCGCTGCCCATGGCCCTGGGCCATGAAGCGGCGGGCGTGGTCGAGGCCCTGGGCGAGGGCGTCGCCGACCTCGCCGTCGGCGACCACGTCGTCATGGTCTTCATGCCGTCATGCGGCCACTGCAGCCCCTGCGCCGAGGGCCGCCCCGCCCTGTGCGAGCCGGGCGCCGTCGCCAACGGCCGGGGCGAACTTCTGACCGGCCGCCGCGCCCTGCACGCGGGCGCCGAGACCCTCAACCACCACCTCGGCTGCTCCGCCTTCGCCGAACGCGCCGTGGTCTCGCGCCGTTCGCTGGTGAAGATCGACGCCGATCTTTCGTTCGAGCACGCCGCCCTGTTCGGCTGCGCCGTCCTGACCGGCGTCGGGGCCGTGGTGAACACGGCGGGCGTCCGCGCGGGCCAGTCGGCCGTGGTCGTCGGCCTCGGCGGCGTCGGCTTGGCCGCCGTTCTCGGCGCCCTGGCCTCGGGCGCCTCGCCGGTCGTGGCCGTCGATCTGTCGGAGGACAAGCTGGCCCTGGCCCGTTCGCTCGGCCCAGCGCCTGGCGTGGTCCAGACCGTCAACGCCGCCGATCCCGACGCCGTCGATCAGGTCCGCGCCCTGACCAGGGGCGGCTCCGACTTCGTCTTCGAAATGGCCGGCTCGGTCCGCGCCCTCGACAGCGCCTGGCGCATGACCCGGCGCGGCGGAACCACGGTCACCGCCGGCCTGCCCCCGCCCGAGGCCGCGCTCGCCGTCAACGTCGTCTCTCTGGTCGGCGAAGAGCGCACGCTGAAGGGATCCTACATCGGAACCTGCGTCCCCGTGCGCGACATCCCCCGCTACGTCGCCCTGTTCCGCCAGGGCCGCCTGCCGGTCGACCGCCTGCTCAGCGGGACGCTGGCGCTGGACGACATCAACGCCGCCTTCGACGCCCTGGCCGACGGGCGGGCGGTGCGTCAGGTGATCCGGTTCTAGCCCGCCAGCAGGGCCTCCACCTCTTCGCGCGTCCCCAGCGACGGCTGCGCCCCCGGCCGGGTCGCGGCCAGGGCCCCCGCCGCGCAGGCGAAGTGCAGGGCCGCGTCCGGCGTCATCCCGTCCAGCAGGGCCACGACGATGGCCCCGACGAAGGCGTCGCCCGCCCCCGTCGCGTCGACGGCGTGAACGCGCGGCGGCGTAGCCCAGGCCATCTCCACCCCGCGCCGGTACATGACCGCCCCGCGCGCCCCCTTGGTCACCACCACCAGTCCGCCCCCGACGTGCAGGGCCTCGCCGTAGAAGGCGGCCTCCGTCTCATTGACCACGATCAGGTCGGCCCGCCGCAGCAGGGCCTCCGACACCGGGGCTGCGGGCGCCAGGTTGACGCAGACGAAGTCCGTCGCCCGCCCCACCGCCGCCTCGACCGTCTCGATCGGCAGCTCCAGCTGGGCGATCAGCGGCGTCTCGATCCGCGACGGCAACTGTTCCGGCGTGACGAAGTGATTGGCCCCGGCGGCGACCACGATCTGGTTCTCGCCCGAGGGATCGACGGCGATCAGGGCCACCCCGGTCGGCGCCGCGATGTCCGTCTCGACGCCCGACAGGTCCACCCCGTGCGCCAGCATCAGCGCCACGGCCGCCCCCGCCATCTCGTCCTCGCCCACGCGACCAATGAGACTGACGTCCGCCCCCAGCCGCCGCGCCGCCAGCGCCTGATTGGCGCCCTTGCCGCCCGCGTGGCGGGCCAGGCTTGCCCCCGTCACCGTCTCGCCCGGCGCCGGCAGGCTGGGCGCCGAGGCCGTCATGTCCAGATTGATCGACCCGACGACGGTGATCCTCATTGGCCTGCTCCCAGTCTTTCGGTGATCAGGGCGAAGACCCCGTCGGCATCGGCTCTTGTCGCCCAGAAATGGTTCGCCGTCGCGGCCTCGACGCGGAACTCCACCGCCGTATGGCCGCGCGTCAGCTCGCTCTGCGTCTCCACCTCGATCCGGCACGGCGCCAGCTCGAACAGCTCGGGCTTCGCCAGCCAGGCCACGGTGCAGGGATCATGCAGCGGCCCCGCGTCCCAGCCGACAATCTCGCGCTCGGTCCGCTGCGAGAAGCGCAGCATGGCCGCCGCCGTCCGCGCCGAGGCCGTGTCCACCGCCTCGATGGCGGCGATCCTCTCCTCCGTCGCCCGCACCTGGTGCGTGGCGTCCAGTCCCATGACGATCATCCGGCAACCCGACGCAAAGACCTCGGCCGCCGCATCCGGGTCGGCCCAGATGTTGAACTCGGCGCTGGCGGTGATGTTGCCGCCTTCCGAGCGCGCCCCGCCCATGACCACCACCGGCCCCAGATGCGCCGCCAGCCTCGGCTCGGCTCGCATCGCCAGCGCCAGATTGGTCATCGGCCCCATGACGGCCAGGGCCACGGACCCGGCGGGCCGCGCCATGACCAGCCGCACGATGGCTTCGGCGGATGTCCCCTCGCCGACCGACGCCTCCGGCTCGAACGGCGCCAGATCGCCCAGACCCTCGGCCCCGTGGAACTCGCCTGCCCCGGCCGGTTCGCGCTTCAGCGGTCGCTCGGCCCCCTTGAAGACCGGCACGTCCTCGCGCCCGGCGATCTGGCGCAGGATGCGGGCGTTCCTCGCCGTCTGCACGGCGCTGACATTGCCGCCCACCGTGGTCACGGCCAACAGGTCGAGGTCGTTCGAGGCGAAGGCGGTCAGCAACCCCGTGGCGTCGTCCACGCCGGGGTCGCAATCAATGATGAGGGACTGTTTCACCCGACGGGTGTGCCGCGTGACGGCGCGCGAGGCAACACGCCGTCATCACGACGCGGTCCTCAGCCCCTCGATCTGGTCGTAGACACGCCGGGCGTTCTCCACGCCCAGGAACTGCGGCGTCTCCGACAGGCTCGGAACCCACAAGGCGAAGCTGGAACGGAAGCTCTGCCCCCCGAAGAAGCTCTGGAGGCCAGGATCGCGTCCGAATAAGATGTCCCCGCGTTCACCGCGCGGCTTGAACCGGACCTGATCCATCTTGCCGATATCCACCGTCGTCACGTCGCCGCCAAAGCCGCGCTGAAACACGATGATGCGGCGGTCCGTCAGGGCGTACTCGATCCGTGATCGGATCCAGGCGTCATGGATCAAGCGCCCGACCGTGACGTAGATCGCGGCGACCCCGAAAATCAGCGGAAACAGGACAAACGGAAATCCACCTGCGGCCGAAAGCCCCCCCGACACCAGGAACATCAGTACCCCGCCACCCCAAAGCAGGCTGACGGGCACCATGAACAGGTCCTGCCCGCCAAGGCGCAGGCCCTGCTGCGGCTTGCCCCGCCACAGCAGCTTCTCATCAGCCCGAATATAGCTGCTGATCGTTTCGGTCACGCTCATCCCCCAGGCAGTTCGCTACGCACACGCGAGCCAGCACCTCGGCCGAGTCGGTCAACGGCACAACCACGTTCGTCGAATCCAGCAGCAGCGGCACCTCGGTGCAGCCGCCGATGATCCCTTCGGCCCCCGCCGCGACCAGGGCCTCGGCCAGCCCTCGCATGGCCGCCCTCTGCTCGGGCCCCACGTCGCCCGCCTTGACCCCGAACACCACGCTCATGAAGCGCGCCCGGTCGGCCTCTGACAGCCGCACCATCTCCACACCCTCGTCTTCCAGCGCCGCCGCATACAGGGCCTCGCCGCCCGGCGTCGCCAGCACCCCGATCCGCGTCGCGCCCCTCGCTTTCGCCGCCCTGTCTTTCGCCGCCCTGGCCGTCTCCGCCACCATGTCGATGAAGGGCAGGCCCGCCGCGCGGATCGCATCCGCGTGGGCGTGGGCGGTGTTGCACGGCATGGCCAGGACCTCGGCCCCGGCCGCCCTCAACCGCACGGCCATCTCGCCCAGGGTCCGCCCCGCCGCCTCCGGATGGGTATGCCGGTTCGGCACCTGCGGGTTCATGTCCAGGACCACCCGCACGTGGTCCTCGTCCCCCTTCGCCGGGGTCAGGGCCTGAACCCGCGCCAGAAAGGCCACCGTCGCCGCCGGCCCCATGCCGCCCAGAACGCCCAAAGTCTTCATGCCGCCCGCCTGTGACTTGCCCAAAAACACATCTTTCATTCCGTCGCCGCCTGACGAAAACGCCGGTTCGGCGCCCCGCGTTCAACAATGATGGCTAATGCGCGAATTCTTGCGGAACCAAGTTTCGGGTCTGTTGTTATTGCATCGGACACGTCGGACGCCCCCCAACCCCGATGTCGTCTGTGGCGGCCCGGCCTTAACGCCCCCCCGACTGAGAAGCCGGGCCGCCCCCCTCTCCTTCAATCCAGCCTCAACACCATGTCCCAGCGATCAATGCCGGGCGCATAGCCGTCGGGCGTGACCTTCACCGCCTCAAAGCCGAACCGCGCATAGAACCCCTGCGTATGCTGGCTGGTGTTCAGGATGACGCGCCTGATCCCCGGCGTCGCCCGCGCCGCCGTCAGCCGCGCCTCGGTCAGCACCCGCCCCAGCCCCTGGCCGTGCAGCGTCTGGTCCACCATGCCCCAGCACAGGGCGACGCTGATCCCGTCCGGCTCGACCGCATGACCGCCGCAGCCGACGATGCGCCCGTCGCGCTCGATCACCTGATAGGGCCAGCGCAGCGCCTCATCCTCCAGAAACCCGACAAAGCTGTCGCGCTCGCTCACGTCAAAGAAGCGCGGCGTATTGCTGTCGAACAGGGCCAGACACCCGGCCATGTCCTCGGGTCCATAGGTTCGGGAAAGGATCATTCCCCTTCCTGCCACGCCCGCCTCGCTTGACCTACCCCCGAAACGGGCTAGGGTCGCGCCGTTCTCCGGGGGGTCGCAATTGAGCGGCTGAGATTGAGGTTTTTCCTCTGACCCGTCGAACCTGATCCGGGTCATGCCGGCGAAGGGATGGGAAACGCTTTGGTCGCTGGCGGCTTTACGCCATGGGACCGCCTCGCCCGACGTCGGCGGACCTCTTGAAGCACAGAGGCCGCCATGAACATCAACGTCACGCCGACGACCGAACAGCCGCACGAGCCCAATATCGAGCTCCCCCTGGCCGAGGCCCGCAAGGCCGTCGAGGCCGAGACCGGCCGCATCCCCACCGGCCCGCGCGCCGGCGGCGTGAAAGTCTTCGTGGCGGGCGAGCTCTTCCCCGACATCCGCGTCCCCTTCCGCGAGGTCGCCGTCCACCCCAGCGCCAACGAGCCGCCGGTGACGATGTATGACAGCTCCGGCCCCTACACCGACCCGGCCGTGACTATCGACATCAAGAAGGGCCTGCCCCGCGTCAAATCCAGCTGGCAGCTGGACCGCGGCGACATCGCCCCCGTCGCCAATCCTCGCGAGGTCAAGCCCGAGGACAACGGCCACGCCAGCGGCAAGCACCTGGCCCCCCGCTTCGACGTCTCCAACCATCAGGTCTTCAAGGGCGTCGAGGGCCGCCCCGTCACCCAATACGAATACGCTAAAGCCGGGATCATCACGCCCGAGATGGAATACGTCGCCATCCGCGAGAACCTGCGCCGCGAGCAGAACGCCCCCTGCATCCGCGACGGCGAAGACTTCGGCGCCGCCATCCCCGACTTCGTGACCCCCGAGTTCGTGCGTCAGGAAATCGCCCGCGGCCGCGCCATCATCCCGCACAACATCAACCACCCCGAAGTCGAGCCGATGATCATCGGCCGCAACTTCCTGGTGAAGATCAACGCCAACATCGGCAACTCGGCCGTCCTCTCCAGCGTCGACGACGAGGTGGACAAGCTGGTCTGGGCCACCCGCTGGGGCGCCGACAACGTCATGGACCTGTCGACGGGCCGCAACATCCACAACATCCGCGACTGGATCATCCGCAACTCCTCCGTCCCCATCGGCACCGTGCCCATCTATCAGGCGCTGGAGAAGGTGAACGGCATCGCCGAGGACCTGACGTGGGAGGTCTTCCGCGACACCCTGATCGAACAGGCGGAACAGGGCGTGGACTACTTCACCATCCACGCGGGCGTGCGGCTGCCCTTCGTGCCGATGACGGCCAAACGCGTGACGGGCATCGTCTCGCGCGGCGGCTCCATCATGGCCAAGTGGTGCCTGGCCCACCACAAGGAGAGCTTCCTCTACGAGCACTTCGAGGACATCTGCGACATCATGCGGGCCTATGATGTCAGCTTCTCGCTGGGCGACGGCCTGCGCCCCGGCTCCATCGCCGACGCCAATGACGAGGCCCAGTTCGCCGAGCTGCGCACCCTCGGCGAACTGACGAAAATCGCCTGGGCCAAGGGCTGTCAGGTCATGATCGAAGGCCCCGGCCACGTGCCGATGCACAAGATCAAGGCCAACATGGATGAGCAGCTCAAGCACTGCCACGAGGCGCCCTTCTATACGCTTGGCCCGCTGACCACCGACATCGCCCCCGGCTACGACCACATCACGTCCGCCATCGGCGCGGCCATGATCGGCTGGTTCGGCACGGCCATGCTCTGCTACGTCACGCCGAAAGAGCACCTGGGCCTGCCCGACCGTCAGGACGTCAAGGACGGCGTCATCACCTACAAGATCGCCGCCCACGCCGCCGACCTGGCCAAGGGCCACCCCGCCGCCCGCATGCACGACGACGCCCTAAGCCGCGCCCGCTTCGAGTTCCGCTGGGAGGACCAGTTCAACCTCGGCCTCGACCCCGAAACCGCCCGCAAATACCACGACGAGACCCTGCCGAAGGAAGCGCACAAGACCGCCCACTTCTGCTCCATGTGCGGCCCCAAGTTCTGCAGCATGAAGATCAGCCAGGATATCCGCGACGCCGCCAAGGCCCAGAACGACGCGGGCGGGTCGCTGGCCGCTCAGGAAGCCGAAGCAGGCATGGCCGAAATGAGCGCCAAATTCAGGGCCGGCGGCGGAGTTGTGGAGGTGAAGGTGTGAGGGGGAGCCCCACACGACACCCTATGATGTAAGATTATTCCTCAGATGAGACGGCATCTTGCCTACAACGTGCCTCTTTTTTTCATCATCCCAGAAGTAATATATTCGGATTTGATTTGAATTATCGTACCCTTTTCCAAACTTGATATGATCATACATCACACGAGTGCTTCCATCATAAGGAACAGAGTAAGATTGGTTGTTTCGAGCCTCATCCCTGTTCACGAAACACCCACTGTCCTTCATCCCCAACTCCGCAAGCTTCCTATGCGCCTCAGAACGGAGGCCGCTATCGTGATTTCTACGTGCTGGCGTCATATAATCACGCATAATAACTAGCGCACTTTCAATGCGCTCCAGCATGCTAACATGGCCATTCTTACGACAATCCTTGAGCGCTGCTTGATGGATGTAAACACAATCGCCCAGGACTTCGTCGCTCCAATCCTCGAGATCGGCATACGATAAAAGACGCCGATCAACAGGGGCCTGGTCGCCCGCCTCTGCGCCGTCTTTATACCCGTGCTCCAGCGCATTAGCCTTAGACTCGAGTCGAGAAACCTCTAACTTGAGGCGTTCAACCTCCCTCTCAGCATCAATTCTTTGATCTTGTTCAGATTGAGCCAAGCTTTGCCATGTATCACGCTCTTCAGCGTATTCAGCAACCTGCTCTTCAAGCAGAGCCAGTTCAGCTTTTAGCTGGTCACTTTCCGTGCCAATTTTTTGATCGAGAACGCGCCGCGTGGCGAGATCACGAACTCGCGCGTAACGATAAAAGGGCCTGTCAGGATTTTCTTTTAGAAACGCGACCTTCAGAGCGCGATCAGCAATCTGCCTCTGCAAATTTTTTGCATTATTCGACTGCCCGACCCAGAGAGGATGATCAAATGGATCTTCAGCATCTTCAGTGAGACCGGGATTATAAATTCGAACGGCACCGTTGAACACAGACATGCGCCGCCCGACATTCCGGGTCATTTCCCAAGACGCTTCGTGATCTAGCTCAACGATGTGCGCTGCACCGCCAATCCGGCTAGCAATGCGAGCAGGCGTCAGATTAGCATCGACCTTATCTCCTGCGGAACAAACAATCACAGGCAAGCGTCGATCAGGCCGATAGAGAAGCTCCAAAAACTCAGGAACATCTCTCTGAGTTGTTGTCGTGATTTTGTCTGACAACGAGCGGTTATCAGCCTCACACGACAGAGACTCCAGTATCTTTTGCACCAATCTCGGCCGCGTGGGCTCGAAGGGAGGGCACTCGTTACGCATGACACAGGTTAACTGAGCCCCAAAGCGCACCTTCTGCCCGACCCTCCGCTCCACAAAGAACTCCGACACCCAAGTCCGAGGATAATCCGGGTCAGGAAAGTCCAATCTTGCTGTCCACAAGGCACCGTCCGACGCTTCAAGTCTTAGAGCCTTTGCTGGGTTCGCCCCGAGCACATCCGATATATCAAACGACTCCCCCTTTCCGGCTTCGCCAGGCAGGTTGATACCGGATCTGGGCCTTTGACCGCGACGGGGAGCTTCGCCCATCCAGTTGATGGCTAGCGCAATGCATTTGTCGAATGCGGACCGGTCGGTAACATCGAAATTGATACGTGAAACAGGACGAATCAGGGATCGCTGCTTGAGCAGGGGCGACAGAATTTCGACAGATGCAGCTTGCAAGAATCACCCCCAAATCTTTGTTCGTTATCATTTTGAGCGTCTAACGCTCAGCATACAAACCTCAAGGTGCTCGGTTGGTAATCGGTGCCTATTCTACCCTTCACTTTCCTCTCCGGACCGAATGGCCAGATGGCGGCCGAGTTGATAAGCGCACCCGCCCCCGTCCGATCCTGACGCACCCGTCCGCCAACCTCCTTCCCGCAGGCAGGAGGAGGCGAGATGGACGACGCGCGGGAGGCATATTGGCACGAGGGCGAGCCCCGGATCGTCGCCTCGGGACGGTGGGAGCAGGACGAGTTCGGCGACACCACCTACATCCCCGACCATGTCCGGCCCTCGACCGCCGCGCGGGCCGAGGCGCCCGACCCTGACGACACCGGGCGCGGCCATGACCATGAGGAGCCGGAAGCGCGGGACGGCTATCGCGTCCGCTCCGGGGCGATCTGGGCGGCGGCGCGGCGCGACTATCTGGCCGGGGACGCGGCCGAGGCCGTCTGCGCCCGCTATGACCTGAAGCTGGGCACCCTGCGCTCCCGCGCCGCGCGCGAGGGCTGGCGCCGCAGCGACATCGAGGACGTCTGGCCCGATCCGCAGGACGACGACCCCGCAACGCCCTCCGCCCCGCCCGACCTGGCCCAGATGGCGGCCCAGGCCCTGATGCGGCTGGACCGCGCCGTGCGACGCGGCCGCGCCGTCGAGGCCGCCTCCTGGCTACGCACCTGGCGCGCCCTGACCGACCCCGCCCTTCTGGCCGCAACCATACCCGACCCCGAACCCGATCCCGAACCCGATCCCGCCGCCACGCTGGAAGCCGACCTGAAAGCCGTCGCCGAGGTCGCCCGCGACGCCGCCCGCCTCTCCCCCGACGACCACGCCGGTCGCCGCGCCATCGAAACCCGCATCGCCGCCCTCAAGGCCCGCCTCGACCCCGAGGGCCGGATTTCAGACGATTCAGACGAATTGGACTCTGTTTTTCCGGCTGAGGAACCGGCCCCGCCCTGACCCCACTTCCGTCATCCTCCGG
>NZ_JBOHLI010000060.1:0-18730 GCF_050729455.1 Brevundimonas sp.
GCGTCAGGACGACAGCCTGTTCTTCTGAGGCGCTAGTCCAGCCGGGCGCAGGCGTGGATCAGCCGCTCCACGTCCTCCTCGGACTGATACAGGCTGAAGCCGAAGCGGATGACGTCGTCGCGCACGTCGGTGACCACGTTCATGTGCTGCAGGTCCGCCTTCCAGCGCAAGGCCTCGTCGGAACGCAGGGCCAGGAAACGGGCGCGCGGGGCCTCCCCCTCGACCGGGTTGAGGATTTCGGCCTGCGACAGGGCGCCGGCCTCGCCGTTCTGGATCGCCGCCTGGAAGCGCGCCTGCAGCCCGCGCGCGTGGGCGGCGACGGCGGCGGTGGTCAGGCCCTGCTCGTCCAGCATCCGGCGCACGGCGTTGAAGCGATAAAGGGCGCTGACGTCGAAGGTGGCGCCCCAGAAGCGGCCGCCGTCGGTGCGGTACTGGACCCCGCCGGGCGGGCCCTCCAGATGGCCGAACTCGGCGAACCAGCCGGTGATGACGGGGCGCGGGCAGAAGCCGGGCGGGGCGTGCAGGAAGCAGGCGCCTTCGCCCGCCATGGCGTATTTGTAGCCCCCCGCCAGATAGAAGACCTTGTCCGCCACGCCCGACAGGTCGGTCGGGGTGGCCATGAAGCCGTGATAGCCGTCGATGACCACCCAGGGACCGGCCGGATCGGCCAGGGCCGCCAGTTCGGGCATGGCGTCGAACACCTGGCCGGTGCGGAAGAAGACCTGGCTGACCAGGATCAGGTCATGTCCGCCCGCCCGGGCCGCCGCGACGAAGCGCTCGGCGAAGGTGGCGAAGGGGTGCAGCGGCACGCGCGTGACCACCGCCTCGCCGGCTTCCTCCCAGCGCTCGGACTGGCGACGGAAGGAGTGGAACTCGCCGTCGGTGGACAGGATGCGCACCGGCTTCTTCTCGACGCCGGACACCAGGCGGATCAGCAGGTCGTGGGTGTTGGAGGTGAAGATCAGGCTGTCGGGCGAGGGCAGGTTCAGTTCGCGCGCCACATGCTTCTGGGCTTCGGGGATGACCTCGCCGAACACCAGATCCCACTTGCGGTCAGCGAAGCGGTTGGCCTCGGCCCAGGCCTGGACCTGGGCGTCGAAACTGGCGTCGGGCCACAGGTGATGGCTGTGGGCGGCGAAATGCAGCCGCTCGGGATCCAGACCCAGGGCGCGCGAGAAGAGGGGCTTGTAGCTCATCCCGCGAGCTTACCCGGATCAGCGTCCGGCCCAACAGAAAAGAGGCGAGCCTGCCTTCGCAAACCCGCCTCTCTCAACTCAGTCTTTCGGCGCTCAAGCAGCGAGCGACCGCGTCGCAAGCGTAGCGCCGCGTGCGTCAGCGCGCCTTAAATCAAACTACCGTGGCAGTGTTTGAACTTGCGGCCCGAGCCGCAGGGGCAGTCGGCGTTGCGGCTGGTGCGTTCCCAGCCGACGGGCAGGGCCTCGACCGGCAGTTTCGAACGGTCGTCGCCGGTCAGCATCCCCTCCGGGTTCTGGGCCATCGGGTTCAGCATTTCGTTTTCGCCGGTGCCGGGGTTCAGGTGGATCTCCTGGAACTCGGGCATGTCCATCGCCGGCGGGGCCTCGAAGCGGAACTCGACCGTCATCAGCCAGCGGGTGACGTTGTGGCGCAGGTCGTGCAGCAGCGTCTCGAACAGGTTGAAGGCTTCGGTCTTGTATTCGTTCAGCGGGTCGCGCTGGCCGTAGCCGCGCAGGCCGATGACGCCGCGCAGGTGGTCCAGGTGGACCAGGTGCTCGCGCCACTGCATATCGATCATCTGCAGCATGAACTGCTTTTCCAGACCGCGGGTCTGGTCGACGCCGATCATCTCCAGCCGCTCGGCGGCGCGGGCGTCGGCGGCGGCGTTGATGCGCTCCTCGATCTCCTCGTTCGAGACGCCTTCCTCGGCGGCCCAGTCCTTGAGCGGCAGCTCCAGGCCGAGGGTCGAGCGGACCTTCTCGTCCAGGCCGTCCATGTCCCACTGCTCGGCATAGGCCTTGGGCGGCATATAGCGTTCGACCAGGTCGGACACGACGTCGAGGCGGAAGTCGGTGACCAGTTCCGACAGGTCCGTGGAGTCCATGAACTCCTGACGCTGTTCGAACACGGCCTTGCGCTGGTCGTTCACGACGTCGTCGTACTTCAGCACGTTCTTGCGCATGTCGTAGTTGCGGGCCTCGACGCGCTTCTGGGCCGTCTCGACGGCGCGGTTCAGCCAGGGGTGGCTGATGGCCTCGCCCTCGGCCACGCCGAAGGACTTCATGATGGCGTCCAAGCGGTCGCCGGCGAAGATGCGCAGCAGGTCGTCTTCGCACGACAGATAGAATTTCGAGGTGCCGGGGTCGCCCTGACGGCCGGTGCGGCCGCGCAGCTGGTTGTCGATGCGGCGGCTTTCGTGGCGCTCGGTGCCCAGGACGAACAGGCCGCCGGCGGCCAGGGCCGTCTCGCGGTGGACGGCGATCTCGGCCTTGTACTCGGCTTCCACCGCGGCCAGGGCCTCGGACGTGACCTCGATGGCCATGTTGCGCTGTTCCTGGGTCCAGCGCTGGATGCGCATCTCCAGGTTGCCGCCCAGCTGAATGTCGGTGCCGCGACCGGCCATGTTGGTGGCGATGGTCACCGCGCCCGGCAGGCCGGCGTCGGCGACGATATAGGCTTCCTGTTCGTGCTGGCGCGCGTTCAGGACGTTGTGCGGGATGCCGCGACCCGAGACCCAGGTGATGTCATAGGCGTCGTCGCCGACCTTCTGGGCTTCCTTCTCGCGGCCGGCGTATTCGGCCTTGAGCGCGCGGGCGGTCTCGACCTTGTAGTCATAGGTCTTCAGGACGTCCGACAGCTCCTCGGACTTCTCGATCGAGACGGTGCCGACCAGGATGGGCTGGCCCTTGACGTGGCACTCGGCGATCTGGGCGGCGATGGCCGCGTTCTTTTCCTTGAAGGTGCGATAGACCTCGTCGTCGTAGTCCTTGCGCTGGATCGGACGGTTGGTCGGCACTTCCAGGACGTCCATCTTGTAGATGTCGAGGAATTCCTGGGCCTCGGTGGCGGCCGTGCCGGTCATGCCGGACAGCTTTTCGTAGAGGCGGAAGTAGTTCTGGATGGTGACCGAGGCCAGGGTCTGGTTCTCGGGCATGATCTTGACGTCTTCCTTGGCCTCGATGGCCTGGTGAAGACCTTCGGACAGGCGACGGCCCGTCATCATGCGGCCGGTGTATTCGTCGATCAGGACGATCTCGCCAGCCTTGATGATGTAGTCCTTGTCGCGCTGATACAGGGTGTTGGCGCGCAGGGCCTGGTTGACGTGGTGGACCAGGCTGACGTTGGCCGGATCATAGAGATCGGTGGTGTCCTCGGCGAAGTGGCCGCCGACCTCCAGCATCTCCTCGATGCGCTCCGAGCCCAGCTCGGTCAGCAGGGCCTGGCGCTGCTTTTCGTCCAGGTCGAAGGTGGCCTTGTCCTGAATCAGCTCTTTCACGATCGCGTCGACGATCTTGTAGAGGTCCGAGCGGTCCTCGGTCGGACCCGAGATGATCAGGGGCGTGCGCGCCTCGTCGATCAGGATGGAGTCGACCTCGTCGACGATGGCGAAGTGGTGGCTCCGTTGCACCATCTCGCGGCGGTCATAGACCAGGTTGTCGCGCAGATAGTCGAAGCCGAATTCGTTGTTGGTGCCGTAGGTGATGTCGGCGTTGTAGGCCGCCTGACGCTGGCCCTGGCTCAGACCGTTGACGATGACGCCGACCTCGAGACCGAGGAAGCGATAGATCTTGCCCATGGTCTCGGCGTCGCGGCGCGCCAGGTAGTCGTTGACGGTGATGACGTGGACGCCCTTGCCCGCCAGGGCGTTCAGATAGACCGGGGCCACGGCCACCAGGGTCTTGCCTTCGCCGGTCCGCATTTCGGCGATGCCGCCTTCATGCAGGATCATGCCGCCGGCCAGCTGCACGTCGTACTGACGCTGACCCATGACCCGCTTGGAGGCCTCGCGCACCACGGCGAAGGCTTCGTTCTGGATCTTGTCCAGACTCTCGCCGGCCTCAATCCGATCCTTGAAGGTCTGCGTCATCATGCGCAGTTCGTCGTCCGAGAAGGCCTCGAACCTGGCTTCCAGGGCGTTGATCTTTTGCGCCTGGGCCTGGAAGGCCTTGACCTTGCGGTCGTTGGAGGAGCCGAGGATTTTCTTGGCGAAGCCGAGCATGGGCGATCCGGTAAAGGCGGTCGAGCGGCTGAAGGCTCTGAAACAGGAAGCGCCGTGATCTGAAGGCCCGGATCGACGCCGGTCCCGGCGACCCTCGAAATACGAGGCGTGCGCAGGGGCCGCGCAGACGATCGAAAACCCCTCGACTTGGGCGCAGCCGGGACTTAAGCACCGCCCTAACCCCTGTCAACGCGAGGGGCTTTCAAGGGCTTGCGGCGGCAGGCTCTCGGCCCGCCGTTTTCCATCTCTTGCTGGAGCGCCTGATGCGTCTTTCGCGTCCCTCCTTCACCGCCCTGCGGCCCCTGCTGACGTCGGCCCTGTTGGCCCTGACGCTGACGGCCGCCTGCGGGCGCGGCGATGCGGAAACCCCGCCTGAAAAGGACGATCTGATCGTCGCCCGCGTTCAGGACCGCTCGGTCTGGGCCTCGGACGTGCGCCGCGAGGCGGTGGCGCAGGGCCTGGTCGGGGAGGGTGATCCCCTGGACGTCAAGTCCGAGCTGTTCCGCCGCGTGCTGGACGAGGTGGTCGATCAGAAGCTTCTGGCCGCCGAGGCCCGCCGTCGCGGTCTGGACAAGAGCGCCGCAGCCCAGCGTCGGCTGGAGGCGGTGCAAGAACGCATCCTCGGCGACATCCTGGTCGAATCCGTCGTCAGCGGCGCGGTGTCGGATCAGGCGGTCGAGCGCCTCTATCAGGAGCAGCAACGCCGGGCGCAGACGACCGAGGAGGTCCGGGTCCGCCTGATCCTGTCGCACACCAAGGAACAGGCCGACGCCGTCGTCGGCGTCCTGGGGCAGGGCGCCGCCTTCGAGGCCGTGGCCGCTCAACGCTCGGTCGACGACGCCACCCGCTATTCCGGGGGGGACCTGGGCTATTCGACGCTGGACGTCCTGCCTGACGCCTACGCCGCCGCCGTGCGCGGCCAGGCGCCGGGCGCCGTGGTCGGTCCGGTCCAGGGCGAGGGCGGCTGGGCCGTGCTGCGCATCGAGGACCGCCGCCTCGAGACCCCGCCGACGATGGATCAGGCCCGCCCTCTTATCGTCCGCTATCTGACCTATGAAGGGGTGCGCCAGTTGCTGGAGCAGCTGCGTGGCAAGGCCTCGGTCGAGGTCTTCATCAATCCCGCCAAACCGGCCGCCAAGCCGGTTGCTTCTCCTCCTGCAGCGGCGCCCGCCGCGCCCGCTGCTTCCGCCGGAAACGTCGCCTCATGAACCGTCCGCCCGCCAAATCCGGTTCGACCGGCCAGATGATCGAATCCGCCATCGAAAAGGCGCTGGACCCGCTCGCCTCGGCCCTGAAGCGCGCCACCCAGCCGACCAAGCCCGCGCCCGTCGCGCCCGCTGCGCCCGGCAAGCCTGGCCTGACGGTTTCGCCGCTGGCCGTGCCCTTCCCGACCATCCCGCCGATCGGCGGGGTCGAGATCGCCACCGCCCGCGCCGGCTTCTACAAGCACGAGCGCGACGACCTGGTGGTCTTCCACTTCCCCGAGGGCGCGTCCTGCGCCGGGGTCTTCACCCGACACAAGGTGGGTTCGGCGCCGGTCGACTGGTGCAAGCGCCATCTGGACGCCGACAAGGGCGGCGAGGGGGTCAAGGCCCTGGTCGTCAACGCCGGCTGCGCCAACGCCTTCACCGGCAAGGCCGGGGCCGACGCGGCGCGCCGCACGGCGTCGGAAGTCGCCAAACGCTTCGACTGCCGCCAGCGCGACGTCATGCTGGCCTCGACCGGGGTCATCGGCGTGGTGCTGGACGACACCAAGATCACCGCCCGCCTGCCGGATATCGAAGCCGGTCTTGAGGCCGACGCCTGGGCGAAAGCCGGCCTCGGCATCATGACCACGGACACCTTCCCCAAGGGCTCCTACGCCGAGTGCGAGATCGAGGGCGTCAAGGTGAAGATCGCCGGGATCGCCAAGGGCTCGGGCATGATCGCGCCCGACATGGCGACCATGCTGGGCTTCATCGTCACTGATGCGAACATCGCCCCGCCGGTGCTGAAGGCCCTGCTGAACCTGCACGTCCGCACCACCTTCAACAGCGTGACGGTGGACGGCGACACCTCGACCAATGACACGGCCCTGCTGTTCGCCACGGGCGCCTCGGGCGCGCCGCGCATCGGCCGGGTCGGCGACCGCCGACTGAAGGACTTCTCGGCGGCGCTGGAGCGGGTCATGCTCGATCTGGCCCACCAGCTGGTCAAGGACGGCGAAGGCGCGACCAAGTTCGTCAAGGTCACTGTGGACGGCGCCGCCTCGCCCGCCTCGGCCCGCAAGCTGGCCAAGTCGATCGCCGACAGCCCCCTGGTCAAGACCGCCATCGCTGGCGAGGACGCCAACTGGGGCCGCATCGTCATGGCCGTCGGCAAGACCGAGGAGGCTGTCGACCGCGACCGTCTGGCCATCGATTTCGGCCCCCACGTCGCCGCCGTCGACGGCGCCCCGTCGCCGACCTACGACGAGGCGAAGATGAGCGCCTATATGAAGAACGCCGAGATCGACATCACGGTGAACGTCGCCTCGGGCCGGGCCTCGGCCACCGTGTGGACCTGCGACCTGACCAAACGCTACATCGAGATCAACGGGGACTATCGCTCCTAATCATGTCCCGTCTCAGCGCCTTCTTCAAAGACGCCCGCCGTCTCGGCCTGCGCCCGGCCTTCCAGGCCGTGACGGCCCGCTATGCGTCCGGTCCCGCCGTCATCGATCTGCCGCGCTTCGGCCGCTTCCACGTCCGGGGCCGCGACAGCGACATCGCCACCCTGCGTCAGGTCTTCGGCGAGCAGGAATATCGCCTGAAGATCCCGGCTGTCGAAGCCCGGCTGGAGCGCCGCTATCGCCAGATGCTGGCGGCCGGGCAGGTTCCGGTCATCATCGACGCCGGGGCCAATGTCGGCGCCGCCGCGCGCTGGTTCCATCAGGCCTTCCCCGAGGCCCGCGTCATCGCGGTCGAGCCTGACGCCGCCAACGCCGCCGTGCTGCGTCTGAACACCGAGCCCTTCGCCGCCATCTCCGTGGTCGAGGCCGCTATCGGCGCCGAGGCGGGCTTCGTCTCCCTGATCCCGGCCGACGCCGCCTGGGGCATCCGCACCGAGCGGGCCGAAACCGGCCTGTCGATCGTGACCATTCCCGAACTGGTCGCCGGTGTCGAGAACGGGGCGCTCTTCCTGGCCAAGATCGACATCGAGGGCTTCGAGGAAGACCTGTTCGCCAGCGCCACCGACTGGGTGGACCAGGCCTTCTGCGTCATCGTCGAGCCGCACGACTGGATGCTGCCGGAGCAGCACACCAGCCGCACCTTCCAGCAGGTCATGGGCCAGCGCGACTTCCAGGTTCTGATCCAGGGCGAGAACCTGCTCTACGTCCGGCCGGAGGCGGCATGACCGCCTCCGTCCCAACCGTCCTGGTCGTCGCCGTCGCCCTGATCGATCCCGACGGTCGCGTCCTGATCGCCAAGCGGCCCGAGGGCAAGCAACTGGCGGGCCTGTGGGAGTTCCCCGGCGGCAAGGTCGAACCGGGCGAGCGGCCCGAACAGGCCCTGATCCGCGAACTGAAGGAAGAGCTGGGCATCGACGTGAACGAGGCCTGTCTGGCCCCCTTCGTGTTTACCAGTCACGCTTACGATTCATTTCACTTGTTGATGCCACTGTATCTGTGCCGGCGCTGGTCCGGCGTGGTCGTGGCCCATGAACACGCGGGTCTGGCCTGGGTGAAGCCGAACAAGCTGTCGGACTATCCCATGCCGCCGGCCGACGAACCTCTGGTCGCCTGGTTGCGCGACCTGCTCTGATCAGGCGCCGCGGGAGGGGCCGGGATGCGACGTATCATCGACCGGTTCCTTCGCGACGACAGCGGCGCCACCGCCATTGAATACGGCCTGATCTGCGGCCTGATCTTCCTGGGCATCGTCGCCGCCCTCACCGCCTTCACCGACGCCTCGGGCGCCATGTACGAACGAATCCGCGCCGCCATGGTCGGGGCCGTCGGCGGCGGCTGAGGCCCCGACCTCAATCCTCGCCCGTTTGCTCCCGGACCCCCAGGACGTCCGCCAGCCGCATTTTCGCCGAGCCGCGCGGCAAGGGCTTCTGCTGCCTTTCATGTGGGGCCCAGCCGGCCAGGTGCACCATCTCGAACGTCGCAGGAATCCGCCCGTCCGCCTCGGCGTAACGCTCGGCGTAGAGTTGCGCGGCGCGGGCCAGAACGGCGCGGCTCAGCGGTCGGATCGGCCCCGCCAGAACGTTCGTCTCGCCCATGGCGCGCAGGTCGCGCATCAGGGCGAAGGGATCGCCATAGCGCACCGTCACCCGGTCCACGTCGGTCACCGGCAGGGCGAACCCGGCCCGTTGCAGCAAGGCCGCCCCGTCAAAGCCGTCGGCGAAGGGCGAGACGCGGGCCTGGGCCCCGCCGTTGACCTCCAGCTCGGCCTCGGTCAGCACGCCGCGCAGCTCCTTCAGGGTGGCTGCGCCAAACAGGCTGGCCACGAACAGGCCGTCGGGCTTCAGCGCCCGGCGGATCTGGCTCAGGGCGCCCGGCAGGTCGTTGGCCCAGTGCAGGCCCAGCAGATTGACGATCAGGTCGGCGGAGCCGTCCTCCACCCCCAGGGGGCCTGCCCCCGGCGCGGCGCGCTCGGCGGTCGATCCCACGGCGCGAACCTCGCCGACGCGGGCCTGCGCGGGGCTGTCGGCCAGAACCCGGGCGAAGACGCCCGGATGGGGCGACAGGTCGACGGGCGTGTGAAACTCGCGCAGGATCACTTCCAGGCTGTGGACCGCATTGTCGGCGGCGCGGACGTGCAGGAAGTCGGCGTCGGGGAAACGGCGGGCGGCGCGGCTCAGGCGCGCGGCGCGGCGGGCGGCGTCGAAGATGATCGGGGGACCGGAGGAGGGGGCGCTCATGTCGGATCAGGATGGGGGCTGGCGAGGTCGATTAAAAGGCGTGAGCGCGCCTATAGCATCCGGCGCGCGCGATGCGGGACGCGGCCTGCTGGATATTCTGCTGCCGCCCATGGCCCACGACAGCCGCGAGGCCACGGCCTCGGCGGGCCTGTCGCCCGACGCCTGGAGCCGGGTGGCGTTTCTCGAAGCCCCCGTCTGCGACGGCTGCGGCGCGGCATTTGAATACGACGGCGGCGGCTTCGGCTCGGACCGCTGCCTGGCCTGTCAGGTCCAGCCCTACGCCTTCACCCGCGCCCGGGCGGCCTGCGTCTATGACGAGGCCTCGCGCGGCCTGATCCTCAAGTTCAAGCACGGCGACCAGCAGCAGTTCGCCCCCCTGTTCGCCCGCTGGATCGCCCGCTCGGCCGCCGACGTGGTGGCCGAAGCCGACGCCGTGGTTCCCGTCCCCCTGCACCGCAGCCGCCTTCTGGCGCGGCGCTTCAATCAGGCCGCCGAGATCGCCCGCCCCCTGGCCCGCGCCGCCGGGCTGGACTACCTGCCCGACGCCCTGATCCGGTCGACGCCCACCGCCAGCCAGGGCGGCAAGTCGGCGCGCGGACGGCGGCTGAACGTAAAATCCGCCTTCGCCGTCACCGAGGCCGGGCGGCGCCGGATCAAGGGACGGCGCCTGCTGCTGATCGACGACGTCCTGACGACCGGGGCCACGGCCGAGGCCTGCACGCGCGTTCTGATGGAGGCCGGGGCCCGCGCCGTGGACCTGGCCGTCATCGCGAGGGTGCGAACCGCGCGCGAACCGCCTAAGTAGGGGGTTAGTCCGAAGTTCAAGGAGTTCCAGAGTTGGCTGAAGTCGTCATCTACACCAAGCCCGGTTGCCCCTATTGCGTCGCCGCCATCGGCCTGCTGACGCGCAAGGGCGTGGAATTCACCGAGATCGTCGCCTCGAACGATCCGGCGAAGAAGGCCGAGATGGTCGAGCGTTCGGGCGGCAAGGCCACCTTCCCGCAGATCTTCATCAACGGCCGGCACGTCGGCGGCTCGGACGACATCCACGCCCTGGACCGCCGCGGCGGTCTGGACCCCCTGCTGGCGGCCTGATGACCGAGCGGCTCGAGGTCGGGCTGATCCAGACGCGGACGCCGGCGACGGCGGCTGCGGGGCTAGCCCATGTCGAGCCGCTGATCCGCGAGGCGGCGGCAGGCGGCGCCAGGCTGATCCTGACGCCCGAGGGGACCAACTTCCTTGAGCAGCGCCGGGCCTTCCGCGACGCCGCCCTGTCGTCCGAGGACACGGACGCCGCCGTCCTCGGCCTGCGGGCTCTGGCGGCGGAGCTGGGCGTCTGGCTGCTGATCGGCTCGGCCATCGTGCGCTCGGACGCGCCCGGCGACGCCCGCGCCGCCAACCGATCCCTGCTGATCGATCCGACCGGCGCGATCACGGCTCGCTATGACAAGCTGCACGTTTTCGACGTCGACCTGGCCAATGGCGAAACCTATCGCGAAAGCGCCTCGGTGCGTCCCGGCGAGGCCGCCAGCGTGGCCGACACCCCCTGGGGGCGGCTGGGCCTGAGCATCTGCTACGACGTGCGTTTCCCGCATCTGCACCGGCAACTGGCCCAGGCCGGGGCGGCCATGATCGCCGTGCCCGCCGCCTTCACCCGCCCGACGGGCGAGGCGCACTGGGAGACCTTGCTGCGCGCCCGCGCCATCGAGACGGGCGCCTTCGTCCTGGCCCCGGCCCAGGGCGGGACGCACGAGGACGGCCGCCAGACCTGGGGCCGCTCCCTGGTCGTCGGCCCCTGGGGCGAGGTGATCGCCCGCGCCGAGCATGACGAACCGGGCGTTCTGCACGCCGCGCTGGACCTGAGCGCCGTGGATCGCGCCCGCGCCTCGATCCCGGCCCTGCGCCACGACCGCGAATTCGATCCGCCGCTATGATCCGCTACGCCCTGTCCTGCGACCACGACCACGGCTTCGAGGCCTGGTTCGCCTCATCCAGCGACTATGACGATCAGGCCGCGCGCGGTCTGGTCGAATGCCCCTTCTGCGCCTCGACCGTCGTGCGCAAGCAGGTGATGGCCCCCGCCGTCTCGGGCACGACGAAGACCGCGCCCGCGCCCGACATGGCCAAGCAGATGCACAGCATGATGATGCAGGCGGCGCGCGAGGTGCGCGATCACGTCGAGCAGAATTTCGACTACGTCGGCGACGCCTTCGCCCGCGAGGCTCGCGACATCCACGAAGGCCGCAGCGAAAAACGCGAAATCTACGGCGAGGCCACGCCTGCCGAGGTGAAAAAGCTGAAGGACGACGGCGTGCCCTGCGCCCCCATGCCCAGCCTGCCGCCGGACCCGAAGAAGGCCAACTGAACGGATGGGGCAGGGGGAGAGATACGAAGAGTTCGCGCCGCCGCCTGCGCTGCGTCCCTTCATCCGCACCCTGTGGACCTATGCCGCGCCGGAACCCTCGGGCGCGGTGCAGCGCATCGCTCCCGACGGCTGCCCCGAACTGGTGATCGACCTGGCCGCCCCCTACGAGGAGCAGGACGAGGACGGCGTCTTTCGGCCCCAGCCGCCGGTCATCTTCGCCGGCCAGATGACCCGGCCCATGGCCATCCGCCCCGTCGGCCCGGTCGAGATCGTCGCCGCCCGCTTCGAGCCGGACGCGGCGCGCGACTTCCTCGACCTTCCCCTCGTTGAAGCGACTGACCGGCGGCTGGATCTGGTCGCGCGGTTGGCGGGTTTTTCCGCCCCGTCCGGCGATCCGGCGGGACAGGCGGCGGCCCTGCGCGACTGGCTGGAGGCGCAGCGTTGCGCGGGCGACTGGCGTCTCGATCCCGCCGTCCGCGCCGAGGTCGCCGCCGCCGAACGTGAAGAAGACGGGCCGTCCCTGTCGCCCGCCGACCGCCGCGCCCTGCAGCGCCGCTTCCGCGACCGGGTCGGCGTGGCCCCGCGCACCCTGCGCTCGATCTTCCGGTTCCGCCGCGTCTTTGACCATGCGACGGGTCAGGACGCCGACGCGGCCTCCTGGCTGGAGGCCGGTCTGGCGGCCGGCTATTTCGACCAGCCGCAGATGGCCCGCGACTTCCGCCGCTTCCTCGGCTGCACAGCGACCGAATGGGCGCGCGAGCAGGCGGAGCTGGCCCGTCAACTGGCGTCGCAATCCTACAAGCGGGACGGGCAGGACTGATCTAGACTCCTTGGCGAACCGAGGAGGGAGACCTTGATGTCGCTGCTGACCGCCCTGATGGCTGCTGTCCTGATGCAGACGCCGACACCATCGACTGGCCCGGCGCCCGACCTGTCGTGGCTGGCCGGCTACTGGCTGGACTGCTCCGGCGGGCGCGAGGCGTCCGAGACCTGGAGCGACCCGCGACTGGGCCTGGTTGTCGGTTACGCTGTCACCGTGCGCAATGGCCGCAGCGGCTTCGAGAGCGCCCACATCGGCCCGGCTGCTGAGGGCGGCCTGGCCTACTTCGCGCGGCCCGAGGGAGCGCCCGCCACCCCCTTTCGCCTGATCGAAAGCGGGCCGCAGCGGGCCGTCTTCGCCAACCCCGCCAACGACTTTCCGCACCGCATCCTCTATCAGCGCACGGGGGATGTGCTGACCGCCCGCATCGAGGGGGCGGATGACGACGAGACCCGGAGTGCGGAATGGACCTTCAACAAGGCGCAGCTGAACGCCCGTTGCCCCAGCTAGAGTGGCGCCCGATGACGCCCGACGACATCGACGGCGTCGTCGCGGTCGCCCGCCTGTCCTTCCCCGACCATTTCGAGGCGCGCGAGTGCTTCGCCGAGCGTCAGGCCCTGGCGCCCGAGGGCTGCTTCGTCCTGTCTGATGAAGGCGGAACCGTCATGGGCTATCTGATGGCCTATCCCTGGAAGCGCAACGCGGCCCCGCCGCTGGACAGCCTGATCGGCGCCGTCCCGGACGACGCCGAGGTCGTCTATCTGCACGACCTGGCCGTCTACCCCGACACGCGCGGCGGCGGCTACACCCGTCTGATCATCGAGCGCCTGGCCAAACAGGCGAAGGCGGCGGGCTGGAAAGAGATCGCCCTGGTCGCGGTCAACGAGGCCACCGCCTTCTGGGAACGCAACGGCTTCGTCGTTCAGAACCCGCCCGGCATGGCCGAGAAGCTGGCCAGCTACGGCGACGACGCCCGCTACATGATCCGGCCGCTCTGAGCGATCAGGCGTCCCGCGTCGCCATCATCATGTAGTTGATGCCCACGTCGTCGCCCTCGCTCCAGCGGTCGTTCAGCGGGTCGTAGGCCAGGCCGTATGGTCCGGTGACGGTCAAGGGCTCGCCGTCGAGCATGGCGCGCAGTTCCTCGGGCTTGAGGAACTGACGCCAGTCGTGGGTGCCGGCGGGCACCCAGCGCAGCACGTATTCGGCGGCGAACTTGCCCAGCAGCAGGCCCTTCAGCGTGCGGTTCAGGGTGGCGACGATCATCAGGCCGCCCGGCTTGATCAGCTTCGAACAGGCGCGAACGAAGGCTTCGGGATCGGCCACGTGCTCGATCACCTCCATGGTCAGGACCACGTCGAAGGGCCCTGCGCCCGCTTCCACCATCTGCTCGACGGTGGCGGCGCGATAGGTGATGTCCAGCCCGACCTGTTCGGCGTGGGCGCGGGCCGTGCCGATGTTTTCGGAAGAGGCGTCCAGCGCCGTGACCTCAAAGCCCAGACGCCGCATTGGCTCGGCGATCAGGCCGCCGCCGCAGCCGATGTCGATCAGGCTGAGACCGTTGAAGGGCGCCCGCGCCCGAACGTCGCGGCCATAGTGCTCGGCGGCGCGGTCGCGGACGAATTTCAACCGCGCCGGATTGAAGCGGTGCAGGGGCGCGAACGGCCCTTTCGGGTCCCACCACTCGGCCGCCTGGGCCGAGAAACGGGCCACATCGGCCGGATCAATGCTCGGCCCCTCGGCACGATCGGTTGCAAAGGGTGAAAAACCCTCTTCGCTTTGGGGTTTGCGCGGCTCGAGGCTGTCGTTAGAAGCGGACATGGCCGCAGGCATGAACCGCCTTGGCCGCCCATGCAAGCAGGGGACGAAACGCCACGATGACGCGGCCCGAAACGACACGACTGGTGATGAAGTTCGGGGGGACCTCCATGGGGGACCTCGAGCGTATTCGTCGTGCGGCGCGAATTATCGCCGCCGAGGCCGCCAAGGGCAAACAGATCGCCGTGGTGGTGTCCGCCATGGCCGGCAAGACCAATGAGCTGGTGGCCTGGACCGACGGCGCGGGTCCCGCCGCCGCAGGCCTGCCCCTGTCGGACGATGAATACGACGTGGTGGTCGCCTCGGGCGAGCAGGTGACGTCGGGCCTTCTGGCCTTGACCCTGCGCAACATGGGCCTGAATGCGCGCAGCTGGATGGGCTGGCAGATTCCGATCCTGACCGACGACGCCCACGGCCGCGCCCGCATCGAGGACGTGCCCGGCGACGTCCTGGGCGCCGCCGTCGACGGCGGCCAGATCGCCGTCGTGCCCGGCTTCCAGGGCGTGACCAAGGACGGCCGCATCACCACCCTGGGGCGCGGCGGCTCCGACACGTCTGCCGTTGCGGTGGCGGCGGCGCTGGGCGCCCCTTGCGACATCTACACCGACGTGGACGGCGTCTATACGACCGACCCCCGCATCGAGAGCCGTGCGCGGCGCCTGGAAAAGGTCTCCTACGAGGAGATGCTGGAAATGGCCTCGCTGGGGGCCAAGGTGCTGCAGACCCGCTCGGTCGAACTGGCCATGGCCAAGCAGGTCCCCGTGCGGGTCCTGTCCAGCTTCATCGAGCCGGATGAGAATGGAAATCTGCCGGAAAACGCCGGCACCCTGATTTGTGACGAGGATGAGATCGTGGAAAAGCGCATCGTTTCCGGCGTGACCATGAGCCGGGACGAAGCCCGGATCACGCTGCTGGGTCTTGCGGACCGCACCGACGCCCCTGCCGACGTCTTCACGCGTCTGGCCGAGGCCAACGTCAATGTCGACATGATCGTGCAGAGCCAGGCCCGCACCGAGGGCGCGGTCAACCTGACCTTCACGACCGGTCGTCGCGACGCCCAGCGCGCCGCCGAGATGATGACCGCCGCCAAGGCCGAGCTCGGCTTTGAAGAGCTTCGCATCGACGCGGACGTGGCCAAGATCTCGGTCATCGGCGTGGGGATGCGCAGCCACGCGGGCGTGGCCCAGACCATGTTCCGGGCCCTGGCCGACAAGGGCGTCAAGTTCCAGGCCATCTCGACCTCGGAGATCAAGATCAGCGTGCTGATCGAGGACGCCTATTCCGAACTGGCGGTGCGGGCGCTGCACGCGGCCTACGGGCTCGACGCGCTATAGGATGAACACCAACGCCGCCCTATCTGATCGACGGGCGGCAAGGCGGGAGCGACCATGGTGAAGGGCGGTTTGACGACGAGGGGGCCTCGCAACCTCCTGCGCCAGATCCGCGAAGCCATGGCCGGCGGCGGCCCGGCGCAGGACCGGCTGGACATGGTGGTGCGCACCATCGCCCAGTCGATGGTCGCCGAGGTCTGCTCCATCTATCTGCGGCGCGCCTCGGGCGAGCTGGAACTGTTCGCCACCCAGGGCCTGAATCCCGAGGCCGTGCACAACACCCGGTTGCGACCCGGCGAGGGTCTGGTCGGCGAGGTGGCCCGGCTGGCCCAGCCGATCAGCCTGTCGGACGCCCCGTCCCACCCCAGCTTTTCCTATCGCCCGGAAACCGGCGAAGACCCCTTCCACGCCTTCCTCGGCGCGCCCCTGCTGCGCGGCGGCCGGGCCATCGGCGTCCTGGTCGTCCAGAACCGCGCCGCCCGTCGCTATGACGAGGAAGAGGTCGAGGACATCCAGACCATCGCCATGGTCCTGGCCGAAACGGTCGCCTCGGGCGAACTGCTGGCCCAGGACGAACTGCGCGACGTCGAGGTGGCGCCCCACCGTCCCGAACGGCTGAAGGGTCAGAAATTCGCCGAAGGCCTGGCCTATGGCGTCGTCGTCCAGCACGAAGCCCCGCTGGCTCCCGAACAGCTGCTGTCCGACGACCCGGTCGCCGAGGAAAAGCGTCTGGCTCAGGCCCTGACGGCGCTGAAGGCCGGCATCGACGAGATGCTGGAAGGCGGCCAGGGCAAGCTGGGCGGGACCTCTTTCGAGGTGCTGGAGACCTATCGGATGTTCGCCGACGACCGGGGCTGGAACCGGTCGCTGGAGGAGGCGGTGCGCTCGGGCCTGACCGCCGAGGCCGCCGTGGACCGCGTCCGCAACGAACACCGCGCCCGCTTCGCCAACGCCCGCGACCCCTATATCCGCGAGCGGCTGCACGATTTCGAGGATCTGGCCAACCGTCTGCTGCGGGTGCTGGCGGGCGATAATCCCGGCCAGCGCGACCTGCCCGACGACGCCATCCTGGTGGCGAGAAACCTCGGCCCCGCCGACCTGCTGGAGTATCCGCGCCACAAGCTGCGCGGCCTGCTGCTGGAAGAAGGCTCGGCCGCCAGCCACGCCGCCATCGTGGCGCGCGCCCTGCAAATTCCTTGCGTGGGGCGTCTGCAGGGCCTGCGCGACCGCCTGTCCGAAGGCGATCTGGTCATCGTCGACGGCGAGACGGGCGAGGCCTACCTGCGCCCCCGCCCCGATATGCTGGCGGCGGTCCAGACGCGGATGGCCGTGCGCGAGCAGCGCCGGGCCGAGTTCGATCTGCTGCGCGACACCCCGGCCGTCACCCGGGACGGCACGCGGATCATGCTGTTGACCAACGCCGGTCTGGCCGTGGACCTTGAGAATCTGGACACGACCGGAGCCGAGGGCATCGGCCTGTTCCGCACCGAATTCCAGTTCATGGTCTCGGACGAACTGCCGCGTCTGGACGCCCAGACGGCCCTCTACAAGCTGGTGCTGGACGCGGCGGGCGACCGCCCCGTCACCTTCCGCACCCTGGACATCGGCGGCGACAAGGTCCTGCCCTATCTCGACAACGAGCGGGAAGAGAACCCGGCGCTGGGCCGCCGCGCCATCCGTCTGGGTCTGGACCGTCCGGCCCTGCTGCGGATGCAGGTGCGCGCCCTGCTGGCTGCCGCCGCCGGGCGCGAACTGCGCGTCATGTTCCCCATGATCGCCACGGTGGACGAGTTCCGCGCCGCGCGCGAACTGGTCGATGTCGAGTGCGACTGGGCGCGGCGTCGCGGGCGGCCCCTGCCGTCCCTGCTGCGCGTCGGCGCCATGGTCGAATGCCCCAGCCTGCTGTGGCACCTGGACGCCCTGCTGCCGCTGACCGACTTCGTCTCGATCGGCACCAACGACCTGTTGCAGTATATGTTCGCCGCCGACCGGACCAATCCCCTGGTCTCGGACCGCTACGATCCGCTGTCGCCGCCAGCCCTTCGCGCCCTGGCCGAGATCCAGCAGAAATGCGCCGACAGCGCCACGCCCGTCTCGGTCTGCGGCGAGTTGGCGGGCCGTCCTCTGGAGGCCTTCGCCCTGATCACCCTCGGTTATACGCGCCTGTCGGCCCCAGCGGGCGGGGTGGGGCCGGTCAAGCGGATGATCCTGTCGGTCGACCTGCCCGCCGCCCGTCGCGGGATGAACGTCCTGCTCGGCTCATCGGCCGGTTCGGTGCGCGGCGAGATCGAATCCCTGGCGCGCAAGTTGAACGTCATCGTCTGATCCAAGCGGAGCCGCTTTCTCGCGTTGCCCACGCGGAGCGCCTCGTCTAAGCCAAGGATAGGGCGCGTCGGCGCCCGCACCAACGGAACCCCGCATGGATCAGGATCGGCAAGACGCGCCGTCCCTCGAGGACGCCGAGACGCTGGGCGAGGCCCTGCGCGCGGCCCGTCTCGCCTCCGGCCGGTCCATGGCCCAGCTGTCGACCATGACCCGGGTCCATCCGCGCTACCTGACGGCGCTGGAGCAGGGCGAGTTCGCGGTCCTGCCGTCGCGCATCTTCTCCATCGGCTATGTGCGCGCCTACGCCGACGCCCTGGGTCTGGACGAGTTGACCGCTGTCGAGCGCTTCAAGCGCGAGTTTCCCGAGGCGGCCGTGCCGCTTCAGGCCCCGACGGGCGCCGCCATCCAGCAGATGCGCCGCACCTCGCCCAGGATTCTGGCTGCGCTCGGCGTGCTGATCGTGGCCGTGGTCGGCTGGAACGTCTTCCAGCGCGTGGTCCGCATCGAACCGCCGCACCCCTCCGATCTGGTCGCCGTGCCCAAGAACTGGGCCAGGGAGGCCGACTCCGAGGTCGAGCGGGCGCTCTATCTGGGCGCGCCGCGCGCCGCCCCGCCGGATCAGACGATCCCGGCTCTCTATATCACCCCGGGGCTTGGGGCCCAGCTGACGGGGATTGATCCCGACGATCCCAACGCCGTGGTGCCGCCCGCGCCGCCAGTCCAGGCGGCCTTCAACCCGCGCGGCGCCGTCTTTGGTTCGTCGGCCATCGCGTCCCAGGTTATTCTTCAGGCGAAGAAGCCCGCCAGCCTCGTCATCCGTCAGGGCGACGGTCGGGTCCTGTTCGCGCGTCAGCTGGCGGCGGGCGAGGCCTGGCGCGCCCCGGTGAACGTTGCGGCCACGGTTGACGTGTCCGATCCCGCGGCCTTCGACGTCTATCTGAACGGCGAGCACGGCGGCGTGCACGGCGCCGCCCAGACCCCTCTGGGGC
>NZ_JBOHLI010000061.1:0-18441 GCF_050729455.1 Brevundimonas sp.
GCCGGGGTCTGGGCCAGGGTGGTGGTCGGGCTGGCCGCAAGAGCGGCGGCCAGGGCAAGGGCGCTGAAGGCGGAAGTCACGGGCGTCTCCGTTCGGTTTCGCCCACCCTAGCTCAAGCGTGCATGGACGCCAGTTCATCCTGTTCGGCGTCCTCGTTCCTCTGCGCCAGCCAGGAGGCGCTGCGCATCTCGTTCAGGCGCGAGACCGTGCGTTCAAACTCGAAGGCGCCGACCCCTTCGGCGTAGAGGGCTTCCGGCTCGGCCTCGGCCAGGACGACCAGCCGGGTCTTGGCCTCGTAGAGGGCGTCGATCAGCGTCACCAGACGGCGCGCCTCGTGGTGGTTGGCCGGGCTCAGCGTCGGCACGTCCGACAGGAACAGGGTGTGGAAGCGCCGGGCGACGGCCAGATAGTCCTGCGGCCCCAGCGGCGTCCCGCACAGTTCGGTGAAGGTCGCCCGCGCCATGCCGCCGACCGTCCGCTTGACCCGCACCTGACGGCCCAGGACCGGCAGGGCGGCGGGCTCCTCCGGCTCGCCCCCTTTCAGGTCCGACCACAGGCTCTCGAAGCCGGCGCGGGCGGCGTCATCCAGGGGCGAGAACCAGACCTGGGCCCCGGCCATGCGATCCAGGCGGAAGTCGCGGGCGCCCGCTGTCTCCACCACCTCGCAACGTGCGCGCAGGATGTCGATGAAGGGCAGGAAGAGCTGGCGGTTGATGCCGTGCTTGTAGAGGTCCTCGGGCGCGCGGTTCGAGGTGACGGCCAGCACCACCCGCTTTTCGAACAGGGCCTCGAACAGCCGGCCCAGGATCATGGCGTCGGCGATGTCGGTGACCTGCAGCTCGTCGAAGCACAGCAGTCGGGCTTCCGACGCGATCAGGGCGGCGATCGGCGGAATGGGGTCGTCGCCCTTGGCTATCCCGAAGACGGCCTTGCGGGTCCGGGCGTCGCCCTCGCGCCACTGCTTCACCAGGTCGTGGATGCGGGCCATGAAGGCGTGGAAGTGGGCGCGCACCTTCTTCTGCTCGGGCGTGGCCGAATAGAAGAGGTCCATCAGCATGGACTTGCCGCGGCCGGGCGGCCCCCAGATGTAGATGCCCTTGACCTCGGGCGGGCGGCCGAACAGGCCCTTCTTCGACAGGTCCGCCTCCAGCCGCTCCAGCGCGGTCAGCAGCTCCTGCTGCTTCGGATCGGGGGCGATGACGCCCTCCTCGACGCGGATATCGTAGGCGTTGCGGATGCGAGAAGTCATGGTCAGCGGCATAGCCCCAAGGGGCGGATCAGGGAAGGCGAGGGCGCTTCATGCCTCCTGAAGCAGGAATTTGGTGAAAACTGGTTGCTTCGCGCCTGCGAAAGACCCAAATGCAGAACCGCTTTTCTCCCCAGCGCCCCAACCAAGGATAATCTGATCATGGGCTATCGCGTCGCCGTCGTTGGTGCCACCGGCAATGTCGGTCGCGAAATGATGAACATCATCGAGGAACTGAACTTCCCGGTCGATAAAATGCACGCGATCGCCTCACGAAAATCCAAGGGCGTGGAGGTGGCCTTCGGCGACAAGACGCTGAAGTGCGAGGACCTGGAGCAGTTCGACTTCTCCACCGTCGACGTCGTGCTGATGAGCGCCGGCGGCTCGGTGTCGAAGGAATGGTCGGAAAAGATCGGCAAGGCCGGCCCCATCGTCATCGACAACTCCTCGGCCTTCCGCATGGACCCGGACGTGCCGCTGATCGTGCCGGAAGTGAACCCGGACGCGGTCAAGCTGGCGCGCAAGAAGAACATCGTCGCCAACCCCAACTGCTCGACCGCCCAGCTGGTCGTGGCGCTGAAGCCCCTTCATGACGCGGCCAAGGCCAAGCGCGTCGTGGTCTCGACCTATCAATCCGTGTCGGGCGCCGGCAAGGAAGGCATGGACGAGCTGTGGAACCAGACCAAGGCCATCTACGGCCTGGGCGACGCCACGCCCAAGAAGTTCCCCAAGCAGATCGCCTTCAACGTCATCCCCTACATCGGCTCCTTCCGCGACGACGGCTACACCGACGAGGAAGCCAAGATGTGGGACGAGACCCACAAGATGATCGACCCCTCGATCAAGCTGACCGTCACCTGCGTCCGCGTGCCGGTCTTCGTCGGCCACTCCGAAGCCGTGACGGTCGAGTTCGATCGTCCGATTGAGCCGGACGAGGCCCGCGAGATCCTGCGCGAAGCCCCGGGCGTCCTGGTCATCGATAAGCTGGAGCACGACGGCTACATCACCCCGGTCGACGCCGCCGGCGAGCACGCCGTCTATGTCAGCCGCATCCGCAAGGACCCGACCGTCGAGAACGGCCTCAGCTTCTGGGTGGTGTCGGACAACCTGCGCAAGGGCGCGGCCCTGAACGCCGTCCAGATCGCCCAGCTGCTGGACGAAACCGGCGTCATCACCCCGTCCAGCGGCTATCGCAGCCTGACGGTGTAAGTGAAGGGGGCCTAACGCCCCGCGCGCGGCGCGGGGCTGCTTGAGGCCCTGTGTCGTATCCCCCTAAGCCTCCGTCGCGCGTTCCAGCGGCGGAGGTCGAAAGGTCCGCCGTGACCGCGTCCTCCTCCTCCCCGTCGTCCGAAGCCCGCACCGCCCTGGCGGCCGGGGTCCTCTGCTATCTGATCTGGGGCTTCGTGCCTCTGGTCTTCCAGCAGATGGCGCACCAAGGCGCTGACGCCTGGGAGATCATGGGCCACCGCGCGGTCTGGGGCCTGGTCTGGTCCCTGGTCCTGGTGGTGCTGGCGCGTCAGTGGAGCCAGGTCCTGGCCGTGCTGCGTGAGCCCAAGGTGCTGGGCTGGCTCAGCCTCTCGGCCGTCCTGATCGCCGGCAACTGGACCACCTATATCGTCGCGGTGAACAACGGGCGGACGCTGGACGCCTCGCTCGGCTACTACCTCAATCCCCTGCTCAACATGGCCGCCGGAGCCTGGCTGTTCCGTGAACGGATCGATTGGGCGGGCAAGATCGCCATGGGTCTGGCCGCCATAGGCGTGGTGCTGCAGACCCTGGCCCTGGGCCACGCGCCCTGGGTGTCGCTGGTCCTGGCCCTGACCTTCGCCGCCTACGGCATCATCAGGAAACGGGTCTCGGTCGACGCCCAGACCGGGCTCTTCCTGGAGTGCCTGCTGCTGGCCCTGCCGGGCCTGATCTGGCTGATCCACATCGAAAGCACGGGCGCGGGCCACTTCACCGCCTCCGCGGGGGCGACCTTCTGGCTGCTGTTCGCCGGCCCGGCCACGGTCATTCCCCTGGCCCTGTTCGCCTGGGCGGCGCGGCGCATGCCCCTGTCCAGCATGGGCTTCCTGCAGTTCCTGGCCCCGACCATCGTCTTCATCATCGGCGCGCTGCAGGGCGAGGCTTTGGGGCCGCTGCGCATCGCCTCCTTCGTCTTCATCTGGCTGGCGGTGGGCGTCTTCGCCGTCGGCGCCGTGATGAAGGTGCGCCGTTCCAGCCGCACCGCCGAGACCATCGTCGCCCCCGAACCCGGCCTGCTGGACGACCCCGCCGAGGACCGCATGGCGGCACTGGACGACGAAGCGCCGTCGTCGCGCTGAACCCGCCCCCTGAACCCACGTTGAGGTCCGACGCGGTTCCAGCCTAGAAAGGGCGATGATCCGCGCCCGCTCGCTCGCCGCCCTCGCCCGTTCCCTCGCCCTGGCCGTCGCCCTGGCGACCGGCTCGTCCGCCTGCGCCCAGAGCATGGGGGGCGACGAAGTGATCCGCACGGCCCGGACCGAGGCGCCCGCCGCCTCCCTCCCGCCTGTCGTCGTGCCCACTCTGGCCGAGACCTTCGACGCCGTCAGCAACACCCTGGACGCCGCCGCCGAGGCCTGGTCGTCGGGCGACGTGAGCGCGGTCATGGCCACCTATGTCGCCGACGAGCCCCTGCTGGTCTTCCTCGGCGACACGCCGATCAAGGGGCCGGACGCCGTGCGCGCCGCCCTTGAGGCCCGCGCCGCCCAGCCCGGGGGCCTCGGCCTGATGACCTATGAGTGGTTCGAGACCCTGCAGTTCGACGTCAACACCACGGTGGTCTCAGGCCGGGTGGTGGTGCGGCGCGAGGGTCAGACCCAGCGCGGCCTGTTCACCCGCGTCCTGCGCCGCACCGAAGACGGCTGGCGCATCGTCCACGACCAGCTGGCCTGGGGCGCCGACGCTTAAAGGGCTGAGTAGAGCGCCTCGACCAGGCGCTGGGCGCGCGGGTCGCCGATCAGGTGCGGCGACTGACGCGTCATGACATAGGCGGCTGAAACCCCTGCCGCCGGATCAGCAAAGGCCATCGACCCGCCCCAGCCGCAGTGGCCGACCGCCAGCGGGTTCGGCCCGAAGATGTTCAAGCCCGCATTGCGGGTGAAGCCTGCCGCCCAGCTCATGACATAGGGCAGGACCCGGTCCTGGCCGTGGATGCGTTCGCGCGTCGCCTGGGTCAGGGTTTCCTGCGACAGGACGGGCAGGTCATCCAGGGCGCCGCCGGTTGCGATGACCGACATGATCCGCGCCAGATCCTTCGCCGTGGCGTGCAGGTTGGCCGAGGGGATCTCCGCCATCCGCCACTCGGTCGAGCCGCGCCCGCCCGGCGCCGAGCCCCGGTCGAGGAAGGCGGCCTTCTTGATCGCGTCGATGGAGCCGAGGTCCGGCGCGGCGGTCGGCTTCCGCATCTGCGCCACCCGGCCGTGCTCGCTCTCGGGCAGGCCGATCCACAGGTCCAGATCGAAGGGCGTGGCGAAGTCCTCGCGCAGGGCCGCGCCCATGCTGCGCCCGTCGACGATGCGGAACAGCTCGCCCGCCAGATAGCCGATGGTGATGGGGTGATAGCCGGACGCCGTGCCGGGTTCCCACAAAGGCGTCTGGGCCGCCAGCCGGTCCAGCACCGCCTGACGGTCGAACCAGATCTCGGGCTCGACCCCGTCGGAAAAGCCCGGCAGGCCCGACTGGTGGCTCATCAGCTGGCCGACGGTCAGCTGGTCCTTGCCCGCCGCGCCAAAGGCCGGCCAGTGGTCGGCGACGCGGTCCTCATAGGACAGCAGGCCCTTGTCCACGCAGCGCGCGATCATCAGGGCCATCACCGCCTTGCCGGTCGAGAAGACCGGAACCAGGGTCTTCTCGGTGAAGGGCGTGCGCCCCGCCGTGTCCGCCGACCCGGCCCACAGGTCCACGGCCACCTCGCCGTCGACGACGACGGAGAAGCGCGCCGCCAGTTCGTTCAGCCCCTCGGGGGCGTCGATGAAGTTGGCGGCGAAGGCGTCCTTCACCGCGCTGAAGCGGGCGGGGCAGAGGCCGTGGATTTCGGGCGCTTGGGTCATGGACGGGGTCTAGCGCGTCGGGCCTTTCAGGTCACGGCTTGCGGGCGGCGGCCGAGGCGTTGCGGGCGGCTTCGAACTCGTCGCCCGGCTTCCAAGCGGGCCAGTCGCGCGAATTGGCCAGGGCGGACCCGACCTCATACAGCAGTTGAACATCGGCGGCGGCGGCGTCCATCTTCCACTCCGGCGTCCATTCATCCGTAGGCTGATGATAGCGGTTGGCGACATAGTCGCGGCTGGCGGCGTTGTGGCCGGTGAAGCCGGCGGCGGCGAACAGGGCGGGCACGCCCTTGCGCGCCAGCGGGAAGTGGTCCGAGCGATAGAAGGCCCCGGCCTGGGGCGCAGGATCGGGGATCAGCCGGCGGCCTTCGCGGCCCGCCAGCACGGCCAGCCGGTCGTCCAGATCGTTCTTGCCCGCGCCGATGACGACGATGTTCGGATCGATCTCGGTCCCCGGCAGCAGGCTGTCCATGTTGATGTTGGCCACCGTCGTCTCCAGCGGCCAGACCGGGTTGGCGGCGTAGTATTCGGCCCCCAGCAGGCCGGTTTCCTCGGCCGCCCAGCTGACGAAGACGGTCGAGCGTTCCGGGCGCGGCCCCTCGGCGAACAGGCGGGCCAGTTCCAGCACCGCCGCCACGCCCGTCGCATTGTCCACGGCGCCGTTATAGATGTCGTCGCCGTTCTTGGGCGTGGCCCGGCCATAGGCGTCCCAGTGGGCCCCGAACATCACCGTCTCGTCCGGGTGGGTCGCGCCCGGCAGGCGGGCCATGACGTTGCGGGTCTGCACCCGGTCGGCGATCTGGCCGAAGTCGATGGACATGGTGACGCCGTCCAGCGTCACAGGCTGGAAGCCCGGCGTGCGCGCCTGATCTTTCAGCGCCGCAAAGTCCAGCCCGGCGTTCTGGAACAGCTTTTCGGCCACGGCGCCCTGGATCCAGCCCTGGGCGGCCACCCGCTCCGTGTCCGGGTCGGCGCGGACGATGTCGAACTTGGGCGCGGTCGAGGAATTCTGCAGCGTCGACCAGGGATAGCCCGCCCCCGCCGTGTCGTGGATGACCAGGACGCCCGCCGCGCCGTGCGCCGCCGCCACCTGGAACTTGTAGGTCCAGCGGCCGTAGAAGGTCATGGCCTGACCGTCGAACTTGCCGGTCGCCGGGTGGCCTTCCGGCGCGCCGAAATCGGGATCATTGACCAGGACCAGCATGATCTTGCCGGTCAGGTCGACGCCCTTGTAGTCGTCCCAGCCGCGCTCGGGCGCATCGACGCCATAGCCGACGAATACCAGGGGCGCGTCGGTCAGGGTGACGTGGCTCACCGGCCGGTCGGAGGAGACGATGACGTCGGTGGCGCGTTGCAGGGCGGTCGTCTGCCCCTTGGCGGTGACGCTGATGGTCGCCGGGCCGTCCTGGCTGGTGCGGCTGACCTGGGCCACCTGCACCCACGACCCGTCCGGGCCGCCGGGCTCCAGGCCCAGGGCCTGGAACTGCTGTGACAGCCATTCGATGGTCCTGTCCTCGCCCGGCGTCACCGGGGCGCGGCCTTCGAATTCGTCCGAGGCCAGAATGCGTGTGGCCTCGTTCAGGCGAGCGGGATCGACGCGGCCCAGAGGCGTTGATTGCGGCGCGGTTTGCGCCAGCGCCGAGGTCGAGGTCATCAGGGCGGCGATCAGGCCGAGCGCGGCGGCGGAACGGGACATCGACATGAAGCAAACTCGAACAGCAGCGAAGGGGAGGGCGAACAGGCTGCGCCCTCTCAGTCCGCCTGTCGACCCCGCCCTTGGTCGATCAGGGCCTCCGAAGCCAGTTGATCACGCCGTCCGCCGCCGTCACGCCGGAGGCGAAGGACGCCTGCAGCAGATAGCCCCCGGTCGGGGCCTCCCAGTCCAGCATCTCGCCCGCGACGAAGACGCCTGGCCGGGACTTGAGCATCAGCCGCGCGTCCACGGCGTCGAGCGCCACGCCCCCGGCCGAGGAGATGGCACGGGCCAGGCCTTGCACCCCGGTCAGCGTCAGGCTCACGCCCTTGATGCGCGCCGCCAGGGGGCAGGGTTCGGTCGGCAGGGGGCCGCCCTCGCGCAGCAGGGCGATGGCGGCGGGGTCGAGGTGGACGATCTTGCGCAGCCAGTTGGACAGGCTGTCCTTGCCGCGCGGCTTCAGCAGCTTCTGCGTCAGGGCGGGGCGGCTGAGGTCGGGCCGCAGGTCCAGCGTCAACTCGGCCGAGCCGTCGCGTTCGATGGCGTCGCGCAGGTCCGCTGACAGGGCGTAGACCGCCCCGCCCTCGATGCCATAGGCGGCGATCATGGCCTCGCCGCGCACGGTGCGCCCGGCGTGGGTGACGGCGACCCCCTTCAGCGGCTGGCCGGCGAAGCGGTCGCGCAACAGGGGCGACCAGGCGACGTCAAAGCCGACGTTGGACGGACGGAACGGGGCGACGGCGGCGCCCGCCTCTTCCAATCCGGGAACCCAGGCCGCGTCGGAGCCCAGTTTGGCCCAACTGGCCCCGCCCAGCGCCAGGACCACGGCGTCGGGCTGCTCCAGCCGCTCGCCCTCGGGCGTGTCGAAGCTCAGGGCGCCGTCTTTCCAGCCGGTCCAGCGTGAGCGGGTCCGGAACTCCACGCCCAGACCCTCGAGCCGCGCCAGCCAGGCGCGCAGCAGGGGCGAGGCCTTCATGGCCTGCGGGAAGACCCGGCCCGAGGAGCCGACGAAGGTCTCCTGCCTCAGCCCCTCGGCCCAGGCGATCAGATCTGCGGGCGAAAAGGCGTCGAGCCAGCCGCTGATCCGTGCCCGCGCCGGGGCGTCGTAGCGGTGCAGGAACGGCTGCAGCGGCTCCGAATGGGTCAGGTTCAGCCCGCCGCGTCCGGCCATCAGGAATTTGCGCGCCACCGAGGGCATCCGCTCATGCACCACCACGCGCAGGCCCGCCGAGGCCAGGCGTTCGGCGGCCATCAGCCCGGCGGGGCCTGCGCCGATCACGGCGACGGTCGGAGGTGTGGAGGAAGGCGCATCGGTCATCACGCCTTCCTAGACCGGAACGTCCGCGAACGGCATACGCTCTGTCCTCATGAGCGTCGCCTTCACCCGAGAAGAAGATCTGGAAGCCACGGCCGCCGACCTGGTGGACCGCCCGATCTCGCCCCATCCCAACCATGTCACGCCCGAGGGGCTGGCCCAGATCGAGGCCGAGCTGGCGGCGGCGCGGGCCGCCTACTCAGGGGCGCAGGTCAAGGGGGCGATCGAGGCCGATCGCACCGCCATGGCCCGGGCCACGCGCGACCTGCGCTACTGGTCGGCGCGGCGGGCCTCGGCCCAGCTGCTGGAGACGACGCCGGACGGTCGGGTGCGTTTCGGCGGCTCGGTGACGATCGAGCGCGAGGACGGCCGCACCCAGACCTGGCGCATCGTCGGCGAGGACGAGGCCGATCCGGCCCAGGGCAGCGTCAGCCACGTCTCGCCCCTGGCTCGCGCCCTGATGGGCAAGCGCGAGGGCGACGAGGCCAGCGTGGCCGGCCAGTCGGTCGAGATCGTCGCCGTCGATTAGGTCCTGGCGGGCCTCAGCAGGCGGCGCGGCGGGCCGGAACTGTCGTTGGAGCAGCGGCGGGGGGCGAGCGGCGGGTCTTGGCGCTGACGGGCGCGGTCGGCTTGCGCGCGTCCAGCAGGGCGCCGATCCAGCCCCACGCGGGTTCCTTATGAGTGCTGTAAATGTAATCCATCGGTCGTCCTCCTTTCGTGAGGCCCGAATATGCGGTTGACGCGACCTATCCACAAACGAGACGATGGGGTTCATGCATAAGGCTTGCTTATGATTGACGTCCTGTCCCGCATCCCCGTCGACGCCCTGCGGGTGTTCGAGACCGCCGCGCGGCTGCTCAGCTTCACCCGCGCCGCCGAGGCCCTGGGCATGAGCCAGGCGGCGGTCAGCTGGCGTATCCGCGACCTGGAGCAACGACTGGACCGGCCCCTGTTCGTGCGCGGCGCGCGCCAGGTGTCGCTGACGCCGGAGGGCGAGCGGCTGGCCACGGCGGCGATCGAGGCCATGACCCTGCTGCGCCGCGCCGTCGCCGACGTGGTCGAGGCCGATCAGGGGGTGTTGGCCGTCACCACGCTTCAGACCCTGGCGACCCAGTGGCTGGCGACGCGGCTGGGCGCCTTCCAGTTGGCCAATCCCGATCTGGCCGTGCGGGTGGACACCAGCCCGACCCTGTCCAGCCTCGGCGCCGACGGGCTGGACGTGGCCCTGCGCTTCGGCTCGGGCCGGTGGCCGGGGCTGGAGAGCCGCTTCCTGATCCCGGCCCTCTTCACCCCGGTCTGCACCCCCGCCATGCGCGACCGGCTGGATCTGAAGACCCCCGCCGATCTGAAGCGGGCCCATCTGGTGGGCGAGATGTACGAATGGGCCGCCTGGTTCGCCGCCGCCGAGGTTTCGCCCGCGGATACGGCCCCGCCGCCGCGCCTGTCCGCCGATAATCAGGCGATGGAGGTGGCGGCCGCCCTGGGCGATCAGGGCGTGGCCCTGGGCTCGCCCATCCTCTACGCCCGCGAGATCGAAAGCGGCCAACTGGTCCGCCCGTTCGCCCAGACCGTCGCCCTGGCCGAGAGCTACTGGGTCTGCTACCCGCCCGCCCGCCGCCTGACCCCCAAGATCGCCCGCTTCCGCGACTGGATTCTGGACACGGCGCGGTCCGATCCGACGGTGGTCGAGGGCGCGCGGCTGGCGGGGCGCGAGGTGGGGGAGGTCGGCGAATAGCCCCTTCTCCCCTTGAGGGAGAAGGTGGCCCGTCAGGGCCGGATGAGGGGTGTCGGCGCGGCATTGAAAAGTCGAAGACCAGGCGTCGGGATGTTCATCGACGGCTTGGCGCTCACACCCCTCATCCGAGCGCCTTCGGCGCCCACCTTCTCCCTCAGGGGGAGAAGGAAAGAGAAAGGGCGGGACCTTTCGATCCCGCCCTTCCGCAGTCTGCCTGGAAGCAGGACTTCCTTAGAAGTCCATGCCGCCCATGCCGCCCATGCCGCCCATGTCGGGGGCGCCGGCGCCGCCCTTCTTGGGCGCGTCAGCGATGGCGGCTTCCGTCGTGATCATGATGCCGGCGACCGAGGCGGCCGACTTCAGAGCCGAACGGACGACCTTGGCCGGGTCGATCACGCCCATCTGGACGAGGTCGCCGTACTCTTCGGTCTGGGCGTTGAAGCCGAACGAAGCGTCCTTGCTGTCCATGACCTTGCCGACCACGATCGAGCCTTCGACGCCCGAGTTTTCCGAGATCTGACGGATCGGGGCCTGCAGGGCGCGACGGACGATGGCGATGCCGGCGTTCTGATCGGCGTTGGCGCCCTTCAGGTCGACCAGCTTCTTGGAGGCTTGCAGCAGGGCCACGCCGCCGCCTGGGACGATGCCTTCATCGGCAGCGGCGCGGGTTGCGTTCAGGGCGTCGTCGACGCGGTCCTTCTTTTCCTTCACTTCGACTTCGGTCGAGCCGCCGACGCGCAGGACGGCGACGCCGCCAGCCAGCTTGGCCAGACGCTCTTGCAGTTTTTCCTTGTCGTAGTCCGAGGTGGTGTCCTCGATCTGACGCTTGATCTGGGCCACGCGGGCTTCGATGCCGTCCTTCTCGCCCGAACCTTCGACGATGGTGGTGTCGTCCTTGGTGATCTGGACCTTCTTGGCCTTGCCGAGCATGTCGAGCGTGACGGTCTCAAGCTTGATGCCGAGGTCTTCGGAAATCACCTGGCCGCCCGTCAGGATGGCGATGTCTTCCAGCATGGCCTTGCGGCGGTCGCCGAAGCCCGGAGCCTTGACGGCGGCGACGCGCAGGCCGCCGCGCAGCTTGTTGACCACCAGGGTGGCCAGGGCTTCGCCTTCGATGTCCTCGGCGATGATCAGCAGGGGACGGCCCGACTGAACCACGGCTTCCAGCACCGGCAGCATGGGCTGCAGCGAGGTCAGCTTCTTCTCGTGGAGCAGGATGAGGGGCTCTTCGAGGGCGACCTCCATCTTGTCGGCGTTGGTGATGAAGTAGGGCGACAGGTAGCCGCGGTCGAACTGCATGCCTTCGACGATGTCGACGGTGGTTTCAGCCGTCTTGGCTTCTTCGACCGTGATGACGCCTTCGTTGCCGACCTTGGCCATGGCCAGGGCGATCAGCTCGCCGATTTCAGCGTCGCCGTTGGCCGAGATGGTGCCGACCTGGGCGATTTCCGAGTTGTTGGAGACCGGCTTGGAGATGGTCTTCACTTCGTCCAGGGCCACGGCGACGGCCTGGTCGATGCCGCGCTTCAGGTCCATCGGGTTCATGCCGGCGGCGACGGCCTTCAGGCCCTCTTGCACGATGGCTTGAGCCAGGACGGTGGCGGTGGTGGTGCCGTCGCCCGCGTTGTCGTTCGCCTTGGAGGCGACTTCGCGGATCATCTGGGCGCCCATGTTCTCGAAGGCGTCTTCCAGCTCGATCTCTTTGGCGACCGAGACGCCGTCCTTGGTCGAGCGCGGGGCGCCGAACGACTTCTGGATCACGACGTTGCGGCCCTTCGGACCCAGGGTCACCTTGACGGCGTCAGCCAGGACGTTGACGCCCTTCAGCATCTTGTCGCGGGCGTCGGTGTTGAACTTTACGATTTTAGCGGCCATGCGGGCTGCTCCTATCTGAATGTTTTTATTGAAAGAATTCTACGACAAATGGGGCGGCGATTAAGCCAGCACGCCCAGGATGTCGGATTCCTTCATGATGATCAGGTCGTCGCCTTCGATCTTCACTTCCGTGCCCGACCACTTGCCGAACAGGATGCGGTCGCCAACGGCGACGTCCAGGGCGACGAACTCGCCGTCTTCGTCACGGACGCCCTTGCCGACGGCGATCACTTCGCCTTCTTGCGGCTTTTCCTTGGCCGTGTCGGGGATGATGATCCCGCCCTTGGTGGTGGTAGCTTCTTCAACGCGCTTGACCAGCACGCGGTCGCCGAGAGGACGAAACGCCATCTGATGATCTCCCAATAGAATGTCGGTTTAAGCCCCGGAACCTGCGGCTTTGGCAGCCGCCCTCCCCGAGTGCTAACGCCACGGGAGTTAGGGGGAGGCCCCCCCACCGTCAAGGGCGAGGGAGGGTGAATCCTGGCCTGAACATGAAGCGCGGATGAACGGGACCCCTTGGGGGCGTTCAGCAGTGGCTGCCTAAAAGGAGGACAACGGATCAACCGGCTTTCGAAAGGAGCCCCGCCATGAAGACCATTTCCAAGATCGGCGTCGGCGCGATCGCTCTGACGATGCTGGCGACCACCCCCGCCGCCGCCCAGAACTATCGCGACCGTGATCGCGACAACACCGGCCGCGACGCCGTGCTCGGCGCCGTCGTCGGCGGCGTCGCCGGCGCCCTGATCGGTCAGGGCGACGGCCGCTATATCGCCGGCGGCGCCCTGGCCGGGGCGGCCCTGGGGGCCGTGGCCTCGGACAACGACCGCGACCGTGACCGGTGCGACTACTACCGCGGCGGCCGCTGCTACCGGAGCCAGGGCCACTGGGAGCGCGACTACTACAACGGTCGCTACGACCATGATCGCTACGACGACGGGCGCGGCTACTACCGCGACGGCCGCTACTGGCGGAACCACGGCGAATGGCGCAGCTGGCAGAACCGCCGCGACCGCGACCGCGACTACCGATACGATCGCCGCTGGTAAGCCGTAGCGCCAGACGAAACGAAGGCCCGGCGGCGACGCCGGGCCTTTTTCGCGTCCGGCGTCAGCGGACGCCGATGCTCAGGGTGTAGTTGGCGTGCTCGTCGCGCCGCGCCGCGTTCCGCATCAGATAGACCCGCACGACGTAGTCGCCGTTGGCGGGCAGGACGCCGCGCCAGTCGACGACATTGGCCGCCCCGTCCAGCGCCGTGCCGTCGCCGCCGCTGGGCAGGACGTTGAAATAGGCCGAGGCGTTGGAGGTCTGCATCCGCACGCTCAGGGTCTGCCCCCGGCGCGCGCCGAGCACGTAGTCGACCGAGTCATAGCCGTGCAGATTGCCGTGCAAAGTGGCGGACGAGGCGCCCCGCGCGAACTGGACCCGTTCGGTGCGGCTGTGGTCCTGGGCGGCGGCGGGCAGGGTCACGACGGCGAGAAGGGCGGCGGCGAGGACGGCGGGTCTGAGCATCGGGCTCTCCGGGTTGAAGCCGTGAAACGGCAGCGCTGGCGCGGGGTTCCCGCTCTATTCGAAACTGTCGTGCGATCGCTGGGCCGGAGGCAGCAGCCGTCCCATGACGGTGACGAAGAAGGCCACCGACCAGCCCAGCAGGATGGCGCCGTTGACCCCTTCTATGGCCCCCAGAAGCTTCCAGTCCGGCGTGATCGAGGCGTCGCCGTAGCCGATCGAGCCGTAGCTGATGGTCGAGAAATAGACGGCTTCGCGCAGGTCCGGCACGGCGCCCAGCAGGTGGAACAGGAGGGCGTAAAGCCAGATCTCCAGGCCATGGAGGAAGAACAGTCCCAGCACCAGACTGACGGTCAGCCAGGCCCCGCGACGCGACAGGGGATTGAGCCGCACGGCGCCGCCAGACCGGGCGTCGCCGGCCGCGACAATGCGGCCGAGGGTCAGCAGGCCCGCGGCGTGGATGCCGACGGTCACCAGCACCATGACCGTCGCGACCAGCAGCTCCAGCACCATGTCCATGCGCGCGCTCTCGAAGAAATGGGATTTCGGATGCTGGGGGCGGCTGCGCCGACCGTCAACCGGTGTCCGGCCCCATTGAAGAACGAGGCTCGTTGAGAGATGTTGACAGGCCCCGCGTGAACGCGGCGCCCGTCAGTCTGTGCTTGCTTCGATCCTGTCGCCTCCCCCGTCCTCGATCAGCAGAGAAGACCCATGACCCTGTTCAAGACGCCCGTCGCCGTTCTCGCCGCCGCCGCCATGCTGGCGGCCTCCGTCCCCGCCTCGGCCCAGACGCCGCCGGACCTGCGCGATCTGGTCGGCGCCCGCGCCGGTCAGGCCGAGGGGACGGTGCAGAGCCGCGGCTATACCTTCGTCCGCACCCAGGAGGGCGGCGACACCAAGTGGAGCTACTGGCGACGCGGAAACGACTGCGTCCAGATCACCACCACGGACGGCCGCTACGCCTCCATCGACCGGATGGATCGCAACCTGTGCGACGGCGGCGGTTCGCGCGACAGCGGCGGCAATGCGGCGGCCGCCGTTCTGGCCGGGGCGGCGGTGATCGGACTGGCGGCGGCCCTGGCTCATCACAACAGCAAGCACGACAACCGCGACGACAGTCACGACGACGACTATTCGCGCGGCTATCAGGACGCCCTGTACGGCGCGACCTACGACCGCAACGACAGCGAGTCCTATCACGACGGCTATCTGGCCGGAGAGGCCGAACGCAGCAACCGCCGCGCCTCAAACAGCGACCACGTGCGCCGCGCCCCCTGGGCCGCCCAGCAGGCCTGCTCGGCTCGCGCCGACGACTTCCAGAACCGGCCGCGCGGCAGCTCGACGCCGATAAGCGTGCGCGACCTCGGCGGCGGCGACTGGCAGATGGTGATGGGGACCGGCTCCTACCGCTCGGTCTGCGTCGTCAGCGACGACGGCCGGGTGCGCAGCATCGATCCCTATTGATCTTGAACTTTCGGAACGAGGGGGCGGACGTTGCGGCGTCCGCCCATTTTTGTGTCCGCCCCTGTTCCGTGCCCCTAGGCCAGCAGCCGGGTCAGCAGGGCCGCCGTCGAGGGGTCGAGGTCGGGCGAGGGGGCGCCCGCCGCCACGTCCTTGAGCACGGCCCTGGCCAGGACCTTGCCCAGCTCCACGCCCCACTGGTCGAAGCTGTTGATGTCCCAGATCACGCCCTCGACGAAGGTCTTGTGCTCGTAAAGCGCGATCAGGGCGCCCAGCGTCCGGGGCGTCAGCCGCTCCATCAGGATGGCGGTCGAGGGGCGGTTGCCGGGGAAGGTCTTGTGCGGGGCCAGGCGGTCGGCCTCGGCTTCGGACGCGCCCGAGGCGATCAGTTCGGCATGGGCCCGGGCCTCGGTCTTGCCCTGCATCAGGGCCTGGCCCTGGGCCAGGGCGTTGGCCCACAGCGGGCTTTCGGAGGTCTGGCCGTCCCCATTCCTTTCAAGAGTCGAGGCGACGATGACGAACTCGGCCGGGACGACCTGCGGCCCCTGATGGATCTGCTGGAAGAAGGCGTGCTGGCCGTTGGTGCCGGGTTCGCCGAAGACGACGGGGCAGGTCTGGCGGCCGACAGGCGACCCGTCGCGGCGCACCCGCTTGCCGTTGGACTCCATCTCCAGCTGTTGCAGGAAGGCCGGCAGGCGGCGCAGGGCGTGGGCGTAGGGGGCGACGGTGCGCGCGGGCCGGTGCAGGCCGTCGACATTCCAGATCTGGGCCAGGGCCAGCAGGACCGGGGCGTTGGCCTCTAGCGGGGCCTCGAGGAAGTGACGGTCCAGGTCGGCGGCGCCGTCGAAGAAGCCCTGGAACACGTCCCAGCCCAGGCCGATGACGCAGGACAGGCTGACCGCCGACCACAGGGAATAGCGCCCGCCGACCCAGTCCCGGAAGGCGAAGGTGCGGCCGCAGCCGAAGGCGGCGGCGCGCTCCGGCGCGGCGGTGACGCCGATGAAGTGCTTGTCCATGCCGTCGGCGGGCAGGGCGGCGGCCAGCCAGGCCTTGGCGGCTTCGGCGTTGGCCAGGGTTTCCTGCGTCGTGAAGGTCTTGGACACGACGATGACGAGCGTGGTCTCGGGGTCGAGCCCGGTCAGGCTCTCCGCCATGTCGCGGGGGTCGATATTGGCGACGAAGCGCAGATCGATGGCCGGGTCGAGCGGGCGCAGGGCGTCCCAGATCAGACGCGGGCCCAGGTCCGATCCGCCGATGCCGACATGGACCACGGCCTTGAACGGGCGGCCGGTCGCGCCTGTCTCGATGCTGGACCGGACGGCGTGGGCGTAGTCGCGCATCTGGCCGCGCACGGCGTCCACCTCGGCCGAGACGGACTCGCCCAGGGCATGGAAATCCGCGCCGACCGGCGCGCGCAGGGCGGGGTGCAGCACGGCCCGACCCTCGGTGAAATTGATGGCTTCGCCGCCGAACAGGGCGGCCCGACGGCCCTCGACGTCGGCGGCGCGGGCCAGGGCCAGGGCGGCGTCGAACCCGGCGCGAGTCCAGCTCTGCTTGGACAGGTCGAGGTGCAGGCCGGCGGCGTCCACCGTCATCCGCGACAGGCGGTCGGGATCGGCGGCGAACTGATCGTGGATGCGGGCGTCGGCGTCGCGACGGGCGACGGCCTCCAGTTCGGTCCAGGCGGCGTGCGGCATCCTCGTCTCCCCCCCGCGGCCGTCCCAAAAGGGCTGGTACGGCGCTTGCAAGCCCATGTTTACGGCTCAGGCCTAGAAGAGTTCAATCAACGACCGGGTCAACTTGGATTTCCAATTGGTCTTCTTCGCCCGGCCGCCAGTGAAGGGATACCCCATGTCCTGCGGAATCATTCTCGCCGCCGCCCTGCTGCTCAGCGATCCCGCGGTGGCCGAAGCCGCGGCCCTGCCGCCGGTCGCCGCCGACGCCCCCGTCTCGGTGGCGCACGAGCCCCTGTTCGCCGATCTGGTCGCGCGCTCGGGTTCGTTGAAAACCATGGTCGACGGCTGGATCGCCTCGGGCGAGGCCGACGCCGAAGGCTTCATGGCCGGCGCCGTCTTCACCGGCTTCAAGAGCCAGGCGACCGATCTCGCCGCCCGCGACCTGCAGGGCCATCTGGTGCTCAAGGAACGCGGCACGGACAACGACCTGAAATGCATCCTGCGCGGCATCTCGGAAGACATGCTGAAGAAGGTCGCCGCCGTCGAAGCCGCCCCCAACGCCGCCGAACGCAAGGCCGCGCTGGAAGAGCTGGCCTATCTGCTGAACGACAACGTCGAGGTCATCACCTCGCCGCCTCGCCCGGCGGCGTAACCGCCCGGCGAGGCTTTTCTTTTGGGGCTATCGCCCTTCGGGCTACTTGAGCCCCGTTTGAAAAACCGCTCACCCTCCGCGGAGGCGGGGACCCAGTGCTTTGGGTTCAGGCTCTTCGTCGAGACGATTGCATAAGCCTCAGCTCGCGACCGTCTCCGGGTATTTGATCGAGCAGCCGTAGGGCTGGGCGAAGGCGGTCTGGACGGGGCGGCCGGCCTTGACGTCGGCCAGGGCGGCGCGGACGAAGTTGGTGGCGCCTTCAAGGTCCTCGACCTTGTTGGTCGGCCGGTCGTCGATGCCGCCGACGTAGATCAGGCGCCCTTCAGGATCGATGATGCGCATATCCGGCGTGGTCTTGGCGTCGTAGCGCTTGCCCACCTCGCCGGTCGGGTCGAGCAGCAGGTGGGTGAAGGCGGCCTTGTGCTTGGCCTTCCAGGCGCGGGCCTCCTCGCCCTCGACATGGCCTTGCGCGCCCGGCGCCGAGGAGATGAGGGTCAGCCAGACCACGCCGTCGGCGGTCGCCTCGCGCTGCAGGGCCTGCATGGCGCCGCTGTAGTGCTTCTTCACGAAGGGGCAGCCCTCGTTGCTCCACTCCAGCACCACGGTCTTGCCGCGGAAGTCGGCCAGCGAGCGCTGGACGCCCTCGGCGTCGACCAGGGTGAAGGCCGGGGCCATGTCGCCCGGTCCGGCGACGGCGGGCGTGGCGGCCGTCGAGGCGGCGGCCTTTTCCGGCGCTGCGGCGGGCTGTTGCTGACAGGCGGCGAGCAGCAGGAGAGCGGCGGAGGCGACGGTCAGTGCACGGAACATCGGGTGGTCTCCTTCGGTGGAAATCAGCGGGCGGCGTCCTTGAGGGCGTCGACGACGACCCCCTCGGTCAGAAGCTGCGGCAGGATACGCGGCGCGGTCCGACCCGGCGCGTAGAGCAGATAGAGCGGCACGCCCGAGCGGCCGTGGCGTTGAAGTTCGGCGGTGATGGCGTCGTCGCGGCGGGTCCAGTCGCCGACCAGATAGACGGCGTTCGCCGCCTGCATCGCCTCGGCGGTGCGGGGGGAGGACAGGGCGGCGCCCTCGTTGATCTTGCAGGTCACGCACCAGTCGGCGGTGAAGTTGACCAGCACCGGCCGGCTCTCGGCCAGGGCGGCCTGCACCGCCGCCTCCGACCACGGCTGCGACGGCAAGTGGCTCGAAGGGGCGGCGGGCCCGCCCGAGGCC
>NZ_JBOHLI010000062.1:0-17395 GCF_050729455.1 Brevundimonas sp.
CGGCAGGGCCGCGCCGTCGCGCACGCGCAGCGTCGGCGACAGGGCTTCGCGCTCGGCGCCGAAGGCCTGGTCGTAGAGCCGCTCCAGCGCGCGGTTGAGCGGGCCGCGCCCCCCGCGCGGGACGGTGGCGTCATAGCCGGCGCCGTCCAGCAGGATGACCCCCGCCAGGTCGGCGGGCGTCAGGCCATGGGCGGCCAGATAGGCGGGATCGGTCGCGATCAGGGCCGCCAGATGGGCGCCGGCCGAGTGGCCCATCAGGATCACGGGGGCGGCGGGGCGGGCGCGGCGGACGGCGGCGACGGCGGCGGCCACGTCCTCGGCCGACTGGCGCGCTGTGACCTGGGGCGCGAGCCGATAGCCGGTCGAGGCCAGGGCCAGGCCATGCCGCCGGGCGTAGTCGGGCAGGGCGTGAACCCCGGTCCGCTCGCCATGGGCCCAGCCGCCGCCGTGCACGAACAGCAGGACCGGCGACCCGTCCGGGCCGGGGTAGAGGTCGCAGACCTGTAGCGGGTCAGGCCCGAATCCGAGGGCCTCGACGCCGGGCTCGGCCGCCAGGGCGGGGGCGCCGACCATCAGCGTCAGGCCGGAGGCGGCGATCAGAAATCCTCGGCGATCCAGGTGCGGCATGGCCTATTCCCCTTCTTCAGCTTTCACGTCGGGCCCGCGCCTTCCGGCGTCACCAGTCGGGGCTGGCTCCGGCGCCGTTGAAAATCTCGGCCAGGCGGTCGCGGGTGGCGCGGGTCGTATCCTCGGGCAGGGCGTCGGGGTGGAACCAGCCGATCTCGGCGATTTCGCCGTGGCTGGTGCGCTCGGTCATGTCGAAGGCGTCGATGGCGAAGACCAGGACGTGATCGCCCTTGAAGAAGCGCTCGTTGGAATGAGCCGAGATCAGGCGCGGCTCGGCCTTGGCGATCAGTCCGGCCTCCTCGCGCAGTTCGCGGATCACGGCCTGATGGGTTGTTTCGCCCCGGTCCACCCCGCCGCCGGGAAGCCACCAGCCGTGCAGATAGGTGTGCTTGACCAGCAGCACGCGGCCCTCGCCGTCCACCGCCACCCCGCGCACGCCCAGGGTCATGCCCCGGCTCATCCGCGAGACGGCGAAGAAGAGCGGCCGGGTGAAGGGCTCGATTCGGGTGCGCCAGGTGGTCATGGAGCGACGATAGGCTGTGGCGGGGCGGCTTGAACAGTCGCGCCTGTGCCTCTATTCGGACCTCTGAACAGGAGCCTTCCCATGCTGGCCATCGCCATCATCTTCGCCTTCATCGCCGTCATCGCCGCCGTGAACTTCTACGAGTTCGGCCGGGTTGACTGAATCCGCTTCCGGCGCGGGCGGGTTCGACTGGCGCAACGCCGGGGACCATGTCCGCGTCCTGTTGTCGGATGTGGCGGTCGATGTGCGCATCGGCCTGCACCCGTGGGAGCGGCACCCTGAGCGCCCCACGCGGCTGATCGTCAATGTCGAGATGTTCGCCGCCTGGCCGTTGCCAAAGTCTGGGCCGGACGGCGGCTTCATCGATTACGACCGGGTGCGCGAGCATATTTCCGGCTGGCGCGGGCGCGAGCACGTCGAGCTGCTGGAGACCCTGGTCGAGGAACTGATCGGCGTCTGCTTCGCCCTGCCGCCGGTCGAGGCCTGCCGCGTGCGGATCACCAAGCCGCACATCTTCCCCGAGGCCGCCGGTGCGGGCGTGGAAATTTTCCGCCGCAGGCCGGGCTGAATGGGCGACCTTCCGAACAAGGTGGTGCTGATCACCGGGGCCGCGCGGCGCGTCGGCGCCGGGCTGGCGCGGGCGCTGGCCGAGGCGGGATGGGACGTGGCCGTCCATCATCGCGGCGGGGCGGACGAGGCGGCGACGCTGGTCGCCGAACTGACCGGCATGGGCGTGCGAGCGGCGGCTTTCCCGGCGGACCTGAATGAGGCGGGCGAGCGGGACGGCCTGATCGACCGGGTGGTCGGCCATTTCGGGCGGATCGACGCCCTGATCAACAACGCCTCCCTGTTCCGTTATGATACCCTTCAGACCCTGACCGAGGCGTCGTGGGGTGAGCATCTGGCCTCGAACCTGACCGCGCCGGTCTTCCTGATCCGCGACTTCGCCCGGGCGGTCGAGGCGGCGGACGGGCAGGGGGTGGTGGTCAATATTCTGGATCACAAGGTCGATAGTCCGAACCCGGACTTCTTCGCCTATACGGCCGGCAAGGTCGGTCTGGCGGGGCTGACGCGGACCCTGGCCATGGGTCTGGCGCCCCGCATCCGGCTGTGCGGCGTCTCGCCCGGCCTGATCCTGCGCAGCGGCGAGCAGACCGAGGCCGAGTATCAGGCCGCCTGGCGCGACACGCCGCTGGGGCGCGGCGCCTCGCTGGAGGACGTGGCCCGCACGGTGCGCTTCATCCTCGAGACGCCCAGCCTGACGGGCCAGAACCTGACCATCGACGGGGGCGAGACCCTGATCGGGCGGGGTCGGGACGTGGCCTTCGACGGGATTCCCGTTCCCTGAACGCGCCTTTACTTCGCCGTCGTCCCGGTGTTGATGCGCGAACCCTTCGCGGCGCCTATATGGGGCGACTGCGTTTTCGGATCTGTTGCCCCTGATGCCTGCCGTCCAGTTCACCCGCCGCTTCTCGATGGCGCACCGGCTGATCGCCGATGCGGGGTCGAAGTGCGCCGTGCCGCACGGGCACAACGAGTTCGTGAAAGTGACGCTGGAGCCGACCGCCGAGATCGCCTTCGGCCAGTCGAACCACGCCGCCTCGTTCGAGACCCTGAAGCGGCGCTGGCACGGCTTCGTCGACCGCAGCCTGGACCACGCCTTCCAGCTGAACCGCGCCGACCCGCTGCTGGACTGGTTCCAGAGCCATGAGCCGCAGCGGCTGAACCAGGTCCTGACCATCGACGGCGATCCGACTACCGAGGCCCTGGTCATCGCGCTTTGGCGGAAATTGGAAGCCATCCTCAAGGCCGAGGGCCTGCCCTTCCGCCTGGCCGAACTGGCCATCGAGGAGACGCCGACCAATACCGTCCTGACGCGCGGCCTGACCGAGGCCGAGCGGGCGTGGAAGCTGGGCGATTGGTGCGACCGGGCCGATTTCAGCATCAACGACATCCTGCCGCCGGAGACCTGGTCGTGAGCGCCGTCGTCACTCCTTTCACGGCGTCCGAGCCGCGCCGTCTGGGCCTGACCGTGCTGGTGCGCGGTCTGGAGGTTCAGGCCGCCATCGGCGTTCACGCCCACGAGCACGGCCGGCTGCAGCCCCTGTTCGTGGATGTCGAACTGGACCTGGGCGCCGCCCCGATCCGCAGCCTGTCCGACACCCTGGACTATGAGGGCGTGGCCCGGATCGCCCGCGAGCTGGCGGGCGGCGAGCACATCGCCCTGGTCGAGACCTTCGCCGAACGGGTGGCCCTGGCCTGTCTCGAGGATGCGCGCGTCCTGGCGGTCAAGGTGCGGGTCGAAAAGCCCGGCGCCATTCCCGGCGCGGCGGCGGCCGGCTGCGAAGTCGCCTATTCGCGCTGAGCCCGGTTGCGCGGGGCCGTTCGCCCCGCCATTGTCGCGCCCTTGCAAGAGGTTCCGATGATCCAGTCCGGTTACAGCAGCAGCGAGGCGTCCGCCGGCGATCTGAGCGGTCTTTACGCGGGCTATGCGCTGATCCTGTTCGCGGTGCCGACCTTCGGCGTGGCGGCGGCGATCGGCCTGCTGCGGGTCTGGCGGAAAGAGCCGCCGACCGATCCCCTCGCGCGCAGCCATTTCATCTTCCAGCAGCGGACGTTGATGGCCGCGACAGCCTCGGTCGTGGCCGGGGCACTGCTGATCGTCATCAACGTCGGCGTCTTCGTCCTGTTCGTCATGGCGGTGTGGAGCATCGTGCGCGGCGCCCTGGGGCTGAAGGCCTTGCTGGAAGGCCGGCCGATCGAACGTCCCGAACGCCTCTTTTACTGAAAGGCCCGCCTCCATGACCGATCAGAACGGAACCTCGGTCCAGCCCGCCGCCGGGCGCGACGGCGCGGTGGTGGCGTGGATCCTCTATATCCTGTCGATTCCCAGCGCGAACGTGCTGGTGCTGGTCGGGCTGGTGCTGGCCTACGTCAACCGCGGGAGCGCGACGGGGCTGGCGGCCCAGCACGTCGAGGCCCAGATCAGCCTGTTCTGGTCCGTCTTCTGGGTCAGCGTCGTGCTGTGGGGGCTGATCGCGGTCAGCGCCGTGGCCTCGGTGGTGCTGATCGGCATTCCCTTCCTGTTCCTGTTCGGCCTTCTTTTGCTGCTGGTGTCGATCTGGTTCACGGTGAAAAGCGTTCTGGGTCTGCTGGCCCTGCTCAACGACCGGCCGGCCTGATCTGAGGAGTCTTCCGTGACCGCCTTCCGCGACCAGCCCGCCGACCGCCGCTTCCAGCAGGAGTTCGCCGACGCGGACGGGGTCGAGCATCCCGTCTGGGCCGAGTATGCGGTGCGCGGCCACGCCCGCGTCATCCTGCACGTCGAGGCGCATCCGGCCCTGCGCGGCCATGGCGCGGCGGGGCGGTTCATGCAGGCGATGGCCGAGCACGCGCGGGCCGAGAAGCTGACCCTGATCCCACATTGCAGCTATGCGCTGGTCTGGTTGAAGCGCCATCCCGAGTACGCAGACATTCTGGGCTAGGCCGCGGTCGTCGGCCCTTCGGGACCTCCCGACCCGACCCGACGCGGCCTGGCGCTTCGCGCACGCTCAAGCTGTCAGGCGGGATAAGCGCTCAGGCAGCGAGGCTCCGCGAGCCGAGCGGGAGCGCCCAATCTGCGCTCAAGCAGCGAGCGACCGCGTCGCTCGCGTTAGCGCCCTTCAAGCCATCAAGGATGGCTCTTGGCGATGATGGCCTTCATGGTCTCGGCCTTGGCGGGCAGGTCCTGGACCAGGCGGTGGGCCAGTTCGCGGGCGCCGACGGGATAGGCGTCGCCGCCCTCGGCGATCTCCTTGGCCATTTCCGAAGCCCTGAGCAGGACCTCCTCCAGCGCCTCGACCTGTTCGAGCGCCAGGGCGCGCGCTTCGGCCTGCAAACGTTTGACGCGTTCGGCGGTGGTCTCTGGCGCACGCATCAGGTCATAGACCTCGGCCTCGGAGGGGGAGACCACCCGCAGGTTGGGACGGTCATCGGATTCTGGACTGTTCGATTTCGACATGATGCACCCTTCGACACGACAATGCCGCAATTTCCGAGCCGTTCCCTCAAACATGTGAGGAAGGCGCCGTGTTTTGCGCCCCTGTGGCGCCCGTGCATCAGGGCGGCGGAGGCGAGGGCCGGCGGGGCGCATCCTTCCCTTCTCCCTGAAGGGGGAAGGATAGAGATCCCTACCGCCCCTTCCTGAACGCCTCCGCCTTTTCGGCCGCGGCCTCCTTGCGCCAGCGTTTGGGGGCGGACTTGTCGACGTCTTCGCCGGCGGCGGTGAGGGCTTCGTTGGCGAATTCGAGGTCGAGGAGCTTCATGCGCTTGATCTCGTCGCGCAGACGGGCGGCTTCCTCGAACTCGAGGTTGGCGGCGGCGTCGCGCATGCGGCCTTCGAGGTCCTTGAGGGCGGCCTGGAAGTTGGAGCCGAGGAAGGGCTTGGCGGCCTCGGCGACGCCGGGGCGGGTCAGCTGGTCGAGGTCGCGCGACTCGTAGGGGCTGTCGAGGATGTCCTTGATGTCGCGCTTGACGCTTTCGGGCGTGATGCCGTGTTCGAGGTTGTAGGCCTGCTGCTTATCGCGGCGGCGGTTGGTCTCGGCGATGGCGCGCTCCATCGAGCCGGTCATCTTGTCGGCGTAGAGGATGACGCGGCCGTCGACGTTGCGCGCTGCCCGACCGATGGTCTGGATCAGGGAGGTTTCCGAACGCAGGAAGCCCTCCTTGTCCGCGTCGAGAATGGCGACCAGACCGCACTCGGGGATGTCGAGGCCCTCGCGCAGCAGGTTGATGCCGATCAGGACGTCGAAGGCGCCCAGGCGCAGGTCGCGCAGGATCTCGATGCGCTCCAGGGTGTCGACGTCGGAGTGCATGTAGCGGACGCGCACCCCTTGCTCGTGCATGTATTCGGTCAGGTCCTCGGCCATCTTCTTGGTCAGGGTGGTGACCAGGGAGCGGTAGCCCGCGCGGGAGGTGGCCTTGACCTCGTCGATGACGTCGTCGACCTGGTTGCGGGCGGCGCCGGAGACGGGGCGGATCTCGACCGGGGGGTCGATCAGGCCGGTGGGGCGGATGACCTGTTCCACGAAGACGCCGCCGGTGCGCTCCAGCTCCCAGGCGCCGGGGGTGGCCGAGACGAAGACCGACTGGGGCCGCATGGCGTCCCATTCCTCGAACTTCAGCGGGCGGTTGTCGATGGCGGAGGGCAGGCGGAAGCCGTACTCGGCCAGGGTGGATTTACGGCTGTAGTCGCCTTTGAACATGGCGCCGATCTGGCCCACGGTGACGTGGCTCTCGTCCACGAAGAGCAGGGCGTTGTCGGGGATGTATTCGAAGAAGGTGGGCGGGGGCTCGCCCGGCGCGCGGCCGGTCAGCCAGCGGCTGTAGTTCTCGATGCCGGCGCAGGCGCCGGTGGCCTCCATCATCTCCAGGTCGAAGCGGACGCGCTGCTCCAGCCGCTGGGCCTCCAGCAGCTTGCCGTTCTCGTTCATCCAGGCGAGCGTCTCCTTCAGCTCCTCCTTGATGCCGGTGATGGCCTGGTTCAGCGACGGGCGCGGGGTGACGTAGTGGCTGGCGGCGTAGACGGTGACTTCGTCCAGCTCGGCGGTCTTCTTGCCGGTCAGGGGGTCGAACTCCTGGATCGACTCCAGCTCGTCGCCGAACAGCTGGATGCGCCAGGCGCGGTCTTCCATGTGGACGGGGAAGATCTCCAGCACGTCGCCGCGCTTGCGGAACATGCCGCGCTCGAAGTTCAGGTCGTTGCGCTTGTACTGCAGGGCGATCAGGTCGGCGCGCAGCTTGGCCTCGTCGATCGTGTCGCCGACCTTCAGGGTGAAGGTCATGGCGGTGTAGGTTTCGACCGAGCCGATGCCGTAGATGCAGCTGACCGAGGCGACCACGATGACGTCGTCGCGCTCCAGGATCGCGCGGGTGGCGGCGTGGCGCATCCGGTCGATCTGCTCGTTAATCGACGAGTCCTTCTCGATGTAGGTGTCGGTGCGCGGGACGTAGGCCTCGGGCTGGTAGTAGTCGTAGTAGCTGACGAAATACTCGACCGCGTTGTCGGGGAAGAAGGCCTTGAACTCGGAATAGAGCTGGGCGGCGAGCGTCTTGTTGTGGGCCAGGATCAGGGCCGGGCGCTGGGTCTGTTCGATGACCTTGGCCATGGTGAAGGTCTTGCCCGAGCCGGTGACGCCCAGCAGAACCTGATCACACTCGCCGGCCTGGGCCATGGCCGACAGTTCGGCGATGGCGGCGGGCTGGTCGCCGGCGGGGGTGTATTTCGTCTCCAGCCGGAAGCGGCCGCCCTTCTTCGCGCCCTCGCGCGAGGGGCGGTGCGGCACCCAGTCGGCCGGGGCGGCGGGCGGCGTCTCGGGCGTCAGGCGCGGGCCGGTGACGGGGGCGAACATCGGCATGGCCTTGCCGCCACGACCGCGCGGCGCGTCCTGGACGAAGGGCGCGGCCATCTCCTGCATGCCGGCGCTCTGGCCGGGCACGTGAACGGGCTTGGGCGACGGTGTCGAGGGAGAACGAGCCATGAACGCCAAGGTAGTGCGCGCGGGCGGATGACGCCATAGGGGCGACGATTGCGGCAGCCGGGCGCGGTCGGCCGCGCCTTCGCCCCGATGCGGCTCAAGCCTCGCCTTATTCGCGCCGTATAGCGCCACAATATGGGCAAGAAATGACTATTTCTCGCCATAAATGGACGAATTTTGGTGAAAAACGGGTTCATTGGCGTCAAAAATGACGCGGTTTTTCGCCGAACGCCGCTTTATAGCAATATTTTGGTTGCCCTCATGTGGCGCTTTGCCTAGCCGTCGAGGCAACCAAGAAACGTAGAGTCGAACATTGGTATCCGAGCGGCGTTCGCGTGACGCCGTGTCAGTTATTAAATATTCACAGGTACACAGAGGCATATGAGCACTCGTAAAGACTACCTGCTGGGCACGACGATGGTGGCCGGCGCCGCCGCACTGTCGTTGACCCTGCTCGCACCGGGAGCCGCGTTCGCACAGGACGCCACGAAGACCGACCAGGAAGCCACTTCGGTTGACGAAATCGTCGTCGTCGGCTCGCGCATTCGTCGCGACAACTACAACGCCCCGTCGCCGACCCAGGTCGTGACGCGCGAAGAAGCGACGCTGCAAGGCTTCGCCTCGACCACGGAAGCCCTGCAGAGCACGGCCGTCACGGGCGGCACCTCGCAGATCAACAATTCCTACGGCGGCTACGTCACCAACGGCGGCCCCGGCGCCAACACCATCGGCCTGCGCGGCATGGGCCCCAGCCGCACCCTGGTGCTGCTGAACGGCCGTCGCGTTTCGCCGGCCGGTTCGCGCGGTTCGGTCGGCGCGGCCGACCTGAACGTGCTGCCGACCTCGATGATCGATCGCGTCGAAGTCCTGCGCGACGGCGCCTCGTCGGTGTACGGCTCGGACGCCGTGGCCGGCGTGGTCAACATCCAGACCCGCAAGAACTTCGAGGGCCTGACCTTCGAAGCTCAAAGCAACCTGCCGCTGGAAGCCAACGGCAACGGCGGTTCGACTCGTCTGTCGCTGACGGCCGGCGCCCGTGGCGACCGCTGGCGCGCCTCCGGTTCGCTCGAGCGCTATGAGCGTGACGAGCTGACCCTGCGCGACCGTGAGTTCACGCGTTGCCAGACGGACGGCTTCCGCAACAACAAGGACTACATCGACCCGCTGACCGGCCAGTCGAAGTGCTATCCGCTGACCACGACCGGCTCGAACGGCGTGACGATCAACACGATCGGCACGAACAGCATCGCCGGCGTCGGCGCTGCGGGCACGGTGGGCTCCAGCTTCAACCGTTGGCGTCCGAACTCGGGCGTGACCTCGGGCCTCATCGGCTTTGAAGGCGTCGGCGGCGGCGCCAACAACGTCAACGTTCGCGACACTTTCGAAGACCGGATGCTGAACGAGTCGCTGATCTCGCCGGTCGACATCACGACCATCTACGGCGAGGCCGGCTACCAGCTGAACGCCCTGGGCAACGCCGAAGTCTATGGCGAAGTCCTGTTCAACCAGCGCAAGTCGTCGCAGACCGGCTACCGTCAGCTGGCCCTGGACTACGCCAAGGGCAGCCCGCTGATCCCGACCAACCTGCAAGGCAGCACCGCCTTCGCCGACCAGGGCCTGAACAAGGGCCAGGCCGTCGGCGTGCGCGCCTTCATCGGCTTCGGCAACGACCACGCCGAGCAGGAAGTGGACTTCAGCCGCTACGTCGCGGGCGTGAAGGGCGACTTCTTCATCCCGGAATGGCGCTATGACGCCGCCCTGAGCTACTCGCGCTCGCGTTCGGAATACACCAGCGAACAGTTCCTGACGAACCGCCTGATCGAAAGCCTGGACGTCGTCCAGGTCTCGCCGGGCAAGTTCGTTTGCGCCCAGCTGGCCACGAACCCGGGTTGCGTCGCCGCTCCGGCTCTGACGACGCAAACCATCGGCGGCCAACTGCCGAAGGAATGGGTCGACTATGTCTTCCGTCCGGTCACCGGCACCACCGAGTTCACCGAAATGGTGGCCAGCTTCGGCATCGACGGTCCGCTGTTCGACCTGCCGGCCGGCAAGGTCATGGGCTTCTTCGGCGCCGAATACCGCAAGTCGGAAATCGACGACACGCCGGGCCTCGATTCGCAGACGGGCAACACCTACAACTTCTCGACCTCGGCCATCACCCGTGGTTCGGACTCGGTGTGGGAAGCCTTCGGCGAGATCGAAGCGCCGCTGCTGGCTGACAAGCCGTTCGCCAAGGAACTGACGCTGAACGCCTCGTTCCGCTACACGGACTATGAGTCGTACGGCGACGACACGACCTACAAGGTCGGCCTGGTCTATCAGCCGATCGACGGCGTGACCTTCCGCGGCACCTACGGCACCTCCTACCGCGCCCCGGCGCTGTTCGAGCAGTTCGTCGGCGCCACGACCGGCTTCCTGTCGAACACCAACGACCGCTGCAACAACTACGGCGCGCCGGGCGTGAACCCGAACCGCGTCGCCAACTGCACGGCCGAAGGCCTGGCCGGCGACTTCCAGTCGACCACCAGCGTCAAGGTGATCACCGCGGGCGGCGCCGACGCCGGCCTGGCGGCTGAAACCTCGACCAACATGACGATCGGCCTGGTTCTGCAGCCGACCCTGCCTGCCGGCTGGGGCGACCTGGCCTTCGCCGTCGACTACTACGAGATCGAAGTCGAGAACGGCGTGTCGCGCACGGGCGCCGGTCAGATCCTGACCCGCTGCTACGACTCGAACCCGGGCGACTTCGCCGCCGACGTCGGCTTCTGCCGTCTGGTCGAACGCGATGCGGCCAACAACCAGCTGACCGTCCACGACAGCTACGTCAACCTGGCCACCGACAACGTCAAGGGTCTCGACTACACCCTGCGTTACCGCAAGGACGTCGGCCCGGGCACGGCGCTGTTCAACCTGGGCGTCACCCAGTACACGGAAATCTCGAGCAAGCTGTTCGCGGAAGATCCGCTGGAAGACGTCAAGGGCCTGGTCAACAACCCGGAGTTCACCGGGACGGCTGACGTGTCCTACGCCTGGGACAAGTGGCGCGTGCGCTACGGCGTCGAGTGGATCCAGGGCATGGACAGCTACGCCTACTACGGCGAAGATCCGGCCACGAGCCAGTACGACCTCGAAGTCGGCGACTACTTCCAGCACAACACCTCGGTGCAATACACGGGTGAAGGCTGGACGGTGACGGCCGGCGTTCGCAACCTGCTGAACGAAGATCCGCCGGTGGTCTCGGCCGGCGTGCACAACCGGGTCGGCAACGCCCCGCTGTACTCGGGCTACGACTACCTGGGCCGCACGGCCTTCGTGAACCTCACGAAGTCCTTCTAAGGTCCGACCTGATTTCAGGTTGAGGAGAGGGCGGCGGACTTCGGTCCGCCGCCCTTTCTGTTTGGCTGAATTCACGTTGAATGTTGGTGGTCCCTGCGCCCTTCCCCCTCGATGGGGGAGGGCTCTGTGTCGTGCATCGCCAACACTCAACGTGAATTCAGCATTCTGTTTCGGGGGCGCGTTCAGGCGGGTCGCGCTCGGCGTCTGCCCGCAAATTGCACAGCCCCTGGGAAGCGATCCCGGGGGCTGGCGGTCGAGCGACGCTGCGGGTCGGCGCGGCTATTCCTCGTAAGGAACGGCGCCTTGGGCGACGGGGGCGGCGGCGGGGTGGTCGCCGGCCAGCCGGTGCTGGCCGGCGAAGGCCTTGCGGATGCGGCGGCGGCCCCATCCGGCGATGTCGTCGACGATGGTGAAGATGGCCGGGATGTAGAGCAGGGACAGGAAGGTCGAGGAGATCAGGCCGCCCAGGACCGCGATGGCCATGGGCGAGCGGAACTCGACGTCGGCGCCGACGCCCATGGCCACGGGCACCATGCCCGCCCCCATGGCGAAGGTGGTCATCAGGATCGGCCGCGCCCGCTTGTGGGCGGCGTCCAGAAGCGCCTCGGTCCGGCTCATCCCGCCCTTCTCGGCCATGATGACGTAGTCGACCAGAAGGATAGAGTTCTTGGCCGCGATGCCCATCAGCATCAGCACCCCGATCAGCGACGAGATCGAGAAGCTGGAGCCGCCGATCAGCAGGGCCACGAAGGCGCCGCCGATGGCCAGGGGCAGGGCCGCCATGATGGTGATCGGATAGGCGAAGCTTTTGAACAGCAGCACCAGGACCGCATACATGAGCAGGATGCCGGTGCCGAAGGCGATGGCGAAGCCGGTGATCATCTCCTGGATGAACTCCTGATCGCCGGCCGGAACCTGACGGACGCCTTCGGGCAGCTTGGCGACCGAGGGCAGCTTCTGCACCCGCGTGGCGGCGTCGCCGGTGCGGATGCCGTCCAGCTCCGCCGTGATCGAGGCGATGCGCGAGCGGTCCTGGCGGCTGACAGTGGCGGGGCCGGCGCCGAACTCGATGTCGGCCACGGCGCTCAGCGGCACGGCGGCGCCCGAGGCGGTGGGCACGCGCAGGGTCTCCAGCACGTTCAGGTCCTCGCGGGCCTGTTCGGTCAGCTGCAGCCGGATCGGCACCTGACGGTCGCCGAGGTTGTATTTCGGCAGGTTCTGATCGACGTCGCCGAGGGTGGCGACGCGCACGGCCTGGGAGATGGTCCCGGTCGAGACGCCGGCCAGGGCCGCCTCGTCAGGGCGCGGCGTGACCAGGATTTCCGGGCGGGCGATGGCGGCCGTGTTGACCACATTGGCCAGGCCGGGGACGCCGCGCATCTCCTCCTCGACCTTGCGGGCCGCGGCGTTCAGGGCGGCCGGATTGTCGCCCAGGATGGCGAAGGTGTAGCGGGTGCCGTCGCTGGGGCCGCCGCCCTGCTGGGCGATGCCGGCGCTGATGCGGGCCCCGGGAATGGTCTTCATCTGGTCGACCATTTCGCGCGAGAAGGCCTGCTGGCTCAGCTTGCGCTCGCCCTTCTTGACCATGTCGGCGTAGACATTGGCCTGATTGACCTCCTGGCCGCCGATGGCGGCGTAAACCGACGTCACCTCGGGCCGGGCCTGAAGCGCGCGGGTCACGCGCTGAACCACGGCGTCGGTCTCGCGCAGGGTGGCGCCCGGCGGCAGTTCGATCTGGAAGGCGGCGCGCGACTGGTCGCCGGAGGGGCTGAACTCGAACGGCAGTCTGGAGGCGACGACGCCGGAGCCGACGAAGACGGCTATGCCCAGGGCGAACACCTTCCAACGGTTGCCCAGGCACCAGCGCAGGGCCCGCAGATAGCCGGGCATCCAGATCGGGTCCTTGTCCTCGTGCTTGGTGTGCTTCAGCAGATAGGCGGCCATCAGGGGCGTCAGCGTCCGCGCCACGATCAGCGAGAAGGCCACCGAGACGCAGGCCGCCAGGGCGAAGGCCTTGAAGAACTGGCCGATGATGCCGGGCATGAAGCCGACGGGGGCGAAGACGGCGATGATGGTCGAGGTGGTGGCCACGACCGCCAGGCCGATCTCGTCGGCCGCCTCCATCGAGGCGGCGTAGGGCGTCTTTCCATCGCGCATATGGCGCACGATGTTCTCGATCTCGACGATGGCGTCGTCGACCAGAATGCCGATGGTCAGCGACAGGGCCAGCAGGGTGACGACGTTCAGCGACTGGTCCATAGGGCCCAGGATGGCGAAGGCCGGGATCAGCGACATCGGCATGGCCGTCGCCGCGATCAGGGTCGCCCGCCAGTCGCGCAGGAAGATGAAGACCACGATCACCGCCAGGACGGCGCCCAGGACCAGGGCCTCGATCGAGGCGATGTAGCTTTCCTCGATATACTGGACGCTGGAGGTGACCTGTTCGATGGTCAGTTCGGGGTGGGCCTCGTCGATCTTGGCCACCTCGGCGCGGACCTTCTCGGCCACCTTGACCTCGCTGGCCTCGCGCGAGCGCAGGAAGTTGAAGGTGACGGCTTCCTGGCCGTTGTAGCGGGCCAGACGGCGCGGCTCGGTCCACTTGTCCTCGACCACGCCCAGATCGCCCAGGCGCACGCTGCGGCCGTCGCCCAGGGGCACCAGGGTCTGACGCAGCTGCTCGACCGAACCGGCCGAGCCCAGGGTGCGGATGGCGCGCTCCGAACCGGCCACGGTGACGCGGCCCCCCGGCAGGTCGGAGTTGACGCTGGTCAGGGCCTGGCTGACCGCGGCCGCCGTCACGCCATAGGCGCCCAGGCGATCGGGATCCAGCTCGACGCGGATCTCGCGATCCACGCCGCCCGAACGGTTGACCTCGCCCACCCCGCCCAGCGCCAGCAGGGCGCGGCTCATCTCATTGTCGATGAACCAGCTGATCTGCTCCGGCGTCATGGTCGGCGAGCGGACCACATAGGTGATCAGGGCGTCGCCGGTGATGTCGATGCGCTGGACCGTCGGCTCCTGCATATCCTGGGGCAGGGTGGCGCGCACGCCGCTCATGGCGTTGCGCACGTCGTTGGTGGCGCGCTCGGTGTCGGTGCCCAGCTCGAACTCGATCGTGGTCGAGGAGACCCCGTCCGAGATGTTGGAATAGATGTGGCGCACGCCCGACAGGCCGGCGATCGAATCCTCGATCGGGCGGGTGACCTGCACCTCCATCTCGCTCGGCGCGGCGCCCGGACGGGCGGCGGTGACGGCGACCAGGGGGAAGTCGATGTCGGGGTTGTTGTTGATCCGCATCCCCATGAAGCCGATCACGCCGCTGATCGTCAGCAGGACGAACAGCAGGATGATGGGGATGGGGTTCTTGATGGCCCAGGACGAGATGTTGTTCATGGCCGGGGCCTACTTCCGGGCCGGAGCGGCGGGCGTCGCGGCGGCGGGAGCGGCCTGGCCGTTGGAGACCGTGACCTTGTCGCCGTCGCTCAGGAAGCCGGCGCCCTGGACCACGACGCGCACGCCGGGCTCGACGCCGCTGACCGAGGTCTGGTCGTCGCGCCGCGACAGGACCGTCACCGGGCGGAAACGGGCCGAGGCGTCGGCGTTCAGCACGAAGACCCCCGCCTGGTTGTTGCGATAGAGGACCGAGGCGGTCGGCACCACGGTCGCCGGCTGGGCTCCGGCGTCGATCGAGGCGCGGGCGAACATCCCCGTCTTCAGGCCGCTGCCGGGCGAAAGGGTGATGCGGGCGACGCCGAGGCGGGTCTGGGCGTTGACCTCGGGCGTGACGATGCGGATCGTGCCGCTGGTGGTCCCGCCTTCGTTGGAGGTGACGGTCGCCGTCTGGCCGGCGCGCAGGGCGGGCAGGTCGGTTTCCGGCACCTGGGCGTCCAGCTCCAGCCGGCCGTCGCGGACCATGCGGAACAGTTCGGTTCCGGCCGAGACGATCTGGCCCTTGGTGACGCTGCGGCTGATGATCTGGCCCGAGACCGGGGCCTTGATCTCGCTCTGGGCCAGGCGGGTGCGGGTTTCCGACAGCGCGGCGCGGGCCGAGGCCAGATTGGCGCGGGAGGCGCGCTGGTCGGCCAGGGCGCCGTCGAGCGAGGCCTGGCTGAGGAAGCCGCGCTCTTTCAGCTCCTGGGCGCGGGCGAGGGCGGCGTCGTCGCGGGCGGCGTTGGCCTCGGCGGTCTGGACCCCCGCCTGCTGCTGGCGCAGCTGGGCCTGAAGCACGGCGTCGTTCAGCTTGACCAGGGTCTGGCCCTGGCGGACGTAGGAGCCTTCATCGACATAGACGCCGACGGCGGTCAGGCCGCCCGTCTCGGCGCCGACCGGCACTTCTTCCCAGGCCGAGACCGTGCCCGAGGCGACGATGACGCGGGGCAGGGCGACCGAGGTCGCGGTCGCCACACTGACGGTCTGGCGCGAGGCGCCGGCGGGCTTGTCGCCGCCCTCCGCCTTCTTGTCGTCGCCATGCCCGCCGCAAGCGGACAGGGTCAGGGCGGCGGCCGCGGCCAGCAATAGGGCCGGGGCGGCGCCCGGAATACGAAGGGTGTTCGCCACGTGCGAGGATCCTTGAAGGGTCGGTGCAGGGAGGGCGCGGACCTTCTGTCCGGCGCCGGACGCGAGTTTGATAGCCACGCTTCATAGCGTTTCAGCGAAGCCTTCTCAAACCTCGCACACCAGCATTACCGCGAAGTAATCCCCGTCGCCGCGCTCCTGGATCAGGGGCGATCGCGTTCCGGCAGGGCGGCGACCTCGGCCTCGCTCAGCCGCTTGACGATCCGCACGCGGCAGGGCGTGATCGGGGGCGTGGCGCCGGAGGGCACGACCTGGGTCCAGTCGCCGGTGCAAAGCCGGACCAGTCCTCCTTGAGGCAGGAAGCCCAGGGCCATGGCGTTGTCCAGGTCGCGACAGTAACCGGCCGCCTGCATCTCGAACACGGCCTTGCCCGTGCCCCGCACGTAGATGGTCTGGGACGAGGCGTTCACGCGGAAGCTCTGGATATCGCTCTGGAACAGGCACTGGCGGCCGGGCGCGGCCGACGCCGTTGGCTCGGTCGAGGCGGTCGGGGCGCATCCGGCCAGGGCGACGGCGCCGGCGGCGGCGACCAGGAAGGAGGGGGCAAGGCGCGACATGGGGAGACTCCGTGAAAGCGTTGCAGCCGTCATAAGGGCGGGATGATGAACCTTGGCTGTCTAAGCGCTCCAACCGGCCGCCGGGTTGCGCTCGCCGGGTGTGAAACGCGCCGGGGACAGGCGTCGCCGGGCCGTGAGCGGCAGGGGAGACGGCGCGCTCAGGATCTGCGCCGCCAGATCCTCGCCCAGCAATGGCGCGACGCAGAAGCCGCGCGAGCCCAGGCCGGTCAGGGCGTAGAGGCCGGGTTCGGCCAGCGGCCCGGAGATCGGCAGGCGGTCAGGCGTGGTGGCGCGCACGGCCTTGCGGGTCTGGACCGCGCCCGCGGCCTCGACCTGGGCGGCCAGACCGGGCAGGGCGGCGGCCAGGGTCGCGAGGTTGCGGGCGGAGGCTTCGGCGTCGGGCGCGAGGTCGGTCTGGCCCCGGTCGTGGGTGGCGCCGAACAGCAGGCCGGTCCCGGTCGGCACGGCGTAGCCGCCCCAGGCGACGGGCGCCGTCGTCGGGCCCTCGACCCAGTCGGCCTGACCGGCGACGGGGGCCAGGGGGAGGTCGGGGGCGAGGGCGGCGGTTTCCCAACCGGCGGTCAGGACCACGGCGTCGGTGTCGAGGATGCTCTGGCCATCGGCGTCGATCAGGCGCCAGCCGCCGCCTTGAGGCTGGAGCGCCGCGACCCGGGCGGTCAGACGCTCGGCGCCCGCCAGCCAGGGCTCCAGCACCGCTGACGGCCGCAAGGCCAAGGCGCCCTGCATCCGCAGACCGCCGGACCGAACCGGTTCGCCAAGATGGTCGGCGCAGGCGACGGCGTCGAGGCGGCTCATGGCGCCGGCGGGCCACAGGTCTTGCGCCGCCACCTTGTCGAAGCGGGTCGCGTCGCGCGGCGCCTGTTCCAGTTGCAGTACCCCCTCGGCGATCACGGCCTCGGGCAGGGCGCGGTAGAGGTCGCGGGCGCGCTCCAGGGCCTGGGCGTGGAAGCCGGCGATCAGGGCGTCGCCCGCGTCGAGGCGCGGCGTGACCAGGGCGGCGGGAAAGCCCGAGCCGCCCGCGCCGGGGCGGTCGGCCTCGATGACCGTGACGCGGGCGCCGCCGGCGATGAGGGCGCGGGCGACCGAGGCCCCGGCGATCCCGGCCCCGACGATCGCCACATGGGGGGCGACGCGGCGGTCGGTGGGGGCGGCGGGCGCCGGCGAGGGCAGATGCGCCTCCAGCCGCTCGCGCTTCTTGCCGTGGCCGGGCTTCTTCTCGACGACGAAGCCGTGCTCGGCCA
>NZ_JBOHLI010000063.1:0-17298 GCF_050729455.1 Brevundimonas sp.
CGCAACAGGCCGACCCGCTGCGCAGGATGAAAGCTGCGCGGCCCGGCCTGTTGCTCACCCCACGCTGCGAGGCGTAACTAACCCAAGGACTCTGGTCGCCGCTGGATGAAACCTCAGAGGCACGTCACAATGAAGCGGCGGGTGCTCACGAACTGCTGACGGCCTATGCCACAAAGGCGACGATCTCGCGTGGCGGCGATACAATCCGGTTTTTGGTTAAGCTGTACCGTGAGGTGCCCGAAGGGCTTCAAGCGCTTGCTCCAACGACGCGCACGCAATGGATGCGGTGGTTAGATCGCATTGAAGCTGATCTCGGTGATTTTCCACTCAAGTTGCTCAAAGCCAAAGGTGCCCGGCGAACATTGACCGAATGGCGGGACAGGTTTGCCTCGACACCACGCCAAGCGGACTATGCCATTCAGGTGTTGCGGCGCGTCCTGGCGGTGGGTGTCGAGCGGGAAGTGATTGCAGACAACCCAGCCGTGGGGATCAAGCAGCTCTATCGAGCCAACCGTGCTGACGTGGTTCTTTCAAGCGACGAGTTGGAAGCCGTCCTCGCCAAAGCGACTCCTCATGCTCGCTATGCCATTCGGCTGGCTGCGGCGACGGGGCTGCGCCGGGGCGATCTAGTCGCCCTTCGCTGGGATCAGGTTCTTGGGAACCGCATCGAGCTGAACACCGGAAAGAGTCGGGGTAGAACATTCGTTATTGCGCCGCTCACGGGGGACGGTGCGGCGGTGGTTGAGGATTTGCGCTCGGAACGAGAGCGTCAGATTGCGGAGGGGAGGGTTCCGTCGGCATTCGTCCTGACCACCGAACGCAGAACTGCGTGGCTTGGGCCATCACTCACTCAGGCCTTCATTCGTGCCGCGAAAGACGCAGGGGTATCAAAGGCGTTCCACGACCTGAGGGGGACGGCGGCAACACGGTACATTCAGGGCGAGTTTAGTCCGCAAGAAGTCGCGTCCTTCCTCGGTTGGGAGCGGTCCCGGGTCGATCAGATTATCCGACGATATGTCGATCCGGACCGTATTGCTCGGGACGCAATCGAGCGTCTTGAGCCGAAGCGCGTGACAGGCTAGAGGGAACGCTTGGCGAACGTCAGTGTAAACCGACCTGTAAACTGAAGCGATCGCGCTTCATTGATTTGTCGGTAGTGTGCTGAAATCGTTGAGAAATGCGGTCGTAGTTCAGAGGTAGAACGTCAGCTTCCCAAGCTGAATGTCGCGGGTTCGATTCCCGCCGGCCGCTCCAGCGTCTTCTTGATCTGATCCACGAAATGCGTGGCGGCAGGCCTGCGCTTCGGCGTCGACTCCAGTCGGGCGGAACGCTGGGGGGCGTGCAATTCCGCAATGAGGTCGTCGCGCGCCGAAGCGCCTGATCGGTCGGGGCGTGTCTGCGTCCCGGCCTGGCCCGCCCGTTGGCGCGTCGATCCCGCGATTGCGGTGGTGGCGATCGGCGCGCCAGGGTCCGAGGCTCCTCTCTGGGCGCTGCCGGCCCGAGTGGAGCATGTTTTATCCTTGGTGCTGAAAATGATTGTTTTCAGTTTTTGACGTAATCAGCGTCTAGATTTGGTCTCCGGCTGGATCATTTGTTAAATTAAATACTGACAATGCAGTTCTGAATTCAGTATTTTTGTCTCTGGCGACTTCATTCCCCGCCAACGAATAGACGTTATGGTCTATTCATCTCTCCAGATATCCCCGGCATGAGGGATGTCTCTGTGAATATTTTGGGGTATGTTGGCCGCGGTCGGGGATCAAGCTTCGCTTTCGGCGACGCGGCGACCGCCTCCATGATGCGAGGGGCGGGTCAGCCCTTGGGAGGTTCGGCGTGAGCCAGAGTCTGGTCTTTCACTCGTCGTCGCGCGATCCCTTCCGGGGCGCGGCGGGTCATCGGCGCAGTGAGGAAGGTCGGGGCGATCCGCCCATGCCGCGCGAGGCGGCGCGCATTGACGCCGTCTGCGGTCAGGCCATCGCCAATTGGATCGAGGGCGAGCGCCGGGCGCGGCTGATCCTGTCGCGCGATCTGGAGGTCATGTGGATGAACGCGGCCGCGCGCGCCCTGCGCGACGAGGGCGAGGCGTTCGAGGTCGATGACGGCCGTCTGGCGCCGCGTTCGCCGGTCATCGCCGTCCTGGTCGCCTCGGCGCGGCCGGACGAGGCGCGCTGCGCGGTCGTGCCGGGCGAGGGTGGGTCAGGCGAGAGCGAGCGCCACTGGGTGGCCTGGGCGCGCGAGGTCTGCGGGCCGCCCGACGCCCTGATCGGTCTGACGCTGCAGAGGGCGCGCAGCGAGACGCGTTTTCAGGCCCTGATCGACAATCATTTCCTGACCCGCGCCGAGGGGCGGATCGTCGAAATGCTGCTGGCCGGCGTCGAGACGGGCCGGATCGCCCAGGCGCTGGATATCTCGATCGAGACCCTGCGCACCCATCTGAAGCACGCCTATCAGAAGCTGGGCGTGCGCAGCCGGGGCGAACTGTTCGCCGAGGCGATCAGCTTCGTCGGCCCCTAGGGCGTTTTTGCTCTAGGCGGGCGGCGCCGCAACCTGAACGGCAGGGGGCGCGGCGACCGGCGCCGTAGCCGCGACGGCGGGATCAGCCTGGACCAGAAGGGGGCCGAGCGCGAAGGCGGCGACCGCGGCGCCGGCCGACAGGGCCAGCACGGCGACAATGACATAGGCCGCGGCCGAGCTGGAACGCCGGCGACGGAAGCCGCCTGTCTTGACGCCGCGAATGATCACGAACGGGCGTTGGCTGAAGGCTTCGGAGCCGATGATATTATGCTGGGACAAGAACGCGCTCCCCGACTGTCCAGGAATGGATCAGTTCAGAGAGCGGCCCCATGAGGCGAAAGGATGGCGAACGCCGGTCCCCGGCGTCGTTCAACTTCCGAGGGTGACAGCGGCCAAACGCCCGCCGCGCGTCTGAACCCGCTTCATCAGCACCACGATGTCGTCGCCCGCCTTGACCGGCGAGATCAGGAACCAGCTGCCGTCTGGCAGGCCGGTGAAGCGGAAGGCGTCGGCGGCGCAGGCCTGGGCGCGTTCGAACGCGCGGTAGTCGGCGGCCTGTTCCCCGGCCGAGCGGGCGCGCACCACGGCGGCGGGCGCGGCGGCGCTTTCGGTCGAGCCATAGAGCCGCTGCATCCGGGCGCGGGTGTAGCCGGTGTCGGGGATCAGGCCGACATTGCCGACGCAGTGGAAGGTCTTGCCGTCCTGGGCGAAGGCGACGCGGCCCTCGATCGAAGCCTGACCCGCGCGGGTCGACCAGGCGAAGGCGTCGGCGCTGAATTCGGTCGAGGCGGCGGTCCCGCCGCCCATGGGCATGGTGGCGCAGGCGCTCAGCGCCAGTCCGCCCGCGAGGACGGCGACAAGGGCGAGGGAAGGGCGACGGGTCGTCATGGAGGGGCTCCCGAAACTCGTTTCAAGCTCTACGGGAATGACGCCCGAAGGCGAGACGAGTCAAGGTTGCCCGGCGTCGCGGCGTGGGCCACAAGGGGCGCCGGAGACCGGACGCAGAGACCGGCCGAGAAACGATTTCAGGGACTTCATGACCGTCACCATCGACGACATCCGTGCGGCGCAGAAACGCATCGCCGGCCAGGTCGACCGCACGCCCGTCCGCTATTCCCGCCGCCTGTCGCAGCTGACCGGCGCCGAGATCTGGATCAAGTACGACAACCTGCACTTCACCGGCAGCTTCAAGGAGCGCGGCGCCCTGAACCGGCTGCTGCAGCTGACGCCGGAGGAGCGCAAGCGCGGCGTGGTCGCCGCCTCGGCGGGCAACCACGCCCAGGCCCTGGCCTATCACGGCGGCCGCCTCGGCGTGCCCGTGACCATCGTCATGCCCGAGGGCACCCCCTTCGTGAAGGTGGACGGTACCCGCGCCCATGGCGCCAATGTCGTCATCCACGGTCTCGATTTCTCGGCCTCGACCGAGGAGGCCAAGCGGCTTCAGGCCGAGCACGGCTATGTCTTCGTCTCGGCCTTCGACGACGAAGGCATCGTGGCGGGCCAGGGCGTCTGCGGCCTGGAGTTCCTGGAGGACGCGCCCGATCTCGACGCCCTGATCATCCCCATCGGCGGCGGCGGCCTGATCGCCGGCAGCGCCATCGCCGCCAAGGCGATCAAGCCCGGCATCAAGATCTTCGGCGTCGAGGCCGCTCGCTATCCCTCCTTCACCGCGCGGCGTCGCGGCGAGCCGGCCAAGTGCAGCGGCCAGACCATAGCCGAAGGCATCGCCATCAAGGCTGTAGGCGAAATCCCCTTCAATCTGGCCGACGCCCTGATCGACGAGGTCTTCGTCTGCGAGGAGGCCGATTTCGAGCGCGCCGTCTCCTATCTGGTCACGCTGGAGAAGACGGTGGCCGAGGGCGCCGGGGCCGGCGGACTGGCCGCCATCCTGGCCAATCCTGAGCGCTTCAAGGGCATGAAGGTCGGCATCGAGCTGACCGGCGGCAATATCGACGCGCGGATGCTGGCCGTGGTGCTGAACCGCGAAATGGTCCGCGAGAAGCGCCTGATCGTCTATCGCATCCTGGGCGACGACCGCCCGGGGATGCTGTCGGCCATGGCCGCCGTGATCGGCGGCCTAGGCGGCAATATCATCGACGTCGTGCACAACCGGCTGGCGCTGGACGTGCCGGCCAAGGGGGCGGAGTTCGACATCATGGTCGAGACCCGCGACGCCAGACACGCCGAGGACATCGGCCAGGCCTTGAAGGACAAGGGTTATGAACTTCGCATGGGCTAAGCCCGCACTCGTCGCGGCGTCCACCGCCGCCCTGCTGGCCACGGCCGCCTGCAACCGCCAGCCCGCCATGTCTGGGGCGGACCTGGCCAAAAACGCCGAGGCCGCCGCAGCCTTCATGAAGACCAACGCCTCGGCGGAAGGGGTGCAAACCCTGCCGTCGGGCCTGCAGTACAAGGTGGTTGCCAGCGGCCCGGCCGGGGGTGTCCGTCCCGACCGCAATGATTTGGCGAGCGTCGACTACGAAGGCAGCCTGACGGACGGCACGGTTTTCGACAGCTCGTTCAAGCGCGGCTCGCCCGCCGTCTTCAGTCCCGAGCAGGTCGTGCCGGGCTGGACCGAGGCCCTGCAACTGATGAAGCCCGGCGACGAATGGCTGCTCTACGTCCCGCCGGAACTGGGCTACGGCGAAGCGGGCGGCCCGCCGCTGATCCCGGGCAACGCCGTCCTGGTGTTCCGGCTCAAGCTGCTCGACGTCGAGCCCGTCCCCGGCGGCGGTCGCGGCCTGGGCTCGGCCGACGTCTAAAATCCTTCTCCCCTTGCGGGAGAAGGTGGCAGGCGAAGCCTGACGGATGAGGGGTGACGGCGGCGCCGCTTGATGTTCAGGCGGAACCGGCGGCGCCCCATTTTCTTGAACGCTGCGCTGACACCCCTCATCCGAGCGCCTGCGGCGCCCACCTTCTCCCTCAAGGGGAGAAGGACCACTCCGCTCTGACCGTCTCGTCCGCTTCCCCCGCCAGCCGCGCCTCGCGCAACTCAGCGAACCGCTCGGCGTCCAGCCGCGACAACGCCCAGACCGCCGCCCCGCGCACTACGGGCGCCGGGTCGTCCAGCAGGCCCTCGACCGGCGCGATCAGCCCGGCGTCGCCGGAATTCCCCGCCGCATAGAGCACGTTGCGAATGAACCGGTCCCGCCCGATCCGCTTGACCGGGCTCTTGGTGAACAGGGCGCGGAACGCCGGATCGTCCAGCGCCAGCAGGTCAGCCAACCGCGGCCCCTTCAGGGCGTCGCGCGCGTGCAGCCGGGCCTCGGACGCCCCTTGCGCGAACTTGTTCCACGGACAGGCGCCCAGACAGTCGTCGCAGCCGTAGATGCGCGGACCCGCCGCGATGCGGAACTCGACGGGCCAAGGCTCCGCATACTCGATGGTCAGATAGGACAGGCAGCGCCGGGCGTCGATCTGGAACGGCGCAGGAAAGGCGTTGGTGGGGCAGGCGTCCAGACAGGCGGTGCAGCGGCCGCAATGCTCGGTCTCAGCCTCGTCGGCTTCGATCTCGGCGGCGGTCAGGATGACGCCGAGGAACAACCAGTTGCCGTGGGTGCGGCTCAACAGATTGGTGTGCTTGCCCTGCCAGCCCAGACCGGCGCGCTGGGCCAGGGGCTTCTCCATCAGGGGGGCGGTGTCGACGAAGACCTTGACCTCCTGGCCCAGCCGCGCCGCCATCTGACCGGCCAGGATCTTCAGCCGCCCCTTGATGACCTCGTGATAGTCGTCGCCGCGCGCATAGACGGAAATATAGCCCGCCGACCGGTCCTCAAGCTCGGGCAGGGGATCGGCCTCGGGGCCGTAGTTCATGCCCAGGACGATGGCGGTCTTCGCCCCGTCCCACATGGCGGTGGGGTGGGCGCGGCGCTCCAGCGTCGTCTCCATCCAGCCCATGTCGCCGTGCCGCCCGGCCTCGACAAAATGGGCCAGCTTCTCGCCCGCGCTCCACGGTTCGCTGGCCGAGGCGAAGCGGCACACGCCGAAGCCCAGTTCGGCGGCGCGTTGTCGGATGAAGATGCGGGGATCGGCCGCCATGACGGGGCCTTTGCCCCTGTTAGCCTCAGAAGTCGAGGTCGGCGTACCAGGTCGCCGGAGGGACGCCGGGGAAACGGTCGGTCAGCAGGGGCCGGAAACAGGGCCGCGACTTCAGCTTGGAATACCAGGTCCTCAGCGACGGATACGACGCCCAAGTGATCTCGCCGAAATAGTCCAGCACCGACAGGTGTCCCGCCGCGATCAGGTCGGCCTGGCTGAGCCGACGCCCGGCCAGCCATTCGCGACCGGCGGCCAGAGCCTCCAGCATGGCCAGATGGGCACGCAGGGCGTCACGGCCCTCGCGCAGCATCCGCGCCTCGGGCGGGCCCAGCCGCAGCAGGGGCTTTTCCATCCGCTCGTGCAGCAGGACGGCGTCCACCTCGTCGATGAAGCGGCGGTTGAACCAGGCGGTCAGGCGGCGGGCCTCGGCGCGCTCGCCTATGTCAGCGGGCATCAGGACGTCGCCCTTGGCGCGGTCCTCGATCCAGCCGAGGATGGCGTCGGCTTCGCACAGGGTCAGGGTCTTGCCCTTGTCCGCCACGGTCAGGACCGGCGGCATCCCGGAGGGGTTGAGGTCGAAGAGAGGGCAGTCGTCCTCCCACGGCTTGACCGGTTCTTCGCCGAAATCGATGCGCGCTTCGCCCAGCGCCAGTCGCGCCGTGCGCGAGCCGGGGTGGAAGGCGAAATGATAGAGGACGGCGGGCGCGGACATTGCTCCACCCATGCGCCCTCGCTCGTTAAGGGGGCGTTTACCGCGACGCTCGGTCGCGGGTCAGGACCAGGGGCCGGACCGGATCGCCAGCGGCTCGGCGACGGCCGGCGCCTCGGCGGGCGCGTCGCGACGACCGTGCCCCTCGCCGCGCCCGCGCGGGTCGGCGTGGATCAGCAGGTCGGCGTGGGGGAAGGCGGCCAGGATGCGCTGCTCGGCCTCGACCACGATGGCGTGGGCCGCCTCCAGCGTCAGGCTCGGTTCCAGATCGACGTGCATCTGGATCATCAGCACCTGACCGGCCATGCGGGTGCGCAGCTGGTGCACGCCGGAAATGCGCGGATCGGCCAGGACGGCGGCGACCACGGCGGCGCGGTCGGCGTCCGGCGCGGCGTGGTCCAGCAGGTGATCGGCGGCGTCGCGCAGGATGGAGGTCGCCCCCCAGAACAGCCAGACCGCCACCACCAGGCCCGCCGCCGCGTCCAGCCCAGGTGCGTTGAGGAAGGCGCCCGAAACCACGCCGATCAGCACCACGACATTGGCGGCCAGATCGGCGGCGTAGTGGGCGCGGTCGCCCGCCACGGCCAGGGACGCGGTCTTCTTCATCGCCTGGGTCTGCATCCACACCAGCCACAGGGTGACGGCGATGGAGACCACGACCACGCCGACGGCCCAGCCGCCTGCGGTGACGGGCCGGGGATCGAAGATGCGCTGCACCGCGTCCCAGCCGATGAAGACGGCGGAAGCGAAGACCAGACCCGCCTGCACTAGCGCCGCCAGGGCCTCGGCCTTGCCGTGGCCGTAGCGATGCTCCTCGTCGGGCGGGGCGGCGGCCCAGCGCACGGCGAAGAAGGTGGCCAGGGAGGCGATCAGGTCCAGCGACGAATCCGCCAGCGTCGCCAGAATCGACACCGAGCCCGAGGCGCCCAGGGCGAAGGCCTTCAGCACGATCAGGACGACAGCCGTTCCCACCGACAGGGTGGTGATGCGGCGGGTCGCCGCGTGGGCGTCGTCGAGGGAGGAGGCGGTCATCCCCGCCCTTGTCGCGCAAAACCGCGCATCCGCCAATGGCGGCGTCTTGTCCGGGGCGCTAAGGAAGACCGTGCCCGGCGCTCGACGGCCGGTTGAAGCGGAGTTTCCATGGCGGACTGGCTGACGGCGATCCTTCTGGGTCTGGTCGAGGGATTGACCGAATTCATACCGGTGTCGTCCACCGGCCACCTGCTGCTGCTGGGGCATTTCCTCGGCTTTGAAAGCACCGGCAAGACGTTCGAGATCGTCATCCAGCTGGGCGCCCTGCTGGCCATCATCAGCGTCTATTTCAAGCGGCTGTGGACGCTGGCGACGCGCTGGCCCTTCGACCCCGAGGCGCGGCGCTTCCTGATCGGCCTGCTGCTGGCCTTCGTCCCCGCCGTGGTGATCGGCTTCTTCGCCTACGGCTTCATCAAGACGGTGCTGTTCGAGACGCCGCTGGTGGTCTGCGTCGCCCTGATCGTCGGCGGACTGCTGCTGCTGTGGCTGGATCGGATGAAGAAGATCCCGACCTATCTGGACGCCGACCGCTATCCCTACCGGGTCTATTTCCTGATCGGCCTGTTCCAGTGCCTGGCCATGATCCCCGGCGTGTCGCGCTCGGGCGCCACCATCGCCGGCGGACTTCTGCTGGGCACGGACAAGCGGTCGGCGGCCGAGTTCAGCTTCTTCCTGGCCCTGCCGACCATGGGGGCGGCGGTCGCCTATGACCTGTTCAAGAACCGCGACGTGCTGGACTTCACCGATCTGGGCCTGATCGCCGTCGGCTTCCTCGCCGCCTTCCTGACGGCCCTGGCGGTGGTGCGCTTCCTGCTGGACTTCGTGTCCAGGCACGGCTTCGGCCCCTTCGCCTGGTGGCGGATCGCGGTGGGCGTGGCGGGGATCGTCGGGCTGGCCGTGACGGGCGCCCTCTAGAGCATGATCGTTTTAGACGGAACCGCTGCGCGGTTACGGCTGAAGCGTGAATCATGCTCTCGCTTATATCTGGAGCCTGATTCACCGTATCGGCGGAATCGCGAAGCGATTCCTCCTCAACGGATCAGGCTCTAGGGCCAAGGAAAAACCCCTCGGGATCGCGTCCCGAGGGGTTTTTCGTAATCAGGCCGATCAGGCGGCGGTCGGATTCTCGGCGTACTGGCCGCCGACGCGATAGCGCCACAGATAGGACGGGGCGATGGCTTCCAGTCCGGTGGGGTCGATCCCCAGTTCGGCCAGACCCTCGGTGCCGGGCGAGACCACGTTGTCGCTTTCCAGCAGCAGCACCTGATCCTTGGTCAGGGCCGGGGCCAGGCCGATCATGGCCGGGATCTGGGCCAGCGAGCCGATCATGCGGGCGACGGGGAAGGGCAGGGGGATCAGGAAGGGCGAGCGTTTCGTCTCGCGCAGGATCAGCTTCAGAATATCCTTGAAGCTCCAGACCGCCGGGCCGCCCAGTTCGAAGGTCTTGCCTTCCGCGCCCGGCGTCTCGACGGCGCGGGCGATGGCCTCGGCCACGTCGCCGACATAGACGGGCTGGAACCTGGTCTGGCCGCCGCCGATCAGCGGCAGGGCCGGCGAGAAGGTCGCCATGGCGCCGAACTTGTTCAGGAAGTTGTCGCCGGCGCCGAAGACGACGGACGGACGGATCACCACGGCGCCGGGGAAGGCGGCGCGCACGGCGATTTCGGCCCGGCCCTTGGTGCGGGCGTATTCGGCCTTGCCGTTCACGTCGGCGCCCAGGGCCGACATATGCACCAGACGCTTGACGCCCGCCGCCTTGGCGGCCTCGGCGACATTGACCGCGCCCGCGACGTGCGAGGTTTCGAACTTGCCGCCGGCGCCCTCGAACAGGATGCCGACCAGATTGATCGCGGCGTCGGCGCCCTTGAGCGCGGCGGCCACATCGGCGGGCTTGGTGATGTCGCACAGCAGAGGCTGGATCTGGCCGACGTCGCCCAGCGGGCGCAGGTCATAGGCCAGGGCGGGTTTGCGCACCGCCACCCGCACGCGCCAGCCGCGCTTGGCCAGCGCCCGCACCACCTGGGCTCCGATGAAACCGGAGCCTCCGAAGACGGTGATCAGACCAGGACCGAAGTCAGCCATCATATGCTCCACGCCAGAACTCCGGCCGCACGCGCGCCCGAAGGAGAATTCAATGCGCGCGGCTTAGCCGATGCGTCGCCTCGCCGCAACGCGGGGCTAGTCGGCGCGGAACACGACCTCGCCATCGACCACGGTCAGGACGGCGCGCCCCTTGGGAATTTCGGCGGCGGGCACGGTCATCAGATCGATGTCGAAGGCGGTGAAGTCGGCCCGCTTGCCGACCTCGATGGTGCCCAGCTCGGCCTCGCGGAAGCTGGCGTAGGCGGGCCACAGGGTGAACATCTTCAGCGCCGTCGCCCGGTCCACGGCCTCGTTCGGGCGCCAGTCCGGCCCCTGGAAGCCGTTCAGGTCGCGCCGCGCCACGGCGGCGTAGAACTCGATCAGGGGATCGCCGCGCTCGACCGGCGCGTCCGAGCCGCCGACCACGATCACCCCCCGGTCCACCAGGGTGTGCCAGGCATAGGCCCCGTCCAACCGGGCGTCGCCCAGTCGGTCGGCGGCGAAATGCAGGTCGCCGATGGCGTGGCTGGGCTGCATCGAGGCGATGATCGGCAGTTCGTCGAAGTAGTGATAGTCCGAGGGCCGGATGATCTGGGCGTGCTCGATGCGCCAGCGCGGATCGGCCAGTTTCCACTCGGACTTGGGCACGGACCGCAGGGCCTCCTCGTACCAGGCCGCGACATCGTGGTTGCCCTGGTCGCCGATGGCGTGGGTGGCGATCTGGACGCCGCTGCGCAGGGCCTCCTGATACAGCGGCATGACCGTCTCGCGCGAGGCCAGCATCAGGCCCGAGGTGTCGGGTCGGTCGGCATAGGGCTCGAACAGCTTGGCCCCGCGCGAGCCCAGGGCGCCGTCGGCGTAGAACTTGATCGCCCGGGTGATGATCCGCCCGTCGGCGGCGTCGCGCGGTCCGCCCGCCATCAGGGCGCGGGCGTCGCCCATGTCGATGCTGTTGTAGACCCGCAGCGGCGCCTCGCCGTCGCGCGCCATCTGCTCCATCAGGGGCACGTCCTTCCACGGCGCGCTCATGAAGTGGATTCCGGTCCAGCCGTAGCGGGCGTAGACGCCGAAGCCCGCGCGATAGGCCGCCCGCGTCGCCGCTGCGTCGGCTTGCGGCGTCAGCGGCTCGACCAGCACCATGGCCCCGTCGACCAGCAGGCCAGTGGGTTGGCCGTCGGCGCCCTTCAGAATCTCGCCGCCCGAGGGGGCGGGCGTGGCCGCATCGACCCCGGCGGCGGCCAGAGCGGCGCTGGAGATCGCGACCGCATGGCCGTCGGCCCGGCTCAGCAGCACCACCCGGCCGGGGGCGGCGGCGTCCAGATCGGCGGCGGTCAGGAAGCGCTTCTCGGGCCAGTGGGTCTCGATCCAGCCGCGTCCGACGATGACGCCCTCGGGGTGAGCTTTCGCCCACTCGCTCAGCCGCGCCATGGCCTCGACGACCGAGGCCGAGCCTTCGAGGTTCAGCGTCATCTCGCGCCAGCCGATGCCGTCCAGATGGGCATGGCCGTCGGTGAAGCCGGGAAACAGGGTCGCCCCCTTCAGGTCGATCACCTGCATGTCGGCGGGGCCGGCAAATGCCGTGACGGCGCCCACCGACATGATCCGTCCGTCGCGGACGATCACCTGCTCGGCGGTCGGTTGGGCGGGGTTGCCGGTGTAGATGGTGCCGCCATGGATCACCAGGTTCTGGGCCAGGGCCGAGGGCGCGGCTGCGGCCATCAGGGCGGCGGCCAGAGCGACGCCTAGGGGCAGGGCTTTCAGGGTGTTTCGGATCATCGGCGCCTCCAGTTGCGGCGCAGGGGAACCGCAGCCGGGCTTGGCGTCAAGCGATCACGCGCGCATCATCGCGACATGAAGCTGTTCACCATCGGCTACGAAGGCTCCACCCAGGCCCAGGTCATCGACCGGCTGAAGGCGGCGGGGGTCGAACTGGTCGCCGACGTGCGCGCCGTCGCCTCGTCGCGCATCGCGGGCTTTTCCAAGACGGTGCTGGGCGAGAGCCTGAAGGCCGAGGGGCTCGATTATCTGCAGCTGCGGGCGCTCGGCACGCCCAAGGCCGGGCGCGACGCGGCGAGGAAGGGCGACGTGGCGGCCATGCACGCCATCTTCAACGCCCACATGCAGGAGCCCGACGCCGAGGCCGCCTTCCAGCAACTGCGTCATGTGGCGGGGCAGAAGCGCGTCGCCCTCTTGTGTTTCGAGGCCGAGGCCTGCGGCTGCCACCGCGCCGTCCTTGCCGACCGTCTGGCCCGCGAGGACGAGGCTGAGGTGGTGAACCTCTAGGCCGGACTCGCCTTCAGCACGGCAAGCACGGCGGATGTGCCGAACAGAAGCCAGTCGTTGGTCACATGGGCGACAGCGGACGACCAGGGGCTCTTGGTGAGGATGAAGGGCGCCGTGAGCACCAGGCGCGCTATGCCAATGATGCCCAGCGCCTGAAGCAGATTCCAGCCGTAGGTCGGCAGGTGAAGGGCGCCGAACAGCAGGGCCGAGAGAATCCAGGCCGCTGCGATCGCCGTTCGGCGGCCGGTCTTCAGTCCCCGGCTGCAAACGGTCAGGATCGCCAGGAAAGGCAGGATGGTGACCAACTCCTCACCCAGAAGTTGGGGCAGGGTGACGGCGAAGAAGAGGGCGAGGTCGAGGCCCTGCATCTGGCCGATCTGGGCTATGGCGGGGTTGGCGGTCGTGACGCTGGTGTGGATGACCAACAGTGCAGTCAGCGTCGTCGCCAGCAGGTTTAGCGGCGCGAAGGCCAGGCCGATCCACAGGTCTCTCGCCCTCAAGGGGGGAAACAGGGCTCGCCACGCCGGACCGGCGGCAAGGCGAAGGCCCAGCACCGGCAGTCCTGCGAACAGCAGCGCCCCCGCCCACCGACCGGCCTGTCCGGGCAGCAGCGTCGGCGCCGCGATCAGCACCAAGAAGCCGACGCAGCAGAACAACAGGACCAGCAGCCATTGCCGCCCTGACAGCGCGACCGGCTGGCCATTGTAGTAAGGAAAGTCGCGATCCGTCATGCGCGCTCCCATGGCCGATAGGAGGAGGGGAAGCCTTACGGATGCCCCACCAGCTGATCCACCGACCCGGTCGTGACCGGATGATAGAGGGGCCGCGCCTTGGCGTAGATGCGCGTGGCGTTGGCCCGGCCCCAGTCGCCCTCGCCCCACAGGGTCTGGAACAGGGGGAGGACGAATTTGCGACGGCCCTGGCTGGTCAGGAAGCGGTCGGCGGTGGCCACGGCCGGTTCATAGTGATGCTTCAGGGCGATCTGCAGCCAGGCGAAGGTCAGTTCGGCGTTGCCCTCGTTGGCCAGGTTCAGCGTCTTTTCCAGATCGGCCAATTGCGCCGTCGTCAGCCAGCGGCCCGAGCCATCGCCGACCGGAGGACGCCAGGCCAGGAAGCGCTGGCGCTGCTGGGTGTTCCACTGGCCCCACGGAATGTCCGAGGCCTTGCCGCCGTTGGCCGAGAAGGCCCAGGCCGCGCGATCGACGGGGACGAAGGCGTCCGACACCGGCGGGACCCAGTTCGACGGCATGCCCGGTTGGTAGATCCAGTTCTCCAGCTGCAGCTGGGCCTCTAGCGCGGCGTCGCCCTTGATCAGGTGCTCGCGGATGTCGGCCAGGAAGCCGACGTCGGTCATGGGCTGGAAGGCGTGGCGGTCGAAATAGCCGCGCAGCCAGGCGTCGAAGGTCTCGCGACCGACGATGCGTTCGATGGTGCGCAGCATGGCCGCGCCCTTCTCATAGGGCACGCCCGACAGGCCGTCGTCGGGGTCGCGCCCCGTCAGGTCGATGTGCAGCTTGGTGTCGTCCGGCGCGGTGGTCGCCAGTTCCGCCGACAGCTCGCCCCAGCCCAGCACCTGCTCCTGCATAGCGCGGTCGCGGCCGTAGAGGGATTCCATGATCCGGTTCTCGAAATAGACGGTGGTGCCTTCATTCAGCCAGATGTCCGACCACGTCGCATTGGTCACCAGATTTCCGGACCAGCTGTGCGCCAGCTCGTGCGCCACCAGCGAGACCAGCGACTGATCCCCGGCGATGATGGTCGGGGTGGCGAAGGTCAGGCGCGGGTTCTCCATGCCGCCGAAGGGGAAGCTGGGCGGCAGGACCAGCAGATCATACCGGCCCCAGGGATAGGGGCCGTACAGGGCCTCGGCCGCGTCCACCATGCGCGGGGTCGACACCAGCTCGGCGCGGGCGGCCTCCAGACGGCTCGGCTCGGTCCAGACGCCGGTGCGGCCGTCGAACGAGGCGAAGGCGATGTCGCCGATGGCGATGGCCATCAAATAGGGCGGGATCGGACGATCCATGTCGAAGCGCCAGGCCTTCTGACCCGCAGCGGCGGCTTCGCCGGTCGGCGTCAGGTGCTCGGCGGACATGACCACGGTCAGGTCGGCGGGGGCATTGATGCGGGCGGAATAGGTCTGGCGGATGCCGGGGCTGTCCTGCGTCGGCACCCAGGTGCGAGTCAGGATGGCCTGGCCCTGGCTGAACAGATAGGGCTTGGCGCCGCCCGCCGTCTGTTGCGGGCCGAGCCACTGCAGGGCCGCCGCGTCGGGGCGGGTGGCGTAGTCGACGACGATCTTCTGAACTTCAGTTCCGGCGAAGGCGGGCAGGTGGACGGTCAGGGCCTGACCCTTGATGGCGTCGACGGCGCCCAGCTCATAACGCAGGGGGCGACCCTGCACGTCGCGCACGCCGCGGATGTTCAGGTTCTTGGTGTCCAGCACCACCTCGGTCGCGCCGACGCGGCCGGTGACGTCCAGCGTCGCCGAGCCCGACAGGGTCTTGCTGGCGAAGTCGGCGGTCAGGTCCAGCGCCACATGGCCGACGCGCGCCTCGGCCGGGCGGGCGTTGGAGTGGATGTCGTTGGCGTAGGTGAAGGCCGGGGCGGCAGGGGCGAGGGGCGTCATCGGCACGCTTCCTGCGTCGGGGGCGGGGGCGGTGGCGCAGGCGCCGAGCGCTGCGGTCAGGGCGAGGGCGGATACCAGGCCGGCCAGCTTCAGGGTCATCGAACGCTCCGTATTCAGATGCGTGCGAAATGGCTCCCTCCGCCCCGAAAGATCAAGCCTTTGCTGAAGCCGGCGGCAGGTGCTGCGCCTTGAACAGCCGCCCCTTCTCGGCGCCTAGCACCAGCAGCAGGGCGAGGACGCCCAGGGCCGCGAACCCGACCGTCATCGGCACGGTGGTGCCGTCGAAATGCTGGCCGATCCAGAAGCCCAGCAGGGCCCCGCCGATGGTCGAGATGAAGCCCTGGGCCGAGGCCGCCGTGCCGGCGATATGGCCCATGGGCTCCATGGCCATGGAGCCGAAATTGCCGGCGATGAAGCCGAAGCAGAACATCTTGCAGGCCTGGAAGGCGGCGAAGACCCACAGGCTGTCATGCCCCGTATAGGCGACGAGGGCGTGCAGGAGGCTGAAGCCGATGAAGCCCATCAGCGCGGTGTGGGCGATCAGGCGCGAGCCCAGCTTTTCCACCATCCGCGAGTTCAGCACCGAGGCCAGGGCGATGCCGCCCGCCACCATGGCGAAGACGGTGGTGAACAGGCCGGGCGACTTGAAGACATCGAAGAAGATCTGCTGCGACGAGTTGATGAAGGCGAACAGGGCGCCGCTGATCGCCGTCATGGCCAGGGTGTAGCCCATGCCGATGCGGCTGGTCAGGGCCTGACCGAAGGCCCCGGCGATGCGCTTCACATGGATCGGCATCCGGTCTTCGGGATGCAGGGTCTCGGGCAGGCGCGTCGCCGCCCACAGCAGGAAGGCGCCGCCGAACAGGGCGAAGAAGCCAAAGATCCAGCGCCAGGGCGCCACCAGCATGATCAGCTGGCCGACCGTCGGGGCCAGGATGGGCACGCCGAGGAAGACGAGGAAGCTCAGCGACATGACCCGCGCCATGGTGCGCCCGGCATAGCGGTCGCGCACGATCGACACGGCCAGCACCCGCGTCGCCGCCGAGCCCAGACCCATGCCGATGCGCGACAGGATCAGCCACTCGAACGAATGGGCGAAGGCGGCCAGAATGCTGAAGCCCACATAGAGGCCGATGCCGATGAACAGGATGGGGCGGCGGCCGAACCGGTCAGCCAGAGGGCCGTAGAAGAGCTGCGCCCCGCCGAAGCCCAGCAGATAGGCGGTGATGACCCACTGGCGTGTGTTCTCGTTGGCGACGCCCAGATCCTCGCCGATGTGCGGCAGGGCCGGCAGCATGGCGTCGATGGCCAGGGCGTTCAGCGCCATCATGACCGCGATCAGGCAGACGAATTCGGCAAACCCCGGCCCCTTGGGGGCGGCGCCCGAACTTGAGTGCTTGGTGGTCGGGGCGCTGGTCATTGGGACCAGATGCGGGCTGCGTCAGGCTGACGCAACCCCGAAAGCTTATCTATTTCGCGCTGCAACATAACGTCAGCGTGAGGCGCCGCGCCCGGCGCTGACGTCGATGCGCGCTGTCACCGACATGCCGGGGGCCAGCCGCGCGGCGGCCTCCTGACCCGGATCGATGGCGATGCGGACCGGCACGCGCTGGGCCACCTTGGTGAAGTTGCCGGTGGCGTTGTCGGGGCGGATGACGCTGAACTCGGACCCGGTGGCGGGCGAGATGCGCTCGACCTTGCCCTTCAGTTTCGCCCCGCCGAGGGCGTCGACCGCGATCTCGACCGGCTGGCCGACGCGGATGTCGCGCATCTGCGTCTCCTTCATGTTGGCCGTGACCCAGACGACGTCGGGGACCAGGGCCGTCAGCTGCGTGCCGACGGCGACCTGCTGGCCCACGCGCACGCTGACCTCGCCCAGACGGCCGGCGCGCGGGGCGGTGATGCGGGTGTTGTCCAGGTCGATCTGGGCCAGCCGCACCTGGGCGCGGGCGTTCTCGACGGCGGCCTCCAGCGAGCCGCGCCCGACCACGGCCGAGGTGACGCCGGTCTGGGC
>NZ_JBOHLI010000064.1:0-14772 GCF_050729455.1 Brevundimonas sp.
GCGGTGCGGGAACCCAGGCGACGGTGGTCGGCGTCAGGACGATGTGCTGCGTCCGGGGCGCGGCGGGCGCCTGGGCTGTATGGGCGGCGCGGGCGGTCAGCTCGACGGCGGCCAGGGGCGTCGCGACGGCGGCCAGGGCGCCGATGGACAGGGCCAGGGTCAGGGGACGGGAAGGCAGTCTGCGAGGCGTCTTCATGATGCGGGCGATCCTTCGGGTGAGAGACTTGTGCGATCCGCCCATGCCCAAGGCAGCGGGGCCAAGGGCGGCGGGGGCTTTGAAATCGGAGGCGAGGTCGACCAGGGCGCGGGCGTAGGTCTGGCGATCCACCTGGGCGACGGCGGCGGCGTCGGCGGCGTCCTCGGTGCGAGCCGACAGGGTCGCGTGCAGCGCCCAGACCAGGGGGTTGAACCAGAAGAGGGCGACCGCCAGCCGCGACAGCAGCAGGAACATCCAGTCGCCGCGCCGGATATGAGCCAGTTCGTGGGCGAGGACGGCGGGGGCGGTCTCCGGGCGTTTCAGGCAGTCCTCGCTGATCAGGACCACGCCGGGCGGCAGGCCCCAGCTGAGGGGCGCGTCGATGCGGGGCGAGGCGATCAGCCGGGTGCGCCCCGAGGCGTCCAGACGGCGCAGCGCCTCGGTCCAGAGGCGATGGGTGACGGGACGGCCGTCCCCGGTCCAGCGGCCCAGGGTCCAGACCCCGACGACGAAGCGGCCGGCGACGAGCAGCAGGCCCGCCGAATAGACGAGGGCGACGATCAGGGCCCAGGGCGGGGCGGCCGGCAGGGCGCCGTTGAGGGTCGCGTCGGCGACCGGCTGGAGATCCACCGACCAGGATGCGCCGGGCGCGGCGACGGCGGCCGGAGCCTCGGTCGGCGACAGCCAGGCCAGGGGCAGGTTGGGACCGATCACCAGGAAGGGCGGTAGGGCGAGCAGCAGGCAGACGGCGGCCCGCAACACGGCGGCGCGGTCGGACGCGGAACGGAAGCGGAGAAGGGCGGAAAGGCCCAGGCCCGCGCCGGCGATGACGCCGGACTTGGCCAGAAGTTCGAGCAACAGAACCCAGGTCATGCCTCGTCTCCCCTGTCGTCGACGCCGCCGGCCTCGTCGATGGCGCGGCGCAGGGCGGCGGCTTCCTCGGGTTTGAGCTTGCGGGCCAGGCCCAGCAGGGCGGTGGCGGCCGAGGCGGCGGAGCCGGCGAAGAAGGTGTCGACCATCTTGCGCAGGGCGCTGTCGGCCAGGGCCTCGGAGCGGGGGACGGGGCGATAGGCGACGCCGCCGGTCGCGGGCGCCCGCTCGACCAGGCCCTTGGCTTCCAGTCGGTTCAGCAGGGTGCGGACGGCGGAATCGCTGAGCGGATCGGCCAGGGCGTCGCGCACCGCTGCGGTCGAGCCTTCGCCGAGGCGGCAGAGGATTTCGAACACCTCGCGTTCGCGTCGCGGCAGGGTCTCGATCATGGGGCGGGTCTCGTCGCTACATTTGTAGCGTTACATACGTAGCGAAACGTGGCGCAATTGTGTTCGCTGGCGTGAACTTTTGGACAGCTCGTCCACGGGCCGGTTCGGGTCTGGCGGGCCTGTGAAACGGCGGTCGCCGTTTCAATCCGTTGACGGAAGAGACGTTGTGAAAGCGCCGCCAAGCTGTCGCGCAGGCGCCGTCCATCGGTCGCGGACGGTTCACGAGGCGTCGCTAAAGGGCCCTTGCTCGACGCACGAAGCGCGAGGAGGGGATCCCTAATGATACGTTTTGCATCGGCCGTTTCGCTGGCGGCGCTTTCACTCGCCATGGCCGGGCAGGCTTGGGCCGGCGCCGCCGCGCCCGGAACCGAAGAGCCGGGTCCGGACGCCCTGGCTGTGGCCGGCGCGGTGTCCGACACGCAACTGCCCGACGTGGTGGTGACGGCGACCAAGCGCACCACGAATCTGCAGAAGACGCCGATCGCCATCTCGGTGATGAACAGCGAGGCGCTGGAAGACCGCCATGTGCAGAGCCTGATGGATCTGGCCGACGGCGCCGTTCCGGGCCTGCGTATCGCCACTTTTGAAGCGCGCCAGTCGGCCCTGACCATCGGCATCCGCGGCATCGTGCCGAACGACGCCAACCAGCCCGCCCGCGAACAGGGCGTCGGCGTCTATGTCGACGGCGTCTACCTGGGCCGTCAGCACGGCCTCGGCGCCGCCCTGCTGGACGTTGAACGCATCGAGGTCCTGAAGGGCCCGCAAGGCACCCTGTTCGGCCGCAACACCGAAGGCGGCGCCCTGTCGCTGGTGACCCGCAAGCCCACGGGCGAGTTCGGTATGCGCGCCTCCGCCGGCATCGGCAATCTGAACGCCTACAACAGCCAGCTGCACGTCGACTTCGACGCCATCGGCGACTTCGCCATCAAGATGGACGGCGTGATCTCGGTCCAGGGCCCGGTCACCAAGAACATCCTGCCGGGCGAGGAAGGCTTCGGCGCCTATGACCGTCGCGGCCTGCGCGGCCAGGTGCGCTGGACGCCGACCGCCAACTTCACCGCCAACCTCGCCGCTGATATCGGCAAGGACAAGAACACCCCGTTCTACAGCCAGCTGCTGAACTTCAACCCCAACGGCCTGAGGGTCGTGCCGTGGACCTCGACCAGCATCCCGTCGGGCAGCATCCGCGCCCTGGCGCCGATCGTTCAGGTCAACGGCGACAGCATCATGAAGCGGGCTGACATCGGCACGCCGCAGCAGTGGAGCGTCGACGACACCCGCGGCGTCGACCTGCACCTGTCGTATCAGGCGACCGATAGTCTGGAACTGCGCTCGATCACCGCCTATCGCGAAGTCGACGTGGAGCAGTACGACAACATCGCCGGCGCCCACCGTCCGCCGGTCACCGGCCCGAACGCCAACTTCAGCCGCTATTCGCTGGCCGGTCTGTGGCAGCACCAGTTCAGCCAGGAGTTCCAGGCCGTCGGTTCGCTGGGCGACCGCATCGACTATGTCGGCGGCCTCTACTACTTCAAGGAAACCGCCTCGGATGACGCGGCGACGCCGTCGACCAACCGCTGGAACGCCGACGGCACGGGTTACACCATCCTTGACCCCACCCCGACCATCCGCGGCTTCCGCTCGATCGACCGCCAGAGCCGCGCCGAGTCCGAGTCCAAGGCCGTCTATGGCCAGGCGACCTGGACCCCGGCCGTGCTGAACGACGCCCTGCACGTCACCGCCGGCGGCCGCTTCACCTGGGACGACAAGTCAGGCGTCCTGTCCAAGGTCAACAACGTCGCGACCAACTTCACCTTCCAGGAGAAGAACGAACGCTTCAACCCGATGGTGACCGTGGCCTATGACGTCAGCGACGACGTCAACGTCTACGCCAAATACGCCACGGGCTATCGCGCCGGCGGCGCCAGCTCGCGCTCGCTGACCTATCGTTCGTTCGGCCCGGAAGACATCAAGTCCTACGAACTGGGTCTGAAGAGCGACTGGCTGGATCGTCGCCTGCGCCTGAACGCCGCCGCCTTCTATTCGGAGCGCGAGGACAGCCAGATCGACTTCAGCCTGGTGACCGTGATCGGCGCCTCGACGCGCAACACGCTGGAAACGATCAACGCGCCCGGCACGACCAAGATCAAGGGCGTGGAGTTGGAGGCCATGGCCCAGGTCACGGACGGCCTGACCCTGTCGGCCTCCTACGCCTACACGGACGCCCAGGTGCCGCCGACGCGCAACCCGTTCAGCGGCGTGGTCCAGCAGGTCTTCATCGCCTTCACGCCTGAGAACGCCTTCAACCTCGCGGCCGACTATACGGCGCCGATGTTCGGGGCGACCTTCAAGGCCCACGTCGACGCCAACTACGCCGACGCGACCCAGGCCTTCGACCAGTTCGAGCTGAAGAACGACTCCTCCTTCATCGTCAACGGCCGCCTGGCCCTGGCGGACATCGCCACCCGTCCGGGTGGTCCGCTGATCGAGGTGTCCCTGTGGTCGCGCAACCTGCTGAACGAGCAGTATGTCTATCGTCGCGATCCGTCGAACCGGGCGACGATCGGCGACTACGGCAACTTCAACACGCCGCGCACCTTCGGTCTGGAAATCGGGCTGAAGTACTGATCAGCGGCTTCGGCCAGGCATGGACCCCGCAGCTTCGGCTGCGGGGTTTTTGCGTTTGGGGTCAGTGGGCGGCGGCAGGGGCCTGCGACGCCTTCCAGACTTCGAGGTAGTCCAGTCGGCGCAGCACCTTGGAGCCGGGGTCCAGCAGGATGTGGGCGGTCGCCGGGGCGGTGAAGCTCGCGCGGCCGTCGGTCATGGCCAGGGTGCGCAGGCGGCCGTCCACCTCGACCTCGACCGGCAGGGGGAAGGGGAGGGCGGCGCCGGTCTTCCATTCGAGCGTCATGCGCTCGCCGTCGCGGGTCATGACCAGATCGGGCAGGGCGGCCTGATAGAGGTAGGCGTCGAAGAACCAGTTCAGGTCGCGGCCCGTCACGGCGTTGACGATGGCGATGAACTCGGGCGTCGTGGCGTAGCGCGGCTGGAAATTGCCCGGCCGGGGATCGGGGCGGCCGTACACCAGCCGACGCAGGCTCTCGTAGAAGGCGTCGTCGCCGATGTAGAGGCGCAGGGTGTGGGCGTCCGGCGTGGTGGACCAGACGAAGCCGCCGTCCCAGGGGGCGCGCTGGGCCTGATGCGGGCGCCCGGCATAGGCGATGCGGATGGAGGCCGTCCGGCCCGCCGCCAGGGGGCGCGGCAGGGGGATGGTCAGCCGCCCCTCAGGGTTGGACCAGCCGGCGATCGTCTGGCCGTCCACAGCGATGGCGGCGATGGCGAACAGGGTGTCCAGTTCGACCACGACGGCGGCGGCAGGGGCCGTGGCGGTGAAGTCGAGGATGGCGACGCCCTCGATCGACTGGGTCTCGGGCAGCAGCTTGAACGACAGGTCCGCCTTGTCGAAGCGCAGGGCCAGCTGTTCCGGCGTGCGCGGCGTGCCGCTGGACAGGGTGAAGGGCGTCGAATCGCGGACGGGGGCCGCTTCCTGCGCCAAAGCAGGGGCGCTGAGCAGGGCGGTGGTCAGGCAGAGGGCGGCGGTCAGGCGCAAGGCGGCGGCTCCGGCAAGGACGAGCCGTGAGCCTAGCCGTGGTCGGCAAGCGAGCAAAGAAAAAGGCCGGTGTTTCCACCGGCCTCTTCAAATCTTGTCAGACGGCGCTGATTAAGCGGCGGTCTGCTCAGCCAGCTTGGCCTTGACCTGACGCTTGATGCGCAGGGCGGCGGTCGACAGCTTTTCGTCGCGCGCCTTGACGATGAAGACGTCCAGGCCGCCCTTGTAGTCCAGGGTGCGCAGCGCAGCGTTCGAGATGCGCAGCGAGAAGGTTTGGCCCAGCGACTCGGAAGCCACCTTGACCGTCTTCAGCGACGGCAGGAAGCGGCGCTTGGTCTTGATGTTCGAGTGGCTCACATTGTGGCCGACCATCGGGCCGATACCCGTGAGTTCGCAACGACGCGACATCTTAAGATCCTCAAGGTCACATCCGCGAGACGTGTGCGGACGCATGAAACAGGTGCACGCAGCGGGCGGACCCCTGCGAGAGAGGGGGCCGTATAGAGGAATGACTCGGAGGCCGTCAAGGCTGGAGTCGAGTCAGGCCGGGGATCGGGGCCAGGGATCGGGGCCGGGGATCGGCTTCATTCAGCGGTCGTTCAACGACCTGCTATATAGAAGATCGCATGAAGACCCATTGGAAGCTGTCGCCCATGAAGACGCCGCCTGTTTCATTCGCCCGCGCCCTGGCCCGCGCTGGGGCTCTGGCCGCCCCCGTCGTCGCGGGCGCCGTCATGCTGGCCGCGCCGGCCGCGGCCCCCCAGGCCCAGACCAGCGAACAACCGGTCCTGCCCGGCTATTGGGAATACACCACCAGCGCCGTGGGCCAGCGGGACACCGAGCAGAAATGCGTGCGGCCCAGCGAAATCAACCGCTTCTTCGGCGGCCTGTCGACCAACCGCTGGAAATGCACCTATCCGACCCGCGTGGTCGGCGGCGGCCGGGCCCGCTTCGAGGGCACCTGCCAGGACAAGAAGGGCCGTCGCGTCAACGTGCGGCTGAACGGCACCTATCAGACCGAAAGCTTCCGCTTCAACGGCGGGGCCCAGTTGATACGCGGCACCCCCTACATCCCCGCCAGCATCACCGCCCGACGCCTCAGCGCCCAGTGTCCGGCGAACGCGGAGTATTTCTGAGGCGCAAGGGGCGTCGTAGCCAGAGCTCCGCGACGATGAGGTTGGGAACCCAGGCCAGGAATGAGATGGCGCGGTACCAGGGCAGGAAGGCCAGATCCAGGATCATGACCAGCGGCAGGTAGAGCCGCAGGGTGACGGCGGCCAGGGTCAGCGCCCAGGAGCGGATCATCCAGCGGCGGTGCTCGGCGAAGCGGCCTTGCATGGCCGCGCGCCAGCCGAGCAGGGTCACGGCGATCCAGAGGACGGCCAGGCTGCCGAAGCCCGCCGAGGCGATCGGGCCTGCATGGGAGCCGGGCGCCAGGATCAGACCCGCCAGGCCGCCGATCAGGCATCCCGCGACATAGACCCGTCCAACCCAGCGATGCGGCGGGCTCGAGCCCCGGCGCAGGACGGGCAGGAACTGCAGCGCGCCCAGCGCCAGGGCGGTGACGGCGCCCGCGACATGGATGAAGAGCCAGGGCACCCCAAGCGGGTTGCCTAGCGCCTGGGCGGGCGTCTGCGGCGGGTGCAGCAGGTAGCGGGCGGAATAGGCGGCGATCCCCAGGCAGAGGATGACGAGCAGCGTCCAGGCGATGCGGAAGCGCCAGGATGTGGGGCTGGTCGAAAGCGGGGCGGTGGTCATGCTGCGGTCCTCGTTGGCGGTTTCGCCGAACGCCATTGCCGGGCGGGCGGCCGCTCGCTAGGCCTAGCTTCGCGAGCGGCGCCAGGGATGCGCGAACGGGGCGGCATGAGCGGAATGGCGACAAGGGCGGGGGCATCAGCCATTGCGCGGCGGTGGGGCGTCGACCTGGCCGTGCTGGTCGCGATCGGCCTGCTGATGGGGTTTCTGGGGCCGTTCGGCTCGGACCGCATCCCTGATGCGGAACGCTACATCTATTGGATGATCTGCATGGTCGGAGGCGGTCTGATCGGGATCGCGGCCGATGAACTGCTGAGCCGGCGCGTGACCGCGGCCTGGCGGCGCGTGGCGGTCGTTTCGGTGTTCATGACGCCGGCGGTGTCGCTGCTGGTGATGAGCACCGAGCACCTTCTCATGGGCGGGCGGCTCGACTGGCAGGGCTTCATGCATCTGCTTTGGCAGGTATGGCCCATCCTGCTGGCGGTGATGGCGGTGCGGGCTCTGGTCTGGCGTCGTTCGCCTGCGCGGGTCGAGACGCGCACCATCATCGCCCCGCCGCTTCCCGAGGCCGAGGCGGCGTTCAGGCGCAGGCTTTCGGCCAAGCGTCGCGGCGCGCGGCTGATCGCGATTGAGGCGTACGACCACTATCTGAAGGTCCACACTGACGCGGGCGAAGAGTTGATCACCCTGCGTTTCGACGACGCCCTGGAAGACCTGGCGGGGGCTCACGGCTGGCGTGTCCACCGCTCATGGTGGGTGGCGGCCGATGCGGTCGAGGACGTGCGCTGGCGGCGGGGCGCGGGCGAGATACGCCTGGTCGGCGGCCTGACGGCGCCGGTGAGCCGGACCTATGGCCCCGTGCTGAAAGAGGCGGGCTGGTTCTAGGGCGCGCCGCCCATAGAAAAAGGCCCGGCGTTTCCGCCGGGCCTTTGTCGTATCAGTCTGTCGCCGTGGATCAGGCGGCTTCGGCCTCGGCCTCGGCGGCGGCCAGTTCGGCGGCGGTCGGGACCGGCTTCTTGGCGCTCAACGACTTGCCGAGCAGGGCGACGGCGGCGTCCTTGTCGATCTTGTTGGCGGCGGCGACTTCGCGGGCCATGCGGTCCAGGGCCGATTCATAGAGCTGGCGCTCCGAATAGGACTGTTCCGGCTGGGTGTCGGCGCGGTGCAGGTCGCGGACCACTTCGGCGATCGAGATCAGGTCGCCCGAGTTGATCTTGGCTTCGTATTCCTGGGCGCGACGCGACCACATGGTGCGCTTGACGCGAGCGCGACCCTTGAGGGTCGTCAGGGCCTTGGTGACGGTGTCGTCGGCGGCCAGGGTGCGAAGGCCGGCGGTCTTGGCCTTCTTGGTCGGGACGCGCAGGGTCATCTTTTCGTGGTCGAAGGTCACGACATAGACTTCCAGCGACATGCCGGCGACTTCCTGAGTCTCGATCGCGGCCACCTTGCCGACGCCATGGGCGGGATAGACCACCGCATCGCCAACCTTGAATTCCAGACCGGTCTTGCTCGTCATGTCATTCCTTTCCCGGAACAGGGGCCAGGCGAGACGCGTACGCGACTGATAGATGAAACGACCCCGCCGCCGGAAACCGAAGCTCCCGCCGGTGGGATGGACAGATCACAGATCAGAAACGAAAGCGGATCACCGAACCTCTGGCCGACCCCGTCTCGACGGCGGGGTTCTGTCGCAAACGCGGGCGGCGCGCATGGCTGCGGAACCGCCCGTTTCGAATAGGCAGGAACCTATCATAAAATTAGGAAATCTCAAAACATCCACAGGACGACTGAGTGGTTCCGGCACTTTGTGACCGGATTGTGGCGAGACCTTAGGAGCCCTTGCCGGGTTTCGTGCTGAAGTATTTCTCGAACTTGCCGGTTTCGCGCTCATACTGCTCGCGGTCGGCGGGGGGGGTGCCCTTGACCGTGATGTTGGGCCAGACCTTGGCGTATTCGGCGTTGACCTGCAGCCATTTGCCGTCCGGCTCGTCCTCGGTGTCGGGGACGATGGCGTCGACGGGGCATTCCGGTTCGCAGACGCCGCAGTCGATGCATTCGTCCGGCGCGATGACCAGGAAATTCTCGCCCTCGTAGAAGCAGTCCACCGGACAGACCTCGACACAGTCCATGAACTTACATTTCACGCAGGCGTCGGTGACGATGTAGGTCATGGCGGGCGGGGACTAGCCTGTTCAGGGACGGGAGGGTCGAGGGCAGGGGAAATGACCCCGCCGGGCTCAACTGTCAACCAAGGGCGCTGTCGCAAGGGCGCGGGAAGCTTGACGGGGTTGGGATGGGTCTGCATCCATTGCGATTACAGATCACCGTTCAGAAGGAGGTTCGCTCCATGCGTTTCGTCACCCGTTCCGCAGTCGTCCGCATCGGCGCCGGGGCCCTGGCCCTCAGCCTTCTGGCCGGAGGCGCCGTCGTCGCCCAGGCGGCCCTGACCAAGGTTCCGTCCGAGGTCCAAGCCGGCGATTACAAGCTGGATCCCGCCCACGGCAAGATCACCTGGTCGGTCGATCACCTGGGCTTCTCGACCTACACGGGCCAGTTCGTGAATGTTCAGGCCGAGCTGAAGCTGGACCCGGCCAATCCGTCGGCCAGCACCCTGACGGCGACGATTCCGCTGACCGAGGTGGATTCCAACTCGGACGGGCTGAACCGCCACCTGCAGACGCCGGACTTCTTCGACACCGCCAACCACCCGGTCGCCACCTTCCGCTCGGTCCACATCATGCTGGACCCGGCCAAGCCGAACGAGGCCATGGTGCACGGCGAACTGACCCTGCGCGGCGTGACCAAGCCGGTGACGATGGAGGTCGAGTTCAACCAGGCCGGCCAGACGCGCGGCGGCTACAAGGCTGGCTTCGACGGCGAGGCCACCATCAAGCGCTCGGAGTTCGGCATCAACTTCGCCCTGCCCGCCCTGGGCGACGAGGTGGAGCTGCATATCGAAGGCGAGTTCGTGAAGCAGGGCTGAGTTTTCCTCCCCATGGAATGGGGAGGAGAGATCAGGCTGTCGGCGCGTCGAGCGCCGCGTAAAGGGCGCGGGCTTCCTCGGGAGGGCCGCGCCTTTCGCCTAGATGGAGCACGCGCACGGCGATCAGCCGCCCTCCTTGCGCGAACAGGAGGTCGTCGCCGGGGTGGACGCTGCGGCTGGGCTTGTCGAGTCGGGTCTGGACGCCGTGGTGGGTCAGCCGGATGGCGCCGCGCTCGACCATGTCGGCGGCGTCGCCGCGGGACCGAGCGAAACGGGCGCGCCACAGCCAGACATCGACGCGGCAGCTGGAAATCACGCGACGGCCCCCTTGCGCCTGGGGCGGCGTTTGCGGCGCGGGGGCGCGGGCGGTTGGGTCAGCTGGGCCAGGGCGGCGAAGGGCGAATCCTTGGGCGGCGGCGCGGGCTGGCCAGGACGCGGGGCCTTGTCGGCGCGGGGCAGGCGCAGGGCGATCTGGATCGCCTTGGCCTGTTCGGCGGTCCAGCCCAGTTCGGCCAGGGCCTCCTCCGAAAGCGGCGCCTTGCCCGCCGCGCGCGACAGCTCGGCGAAGCGTTCCAGCGTCTCGACGGGCGCGGTCCATGATCCGACGGCGCGACGCCCGAAGGCCGCCAGAGCACGGGGAGATGGCGCGCGCGGCGACGGGGCGGGCGGGGGCAGGAGGGCCTCGCCGCCGGGGCGGAAGGGCTCGGTGACGAAGGCCTGGGCCAGCAGCCGGGCGCGGGGCTTCAGCGCGCCGGGCAGCCAGACGGAATGGGCGCCGATGCGGATGGCGAAGGTCTTGACCGTGCGCCGCTCGTGCTGGCTCAGGGCCGCCAGGTCGCGTTCGACCTCGCCGCGGGGGATGACGCCGCCCGCCTCGATCAGGCGAAACGCCAGGCCGCGCGGCAGGCCGGTCAGGGCGCCGCTATCGACCGCCTGACGCAGGCGGCGCAACTCACGAAGCGCGCGGCCCGCCTCCGACGCCAGCCAGGCCTCGATGCGGCGTTGGGCCCGCTCGCGCGCCGGGACCGGGCCGAGGTCGCCCAGCAGCCGCACGCGCGGGGCGAAGGGATCGTTGTTGAGGATGCGGGCCGTCAAAGCGCCCTTCCACAGGACGTCGCCGCCGCCCGAACGCGGATTGGGAATGACGCTGAAGGCCTCGTCCGCCTCGGCGGCCAGCCTGCCCAGACGCCGGGCGATCTCCGGCCCCACGGCGCGGGTCGCGGCCTGACGCAGCGCCCGGTCGGCCAGGGCCGAGCCGCCTGCATCGGGGGTGAAATGGACCCCCTCCAGATGGCCGACCACCTCGCCCTCGACCGTGACCTCGCCGTCGTCGGCCACGCCCGCCAGGGTGTCGGAGCGCACGTTCAGCGCCCGCATCAGGGCGGTGGTGCGGCGGTCCACAAAGCGGGCCGTCAGCCGTTCGTGCAGGACGTCGGACAGCCGCTCTTCCAGCGCCTTGGTCTGGTCGCGCCAGCCCTGGGCCTGATCCATCCAGTCGGGGCGGTTGGCGATGTAGGCCAGGGTCCGCACCCCGGCGAGGCGCGCCGACAGCTGGTCGATCTGGCCGTCGTCGCGGTCCAGGTCGTTGAAGCGCGGGGCCACCCAGTCCTCGGTCAGACGGCCGCGGCGGCTGGTCAGGGCGGTGAAGATCTCCTTCGACAGCCGGGCGTGCTCGTCCAGCGTGGTCTTCTGGAAATCCGGCAGCTGGCAGGTCTCCCACAGCCGCATCAGGGCGCCGCGCGAGCGGGCGATCTTCTTGATGTCGTCGTCCGCCGCGAAGCGCCGCAGCAGGGTCTCGTCCAGGGCCTGGGCCGTCAGCCGCAGGCCGAAGCGTTCGGGCGATACGGTCAACGAGCGCAGCAGGTCGGGCAGGGTGTCGAAGTCCAACCGCCCGTGACGCCACTCGGCCGCCTCGACCGGATCGAAACGGTGGCTGATCACCTGTTCGAGGATGTCCTCGTCCAGTTCCTCGGCTTCGCCCGTGACGCCAAAGGTGCCGTCGCGCAGGTGGCGTCCGGCGCGGCCGGCGATCTGGCCGATCTCGGCGGCGTGCAGCCAGCGGGTGCGCCGGCCGTCGAACTTCCTCAACCCCGCGAAGGCGACATGGTCGACGTCCATGTTCAGCCCCATGCCGATGGCGTCGGTGGCGACCAGGAAGTCCACCTCGCCCGACTGGAACAGCTCGACCTGGGCGTTGCGGGTGCGAGGGCTGAGCGAGCCCATGACCACGGCGGCCCCGCCCCTCTGGCGGCGCAGCAGCTCGGCGATGGCGTAAACCTGCTCGGTCGAGAAGGCGACGACGGCGCTGCGGCGGGGCAGGCGGGTCAGCTTCTTCGATCCGGCGTAGGACAGGGTGGACAGGCGCTCGCGGGTGATGATTTCCGCGTCGGGCACCAGGGCGCGGATCAGCGGGGCCATGGTCCCGGCGCCCAGGAACATGGTCTCGAACCGGCCGCGCGCGTGCAGCAGGCGCTGGGTGAAGACGTGGCCGCGTTCCGGGTCGGCGACCAGCTGGATTTCATCGACGGCCAGGAACTCGACCTGACGCTCCAGCGGCATGGCCTCGACGGTGCAGACGAAATAGGCCGGGCGCGGCGGGACGATCTTTTCCTCGCCGGTGATCAGGGCGACGGCGGCGGCCCCGCGCTGCTTGACGATCCGCTCATAGATCTCGCGCGCCAGCAGACGCAGCGGCAGACCGATCATGCCCGAGGCGTGACCCAGCATCCGCTCGACCGCCAGATGGGTCTTGCCGGTGTTGGTGGGCCCCAGGATCGCCGTGACGCGCGATGGGGCCAGACCTGCGGAACGATCACTCATATCGGGTTCAAGGTGGAGAAGCGCCTCGGGTTTCTCAAGCGAAACCGCAGGGCGGCGCCAAGAATGAACAGAAGCTTTCCGGCGCCTGGAACGGCCGCGAAACGAATCATGACCGAATCAGCGACACGGCCCGATTCCGACTTTGTTCTCCACAACATATTGTAGCTTAACGGGGATTAATCGCTAGGAGTTTCTTGCCGGGCGCCAAATCGGCGGCCTCCGTCTTTCCCTCGCGCCCGCGACCCGCTAGGGACGAACCGAGACGGCCCCGTAGCTCAGCCGCATAGAGCAAGGCTTTCCTAAAGCCGAGGTCGCAGGTTGGAGTCCTGCCGGGGTCGCCATAGGTTTTCTGTTTTTATTTCAGTGTGTTGATTGCAGGTTCATGTTCTGCGGCGGCTCGCTTGCCGTCAAACTGACATTGAACTTCGCCGTTTTCGTCACGCGCGGCTCCTATAGCGACGCTCCGGCGGGGAGCGTTGCGGTGATCGGTCACGAACAGGAGGTGGGGCGGACGCTGGCGGCGCAGAACCGGACCCTGCTGGCCTATATCCGGCGACGGTCGGCGACGACGGGGGACGCCGAGGACGTGGCGCAGGAGGCGATCGTGCGCGTCCTGACGCGGGCCCGCGAGACCCTGATCCTCGACCCCCTGTCCTACGCCATGCGCGCGGCGCGCAACATCCTGGTCGATCGGGCCCGACGGACCGCCAATGTGCCGATCGAGGACCTGGAGGAGGCCGAGCTTCCCGTCGATAGCGGGGCGACGCCGCTGGAGGCGCTGGACATGAGCGAGCGGTTGAAGCTGTGCCAGAAGGCGCTGGAGGCCATGCCGCCCTTGCGGCGCGAGGTCTTCGTGCGGCGCCGGGCGGGCGAGGAGTCCTATGAGGCGATCGCGCGTGATCTGAGGCTGTCGGTCGAGGCGGTGCAGAAACACTACAGCCGGGCGGCCCAGACGCTGCGCCGGACGGCGGAGGGCCGCCATGCCGACTAGATCCGTGAACCCGAAGGACGACCGCGAGGCCGCGCTGTGGGCCGACGCGCAGCGCGACGCGGCCTGGTCGCCTCAGCAGCAGGCGGCGCTGGAGCAGTGGTTGGAAGGACGACCCGATCGGGCGGACCTGCTGCGGCGGCACGAGGCGCTGATCGACGACGCCGCCGTGATCTGGGCGACGCAGCGCATGACGCGGACGCAGCCTGCACGGCGAGGGCTCAGCTTGCGGCCGCGCGGGGCGGTGGTCGGCGCGGGGCTGGCGGCGGCCGTCGGGGCGGCGGTCCTGGTTGGCGTCGTCCTGACGCCACGCGGGGATCTGATCGTGGGAAGCCGGGGCGTCCCGCAGCCGATCGCCCTGGCGGACGGGTCCGCGGTGCGTCTGAACGGGCAGAGCCAGGTGCGGGTGGATCTGGGCGAACACGAGCGGCGTCTGCGCCTGAAGGGCGAAGGCTTCTTCGAGGTGGCGCCCGACAAGAGCCGGCCCTTCTCGGTCGAGGTCGACAGGGTGCGCGTCATCGCCGTGGGCACCCGTTTCAACGTCGATCAGCGCAAGACGCCCGACGGCGCGGTGGTCGAGGTCGTGGTGTTCGAGGGGATCGTGAAGGTCGTTTCGGGCCGGGGGATGTCGACGCGCGTCCATGCGGGCGAACGGGCGACCGTATCCGGCGGCGTGGTGCAGCGCGCGGCCCTGATCCGGCCCGAGGCCGAGACCGATGTGCCGTCCTGGGCCAAGGGCTGGCTGGAGTTCAACGAGGCGAGCCTGGCCAGCGTGGTCGAGGATCTGGAACGCGCGACCGGGATCAAGGTCGAACTGGCTGACCCGGCCGTGGGGCGCGCTCTGGTCAGCGGCCGTTTCGCCTATGACCAGCCGGAGAACGCCCTGGCGGCGATGGTGGGGGTTCACGGCTTCAAAATGACTCGTCTGGGTCCGGATCGGTTTGAGATTTCCGAAGGTTAGGCGACCGGCGGAGCAAGTTTTCATGACAGGTGTCAGGAAGGCCGGAGCCGCCGTCTAACCCCGTAACGATCAGGTTCGATCGCAGGGGATTTATCGAATGCGTATCCATAAGACCGGCCTTCTCACGGCGGCCGCCGTCGCCGTGCTGGCCTCCGCCGCCGCGCCCGCCCACGCCTGGCAGGCGACGCCCGGCGCCGAGG
>NZ_JBOHLI010000065.1:0-13764 GCF_050729455.1 Brevundimonas sp.
CAGCAGGACCTCAAGCAGCAGCAGGCGCTCGCGACGGCGGCGGCGGCGGCGGCGGCTTCGGCGGCGGCGGCGCCTCGGGGGGATGGTGATGCAGTTCACGAGCGAAGACCACGCGCAGGTCGCTGCGGCCATCGCCCGCGCCGAGGAAAACACCTCGGGCGAGATCTTCTGCGTCGTGGCGCGGCAGGTGTCGTCCTATCGCGACGTCAGTCTGGCCTGGGCGGCGGCGGCGGCCCTGCTGCTGCCGCTGGGCCTGATCCCGCTGGGCTTCGGCGCCCACTGGCTGCCCGGCCTTCCCGGTCTGGGCGGCGACTGGCAGGCGGCCCATGTCGCCGCGCGTGATGTCCAGATTGGCCAGGCCCTGGCCGCCTACGCCCTGATCCAGGCGGCGGTCTTCCTCGGCGTCTTCCTGCTGACCCTGATCCCGACGGTGCGCCGCTGGGTCACGCCTGCTCCGCTGAAGCGCACCCGGGTCCGCCGGGCGGCCCTGCAACAGTTCCTGGCTCACGGCCTGCACCTGACCGAGGCGCGGACCGGCGTGCTGATCTTCGCCGCCCTGGCCGATCATCAGGTCGAGGTCATCGCCGATCACGGCATTCACGCCTGCGTCAGCCCCGAGGTCTGGGCCGACGCGGTCGCCGCCTTGACCGCCGATCTGCGTCGGGACCGTCTGGTCGAGGGACTGGAACAGGCCATCGCCCTGTGCGGCGCGGTTCTGGCGGAACAGTTTCCGCCCCGCCCCGCCGACGCCAACGAGGTTCCCGACCGGCTGGTTGTCATCTAGGCCTGATAAGGCCCTTGCGGGAGCGCCCCCCGAGGCGCGATCCTGTTCTCCGTCGCCGCCCGGCAAGGATTCATGCCCAGACTTCTGACCTATAACGTGCATCGCTGCGTCGGCGTCGACCGCAAGCTGGACGTGGCCCGCATCGCCGCCGTCATCGCCGAGCATGAGCCGGACATCGTCTGCCTGCAGGAGCTGGATGTCGGCCGCGCCCGCACCAACGGCGTCGATCAGGCCGGTGCCATCGCCGAACGTCTGTCGATGAGCTTCCGCTTCCATCCGGCGATGAAGGTCGAGGCGGAGCAGTACGGCGACGCCATCCTGACCCCGCACCCGGAACGCCTGATCCGCGCCGCGGCCCTGCCGACCCTGCCCAACCTGCGCGGGCTGGAGCCGCGCGGCGCCCTGTGGTCGGCCATCGACTTCGACGGGATCACGTTGAACGTCTTCAACACCCATCTGGGACTGGTCCCGCGCGAACAGCGGATGCAGGCCGCCGCCCTGATCGGGTCGGAGTGGTTGGGCGATCCGGCGTGCAAGGGGCCGACCATCCTGACCGGCGACTTCAACGCCACCTCGATCACCCGCCCCTATCACGCCCTGACAAAACGCTTGGTCGACGCCCAGCGCCAACTGGGGCTGAAGCCCTCGGTGAAGACCTTCCCGTCCAGCTTCCCCGCCATCCGCATCGACCACTGCTTCGTCAGCCCCGAGATCAGGGTCACCGGCGTCATGACGCCCCTGCATCCCCTGGCGCGGGTCGCGTCCGACCACCTGCCGCTGGTCATCGACTTCGAGTTTCAGCCCGGCGTCTGATCGTTGGTCACCCGGGGCCGGTGAGAGCGGTTCAGCCGCCTCCACGGCCGCCAGGCGTCGGCGGACGAGCCCGGATCGCCCAGCTGCCATTCGGCGACCATCCGCTGGACGGCGTTGGGCAGGTCCGAGCCCAGGACCGTCATCCGATCCGCGCCGAACGTCTGCACCGCGCGGCCGACCGACCCCATCACCCCCTCGGCCTGGGCGAAGTCCTCGCCCGACACGCCCAGGAAATGACCGATGGACCGCTGGCGGAAGCGGCGCACGACGTCGCGCCCTTCCTGCGTTTCGGGCTCGGCCGCCACGTCGCACTCGGTGTCCAGCCCTTGCGAGCGGTTGTTCAGATTGGTCGAACCAATCCGCAGCAGCCGGTCGTCGATGACCGACATCTTGGCGTGGACGATGATCCGATCCCCTTCGACGGTGCGGGGACTGAAGGCGAAGAAGCGGTTGTAGCGGTCCGCCTGCTCCAGCCGGAACAGGACCTCGGCGCGGGCCGTGTCCATCGTCAGACTGTCGAACCAGCTGGGGCTGCGCCCGGTCGAGATCAGCACCACCTCCGGCCCGTCCGGCTCGGCCAGCCGGTCGGCCAGGGCGCCCGCGATGACCGGCGAGGTGAAATACTGGTTCTCCAGATAGATCAGGCGTTTCGCGCGGCGGACGGATTCCAGGTGCAGGGCCTCGTTCTCGCGCACCTCGGGCCGGCCGCGCACGCGGGGTTCGGTGCGGGCTATGCCGACCGGCACGTCGGTCAGGGCCGGCTCGACCCCGTCGGGCCAAGGATCGCCGTCGGCTTCTTCCGGCAGGGTCCGCTCCCAGGTGGCGCGGAACCAGCGTTCACGCGCCAGATCGCCCAACGCCCTGGCCGCCGGCCCGTCCATCACGCACATCACCTCGTGCCGGGGCGGGCTGATCAGGCCCGAGGGCTGGCAGCGGCGAGGGTCCTGATCCAGGTGGTCGTCGGTGTCCCAGCGATCCGTGGCGATGTCCCCACCGCCGCAGAAGGCCACCTTGTCGTCGATGACGATCACCTTCTGATGGTGGCAGGCCCCCAGAACGCCAGGCTTGTCGAGGCGGAACTCGACCGTCCGCTTGCGGAACCAGCTCTGGGCCCTGAGCGGATAGAAGCCCTGGGACGCGGCGATCAGCAGCGGCGATTTCCAGATCAGCAGCCGGATGTCCAGATCGGGTTTCTGGCGCACGAGGCTGCGCAACTGATGGCCGATCTCGCCGCGCCGGTCCGTCAGGGGCGACTCCGGGTCCAGTCGGGTGCGGGGGTCGAACTGCCAGCCGAGGACGACGATCGACTTCTCCGCCTTGTGCAGCGCCGAGGCCAGAGCGTCGAAATAGGCGTTGTTCTCCATCAGGGGCGTGAAACGATGCGCCGTCGCCACGCGCCAGCAGTCGCGCCCGGGTTCGAGCAGTCGGCCCTGATAGATGTCGCCCTGGTCGTGCATACGGCCTGACTGCCTGATTCGCGTGACGGTCCGCCCCGCGCCCGGAAATACAGTGACGCTCCGATGGTTTTCGTTCCACGACCCGCGGTCAATGGCCCAGCTTCACAAAGGGGCCGCATTGTGAACGGCGGTCGCTTCTGTCGTGATGTCCCCATGCAAATGCTGCTGGAAATGCTGGCTGGCCTGATTGCGATGCTCGCTGCGGCGGCGTTGTCGCAGTTCGGCGTCGATTTGCACGCGCCGCGCCACTCGGAACGCGAGATCCAGCGCGTTCAGGACTGCGAGGATACGCCCGCCTCGACCATCGTAGTCGCCGCCCCCAGCGACTGCTGAGCCGGACGGCCCGACACGGCTCCGTCCCCGATCTTCCTTGTGAATCCCGCCCTGCGAGCCTTTGCGCGACCGGATCGAGCCGCTAGGGTCCAGACTCCGCGCGCCCTCGCCGCGTTTCTGGCGAATAGTGAACGAGAACGACGCCCATGAAGTCCAGCCATCGGCCGCCGCTCAACCTTTCCGACCCGGAACCGGGCCAGGCTCAGGACGAGTCCGCCCTCGCCGACGACAACGCCGAAATCGACGCGCCGGAAGCCCTACCCGAGCTGGCGCCCGAAAAGCCGATGTCCGAGCGCCGCCGTCGTCGTCTGCTGGAGGAGCAGCGCCTGGCCGAGGAACGGGCCGCCGCCCTGCACGCCCAGCCCGCGCCCGACCTGCCCCCGTTGGCGGTGTCCGCCGACGCCCCACCCGCCGTCGTGGACGAGGCCGCGCCGCCGGCCCCCGTTTCCGCCCGCCGCGCGCCTGCCCCGAAATCCAGCGGCAGCGCCTATCTGATCGCCGGTCTGGCCTCGGCCCTGTGGATCGGCGGCGTCGCCTCCTGGTTCGCCTATGAGTTCGGATCGGGCGCTGTGGCGCTCGAGCCCCTGCGACTGGCCGTTTACGCCCTGATCGCCCTGGCCCCCGCCGGTCTGGCCATCATGCTGGCCCACGCCGTGCGTCAAGGCGCCAGCCTGGCGCTGGAAACCCGCCGCGCCCGCGACATGGCCGAGGCCCTGGTCGGCCCGACGGCGCTGGCCGCCCATCAGACGGGGCAGGTGCTGACCGCCATGCGCGGCGACATCGACCAAGCGGCCCTGGCCGCCGAACGCGCCCGCAACGACATGAGCCTGCTGCGCGAAGCCCTGGCCCAGGAAACCGTCCGCCTCAACGAGGCCGCCGACAGCGCGGGCCGCACCGCCCGCCGCCTTGCCGACCAGTTGGGCCGCGAGCGCGAACAGATGGGCGCCCTCGGCGTCCAGCTGGACAGCCAGGCTGTCGGCGTCGTCGACGCCGTCGAGCGTCAGTCGCGCATGGTGGTGGACGCCTCCGACCTGGCCCAGACCCAACTGCGCGAGGCCGAAGCCGCTCTGGCCGCCCGCGCCGCCGACCTGGCCGCCGCCGCCAATGAGGCCCAGGACGCCGCCCGCGCCGCCGCCGACGACCTGGCCCGCCAGACCCTGCGTCTGGAAACCGCCGGCAGCGGCGTCGCCGAACAGATCCAGTCCGTCGAGGAAGGCCTGAGCCAGCAGCGCGCCGCCCTGGTCACCGCCGCCTACGCCCTGCGCACCGATCAGGAAGACTTCTCGGCCCAGATCGAGAGCCAGCGCGCCCAGTTCACCGAGCAGTTGTCCCTGACCCGTTCGGCCGCCGGCGAACTGAACCAGACGACCGGCGACGTCAGCGACGCCATCAAGGCCCAGATCGAAGCCGCCGCCGACCAGTTCCGCGCCCTGGTGGACCTGTCCCAGCGCGAGGCCGACGGCTTCGACCACGCCACCAAGCTGGCCCTGGACCGCTTCGAGGCCCTGGCCGCCGAGGCGCGCGATCTGCTGGTCGAAGAGACCCGCCGCGCCCTGACCGCCTTGCAAGCCACCGCCGAGGAGCAGCGCGCCGCCGCCGCCGCCGCCATCGAACAGGCCCAGATCCGCGCCGACCGCCTGGGCGAATCCCTGTTCGACGCCGCACAGAAGGCCGACGAAGCCGCCGAGGCTCGCATCGACGGCGCCCGCAAGATCGTCAACCAGACCGCCGACATGGTCGACCTGACCGGCGAGAAGGTCGTCGAACGGCTGGAAGGCACGCTGGAGCGGATGACCGCCGCCCTGGCCCAGGTCGAAAGCGCCGTCGCCGAGATGGACGACCGCGCCAGCCGCCTGCCGGAGGAAGCCGCCGCCCGCGTCGACGCCGTGCGCGCCTCGGTCGAGCACGGCCTGGCCGCCCTGTCCGCCGCCTCGAAAAAGGCCGCCGAGGACACCGAGGCCCTGGAATCCGGCTTCCAGGACCGGGTGCGCCGCAACTACGATATGTTGACCGAAGCCGTGCGCGTCATGGGCGTGGTGTCCGGCGACACCCCGACCGCGCGCCGCCGCGAACCCCTGCTGTCCGTCCCGACTGAAGCGCCGCGCTACAAGCCGCGCCCGGTCGAGCCCAAGCCGGAACCCACACCCGAGCCCGCCAAGCGCGTCGAGGAACGCGGCTTCGGCCTGCGCGGCCGACTGCGGCTGGAGCCGACCGGCGGCGAAACCGCGGCCCCGGCTCCCGGGAAAGACGAGACGCTGGACTGGAACGACCTGATCGACGGCGCGGATCAGGACGCCGAGGCGCACGAGGTCCCGCTGGAACTGGACGCCCCTGTTCCGGCGCCCGCCGACGCCGGCGCCCTGGCTGACCGGATCACCGCCGCCATCCGCCGCATGGGGGTCGATCCCAACGCCCTTCTGCCCCGCGCCCGGATCGAGGAAGCCGCCCGCGCCCTGGCCGTGCAGGAACCCGACCGCGCCCGCCAGATCGTGCGCCGCGTCGCCCCCGCCGCCGTGCGCAGCGTCTCGCGCCGCATCCTGGCCGACGCCGACCTGCGGGCCGACGCCGACGCCTATGTCCGCGTCTTCGGGCAGGAAATGCAGGATCACGCGCGTCAGGGCGACGTCCACGACGTGCAGGCGCGCCTGGCCACCGACGAAGGCCGCGCCTTCATGCTGCTGGACGCCGCCATCGGCGACCTCGGCTAGGATTTCGGCCGCAAAGCTGTCGCAATTTGACCCGTCGGGCTTGACCTCCCGCCGGGTTTGACCGCACCGTCCGCGCAGCTGTCACGTCAGTGTCACACAGGATGAGTTCCTTGCTGGATATGGATTCCGGGCCTGGCCCCGACCGACGGCCCTCCATCGCCATCTGCGCCTGGAATCCGGCCGAACGCGGCTGGGACCCGGTCGAGGATCTGTCGGGCGAACCGTGGAATCCGCCTGGGGCGCGCACCCTGGCCGTGCCTGGCGACGCCTCCGCCGACGTCCTGGCCGACACCTTGAGCCGGCATCTGCGCGACGCCGATTGCGGCGCCCTGCTGCTGGTCGGCCGCACGGCGCTGCCCGGCGGCTTCCGGCTGCAGATGCGGGCCGAGAACCGGCGCATGGACGGAACCGAGCGGCTGGATCACACCGGCCCCGGCGTGGCCCGCGCCACCGCTCCCGTCGCCGAGATCGTCCGCGCCCTGGCCGACGTGGGCCTGACCGCCCTGGCCGCCTCGGACGCCGAAGAGGATGCCGGCAGCTATATCTTGTATCGCATCCTGAACGACCTGCCGGACGGTCCGGTCTCGCCATCCATCGGCCTGATCCGCGCGCCGCTGGACGCCTCGGAAGCCAAGATCCATCTGGCGGTCAAGACGGCGGCCTCGGCCATGGCGCGCCACTTGACGCCCCTGCCCCGCCCCAGCGCCGCCTAGGCCTTCGTCAGCCGCGACTGCAGGATCAATCCGGCCAGCCCCCCGGTCGCCGCCAGCGCGGCCATGGCCAGATAGCCCTGGAGGCCAAAGGCGTCGTAGAGCGGCCCCGACGCCGCCGTGGCCAGGCCGATCAGCACCCCCGCCGACACCACGGAGCTGAGCGTCTGCGCCGCCGTGTGACTGTCGGGCGGCGACAACCGCTCGACGATCTGCACACCGGCCAGATAGGTGGCGGCGAAGCTGAGCGCGTGCAGGGTCTGAAGCGGCCACAAGGCCCACAACGGCGGGGCGAACGCCATCAGCGTCCAGCGCACCACCGCAGCTCCCGCCCCGACCGACAGCATCAGCCACGGCCCGATCCCGGCGCGCCGCCGCCACGGCTCGATCACCCACATGAAGCCGATCTCGACCAGGACGGAAAAGGCCCACAACAGGCCGGTCATGCTCTCGGGGATGCCCTGCGCCTTCCAGGCGATGGCCGAAAAGCCGTAGTAGAAGGCGTGCGCCGCCTGCACCGCCCCGACGGCGAACACAGCGGTCATGAAGACCGGATCGACGACCAGCCGCCCCAGCCCCTTGAACCGTTCCAGCCCCGGCAGGCGCGCGCCCTCGGTCACCGGCTCGGCGGGCAGAACACGCCAGGCCGTCATCGCGATCAGCACCGCCGCCGTGCCGATCCAGATGATGACCGCATCCGGCGAGGCCCGCGTCAGCAAGGCCCCCATGCCGATGTTGGCGACCACGAAGGCCGCTGAACCGCAGCCGCGCGGCAGGGAGAAGTCGAAGCCCTCACGCTTGGCCACCCGCAGCGTCATCACGTCGCTGAGCGGGATCAGCGCCGCCGCCGCCGTGGCCCCAACGAACCAGCAGACCGCCCAGGCCGCGAAACCCTGAACCAGGCCTGCCCCGCCATAGCCCAGGGCCATGGCCAGGCCCAGCAGGGCGATCGGCGTGCGCCTGTATTTGAACCCGTCGGCCCAGACCGCCAACAGCGGCCCCGTCGCCAGCCGCCCCAGCATGGGGATGGCCAGCAGGGCGCCGATCTCGGCCCCGCTCAGCCCCTGCTCGCGAAACCACAGGCCCGCGAACGGCAGGGTCACGCCGCTGGCGGCGAACAGCAGGATGTATTGCAGGGCCATGCGCGGGGCGGATTTCATCGCCGCTGCGATAGCAGACTCCCGCGAAGTTGTGGTCTAGACATTAATCCATGAGCCACGATCGCAACCTGCTCGTCTTCGCCGCCTTCAACGGGGCCATGGCCGTGGCCCTGGGCGCCTTCGCCGCCCACGGCGCCGGGCCTGCGATCAAGAGCCTGCTGACCACGGGCGCCCAATATCAGATGGTGCACGCCGTCCTGGCCGTGGCTTGCGCCGTCTGGGCGACGGGCGGCAAGACCGCGCGCCTCGCCGGCTGGCTGGCGGCGGGCGGCGGACTAGTCTTCAGCCTGGCCCTGGCCATGATCGGCCTGCTCAGCCTGCCCGTCATGGGCATGCTTGCCCCCGTCGGCGGGACGCTGATGATCGCCGGCTGGATCGCGCTGGCCGTCGCCGCGTTCCGCTCACACATCGTCAACGCCTGACCCTCCAATCTGAAATCCCCCCTCCAGACATGGCCTTTCCCGTGACCGACACCCCGCGCCGCGCCCTCTACCCCGAGCTGGAGGCCTACACCTCGGGCTGGATGCAGACCGACAGCGTCCACGAGATCTATTACGAGGAAAGCGGCAACCCGCACGGCGTGCCGGTCATCGTCCTGCACGGCGGCCCCGGCGGGGCGGTCAATCCGGGGATGCGGCGCTACTTCGATCCGGCCAGATACCGCATCGTCATGTTCGACCAGCGCGGCTGCGGCCTGTCGCGACCGAACGCCTCGCTGGAAAACAACACCACCTGGGATCTGGTCGCCGACATCGAGCGTCTGCGCGAGAAGCTGGGCATCGACAGGTGGGTCGTCTTCGGCGGGTCGTGGGGTTCGACCCTGTCGATGACCTACGCCATCAAGCACCCGGATCGCTGCCTGGCCCTGATCCTGCGCGGCATCTTCCTGCTGACGAAGAAAGAGCTGCACTGGTTCTATCAGGACGGCGCCTCGATGATCTTCCCCGACGCCTGGGAACGCTTCCTGGCCCCCATCCCCGAGGCCGAGCGCGGCGACCTGATGGCCGCCTACAACAGGCGCCTGCTGGGCGACGACGTCGAGGAGCGCAACCGCTGCGCCGTGGCCTGGTCCAGCTGGGAAGGCGAAACCGTCAGCGTCCAGGGCCCGTCGGGCAAGCCGGACAAGTTCGCCGAGCCGGAGTTCGCCGTGGCCTTCGCCCGCATCGAGAACTGGTACTTCACCAACGGCGGCTTCTACGACAGCGAGAACTGGATTCTCGAGAACATCGACACGATCCGCCACATCCCCGGCTGGATCGCGCAGGGCCGCTTTGACGTGGTGACGCCCATCTCGGGCGCCTGGGCCCTGCACCGCGCCTGGCCCGAGGCCAGACTGGACATCGTCGGCGACGCCGGTCACGCTTCCAGCGAGCCGGGCATCATCGACAGCCTGATCCGCGGCACCGACTGGGCGGCCGGCCTCTAGATCGCTTCGCCCGCGCTGACCGTCCGGGCGACGGTCGGCGGCGGGTTGGTCTTCAGCACCATTTCGTTGAGCTGGAAGCCGATGCGGCGCGCCTCGCGCTCCTCCGGCTTCTTGATCGCGGCCAGAACGACGTTGATCTGGGTGTAGTGCTGGATCAGGCGCACCGGCTTGCCGTCGGCGTTGCGGCCGAAGAACAGGATCAGGTCCGGCCCCCAGAATCCGACGTCAACGATCTGCATGGTGCCGTCGCCGGGCAGGCCCACGACGCGGGCGCCGATCTCCTCGTCCTTGTCGAGGTTGGCCTCGAACTCCTCGATCATCTTGGACAGGCGGACGAAGGCCCACTCGGCGGGGTTGTTACGCATCCGCACGCCCTCGGCCAGGGCCGCCGCCTCGTTCTTGGGATCGGCCATGACCGGCTGCGGACAGGGCGTGTCGCCGCAGTCCGAGAACATGGAAGGGTCGGCCTTGGGGATGGGAGCGGCGTCGGATTCGGGCGTCGGAGCGGTCATGACGTCAGCCTAACGCCTGAAACCGCGATCAGAACAGTCCCTGCCCCTTCGGCAGTTCGACATAGCGATGCACGTGGGTCGACAGGATCAGGCCGAAGCCGATCATCACCGTCATCATGGTCGAGCCGCCATAGGACAGCAGCGGCATGGGCACCCCCACGACCGGCGCCAGACCCATCACCATCGCCCCGTTGATCAGCACGAACAGCGCCAGGAAGGCCGCCATGCCCGCCGCGCTGATCCGGCCGAAATGGCTGTGCGACAGCGAGGCGATCCGCAGCGAAATCAGGATCAGCGCCAGATAGCAGGCCAGAACGGTGAAGGAGCCGACGAAGCCGAACTCCTCGGACACGGTCGAGAAGATGAAGTCGGTGTGCCGCTCCGGCAGGAACTCCAGCTGACTCTGGCTGCCCAGGCCGTAGCCCTTGCCCAGCAGGCCGCCCGAACCCAGGGCGATCTTGGACTGGATGATGTTGTAGCCCGTGCCCGACGGATCGGCCTCCGGGTTCAGGAAGGTCAGGACGCGGTTGCGCTGATAGTCATGCATGACGAACATGACGAAGGGCGGGATGATCGCCACGGCGGCGGCGGCGCCCGCCGCGATCACGCGCCAGCTCAGCCCCGCCATGAACATGACGGCCGCGCCGGTCAGGCCGATGACCATGGCCGAGCCCAGGTCAGGCTGCTTGGCCACCAAAAGGAAAGGCACGCCGATCATGCCCGCCGGGATCAGCAGCTTCCACGACCAGCGGGCGTCCTGGGCCGAATGGCCGTGATACCAGCGGGCCAGGGCCAGGACGAGACCGATCTTGACGAACTCGGCGGGCTGGATGCGGATGAAACCGAGGTTCAGCCAGTTCTTGGCGCCGCCCGCCATATAGCCCATCGGCGTGAACTCGATCAGCAGCACCATGAACAGCAGCAGGCCGTAAAGCGGATAGGCGGCGTGGAACCACCACTTGGGGTGGACCATGGCCAGGCCGATCATGGCGACCAACAGGACGCCGAAGCGCAGCAGATGCTTCCATGCCCAAGGGGACCAGCTGCTGCCGGCGATCGAATACAGCATGGCCGTGCCGATGCCGGCCAGGACGCACAGCAGACCGATGACCCGCCAGTCCAGCTCGGCCAGCTTGCTGGACAGCCGGTCGCGTTCGCCGGGACGGGACAGGGCGGAGGCGGTCATTGCGGCGTCTCCGAAAGATAGGGGCGCGGCCCGGAAGAGGCCGTCGGCGCCCGCACAGCGGGGGCGCGCGGCGTGAAGGCCTCGACGGCGGCCTGGCCGGTGACCTCGCCGCCGGGCTCCAGCTCGGCCTCGTCGGCGCCGATGGGGCCGACGGGCTCGGGCGGCAAGGGCCGCTCGATGCGGGCGCGCATCTCGGGATCCTTCAGCAAGGCGACCTTCATCACCTCGCGCGCCTTGGGCGCGGCGTCGGCGGCGCCGCCCGAGGGGGCGTGCTGGATGATCAGGGCGATGGCGTAGCGCGGCGCATCGTGCGGGGCGAAGGCGACGAACAGGGCGTGGTCGCGGCGCGACCAGACCGCGTCGCGCGGACCGCGCGAGCCGGTGCCGTAGTCGCGCGACTGGGCCGTGCCGGTCTTGCCGGCCATCTTGATGTCGCCCAGGCCCAACTGCGAAGCACGATAGGCGGTGCCGGTGACGTCGTTAGCCACGGCGGCCATGCCCGCGCGCACGATGTCCAGGTGCTCGTTGCTGAACGGCAGGTCCGGCACGTCGCCGCCGGACGGCTGTTCCTTGCCGCCGATGGACTTGATCAGGCGCGGCGTGATGGCCTTTCGGCCGTTGGCCAGGCGCGACACCATCACCGCCTGCTGCAGGCAGGTGATCGACACCGCCCCCTGCCCGATGGCGACCGACAGGGTTTCGCCGGGGTGCCAGACCGGGTCTCTGGGGCGCGCCTTCTTGACCCATTCCGTCGTCGGCAACAGGCCCTTGGACTGACCGCCGATGCCGATGTCATAGGTGCGATGATAGCCCAGATCCTCGGCCACGCGGGAAATCCGGTCCACGCCCGCCCGATTGGACAGGTGGTAGAAATAGGTGTCGCACGAGTTCTTGATGGCGTTGTGCATATCCATCGCCCCGTGCCCGCCCCGCCGCCAGCAGCGGAAGGTGCGACCGCCGTAGCGATAGCCGCCGGAGCAGACCACCCGCTCCTTGGGATCGATCCCGGCGTCCAGGAAGGCCAGGGCCGTGGTCATCTTGAACGTCGATCCCGGCGGGAAGGTGCCGTAGATCGCCTTGTCCAGCAGCGGCTTGCGCTCATAGTCCGCCAGGGCGCGATAGACCTTGGACGGCACGCCCGACACGAACAGGTTGGGGTCGAACGACGGGGCCGAGACCATGGCCAGGATATCGCCGTTGCGGACGTCCATGACCACGCAGCTGCCCGATTCCTCGCCAAAGACCTCCAGCGCCCGGTTCTGGACGTCGTTGTCGAGCGTCAGCACCACCTCGGCGCCCGGCACGGCGGCTCGGGATCCCGCCACGTCCTCGGCCACCACGCGACCGCGCGCGTCCACCTCGACGCGCTTGCCCCCGGCCTCGCCCCGCAGGTCCGCGTCCAGAGATTTCTCGACCCCCTGACGACCGATGCGGAAGCCGGGGTTGAACAGGATGGATGGCGGCTCCTCGCCCTTGTCCCGGATCGCCTTGACGTCGCGGTCCGACACCTTGGCCACATAGCCGATGACGTGGGCATAGGCGCCCCCGTGCGGATAGTAGCGGGCCTCGTTCATGTCGGCCATGACGCCGGGCAGTTCGGCCGCGTGCAGATTGACCTTGGAGAACTCCTCCCAGGTCAGATCGGCCTTGACCGGCACCGGCGAGAAGCGCGGCGCGGCGTTGACCTCGCGGATGATGGTGCGGCGACGCTCCACCGTGTCAGGCAGCAGTTGGCCGAGCAAGTCCAGGGTCTGATCCAGATCCTTGGTCTCGTCGCGCACGACCAGGACGCGGAAGCTGGGCCGGTTGCCGGCCACGATCACGCCATGGCGATCCTTGATCAGGCCACGCGGCGGCGGGACCAGACGGAAGTTGAACTGGTTGTTGGTGGCGAGGGTGGCGTATTCCTCGGCCTTGACGATCTGAAGCTGCGCCAGCCGCCCGACCAGAGCCACCGTGCCCAGCGCCATCCCCCCGCCCAGCAGGAAGGTGCGCCGCAGGAAGGAACCCTGCCGCTCGTTCACGTCCGAGAAGAAGATATGGGGTTCGCTGCTCATCGGAAGCGCACGTCGGCGTCGTCAAATCGCTGGATCAACCAGTCGGCCAGAGGGAAGAGCAGAAGCGTCGGCACGACCTGCCCCATGACGGCCAGAATGCTCGGCGCGTTGCCCACCGTCATCATAATGATCGCGTAGGCCAGGAAGAAGGCCAGACCGGTCGAGGCGACATAGAGGGCGAACAGGACGATGGTCGCCTGCCCCGCCAGGAAGTTCGAGGCCAGCAGGATCGCGGCATAGACGGCCATCAGACTGAGCGGCCACAGGCCCAGAGGCCCGCCCCAGAAGAGGTCGAGGAACAGGCCCAGTCCGAACAGAACCGCCGGCGCCAGCATGGAGGGCCGGATCAGGGGCCAGGCGAAGGCCAGGACGATAGGAAAGACCGGCTCGGGCAGGTTCAGACCGAACAGCCGGAACGGAACGGCCAGCAGCACCGTCACCGCGATCGCGGTCAAGGCGGGATAGACGATCCATTGCAGCGGGCCGACGACGCGGACCGTGATCGCCCGTCTCACTCTGCCGCTCCTGCGGGGGTCGGCTCCGCGGCAGGCGTCGACGCGGCGGGCTGAACCGGCGCGGGCGTCGTCGGCCGGGGCGCGGCGGGACGCGGTTGCGGCG
>NZ_JBOHLI010000066.1:0-13577 GCF_050729455.1 Brevundimonas sp.
GGCATCACCCGATGCCCGCGCGCCGACTGCCGCAGACGCCGGTTTGGCGAAATCCTTGGCCTGCCTCGCCGTCGACCGCCGCCGGCGTTCCAGCCCCGCAAGGATTGCCGTCATGCACGACGCCCAGACCCCTATGCCCCCGCGTTATCTCCGCACCGCAGAAGCCGCACGACATCTCGGCCTGTCCGGCCGCACGCTCGAGAAGCACCGCTGCTACGGCACCGGTCCCCTCTATCGGAAGATCGGCGGACGGGTCGTCTACTCCGTCGGCGACCTCCAGGCGTGGGCGGATCGCGGGGTCAAATCCTCCACCACAGACCCGGGCCATGACCGGATCGCACCCGCGCGTCGCCCGGACCGGGACCGCACGCTATGAACGGCCAAGCCGAGAGGGGGGCGCCGGAACCGCCGCCCTATCTGCCCTATCATCGCGACCCGACGGTGGTGGTCGACAACCCGCCGCCGCCAGCAGATCAACTGACATGGGTTGAACTGGCCTTCGATCCAGGGCGCACGGAGCGCTGGATTCGCTTCGGTCAGGCGGTCGATCAGCGCATTGTCTCGCGCAGGAATCGCTTCGTCGCCTTTCGTTCCGGCGCTGTCTTCGCGTATGTGCGCTGGGCCACGAACGCCTATGGCACGGTCGTGTCGCGCCTGGACATCCTCCAGGCGGCAGACCCTTCTCGTGATCGGATCGCCATTCCCGGCGTCGTGCCCGGCGCCGTCAGCCTGCTTCGCCTGAACGGCTGGCCGCGGGTTCGTCGCGCCCTCGATCTGATTGACGCCGTTGAGACCGGCGGCTTCGAACCGGGCGAGGTGGCTCCCGACTACTGGCGCCATGTCCACGCCCGGCTGGCGGTCAGCCTGTCGCCCCTGACCTATACCGCCGAGCGCCACCGGGCCTTTCGTCTGCGCCAGCAGGCAGCGTCATGAGGCATAAGATCGTTCTCGGATGCGCCGGTGTGGCGCTCGCCGCGCTCACGCTCGGGTCGTTCGCGATCCGCACGCCGCTACTTATATGGAACGCCTCAGCGAGCGCTCCTGTCGGCCTGTATCGGCTTGAGCCCACGCACTCGCCAGCCGCCGGCGATCTCGTCGCCTACCGTCTCGCGCCCGAATGGTCGCAAGCGTTCGCGGCGCGAGGCTATCTGCCGGCCGGCGTCCCGCTCCTGAAGCCGGTCGCGGCGACCGCGTCGTCCGTGGTCTGTCGCTGGGAGCAGGGGATTTTCATTGACGGCCGGACGGTCGCCATGGCGCGGGAAAGGGATCGCGCCGGGCGTCCGCTCCCGCGCTGGAGCGGCTGCATCACCCTGGGACCTGAGTCTCTTTTTCTGCTCGCGCCTGACGTCCCGGACGCGCTCGACAGCCGATATTTCGGTCCGGTCGACCGCAAGGACCTGCTCGGTCGCGTCATGCCGATCCATGTCCGGGAGGGACGAGGTTGACCCGCCCGGCTGTCCTGGGAAGGGGCGCGACGTGCGGAATGGCGCTCGGCGTGATCGTCGCCGCGGCGAGTTTTCCGTTCATTTCGGTCGCACGTTCGACTGATCCCGAACCCGGCCGACAGAGCTTCGCCATACAGACGATCGACGAAATGATCGCTGAGGCGGCGCGTCGTTTCGGTCTGCCTGAGCGGTGGATCCGGGCCGTCATGAAGCAGGAGAGCGGCTTCAACCCGCGCGCCACATCGCGTGCAGGCGCCATGGGGTTGATGCAGGTGATGCCCGCCACCTATGCCGAACTGCGGCGACGGCACGGCCTTGGCCCGGATGCCTATGACCCCCGCGACAACATCATGGCCGGCGCCGCCTATCTGCGCGAACTACACGACCAGTTCGGCCAGGAGGGAATGTTGGCCGCCTATAACGCAGGGCCGCGGCGCTACCTGCAGCATCGGGACGGCGGGCGTCCCCTGCCGCTGGAAACCCGCGACTATGTCGCCCGGATCGGGCTTCTCGAGGGGGCGACCACATCGCCTGCCGGCTCCAGGCGGGCGGCTGTCGCGCCGGTTGATCCGAACCTGGCGCCGCTTTTCCCAGGCGTCCCGCCGTCCTCCAGTTTCGGGGTTCCTGGGCTCTTCGTGGCGCTGGCTCCTGTCGCCGGCTCAGATCCGGTTTCGCCGTGATGAACCTTCCTCGAGACGTGCAGAAGGGAGGGCAAGATAAAAGCCGCAAGGTGCGGCGGGGGTGGGGGAGACGTTTTGTCTTCCATCTCAAGGACTTGCAGCAAGGCGTGGCGCGACGGCGCGCCTTTTCTGACGGGCTATGTCGTTGGAACAGCACTGATTATTGCGCCTTTTCCAGCCAACCATGACGGGCGATGACGATATCCGGGTCCGCCCTGGACGCATCCGCGCGTCATCAGGGCCGAGGATGGATACGGCGCTGCGTCAGGTCGGGATTGCAGTCGCCCGCGCCGGAGGTCCGTTGGGCGGACGGGGCGTCGGCAAGGGAGGCGGTTCAGGCGCAAGCACCTTCGGGCGAGGGCGGGCGGCCGTGGTTCGTAGTCTTCGTGCAGGGACGTCGCGACGGCAGGTCGTCGTCCAGGCGCGGGTGGCGCGCCGAAGCGCTGGAGGGCTCGCCGCGCACATCGCCTATCTCCAGCGAGGCGGCGTGACTCGGGACGGCGAAGCGGGACGCCTCTTCGATGCTCGGAGCGACATGGCCGACGCCTCTGCCTTCGCGGAACGGGCCCGGGATGACCGTCATCATTTCCGCTTTATCGTCTCGCCGGAGGACGCTCCCCAACTCGGGGACCTTCGCGCCTATGCCCGCGATCTCATGTGCGATGTCCAGAGGGACCTGGGCGCGCGGCTCGATTGGGTTGCGGTCGATCATTGGAACACCGCCCATCCTCATATCCACATTATCCTGAGGGGAAGGTTGGATGACGGCGCCGACCTGGTCATCAGTCGAGACTACATCAGCCGGGGCGTCCGGGCGCGCGCGGAGGCCCTGGCGGAGCTCGAACTGGGACCGCCGGGTCCGCGTGAACGCACGGCTGTCCTCATGCGGGAAGCCGAGGCCCGGCGCTGGACGCGCATAGATCGTACGCTCGAGCGGTTGGTGGACGGCGAAGGCCGCGTCGATCTGCTCCCAGCTAAGGGGCTCGGTGATCCGGTCGGCGCGCTCGCCCTGGCCCGTCGGCTCCGGACGCTCGAACGTCTCGGTCTGGCCCATCCAGCAGGACCCGGCCGATGGCGGCTGCAGAGCGGGCTCGGAGAGCGGCTACGCGGGATCGCCCGTGAGACTGAAACAGCCGGCCGTTTGGCGACGGCGGTGGAAGCGTGTGCGCTGGTCCGAGCGCCGGAACTATGGGCGACCTCGCCCTTGTCCGAGGTTGTCGTCGGACGGGTTCTCACGCGGGGCCTGGATGATGAACTGCGCGGCACGGGCTTCGCCGTCATCGACGGGCTCGACGGGCGGGTTCATCACATCACCCTGGCGGACGCCGGTGCGCGGGAACCAAGGGTCGACGCCATCGTGCGCGCCAGTCCGCCGTCGCGCGGCGCCCACCCGATGACGCTGACGGTTTCCGATCTGGACCTGCCCAGCCAGATCACGGCCAGGGGCGCGACTTGGCTGGATCGGCGGCTCCTGGATCCGAACCCCTTGCCCGAGGTCGGCGGGTTCGCCGACGAGATCGCCGCCGCCCGAGAAGCGCGCATCGATCACCTGAGCGCTGAGGGTCTGGCCGAGCGGCTCCCAGAGCGGGGGGGCGTCGGCGTGCGCTTCGCGTCTGGCCTTCTGGAAACCCTGAGGGCCCGGGAGATAGCCGACGTGTCGGAGCGAATCCGGAATGAGACAGGTCTCGTCTTTCGCTCGCCAGCCGAGGGGGACGACGTCTCGGGCGTCTACCGCCGACGTCTGGATCTGGCCTCGGGGCGCTTCGCCCTGATCGACGACGGGAAGGGCTTCAGTCTCGTGCCATGGCGACCTCCGCTCGAACGAAGCCTCGGCCGGACGGTCAGAGGACTCGCCGGCGCCCGAGGCGAAATCGAATGGCGCCCGCCGCGCCCGCTCGGCCGCTAAGCCCATCCTCTGATCCCCTCTGAATAGGAGGCCTGCATGTCTGCCGGAAGAATCCTCTGGGGCCAGATCACCCTGGTCTTCGGCCTCATCCTCGCCGGCGTCTGGGGCGCAACCCAGTGGACGGCTTGGCGTCTGGCCTATCAGCCGGCGCTCGGCGCGCCGTGGTTCGAGGTCATGGGCCATTCGATCTATGCGCCGCCTAGCCTCTTCTTCTGGTGGTTCGTCTATGACGCCTATGCGCCGCGCATCTTCCTGGAGGGCGGAGCGGTCGCTGCAGGGTCTGCGCTCGCCGCGATCGGGGTCTCGATCGCCATGGCGGTCTGGCGCTCGCGGGAGGCGGCGTCGGCGACGACCTACGGGACCGCGAGATGGGGCGATGCGCGCGACGCCCGGGCGGCCGGCCTGCTGGGCGAAGACGGCGTGCTTCTGGGCGAGTTGGACGGACAGTATTTGCGCCACGACGGACCCGAGCATGTGCTGTGCTTTGCGCCGACCCGTTCCGGCAAGGGGGTCGGTCTTGTGGTGCCGACTCTCCTCACCTGGGGCGGCTCCGCGCTCGTCCACGACATCAAGGGCGAGAACTGGTCCCTGACCGCCGGATGGCGCGCCCGCTTCGGACCCGTCCTGATGTTCGACCCGACCGATGCGGAAAGCGCCGCCTACAATCCCCTGATGGAGGTACGGCCGGGACCGCTCGAGGTGCGCGACGTGCAGAACATCGCAGATATTCTCGTCGACCCCGAGGGCGCGCTCGAACGCCGGAACCACTGGGAGAAGACCAGCCACGCCCTTCTGGTCGGGGCTATCCTCCATGTGTTGCATGCGGAGCCCGACAAGACCCTGGCCGGCGTAGCTTCCTTCCTGTCGGATCCGGAACGCCCGATCGAAGCCACCCTGCGCCGGATGATGACCACGCCCCATCGCGACGGGCGACCTCATCCAGTGATCGCCGCCGCCGCCCGCGAACTGCTGAACAAGAGCGAGAACGAGCGGTCGGGCGTGCTTTCCACCGCGATGAGCTTCCTCGGCCTCTATCGCGACCCGGTCGTGGCGGCGGTGACCGGGCGTTGCGACTGGCGCATCGGCGACCTTGTCGACGGCGAACGGCCCGTCTCCCTCTACCTGGTGGTGCCGCCTTCTGACATCAGCCGCACCAAGCCGCTGATCCGCCTGATCCTGAACCAGATCGGAAGACGCCTGACCGAGAATCTCCATGCGCGGGCAGGGCGTCGTCGCCTGCTGATGCTGCTCGACGAGTTCCCGGCCCTGGGGCGTCTCGACTTCTTCGAAACCGCCCTGGCCTTCATGGCGGGCTATGGACTGAAGGCTTTCCTCATCGCCCAGAGCCTCAACCAGATCGAGAAAGCCTACGGGCCGAACAATGCGATCCTCGACAACTGCCATGTCCGGGTCGCCTTCGCGACCAACGACGAGCGGACCGCCAAACGGATATCCGAGACCCTGGGAACAGCGACCGAACTGCGGGCGATGCGGAACTACGCCGGTCACCGCCTCTCACCCTGGCTCGGTCATCTCATGGTGTCCCGCCAGGAGACGGCTCGCCCCCTCCTGACCCCGGGCGAGGTGATGCAACTGCCTTCGACTGACGCCCTGGTGCTGGCGTCGGGATGCGCGCCCCTACGGGTAAAGAAGGCGCGGTATTACGCGGACCGCCAGCTTAAGGGGCGCGTGATCTCCGCGCCGGAGTCGCGGGGCGTAATCCCGGGTGCGGGGGACGATCTTCCCTGGATGACGTCTTCACCCGCCGCCGACGCATTGCCGCCGGCGCCGGCGATGTCCGATGACGGCGGACTCAGACTGGAACAGGATCCGGAAGCGCCCGACGTCCTGGCGCCGACGCCTGTGGTCGAAGACCTTCCGGGCGATCCGCTCGGGCTAGATCTCGACGAGGACGACGGCGTCGCCATCCTGCCGGACGATCTGGAGGCGCGGATGCGGCGCGTCGCCCGCCAGGCGGCGCTCGACCCTGACGACGGCATCAGCCTCTAGGCCTGCGCTATGAAGAAGCCCTTCCTCACCGTCTACCTCACGCCGGAACTGCTCGATCTCCTGGTCGCCCAGGCGAAGCGGCGGGGCGTGCCAAAGTCGACCATCGCCGAGGCGGCCATCGCCAGCTTCCTCACGCCGGACTCCGCCCAGCAGCAGGAGGCCGCGCTCGGACGACGGCTGGACCGCCTCAATCGCCACGCCGACCGGTTGGAGCGAGACCTCGAGGTCGCCGTGGAAATGCTGGCCCTCTTCGTCCGGTCCTGGATGGCCGCGACGCCCTCGCTTCCGGATTCCGCCCAGGCCGCGGCGCGTGCACGGGGGCGGGATCGTTACGAACGCTTCGTCGAGAGCCTGGGCCGCCGACTGGCGTCCGGACGGTCGTTCACGCGCGAGTTGGCGTTCGAGCTTGAAGCGGCAGCAAGTGATGCCGCCGTGGGCCGAGGCCACGATTCCGGCGTCAGGACCACCGACGCAATCGATGCTCGAGACGACGATCCAGCTTCCGAACCTCCATTCGATAGCCGGGCGTGAGGCGCGGATTGTAGTACAGTCGATTGTGGAGGATCAGCCGGCCGATGCTAGTGGAGCGCAACGCATTGGTCACGAGGCCGCCGGCCTTGCCGAGGCTGCAATCCGCCGACAGCCCGCGCAGGCCGCGCGCGAGCCCCAAGGGCAGGGAACCGGTGTAGAATTTGCATTCTGCCTGAAGGACGACGTTGCGATAGCTCGGGTGCTCTCCGGCGTCCCGCGCTGCCTGGGCCGCATCTGCGGGCAGGACCAGAACGTCGCATTCATGTGCGACACCGGAACGGCCGGTCACCATGACGCCCAGATGTACTTCAAGCGGATCTGTCAGAGGCTTGGTCAAAACTGCAAAGGTGAAGGGTGTCGGGCTGTAGATCACACCTGGGCCACGACGCAGCATCAGGGTGCCGGACCAGGATCCGTCCGGCGCGGAATAGGTCACGTGCCAGCCAAGCCGGCGGGCAGCCTCGATCACCCTTGTCCAGACGTAGGCCTCGTAGATGTCCTCGATCGCGTCCGCCGGCCCGTAGCCGGAATGGGCGACGCCCCTCAAGGCGGTGCGGATCGCTTCGAGCAGGTTAAGCTTGGTTGCGGATGGCATTGCGTAATTTCAGGATTAGTTTCTGGGCGCGGATGATCGCCTGGTGGCGTTCGCCGCTGCGTTGGCGGTCAATGACGGAAAGTCCTGGCAACCTGGCGTCTTCCACGAAGAGGGCGGGAGCGTTTGCCGGTTCCCTGTACTCCGGGGGAAGGGCTGGATCGGCCATGAAAACGATCGCCTTCCACTCGCCGGCGTCTTCCAGGCTTTCGTCGAGATCATGCAGTTCCCGCAGGAGCCGGACAGTGCGGTTCAACAGGCGGATGGTCGCTCCTGCAGGGAAGGCATCCCCGACCACACCGAGGTCGAGATAGGGCTCCAGTCCTGCCTCGCGAACTATTTCCCGCAGCTTGGCCAGCACCTGTTCGTCGCCGCCCCCCGGGTCGAAGAAGTCCGTCATATCGCCGATCACCTGTCTTTCTACGACGGGACCCTACTACGCCCTCGGCCTTGTTGAACTCCCGCGATTTGCGGTTCTCTTGTCGCCCCCGTCCGGATCGCCCGCCGATCCGCGCTCAAGGACGGGATCGCCATGACCACACAAGCGCGCAGCCTCAAAATGCTCCGTACGGCCTTCGGCCCGGCGCTCCTGGCGGCGCTGTCGGACCCGGATGTGGTGGAGGTCATGCTCAACCCGGACGGTCGGATCTGGCTGGATCGGCTGACGGGCGGGCTCGAGCTGACGCAGCAGCGTCTGGAGCCAACTGAGGGCGAGCGGGTGGTCAGGCTGGTGGCCCACCATGTCGGCCTCGAGGTTGATGAGACCCGCCCCCGCATCTCCGCCGAACTGCCGGAAACCGGGGAGCGGTTCGAGGGTCTTCTTCCGCCCATCGTGCGTGCGCCGGCCTTCGCCATTCGCAAACCCGCCGTCGCCGTCTTCACCCTCGACGACTACGTCGCCGCCGGCATCATGGTCGTCGGGCAGGCGCAGAGCCTGCGCGATGCCGTCGCCCAGCGCCGGAACATCCTCGTCGTCGGCGGAACCTCCACCGGCAAGACGACCTTGGTGAACGCCCTTCTCGCGGAGATGGCGGGGGGAGACGACCGGATCATCCTCATCGAGGACACACGCGAACTGCAGTGCGCCGCGCCCAACACCGTGGCGCTGCGCACCCGGGACGGGGCCGTGACCCTGACCGATCTGGTGCGCTCTGCCCTTCGCCTGCGCCCGGACCGCATCCCCATCGGGGAGGTCCGCGGCGCCGAGGCGCTCGACCTCGTGAAAGCCTGGGGCACCGGACATCCGGGCGGCGTCGGCACCCTCCACGCCGGATCCGCGCGCGGCGCGCTCAATCGGCTCGAGCAACTCATCCAGGAAGCGGTCCTCGTGCCGCCCCGCGCCCTGATCGCCGAAACCATCCACCTCGTCGCCGTCCTGGCCGGGCGGGGCGCCGCGCGACGCTTGATCGAACTCGCCGCCGTCGACGGCCTCGACGGCGAGGGCGGCTACCGCCTCTCGCAGGTCCTCTCCTGACCCCTCCGACTTCACCACCTGGAGTTCCGCCATGATCGCCCATCAACGCCACCTCCACTCCGTCGCTCTTCTGGCGATGGTCGCCGTCTGCGCTTCACCCGCCCTGGCGGGCGGTTCCTCCATGCCCTGGGAGGCGCCCCTTCAGTCCATCCTGGAGTCGATCGAGGGGCCGGTAGCCAAGATCATCGCGGTGATGATCATCATCGTCACCGGCCTGACCCTGGCCTTTGGGGACACCTCCGGCGGCGCGCGTCGGCTGATCCAGATCGTCTTCGGTCTCTCCATCGCCTTTGCGGCCAGTTCCTTCTTCCTCAGCTTCTTCTCCTTCGGCGGCGGCGCGCTGGTCTGATGGCTGATCCGATCCCAGAGGACTTCATGGCGCCCGTTCATCGGGCCTTGGTGGAGCCCATCCTCCTGGCCGGCGCGCCGCGCGCCCTCGCCATTGTCAACGGCACCCTGGCCGCCGCCCTGGGGCTGGGCCTGCGGTTGTGGCTCGCAGGCGTGGCGGTCTGGATCGTCGGGCACGCCCTGGGCGTCCTCGCCGCCCGTCACGATCCGGACTTTGTCGAGGTGGCGCGTCGTCACCTGCGCCTGCCGGCTCTTCTGGACGTCTGATCATGTTCTCGCTTCAGGAATATCGCGCTCGGCCGCGACAACTCGCCGACTTCCTGCCCTGGGCGGCCCTGATCGCGCCCGGTGTGGTGCTGAACAAGGATGGCGGCCTCCAAAGGACCGCGCGCTTCCGCGGACCCGATCTGGATTCAGCGACCAATGCCGAGTTGGCGGGTGTCGCCGGGCGGTTGAACAACGCCCTGCGGCGTCTTGGGTCGGGATGGGCGATCTTCATCGAGGCCCAGCGTCATCCGTCGGCTGCCTATCCCGACAGTCTCTTCCCAGACCCGGCTTCAGGCCTGGTGGATGAGGAGCGGCGCGCTGACTTCCAGACGGACCGAGCCCATTTCGAAAGCGCCTACTACCTGACCCTGGTCTGGTTGCCGCCGGCTGAAGATCGCGGCCGCGCCGCGCGATGGCTCTACGAGGGCCACGCGGAGAAGGGTGTGGACTGGCCGTCCCAGGTCCGCGGCTTCATCGATCGGACAGATCGGCTCCTCGCCCTGATCGAAGGTCTGATGCCGCATGCGGCCTGGCTCGACGACGAAGCGACCCTGACCTTCCTTCACGCCACGGTCTCTACCGCGCGGCATGCCGTGCGTCTGCCGGAAACGCCAATGCACCTTGATGTGCTGCTGGCCGACAAGGCTCTGGTCGGCGGCCTGGCTCCACGTCTGGGGCAGGCGCATTTGCGGGTCCTGACCGTCATCGGTTTTCCGACTGCGACCTGGCCCGGGCTCCTCGACGAGCTCAATCGTCTGGCGTTCGACTACCGCTGGACGACGCGCGCGATCTGCCTGGACAAGACCGACGCCGGACGCCTGCTCGGCCGCATCCGCCGCCAGTGGTTCGCCAAGCGGAAATCCATCGCAGCCCTCCTCAAGGAGGTGATGACCAATGAGGCGTCCGTCCTGATGGACTCCGACGCTGGCAACAAGGCGGCGGACGCCGATCAGGCTCTGCAGGATCTCGGCGCCGATGGGGTGGGCTATGCCCTGGTCACCGCCACCCTGACGGTGTGGGACGAGGATCCGGCGGTCGCTGACGCCAAACTCCGGCAGGCCGAAAAGGTCGTGCAGGAGCGTGATTTCACCTGCATCGCAGAGAGCCTGAACGCCGTCGAAGCCTGGCTCGGTAGCCTGCCCGGACACGTCTACGCCAATGTGCGGACGCCGCCGATCTCCACGCTCAACCTCGCGCACATCATGCCGATGTCCGCCGTCTGGGCGGGGCCGGACTGGAACGACCACCTCGACGGGCCGCCGCTGTTTCATGCGCGGACCGATGGAGCCACGCCCTTCCGCTTTTCCCATCACATCGGCGATGTCGGTCACACCTTGATGGTGGGGCCCACAGGGGCGGGGAAGAGCGTCTTGCTGGCGTTGATGGCCCTCCAGTTCCGGCGCTACCCGGCGTCCCAGGTGTTCGCCTTCGACTTCGGCGGCTCGATCCGCGCGGCGGCCCTGGCCATGGGAGGCGACTTCCACGACCTCGGCGAGGCGATGCTGGGCGGCGAGCGCGGGCTGACGCTGCAGCCCCTGGAAGGGATCGATGATCCGGGAGAGCTGGCCTGGGCCCAGGCCTGGCTGATCGACCTTCTCGCCCGTGAGGGCGTGGCGATCGATCCGGAGGCCAAGGACCAGATATGGTCGGCCCTCACCAGCCTCGCGGGAACCCCCGCCAGCGAACGCACCCTGTCAGGTTTCGCCGCTCTCGTTCAAATCGGGGCTGTAAAGCGGGCGATCGCACCCTTCACCCTGGAGGGGACGTGGGGGCGTCTGCTCGACGGGGATCATGAACACCTCGGGACGGGATCGGTCCAGGCCTTCGAGACGGAAGGCCTGATCGGATCGGCGGCGGCGCCCGCCGTGCTCGCCCATCTGTTCCACCGTATCGAGGCCCGGCTGGACGGACGACCGACCCTGATCATCGTTGATGAGGGCTGGGTCGCCCTCGGTGATACCGGCTTCGGCGCTCAGTTGCGCGAGTGGCTGAAGACCTTGCGCAAAAAGAACGCCTCGGTGGTCTTCGCCACCCAGTCGCTTGCGGACATCGAGAACAGCGCGATCGCCCCAGCGATCATCGAGAGCTGCCACACCCGTCTCTTCCTGCCGAACGCTCGCGCCCGCGAGCCGCAGATCGCCGCCGTCTACCGCCGCTTCGGGTTGACCGATCGCCAGGTCGACATTCTCGCCCAGGCGACGCCGAAGCGTGACTACTACTGTCAGTCGCGCGCCGGGGACCGTCTGTTCGAGCTCGGTCTCGGTCCGGTCGCCCTGGCCTTCTGCGCCGCGTCCTCGGCCGCCGATCAGACCGCCATCCGCGCAGTCCTCGACGAGGCTGGTCGCGCGGGCTTCGGCGCAGCCTGGCTGCGTCATCGCGGCCTCCCATGGGCCGCCGACCTTCTTGCGACCGCCTCAACCCCGCCCCTCGGAGACCTGCCATGAAACGCCTGCGTTCGCCCGTCGCCCTGCATGGCGCCATCCCTGCGGCTTTCGCCGCCGCCGTCCTCCTCTGCGTCAACCTTCCGGCTCAGGCCCAGGTCGCGGTCTATGATCCGACCAACCACGTCCAGAATGTCATCCAGGCCGCCCGCGCCCTAGAGCAGATCAACAATCAGATCCAGTCGCTCCAGAACGAAGCGACCGCCTTGATGAACCAGGCGCGGAACCTGACGAGCCTGCCCTATTCGTCGCTGCAGACCCTGCAGGGGCAGATGGATCGCACTCGCGGCCTTCTCGCGGAGGCCCAGACGCTGGCCTATGACGTGCGCGAGATCGAGGCGGCTTTCGACAACCAGTACGGCGCCGTGCAGATGTCTGCGTCAGAGGGAGATCTGGTCGCGCGCGCCCGCGCTCGGTGGCGGTCGTCGGTCGCAGGTTTCGAGGACGCGATGCGGGTCCAGGCCGGCGTGGTCCAGGGCCTGGGCGCGACGCGGCAGGAAATGGACCGCCTGGTGGGCGCCAGCCAGAGCGCCGCCGGCGCCCTGCAGGCGGCTCAGGCCGGCAACCAGCTGTTGGCCTTGCAATCCAGCCAGCTGGTCGAACTAGCCGCTCTCCTCGCTGCGCAGGGCAGGGCGGATGCGCTTGACGCCGCCGATCGGACCGCCGCCCGCGCGGATGCGCAGGCGCGGTTCCGGCGCTTCATGGGCGAACCGGATCAATGAGGGCTCTGTTCCGCCGTGACCCTCTGGGCGTCGCCGCCGTCATCATCGCGATATGCGCCATCGGCGCGGCCGTCCTGGCGAGCCCAGGCGCGCCGGAGCCGGTCCCGGCGGTCAGACCCCCAACGAGCCCTGCGTCGGCGGAACTCGCCCGATGCCGCAACCTCGGCGAGGCGGGCGGCGCCGATGCGGATTGTCACGCCGCCTGGGCGGAAAGCCGTCGACGCTTCTTCGGCGTGGGAGATCCGTCATGAATGATACCGGGGTCATCGACCGTTTCTTCGAGGTCTTTAGTCGCTACATCGACAGCGGCTTCGGCCTGCTCGGCGGCGAGGTCGCCTTCGTCGCGACGACCCTGATCGTCATCGACGTCACCCTGGCGGCCCTGTTTTGGGCGTGGGGGCCGTCCGACGACATCCTCGCCCGACTGGTCAAGAAGACCTTGTTCGTGGGGTTCTTCGCCTTCCTGATCGGCAACTTCCAGCGGCTCTCGGAAATCGTATTTGCGAGTTTCGCCCGCCTGGGCCTGAAGGCGTCCGGGTCTAATCTGTCGAGCGAGGATTTCCTGCGGCCGGGGAAGCTGGCGCAGGAGGGCATCGACGCCGGACGGCCCATGCTCACGGCCGCCGCCGAGATGTCAGGCTTTCCAGGCTTCTTCGAAAACTTCGTCCAGATCGCCATCCTGATGGTGGCCTTCCTGATCGTCCTGATCGCCTTTTTCATCATGGCGGTTCAGCTCTTCGTGACCCTCATTGAGTTCAAGCTGACCAGCCTCGCCGGCTTCGTCCTCATTCCCTTTGGCCTGTTCGGCAAGACCGCCTTCCTGGCCGAGCGCGTGCTCGGCAACGTGGTGGCCTCGGGCGTAAAAGTCCTCGTCCTTGCGGTGATCGTCGGCATCGGCTCGACGATGTTCGACACCTTTGTCAAGGATTTTGCCGGTCAGCCTCCCGCCCTTGAGGATGTCCTGGCCATTACCCTGGCGGCGCTCAGCCTAGCCGGGCTTGCGATCTTCGGTCCGGGGATTGCTTCAGGGCTGATCTCCGGCGCGCCGCAACTGAGCGCTGGCGCGGCGATCGGAACCGGCCTCGCTGTCGGCGGGGTCGCCATGGCCGGGGTCGCGAGCGCCCGATTGGCCGCCAGCGCGGGCGCCGGGCTCGCGGGGCG
>NZ_JBOHLI010000067.1:0-13030 GCF_050729455.1 Brevundimonas sp.
CGGCCTCGTTCTCCCGCAGGATCCCGATGATCTGCTCTTCCGAGAATCTCGCTCGTTTCATTCCGTCCGTCCTTTCAAGGGCCGGACTCTAGCTCCGCGTGGAGGAAATTCTCAGGGGCACGTCAGCCCCGGAAATGATTGATCAGGCCGATCAGGGAGCGCGGCGCCAGGATAGCCGTCTCGCCGGCCCAGGCGGCTTCGGGTCCATTGGCCTCGGGACAGATGAGGCCCAGCCCCATGGCCCCTGCCGCCATCGCCGCAGGCAGGGTTCCGCCGACCGCCGCGATCTGACCGTCCAGCCCCAGTTCGCCGACCGCCGCCCAGCCGTCGAGGGCGTCGGGCGCGATCACCCCCATGGAGGCCAGCAGGGCCAGGGCGATCGGCAGGTCGAAATGACTGCCTTCCTTGGGCAGGTCGGCGGGGGCCAGGTTGGCGATGACCTTCTTGGGCGGCAGGGCCAGACCGATGCCGGCGAAGGCCCCGCGCACCCGCTCGCGGCTCTCGGCCACCGCCTTGTCCGGCAGGCCGACGATGGCGAAGGCCCCGGCGGGCGTCGCCACCTGCTGCACCTCGACATCGACCCGTCGCGCCTCGACCCCGTCGAAAGCGACCGTCACCACCCGCGCGACCATGGTTTCCTCCCGCTGATCGAGAGGAACAAATCACGAACTCAAAGCAACTGCAAGAGCACCGTTACGCAACCTTAGGCCGCTTCGCGCTTCTTGCGCTCGATCACGTCCCACATCAGGGCCGTGGCGTCGACGCCCGAGAACTTCAGCATCTGCTGGGCGCCGGTGGGCGAGGTGACATTGATCTCGGTCAGATAGTCGCCGATCACGTCGATGCCGACGAAGATCAGGCCGCGTTCCTTCAGATAGGGGCCGATGGCGGCGCAGATCTCCAGGTCGCGCGGCGTCAGCTCGACCGGGGCCGCCGTGCCGCCGACGCGCAGGTTGGAGCGCACCTGATCCTTGGCCGGGATGCGGTTGATGGCGCCGACCGGCTCGCCGTCGATCAGGATGATGCGCTTGTCGCCCTTGGCCACGGCGGGGATGAATTTCTGGATCACCAGCGGGTCGCGCGAGCCGGCGGCGTGAATCTCGATCAGGGCTTCCAGATTGGGGTCGTCGGCCTTCAGCCGCACCACGCCCGAACCGGCGGCGCCGTGCAGGGGCTTGAGCACCACGTCGCCGTGGCGACGGTGGAAGTCGACCAGGGCGACCGGGTCCGAAGACACCAGGGTCGGCGGCTGCAGACCAGGGAAGAGGGTGGCGATCAGCTTCTCCGGCGCCGAGCGCACCTCGGCCGGGTTGTTGACCACCAGGGTCCTGGGATGCACCCGCTCCAGCAGATAGGTGGCGGTGACATAGGCCATGTCGAAGGGCGGGTCCTGACGCATCAGGATGACGTCCACGTCCTCGGCCAGGTCAAGGACGACCTCGGGGCCGAAATCGGCGTGCTCGCCCTGGACCGTGTTCACCGTCACCGGACGGGCGCGGCAGAACAGACGGCCCTCGTCCAGCGCCAGGGTGCGGAAGTCGTAGATCCATAACTTGTGCCCGCGCGCCTGACCCGACAGGGCCATCAGGAAGGTGGTGTCGGACTCGACGTTCACCGCCTCGAGCGGATCCATCTGGATGGCGACCTTGAGCATGAAAGAAGAGTCCTTGGTAGAAGAGGGCGCTATCGCTCGCGCCGCGGGCGCTCGCTGCTTGAGCGCCGCCTGTGACGCTCAAGCCCTACTTGAGGCTCGCGACCGCGCGCCGCAAGGCCGCGCTTCAGTTCAACCGCAACCGCATCCGATCCGCGCTAGCGCGGTGGGCGTCGACGGGATCGCCCAGGGCGCGAGCGCGCGACAGGGCCTCCAGGGCGCCGGTCAGCGCCCCCTGTTTCTCGCGGGCGGCGGCGACATCCAGCCAGGGACGGTGATCCTCGGGGTCCAGCAGGGCGCGGCGCAGGGCCGAGCGTTCGGCGCCGCCGTAATCCTCGGCCTGCAAGGCGCGGCTGAACAGGACGTTCTGCAGCCGGATCAGGGCCTGGCGATCGCTGACCGGGGCCATCAGCAGGTCCAGACGATCGGCCACGTGCGGCGTCAGCCCGGCCAGAAGCGCGCGCCGCGTCAGCTCGCTGGGCAGGACCAGACGCCCCTGGCTGAAGGGGTCCAGAGCCACCGGCCCCTCGGGCGTCTCGACCCGCAGCAGGATATGGCCGGGGAAGTCCACCGCCGCCGCCTTCAGCCCCGCCCGCCGCGCCGCGTCCAGATAGAAGACCACCAGGGCCGCCGACAGGCCGCGCCGCCGTTCGGCCACGTCGATGACATCGGTGTTGGCCGGATGGTCGTAGTTCAACAGGTCGCCGTTCAGCCGCAGGTCCGAGGCCATGGTCTCGGCCAGGGCCTCGTCGGGGCTCTCATTGGCCGAGCGCTCTTTCAGCCGCTGGGCGGCGTGGTCGGCGAGGATACGCACGGGCGCTGGGTCGCGGAACGGATAGTCGTGGATGGCGCAGGCGATGGCGCATTCGAGCAGCGGAAAGCCGTCGTCCTCGGCGGTTCCCGCCTGGGCCAGAATGATCTCGGCTTCCTCGCGGGTCACGCGATGTCCGTTCCTGTGGTCGTCACCCCACGAAGATGACGCGGAAATCGCCCGGGAGCCAGCGCCACCATATCAATCCGCAAATCCAGCCCTTGAAGCGCGGGTCGGCTGCGGGCCACAGCCCGGCCTGCGGCGGCCAGTCGGCCGTGCTGTTCCGGCTCCAGCGACAGGATCGCGGCCTCGATCGTGCGTCGTCTTTTGACCTCGACCACCGCCAGGGTGCGGCCGCGTCTGGCCAGAATGTCGATCTCGCCGCCCCGGCCCTTCAGGCGAAAGGCCAGAATCTGATAGCCCTTGAGCATCAGCCACAGAGCCGCGATCCATTCGGCGGCGTGACCCTCGCGGTGCGACTGTCCGCCCAGCGCCTGACGCCAGCCCGCTTTCGGCCGACGCGGCGACGGCGAGGGCCGCAGGCGGGGCTTCACCCTCGGCCCTGCATTTCCAGGGCCCGCTTGTAGAGCGGCTTGCGGGGCAGGTTCAGCGCCTTGGACACCTCGGCGGCGGCCTCGCCCGGGGGCAGGCGAGTCAGGGCCTCGGCCAGGGCGGCGTCGGCGTCGGCGGCGCTGGCTGTCTCGGCCTCGCCGGGGCCGACCACCACGACGATCTCGCCCTTGGGCGCATCGCAGCGCGGGTCGGCGGCCAGTTCGGACAGGCTGCCCCGCACCGCCTCCTCATAGAGCTTGGTCAGTTCGCGGGTCACGGCGGCGGGGCGGTCGCCCAGCACCGCGGCCATGTCGGTCAGACTGTCCTTCAGGCGCGGGCCGCTCTCGAAGAAGACCAGGGTCTGACGCCCGGTCCGCAATTCCTCCAGCATGGTCTTTCGCGCCCCCGACTTGGGCGGCAGGAAGCCGGCGAACAGCACCCGGTCGGCGGGCAGGCCGGCCAGACACAGGGCCGCCAGCAGGCTGGACGGGCCGGGGATGGGATGGACCGGCAGACCCGCAGCGATGGCGGCGCGGGCCACCACATAGCCGGGGTCCGACACCAACGGCGTGCCCGCGTCCGACACCAGGGCCACGACCTCGCCCGCCTTCAGCCGTTCGACGGCGATCTCGGCGGCGCGCGCCGAGGCGTGGTCGTCGCAGCGCTCCAGCTTGGCCTTCAGGCCATAGGCGGTCAGCAGCTTGGCCGTGACGCGGGTGTCCTCGGCCAGGACCAGGTCGGCGGCGGCCAGAACGTCCAGCGCCCGCAGCGTCATGTCGCGCAGATTGCCGATGGGCGTCGCCACCAGATAGAGGCCGGGCGCGACGGAGCGCGCGGGCGGGGCGGTCGGCGGGAACAGGGAGGCGTCAGGCATGACGCCATCCTAGAGGGCGTCACAGCCTCGTGAAAGGCGCGTCAGGGAACGCGCGTCGTCCTCGACGCGCTTTGAGGCCGAACGCCGCTCCGGCGATCGCTCGCGGGAACCCGACCATGTCCAAGTCCGCCTCCATCGTCCTCGTCTACGGCTTCTGGGGCGGCGCCGCCCACTGGGGCAAGGTCATCACCGAACTGGCGGGGCGGGGCTATACCTCGCTGCACGCCGTCGACATGCCGCTGACCTCGCTGGCCGACGACGCCGAGCGGGTGCGCAAGATGGTCGCCCAGCAGGCGGGGCCGGTCGTTCTGGTCGGGCATTCCTATGGCGGAGCGGTGCTGTCGCAGGCGGGCGACCTGCCCAATGTCGCGGCCCTGGTCTTCATCGCCGCCTTCGCCCCCGATGCGGGCGAAAGCCCCGGCGGCATCACCCAGGAAGACCCCCCGGTCGCCGCCCCCAATCTGGCCCCCGACAGCGACGGCTATCTGTGGATCAAGCCCGACAAGTTCCACGAGAGCTTCTGCCAGGACCTGACGGCGGACGAGGCCCTGGTCATGGCGGTGACGCAGAAGGCGCCGCTGGCCGGGACCTTCGGCGACACGATCACCGCCCCCGCCTGGCGCAAGAAGCCGTCCTGGTATCAGATCTCGAGCCAGGACCACATGATCGCCCCGTCCAATCAGGCGCGCATGGCCTCGCGGATAGAGCCGCGCAAGACCATCACCCTGGACGCCAGCCACGCCTCGCTGGCCTCGCGGCCCCGGGAGGTCAGCGACCTGATCGAAGAGGCCGCCGCCACGGTCTAGGCCTAGGTCAGCAGGGCCCGCAGCACGGCGTCCAACACCGGACGGCCCGTCGCGGTGGCGGCCACCCGCCCATCTTCCAGTTTCAGGAAGCCGTCGGCGATCAGGTCGGCCAGCGGCCCGGTCGTCTCGGACAGGTCCAAGGTGTGGAGCAGCGCCAGCGGCACGCCCTCGACCGTGCGCAGGCCCAGCAAGACCCGCTCCTCGGCGGCGCACAGCGCACCCAGCGTCTCGCGCTCGGCCCAGGGCGTTCCGGCGGCGACCCCGGCGACATAGTCGGCGATGCGGCGATGGGCGACCGTCGCCGTCCGCGCTCCATCCAGCGTCAGCCGCCCGTGGGCGCCGGGGCCGAGGCCCAGATAGTCTCCACCGCGCCAGACGTGCAGGTTGTGGGACGAGCGGGCGGCGAGGTCGCGAGCGTGGTTGGACACCTCATAGGCCTCGAACCCCGCGCCCTCGAGCACGGCCTGGGTGGCTTCATAAAGGGACGCCGCCAGATCCTCGTCCGGCGGGGTCAGGGCGCCGCGCGCAAAGGCGCGGCCGAAGGCCGTCGTCGGCTCGATGGTCAGTTGATAGGGCGAGACGTGTTCGAAGCCGAGGTCGAGCGCCGTGGTCAGCTCGGCCGTCCAGTCGGCCACGGATTGGCCCGGACGGGCGTAGATCAGGTCGATCGACAGGCGCGGGAAGGCCCTGGCCGCCGTCTCGACCGCGCGCCGCGCCTCGGCCGCCGAATGGTCGCGACCGAGGAAGCTCAGGGCGGCGTCGTCGAACGACTGCACCCCCATGGACAGGCGGTTGATCCCGGCAGCCGCGAGTTCGGCGTAGCGCCCCGCCTCGGCGTCGGTGGGGTTGGCCTCCAGCGTGATCTCGATCTCGCCGTCCGGTGGAAACAGCGATCTGGCCCGCGCGATCACCGCCGCCACCGCCTCGGGCGGCATCAGGGACGGCGTGCCGCCGCCGAAGAAGATCGAGGCCAGACGGCGCGGCCCTACCAGACGACCTTGCGCCTCCATGTCCGCCAGGATGGCCTGGACCAGCCCGGCCTGCTCCTCGACCCTTCCTCGGTCGCGCACGACGTTGAAGTCGCAATAGGGGCAGATGCGGGCGCAGTAGGGCCAGTGAACGTAAAGAGCGACCGAACCTGAAAGTGCCTCAGTCAATCAGCGCCGCCTTGAGCCGGGCGAAGGCGCGGGCGCGGTGGCTGAGGGCGTCCTTCTCGACCGGGTCCATTTCGCCGAAGGTCAGGTCCGAGCCTTCGGGCCGGAAGATCGGGTCGTAGCCGAAGCCCCGGTCGCCGCGCGGCGGGAAGACCAGGTCGCCGTCGATGCGGCCCTCGACCACCACGCAGGGGCCGTCGGGCCAGGCCACGGCGAGCGCCGAGGTGAACCAGGCGCGGCGATCCGTAGCGCCGATCTCCTCCAGCCGTTCCTCGACCTTCTTCATGGCCAGGGCGAAATCCTTGCCCGGTCCGGCCCAGCGCGCCGAAAAGATGCCCGGCGCCCCGTCCAGGGCCGCGACCGACAGGCCGGAGTCGTCGGCCAGGGCCACCTCGCCCGAGGCCTCGGCCGCGTGACGCGCCTTCAGCATGGCGTTGCCGACAAAGGTGCTCTCGGTCTCGTCCGGTTCGGGCAGGTTGAGGCTGCCGGCCGTGACGATCCTGTAATTTCCATCCAGCAAGGCTTCGATCTCGCGCGCCTTGCCCGGATTGTGGGTCGCGGCCACCAGCCGCATCCCTTTGATCAGCTTGAGATTCATCCGGTCACCTTAGTCCCGTCCGATGCATTGCGGAAGTTTAACATCGTTAAACGATATGTAACGTGATTTTCGAGAGGGCATGGCGCATCTTCAATCTCAAGAACGGGGGTCGCACCGTTCAAACGAAGCGAAAGAGACGCAACGTTCACCCAGCGGCACCACAGAAACGCACGAAAATCGTGCAACAACGGAGAGATACGATGCAAGCGATGAAAACCTCGATCTGGATGGACCGCGTCGGCCACGGCTTCCTCAACGCCCTTCTGCTGGCCGCCCTGCCGACCGCCGCCGTCGCCATGATCATCCAGAGCCTGTGATCCGGCCCTGGATCGGATGAGGGCTTTGACGATCAGCATGAACACCGCGAAGAATAGCGCCGCGTGAGGGTTCGCCGGACCCCGCGCGGCGATCACCGCCTGAACCACCCGGCCTGAGACCTGACTTCATGCACCTCCCGAAACTGGCTTCCATCGGGATTCGTGCGCCGCGCCTGACGGGCGCCAACCTGCGGACTCTCGGTCCCGGTTCCGTATCCAGCCTGCTGAAGATCGCGCTGGACGTCGCCTATGTCCTATTGGCCCTGATCACCGGCTTGCTGCTGCTGCTCTGGGTCGCCTCCATCTTCATTCCTATCGACAATCTGAACGTGACGGTGAGCGACGACTCCAACGGCCGCCAGATGCCGCTGACCCGCCCGCTGCTGCTGTTCGGCGTCGGCGCCATGACCGCCTATTTCGGCGGCTTCCTGATGATCCTGCGCGGCCTGAGGAAGATTTTCCGCACCCTGACCCTGGGCGACCCCTTCCAGCCCGACAATGTGCGCCGCCTGCGCCAGATCGGCCTGATCCTGGCCGTCGTGACCGGCGGCGTCTGGGTGGCGCAAGGCCTGGTCGCCGCCCGCCTGGCCCCCGGCGTCATGGAGCCGCAAGGTGTCAGCGACCTGCTCACCCCCGTCTTCTCCATCCTCGTCGTCTTCGTCCTGGCGGAAGTGTTCCGCGAAGGCGCACGCCTGCGCCGCGAATCCGAACTGACGATCTGATCCCGAAACGTTAAGCTGACTCCATGGCCATCCGCGTCCAACTCGACCGCATCCTCGCCGAACGGCGTATGTCGCTGACGGAGCTCGCCGACCGCGTCGGCGTGACCGTGGCCAATCTGTCGATCCTCAAGACCGGCAAGGCCCGCGCCGTGCGCTTTTCGACCCTGGACGCCCTGTGCCGCGAACTGGACTGCCAGCCGGGCGACCTTCTGGCCCACGTGCCTGGCCCCGGCGACGCCTTCGACGACGCCGAGGACTGAGGTGGCCCGCAAAGGCCCATCGGACCCTACCGACGACGACAGGCGCATCTGGGCCCGGGTGACCGGCACGGTGACCCCGCCCGCGCGCCGCAAGGCCGCCCGCGTCACTCCCGGCGCCGTCCTGCCCGATCCCGAGGCCGCGCCTCTCCCGGCCAGGCCCGCGCGCAGCGTCGCCGGCAAGAAGCGCAACACCCCCGATCAGACGCCGCGCTTCGAGGCTCTGGGGATCATCGCCCCCGCCAAGCCGACGCCGACCCGCGCCCGGCCCACGCCGGAAGAACTGGAGCCGCGCCGCCAGCGCCGCCTGTCGCGCGAGCGCGATCCGATCGAGGCGCGCATCGACCTGCACGGCTTCGGCCGGTTCGAGGCCGAGGACCAACTGCGCGGTTTTCTGATCGGCTGCCAGATGCGCGGCCTGCGCTCGGTTCTGGTCATCACCGGACAGGGGCGACGCGGCGGCGGGGTGATCCGCGGTTCGGTGCACGACTGGCTGACCGGTCCGCACCTGCGCGGCGTGGTGTCCGGCTTCGCCTCGGCCCACCGCCGCCACGGCGGCGACGGCGCCCTCTACGTGACGTTGAAACCGCGCTGAGCCTTAGCCCTAGCTTTGGGCGTTGCGCACCGCCGCTGCGCCGGCCAGAGGCGTGATGACCACCGCGAACAGGACATAGGCGGCCAGCAGGGCCAGGGCCGACAGCGGGTCCTGACCGTCCGCCGCCCGCGTCAGGGCGCCCGCGCCGAACACCACCGGCGGAATGAACAACGGCAGGACCACCACCGCGATCAGCAGGCCGCCGCGCTTCGCGCCCAAGGCCAAAGCCGCGCCCAGGGCCCCGGTGAAGGCGAAGCCCAGACCGCCGATGGCCGCCGCCAGCGCCGTCAGACCGATCAGATGAGCCGGCTGGCCCAGGGCCAGGGCCGCGACCGGGGCCGCCAGCGCCAGAGGCAAGCCGGTCGCCAGCCACTGGGCCAGGGCCTTGATCGCCACCGTCGCTTCCAGCGGCAGGGGGCCCAGCGCCAGCAGGTCCAGAGCCCCGTCCTCCAGATCGCGCTCGAACAGACGCTCCAGCGACAAGAGCGAGGCCAGGGCCAGAGCCATCCAGCTGGCCCCCGAGGCCGCCGGGGCCAGGACGCGCGGATCGCCGCCCGCCGCCAGCGGCAGGATGGCGGTCAGGCACAGCATGAAGCCGCAAGCCAGCAAAGGCCCGCCGCCGCCGCCCCAGGCCAGCGACAGCTCGCGGCCGAACAGGACGCGCACGGCCCTCATGCGAGGCCTCCCAGATCGAGATTGCGCGCCGGGACGGGCAGGGGATCATGCACCGCCGCCAAAATCATCCCCCCCGACGCCAGATGCGCCGCCATCAGCTCGGCGGCCACCGTCCGCCAGCGCTCGTCCAGCGGGGCCAGGGGTTCGTCCAGCAGCCACAGGGCGCGCGGGGCGGCCACCAGTCGGGCCAGCGACAGGCGGCGCTTCTGCCCCGCCGACAGCTTGCGTGTCTCCAGATCCAGCAGGGGCGTCAGCGACAGCCGCGCGATCGCCGCCTCGCGCGCCGCCTCGTTGCCGCCCAGCCAGGCGGTCTGAAAGTCGAACTCCTGACGCGCCGTCCGCGTCGGCTTCAGGCCTTCCAGATGGCCCAGCAGGTGGACGCCGTCGCGGCGCGCGGTCTCGGCGTCCAAGGCCTCGGCGTCCGCACCGCCGGAAAATGTGATCGTCCCCGCATCGGGGCGGATGAAGCCCGCCACGGCCCGCAGCAGGCTGGTCTTGCCCGCCCCGTTGGCCCCGGTCAGGGCCACGGCCTCGCCCGCCGAAAGGCGCAGCGACAGACCCCGGAACAGGACGCGCTCGCCGCGCGACAGGCTCAGGGACTGGATGTCGACCGTCTTCAGCATGGCCCCGCCGATTTGCGAACCTCTCTCAATGTCCACGACCACGTTGTGGATACATGGACGGCCCTCGCGCACGGGACTATACCGCCAAGCGCCGCAGCAGGCTTTCGCCGCGCGCGCCGGAGACCTGTGAGCCCCGGCGTCCAGCGCGCGAAGGCGCAACCGAATTGTCGGGCGGCGTTAGTCAGAGGACCCTCTCCATGCCGTCGATTGACAGCCTCAAGACCCGTCAGGACCTTTCGGTCGGGCGCAAGAAATACGCCTATTACAGCCTTCCCGCCGCCGAGGAAGCCGGTCTGGCCGGGATTTCCCGTCTGCCGCGCTCGATGAAGGTGCTGCTGGAGAACCTGCTGCGCAACGAAGACGGCGTCTCGGTCACCGAGGACGACCTGAAGGCCGTCGCCGCCTGGATCGAGAACAAGGGCGCCGTCGAGCACGAGATCGCCTTCCGTCCGGCTCGCGTCCTGATGCAGGACTTCACCGGCGTTCCCGCCGTGGTCGACCTGGCCGCGATGCGCGACGCCATGGCCAAGCTGGGCGCCGACGCCGCCAAGATCAACCCGCTGGTCCCCGTCGATCTGGTCATCGACCACTCGGTCATGGTCGACCACTTCGGCACCGCCAAGGCCTTCGGCGAGAACGTCGAGCGCGAGTATGAGCGCAACATCGAGCGCTACAACTTCCTGCGCTGGGGCTCGTCGGCCTTCAACAACTTCCGCGTCGTGCCGCCCGGCACCGGCATCTGCCACCAGGTCAACCTGGAGAACCTGGCCCAGACCGTCTGGACCCTGGACGAAGGCAAGAAGACCGTCGCCTATCCCGACACCGTCGTCGGCACCGACAGCCACACCACCATGATCAACGGCCTGGCCGTTCTGGGCTGGGGCGTCGGCGGCATCGAGGCCGAAGCCGCCATGCTGGGCCAGCCGATCCCGATGCTGATCCCGGAAGTCATCGGCTTCAAGCTGACCGGCAAGCTGCCGGAAGGCGCGACCGCCACCGACCTGGTCCTGACCGTCACGCAGATGCTGCGCAAGAAGGGCGTGGTCGGCAAGTTCGTGGAATTCTTCGGCGACGCCATCGCCGGAATGACCATCGAAGACCAGGCCACCATCGCCAACATGGCCCCGGAATACGGCGCCACCTGCGGCTTCTTCCCGGTGTCGCGCGCGACCATCGACTATCTGACGGCCACGGGCCGCGACAAGGCGCGCGTCGCCCTGGTCGAAGCCTACGCCAAGGCCCAGGGCCTGTGGATCGACGAGACTTCGGAAGACCCGGTCTTCTCCGACGTTCTGGAACTGGACATCTCGACGGTCGTGCCGTCGCTGGCCGGTCCCAAGCGTCCGCAGGACCGCGTTGAGCTGACCACCGCCGCCCCGGCCTTCGTGACCGCCCTGGCCGATGTCTTCGGCCGTCCGACCGACGCCGAGCGCGTGGCCGTCGAGGGCGAGAAGTTCACCGTCGGCGACGGCGACGTGGTCATCGCCGCCATCACCTCGTGCACCAACACCTCCAACCCGTCGGTCCTGATCGCCGCCGGTCTGGTAGCGCGCAAGGCCCACGCCCTGGGCCTCAAGGTCAAGCCCTGGGTCAAGACCTCGCTGGCCCCCGGCTCGCAGGTCGTCACCGACTACCTGACCGACGCCGGCCTCCAGAAAGATCTGGACGCCATGGGCTTCAACCTGGTCGGTTACGGCTGCACCACCTGCATCGGCAACTCGGGCCCGCTGGACCCGGCCATCTCGAAGGCGATCAACGACAACGGCCTGGTCGCGACCTCGGTCCTGTCGGGCAACCGCAACTTCGAAGGCCGCGTGAACCCGGACGTCCAGGCCAACTACCTGGCCTCGCCGCCGCTGGTCGTGGCCTACGCCATCGCCGGTTCGATGCACATCGACATCACCAAGGACCCGATCGGTCAGGACAAGAAGGGCAAGGACGTCTTCCTGAAGGACGTGTGGCCGACCTCGCAAGAGATCGCCGACATCCAGAAGAAGTCGGTCACCCCGGCCATGTTCGCCAAGCGCTACAAGGACGTCTTCAAGGGCGACAAGCACTGGCAGGCCATCAAGGTCACCGGCGGCCAGACCTATGAATGGGACGACAAGTCGACCTACGTCGCCAACCCGCCCTACTTCGAGGGTCTTTCGATGGAGCCTTCGGCGGTCACCGACATCGTCGAAGCCCGCATCCTGGGCATCTTCGGCGACTCGATCACCACCGACCACATCAGCCCGGCCGGTTCGATCAAGAAGGCCGCGCCCGCCGGCGTCTATCTGACCAACCACGGCGTCGACGCCCTGGACTTCAACAGCTACGGCGCCCGCCGCGGCAACCACGAAGTCATGATGCGCGGCACCTTCGCCAACATCCGCATCCGCAACAAGATCACCCCGGACATCGAGGGCGGCGTCACCAAGCACTTCCCCTCGGAAGACACGATGTCGATCTATGACGCGGCCATGCGTTACCAGTCGGAAGGCCGTCCCCTGGTCGTCTTCGCCGGCAAGGAATACGGCACCGGCTCGTCGCGCGACTGGGCGGCCAAGGGCACCCGTCTGCTGGGCGTCCGCGCCGTCATCGCCGAAAGCTACGAGCGCATCCACCGCTCGAACCTGGTCGGCATGGGCGTGGTGCCGCTGCAGTTCAAGCAGGACGGCTGGCTGAAGCTGGGCCTGACCGGCGAGGAGATCGTCACCATCCGCGGCCTGACCGACGCCAACATCGGCAAGCTGAAGCCGCGTCAGGACCTGTGGGTCGAGATGTTCCGTCCCTCGGACGGCAAGATGGCCCGCTTCCCGGTCCGCTGCCGCATCGATAACCAGACCGAGCTGGACTACTTCAAGTCCGGCGGCGTCATGCCCTACGTCCTGCGCAACCTGGCGCGCGGCGACGCGGAATAGGTCTCAGGCAGTCGTCTGAAATGAGAAGGCCGGCGGAGCGATCCGCCGGCCTTTTTGTTTGGTGCAAGCGGCGTCCGCAATGGGCGGCTAGGCCACGCTGGATTGAAGAGCTTCGCGACATATCTGCGCGGCCAGCATCACATCATTTTCGTCACGATAGTTTGGAATGCGTGCTCTCTCTTCCGGGTAAGGGGAGTAGTAGACCACCACGTCGAATAGCTTTTGAAGCGAAGCTCGCTCGTGTTCAGAAAGAGCTGCCCGTTCTGTTCCGAAATTCCATTCATTTTCTACCGCTGATGCGAAGTCACTAACCGACATCGTCCCTTGTCGGACAGCATCAATCAAATCGAGAAATATCGGGTCCATGATCGTAGCCAACTCGGTTGGAATCGTCGCGTCAACGTCCACAACAAATAGATAGCCGTCATCCTCGGGCTTGACCCGAGGATCGGATTTTCCGCCTGCATGACTCTGAAAGCTCACGTGCGCCGC
>NZ_JBOHLI010000068.1:0-11847 GCF_050729455.1 Brevundimonas sp.
GGCCCCCGCACCGCAGCCGCAGCCGCAGCCGCAGCCGCAGCCGCCGACCTACGCGCCTGCCCCCGCGCCGACGGAGTCCGGTCGGCCCTATGTCGCGCCGGTGGAGGCCCCGCCGCCCGCCGCCTATGTCGCCGCCGCGCCTGCTCCCGCCCCGGCCCCTGTTCCGACCCCTGTTCCGACCGAAGCCCCGATGGCCCGGTCCCTGCCGGTCGAACCGCCCGCCCCCGCCGCGCCCGAGCCCGCGCCGCCCGCCGCAGCGCCCGACGCCCCGGCCTATGACCCGATGGCCCCGCGACGCGACGCGCCCATCTTCCGCCTTCAGCGCCCGGCGCCGAGCGAGCCGACGCAGCCTCAGCCCCCGGCGCCCCAGCCCCAAGGCCAGACACAAACCCAGCCCCCGCAGGCCGGGCCCCAGGAAGGCGCCCGCTACTATTCCGTCCACCGTCAGGCGGGTCGCCAACCCGACGCCACCCCCCTGCCGGCGCCCGTCTATCTGGACGCCCTGCCGGTGGAGCTGACCACGCCCCCGGCCGCGACCGACCTGGCCGAACCGCCCGCCGCCCCCAATCTGATCCGCAACGCAAACGGCCGCCTTCAAGCCGCCCCCGACACCGAAGTCACCGACCAGCCATGAGCGACGGCGCCGCCCCCTCCTCGATGACCGACGCCTCGTCGCGTCTGCCCGACCTGATCGCCCTGGCGCAGGAACCGTCCAGCGAGAAGCGGCGCGCCCTGCTGCGCGAACTGACCGACCATTTCTTCGGCGCCGCCGAACGCAGCGAGGCCGAGACCGCCCTCTATGGCGCGGTGCTCGGCGACCTGACCGACGCCATGGAGGTCGCCGTCCGCGCCGAGCTGGCCGAGCGGTTCGCCGCCTCGCCCGACGCCCCGGCCCAGCTGATTCGCCGCCTGGCCAACGACGAGGCCGAGGACGTCGCCCAGCCCGTGCTGCGCGCCTCGCCGGTCCTGACCGAGGCCGACCTGATCCAGGTCATCCGCTCGCGCGGCCAGGGCCATATGCGCGCCGTCAGCCAGCGCGCCGAAGTGTCCGAGGCCGTGTCCGACGCCATCGTCGAGCGCGGCGACGACGAGACCCTGGGCGTGCTGCTGTGTAACGAGGGCGCCCATCTGTCGCGCGCCGCCTGCGAGGCCGCGGTCGAGCGCGCCCGCGTCAACCCGGCCCTGCACGCCCCCGCCGTCGAGCGCGCCAGCCTGCCGCCCGACCTGCTGAACGAGATGTATTTCGAGGTCGAGGCCCGGCTGCGTCAGCGCATTCTGGAACAGAACGCGCGCATGGACCCGGCCTTGCTGGAAAGCGCCCTGGCCGCCGGCCGCACCCGCGTCGCCACCGACGACGGCGCCCTGCCGCCCGACTACGCCGAGAGCCTGGCCTACGTCGAGGAACTGCGCGCCGCTGGCCAGCTGACGCCGCAGATGCTGGCCCGCTTCCTGCGCTCGGGCGGACGCACGTCCTTCCTGATCGCCCTGTCGCAGCTGGCCGACATCGACTTCCACACCGCCCGCCAGATCATCGAGCGGCGCGAGCTGGACGCCCTGGCCGTGGTCTGCAAGGCGGCCGACCTGGATCGCGCCCTGTTCCTGACCTACGCCGTGGTCCTCTTGAACACCGACGGCGACGCCATGGGCAAGGCCCGCGCCTACGCCGGTATGTACAACGACCTGACCCGGGAGGCGGCCCTTCGCACCCTGCGCTTCTGGCGGATGCGCAAGGCGGGGCACGCGGCGTAAAGCCAGGCGCGCAACGCCTCTCCCTCCCCATGAAGGGGAGGGCGAATGTCGCGTCCCACGCGCTCAAGCAGCCCGAAGGGCGGTAGCGCCCCAAGAGTGCGCTCAAGCAGCCCGAAGGGCGGTAGCGCCCCAAGAATGCAAAAACGCCCGCCTTCCTCTCGGAAGACGGGCGCTGCGTCCGACCTTGAAGGCCGATCTTACTTCTTGGCGCGGGTGGCGCGGGCCGGTTTGCGGCCGCCCTGGCCCAGGCCCATCTGCTTGGCCAGGTCCGAACGGGCCTTGGCGTAGTTCGGGGCGACCATCGGATAGTCCTTGGGAAGACCCCACTTCGCCCGGTATTCCTCGGGGCTCATATTGTATTTGGTGCGCAGGTGACGCTTCAGCGACTTGAACTTGCGGCCGTCTTCCAGGCAGATCAGGAAGTCAGGCGTAATCGACTTGCGCACCGGAACCGCCGGTTCCTTGGGCTCGGGCTCGGCTTCCACCGGAGCCGACGACACGCCCGACAGAGCGGCGTGAATCTGGGCGATCAGGCCAGGAACGGCGTCGGCCGAGACGGTGTTGTTGCTGACATAGGCCGAAACGATGTCGGCCGTCATTTCCAGCAGTTCGGGTTTTTCTTCCATGGGGGGATCGCCTGTTGCATGAGTCAAACGCATTCGACTGATCAGACCCGACCCGTCGGAGGTTGGTTTCATACGTATGTTCCACGACGAAAGCAATGCAAGCAAAGAAGAGCGCGCCTAAACCCGCGCTGCTCTGTTCAATGCCCGCGGCGTCAGTCTTCGGCCGTCAGCGACCGAAGTTCTCCGCCAGAGCCAGCATGGCGGCCCGTTCCGGCGTGGAGTATTCATCGATCAGCTCTTCGTCGCCGTCGCGTATGGCGCGCAGCAGTTCGGGCGTCAGCGCCGAGGACAGCGCCCAGTTCCAGTAACGCAGCACCGTCTGGGCCCGATCGACGGCCAGCATTTCATAGGTGATCTGCACCCGCTCCCAGTCGGGATGGACGGCGCCGTCCGGCGTGACCTCGGGCCGGCGCATGGCCCGCCACAGGGATTGCAGGTCCAGCCGCGACAGGCCGGTGGCCTTGCACAGGATGGCGACCGGCTCGCCGCCCGCATCGCCCATGATCTTGGCGGCGGTCAGCGGCTTGATCCCCGACAGATAGCCGATCTCGCTGACGATCTCGCGGCTCATCCCGGCGGCGGCGGCGGCGACCGCGGCCTCCAGCCCGTTGTAGGGGCTCTTGTCGATGGCGGCGCGGTTGCGCTGGCGCCGCTCGATGAACTGCAGAGCCTTGCGCGCCACCGGATCGGACCAGCCCTCGGCGGCGACCATGGCGAAGACGTCCTCGACGCTGTCCTGCAGCACTTCGCGCGAGACGGCGAAACGTTGCAGCACGATGCGGCGCTCCTCGGCCCCGCACCACCAGAACATGACATAGGCCCCCGACGGCCGCAGCTCGGGCCGCTTCAACAGCGGCGCGCACAGGCCCCGGTTCTGGCGGCTGATCGCCACCACGCCTTCGATGGCCGGTTGCGACAGACGGGCGGAGTTGTTCTTCAGCACGGTCTCGATGACCGCCTCCTCGCCAAAGCTCAACAGGGTCTCGGTGACGATTTCGGTCAGGCCGCGCCGGGCGGCGATCAGCAGCCGATGCTCGGTCTTGGCGTCGCGGACGCAGCCGATCAGGTCGGCGTCGGTCAGGGAGGCGCAGTCCTCGATCAGCGGCCCCGCCACCGACGGATCGTCGCGCAGCAGCATCCGCGCCAGACTGTTGGGCAGTTCGGCCAGCGGCGTCAGGCGCAGCGCCACGCGGCGCCGCTCCTCGACCGGGGCCAGCCGCAGCAACTCCACCAGAAGATCGCCCGTCACCGCCCGCTCGAAGGCGTTGATCCGGCTGGCGGGCAGGCAGACGACGTCGGCCAGCCGCCGCAGCAGCGTCTGGCGCGCTTTCGACGGCCCGGGCGGGGCGTCTTCGGCAGGAATGGCGGCCGGAACAGACATGGTCCCACTACCCTAACGCGAGCCGGTTAACCGCGCGTGAGGGTCTGATCGGCTGCAGACCAGAGCGTATCGCGCACCCGCGTCAGCACCCGCCCCAGAAGATTGCTTCCGCGCCACGCTGAGGGTCGATGCGCGTCAGGATCATCGACGGCCAAGCCCACGCCCCATATCCAATCGCGCGGATTCGCTTCTACCAGCATGGCCGGCGCCGTGGCCTGAAGCTGTCGCCGTGCGCCTTCGTTCTGTTGGAATTTCGCCAGATTGCCCGCCAGGACAATGCCGATCTTGGCCGCATCCCAGCGGTCTTGTTCAAAACCGACCACCATCTGGCCGTGACGCTTCTGCTCTCCTGGGTCTTCAGTCGCCATGATGGCTGCGGCTTTCGGCGCATCCCCGAATAACCGAGCCTTGCAGGCCATCATCCACTGCTCCGCCGTCACAAAACGCTCGCCGTTCACGACGAACGGCGTCGGATGCCACTGGCTGAACACCCCTTTAATGAACGGGTGGAAGGCGTCGTATGCGGCTGGATCAGGGAGGTCCGCCTCATCCACCCGCTCCAATTTACAGCCCCTCGAACAGGGCCGTGGACAGATAGCGTTCGGCGAAGTCGGGCAGGATGACGACGATGGTCTTGCCCGCGTTCTCGTCCAGCGCCGCCTGACGGAAGGCGGCGACCAGGGCCGCGCCCGAGCTGATGCCGACCGGGATGCCGTCGGTGCGGGCGACCTTGCGGGCCATGTCGAAGGCGTCCTCGTTCGACACCTGCTCCACGCCGTCGATCACCTCGCGGTCGACGATGGCGGGGATGAAGCCCGCGCCGATGCCCTGGATCTTGTGCGGGCCCGGCGCGCCGCCCGACAGGACGGGCGAGGCGGTCGGCTCGACGGCGATCATCTTCACCGAGGCCTTCTTCGCCTTCAGCGCATGGCCGACGCCGGTGATGGTGCCGCCGGTGCCGACGCCCGAGACGACCACGTCCACCGCGCCCGCCGTATCGGCCCAGATCTCCTCGGCCGTCGAGACCTCATGAATGGCCGGGTTGGCGGGGTTCTCGAACTGCGAGGGGCTGACGGCGCCGGGGGTGCGGTCCAACAGGTCCTGCGCCATGGCGATGGCGCCCTTCATGCCCTTTTCGGCCGGGGTCAGCACCAGCTCGGCGCCCAGCAGGGCCAGCATCTTGCGGCGCTCGATCGACATGCTCTCGGGCATGACCAGGATCAGCTTGTAGCCCTTGGACGCGGCGACGAAGGCCAGGGCGATGCCGGTGTTGCCGCTGGTCGGCTCGATCAGCACCGAGCCCGGCTTGATCCTGCCCGCCTGCTCCAGCGCCTCGATCATGGCCACGCCGATCCGGTCCTTGACCGAGGCCAGCGGGTTGAAGAACTCCAGCTTGGCCAGCACGGTCGCTTTCGGCTGATGCTCCGCCGTCAGGTTCGGCAGCCGCACCAGGGGCGTGTCGCCGATGGTGTCGATGATGCTGTCATAGACCCGGCCGCGTCCGGCCTTCTTGTGACGGCTGGCGTCGTAAGCGGTGTCGGACATGAAAAGTGCTCCGTGCGGCGAGTTCAGCGTAACAGATAGACCTTATAGCGTCCGACGAAACCTCGGCGACGCAGGAATTCTCACCTTGGCCTTAAAATGGCTGCGGGCCCGCGCGCGCCGCTAGCCACGCAGCCCCCGCCGCGCCGGATCGAAGGGCAGGACTTCGCGAATCGAGATCAGGGTCTTGAAGGCCCGCACCCGGGCGGCGTCGTTCAGCACCTCGCGGGTGAAGACCTCATAGGCCTCCATCGTCGGCACGCGCACGTAGAGGACGAAGTCCGTCTCGCCGGTCACGTACCAGGCGGCCTGAACCTCGGGCCGGGCGGTCAGCTTGGCGATCAGGGCGTCCAGCACCCCCGTGCCCTCGCGCTCCATCTCGACCAGGACGTGCATGGTCAGGGCGCGCTCCAGCCGCCTCTCGTCGATCACCGACACGTCGGCGACGATGACGCCTTCGTCGCGCAGACGGCGCAGCCGGCGCGACACCGCCGATTCCGACAGGCCGACCTGGTCCGCCAGCAGCCGCGCGGGCTGCAGGTTGTCGCGTCGGACCAGATCCAGCAGGCGACGGTCGGAATCATCGAGCGTGACCGTTTTCTGCATATGTTATCTTTCTAACGCGGTTTTATTGCATCTTATCAGCAGAAATCAGCGAGAAACACAGGCGGGTTTTCACTAGGTTCCGCCCCCATGTCCTCCCTGACTCTCGCTTTCCGGGCGCCGCGTTTCGCGGCCGCCCTGCCCTACCTCGCCCTGATCGGCGGGATCGTCTCCCTGTCGCTGGGCACCTCCTTCGCCAAGTCGCTGTATCCGATGGTCGGAGCCGCGGGCACGGCCTCGCTGCGCGTCGGCCTGTCGGCCCTGATCCTGCTGGCGGTGTGGCGGCCGTGGCGGTCGCGGCTGACCCGCGCCGACCTCAAGGGGCTGGCGATCTACGGCCTGGTCATGGGCCTGATGAATCTGTGCTTCTACCTGTCGCTGGCCACCATTCCGCTGGGCGTGGCCCTGGCCATCGAGTTCACCGGGCCGCTGACCATCGCCCTGCTGCACTCGCGCAGGCTGATCCACTTCGTCTGGATCGGCTTCGCGGTGCTGGGCCTGGCCCTGCTGCTGCCGTTCGACGGGAACGTGCAGGCGCTGGACCCGGTCGGCTGCGCCTTCGCCGCGGCGGCGGCGGTCTTCTGGGCCCTCTACATCGTCTTCGGCAAACGGGTCAGCCACCTGCCCAGCGGCCCGACCGTGGCGGTCGGCATGGCTATGGCGGCCCTGACCGTCGTGCCGTTCGGCGTCGCCACGGCGGGATTGAACCTGCTGGACCCGTCCATCCTGGCGTTGGGCCTGGTGGTGGCCGTCGTCTCCAGCGCCCTGCCCTACACCCTGGACATGATCGCCTTGAAGGGCATCCCCAAGCGCACCTTCGGCGTCATGCTGAGCGGCGACCCGGCGGTCGGCGCCCTGGCCGGCCTGCTGTTTCTGGGCGAGCACCTCAGCGGCCTGCAATGGCTGGCCATCGGCTGCATCATCGCCGCCTCGATCGGCGCGGTCCTGACCTCGCCCGCGGGCGAGGATCAGCCGCTGCGCGAACCCGGCGCCCCGGCCTGAGCGGACGACGAGCCGATCATGAAGACCCTGCTCGCCTGTCTGCGCACGCCCGTTCTGAACATCGCCACCGGGGGCCTGTTCGGCCTGATCCTGGCCGTCCTGATGCGGCTGGCGATCCAGCGCGTCTCCTGAGGGATCAGAACTCGGTCCATTCCTCCGACGGACCGCCGTTGACCACGGCCCGCAGCCGCGCCCTCTGACCTTCCAGCGCGGGCGGCGGACCCGACCTGGCCGTCATCTGGCGCACCACGCCGACGGGCGCGCCCTGTCCGGTCTGGAAGCGGCCGACCAGCTGGCCCAGCCCCTCGGCCTCGGACTTGAGGTTGGCCGCCGCCGCGGTGGTCTCCTCGACCATGGCCGCATTCTGCTGCGTGACCTGATCCATCTGGTTCACGGCCGCATTGACCTGGCTGAGCCCCGAGGACTGCTCCTGGGACGAGGCCGCGATCTCGGCGACCAGGGCGTCCATCTCGCCCACCTTGCCGGCGATGGCGTCCAGCGCGGTCCCGGCCTCGCCCACCAGCTTCACGCCTTGCGCGACCTCGGCCGCGGAGGCCGAGATCAGCGCCTTGATCTGCCTGGCCGCCTCGGCCGAGCGCTGGGCCAGGGCCCGCACTTCGGAAGCGACGACGGCGAACCCGCGCCCGCTGTCGCCCGCACGCGCCGCCTCGACCCCGGCGTTCAGGGCCAGGAGATTGGTCTGGAAGGCGATCTCGTCGATGACGCCGATGATGTCGCTGATCTGGTTCGAGCTCTTGCGGATGCCGTCCATGGCGGTGATCGCCTCGCGCACCACCTCGCCCGAGCGATCCGCCTGACCCCGCGCCTCGCCGGCGACGACCGCGGCCTGGCGCGCGCCCTCGGCGCTGCGCTTCACCGTGGCGGTGATCTCGTCCAGGGCGGCGGCGGTTTCCTCCAGACTGGCGGCCTGCTGCTCGGTGCGGCGCGACAGGTCGTCCGAGGCGCTGGAGATTTCATCCGAACCGCCACGTAGGCCCGAGACCGAGTTCAGCACCTGGCCCAGGGTCTGGCGCAGGCTGTCGACCGCGCTGTTGAAGTCGTCCTTCACCCGGCCGTGGGCGCCGCTCATGTCCTGAACGATCCGCGCCGTCAGATCGCCCGCCGACAGCTTCGACAGATTGCCGGCCAGAGCCTCGACCAGTCCGCTCTGGGCCGCCTCGGCGTCCAGCCGTTCAGCCTCGCGGCGCGCGGCCTCCTGCTCGGCGGCGGTGATGTCGACCGCCAGCTTGATGACCTTGACCGGTCGCCCATCGACGCCCAGCACCGGATTATAGGAGGCCTGCAGCCAGACCTCGCGCCCGCCCTTGGCCAGGCGCCGGAACTTGGTCGCCACGAACCGCCCCGCATTCAGGTCGCGCCAGAAGGCGGCGTAGGCCGGGCCGGCGGCCTCGGCCGGATCCATGAAGGTGCGGTGATGCCGGCCCCGGATCTCGTCCAGGGCATAGCCCATGGTCTTCAGCAGATTGTCGTTGGCGTCGAGAATATTGCCGTCCAGATCGAACTCGATCACCGCCTGGGATCGGCCGATCGCGGCCAACTTGCTGTCGAGGTCGTGGAGCTTCCGCTCCCCGTCATGGTTCTTACGAGTCTTGCCGAACATCCAGTCCGCTCCCCAGCGTTAGACGTGTTGACGATTGTTCGCTCTCGGCCTCAACCTTGGGTTCGAAAACCTTCATTTCTCTTGGATAACGTGTAAGGGTCTTTCCGTAACGTCACTTCACCGCTCGTTAACCACGATGAGGCATCCGTTAACGGATGCATTTTTGTGGGCTGCGGTCAGAAGGCTCCGCCTTCTCGACCCGACGCAGCCTGGGGGTCCCGCTTGCGTAATCTCGTCGCCGCCGTCGAAGCGATCGACCCGCTGGTCGTCACCGGCAAGGTGGCGGGCGTCAGCGGCCTGCTGATCGAATCGCGCGGCGGCCTGTCGCGCCTGGCCGTCGGCGCCCGCGCCGAGATCGAGCGACGCGGCCAAGCCCCCCTGCCCGCCGAGGTCGTCGGCTTCCGCGACGCCAAGGCCCTGCTGATGCCCTTCGGCCCGGTCGAGGGCGTGGCCCCCGGCGCCGACATCCGCATCATCGACACCGCCGCCAGCGTGCGCCCGACGACCGCCTGGCTGGGGCGGATCATCGACGCCTTCGGCCTGCCCATCGACGGCCTGGGGCCGCTGCCGCAGGGCGCCGTGCCCTATCCCCTGCGCGCCTCGCCGCCCCCGGCCCATTCGCGCGGCCGGGTGGGCGAGCGTCTGGATCTGGGCGTGCGCTCGATGGACGTCTTCACCACCACCTGCCGGGGTCAGCGCCTGGGCATCTTCGCCGGTTCGGGCGTGGGCAAGTCGGTGCTGCTGTCCATGCTGGCCAAGCAGGCCACCTGCGACGTCGTGGTCGTCGGCCTGATCGGCGAGCGGGGCCGCGAGGTCCGCGAGTTCATCGAGGAGACTTTAGGCGAGGAGGGGCTGAAGCGCGCCATCGTCGTCGTCGCCACCTCGGACGAACCGGCGCTGAAACGGCGCCAGTCGGCCTATATGACGCTCGCGATCTCCGAATACCTGCGCGATCAGGGGCTGGAAGTCCTGTGCCTGATGGACTCGGTCACCCGCTTCGCCATGGCCCAACGCGAGATCGGCCTGGCCGCGGGCGAGCCGCCGACGACCAAGGGCTACACCCCGACCGTCTTCACCGAACTGCCCAAGCTGCTGGAGCGCGCCGGTCCCGGCCCGATCCGCCCCGACGGCACCGAGGCCGGGCCGATCACCGCCCTGTTCACCGTGCTGGTGGATGGCGGCGACCATGACGAGCCCATCGCCGACGCCGTGCGCGGTATCCTCGACGGCCACATCGTCATGGACCGCAAGATCGCTGAGCGCGGCCGCTTCCCCGCCATCGACGTGCTGAAGTCGGTCAGCCGGACCCTGCCCGGCTGTCAGACCCCGCCCGAGCGCGAACTGAACCGCCGCGCCCGTCAGTGCCTGTCGGCCTACGCCAACATGGAAGAGCTGATCAAGATCGGCGCCTATCGCACCGGGGCCGACCCCATCGTCGACCGCGCCATCGCCCTGAACCCCGCGCTCGAGGACTTCCTCGGCCAGGACAAGGACGACCACACCAGTCTGAGCGAAAGCTTTGACCGTCTGGAAACCATTCTGAACCAAGGAATGGTCTAACCGTGATCTGGAACACCTTATGACCGCCTGGGCTCAATCCTTGATCCGCATCTCCAACTATGAAGTCGAGACGCTGCAGAAGCGTCTGGCCGAGGTCGCCGCCCGCAAGGCCGAGGCCGAAATGCGCGTCGCCGTCCTCGACGCCGAGGTCGAGATCGAGCGCCAGAACGCCCGTCTGGACCCGTCGTCGGGCATGATGCTGCAGGCCTACCTCAAGGGCTGGGCGCTGAAGCGCGCCGACGCCGAAGGCGTGGTCGCCGCCGTCTCCGCCGAGGAGGAAGGCGCCCGCGACGCCCTGACCAGCGCTTTCGAGGAGCTGAAGAAGTTCGAGCACGTCGCCGAAACGACCCGCCTGAACAAGCTGATCGCCGCCGCCAAACGCGAAACCGCCGCCTTCGACGAAATGGGCCTGAGGCGCCGTGCGGGGGGCTAACCGCCTTTCCTCCCCATACCATGGGGAGGTGGCGCGGACGCGCAGCGGCCGTGACGGAGGGGGCGACGCCGCCCCGTCCGCATCGCCCAGAGCCAACCGTCGCGCCGCCCCCTCCACCGCTTCGCGGTCCCCCTCCCCACACGTGGGGAGGAAAGAAGCGTGATGATCGACCGCCGCGCCTTCCTCGCCGCCCCGGTCGCCCTGGCCGCCTGCGGCTCCGGCGAGGCCGCCGGTGTTCCCGTTGACCGCCCGGTCCGCGCGCTGAAGTCCATCGCCCCCTTCCCCGTCGGCACGGCCTGCATGACGGGCCAGCTGTCTGATCAGGTCTGGTTCCGGCTGGTGTCGGAGCACTTCTCCCAGCTCACGCCCGAGTGGGAGATGAAGATGGAGTACATCCTCCAGTCCGACGGCTCGCTGCGCTTCGATGCCCCCGACCGCATCGCCTATTTCGCCCGCGATCTGGGCCTGCGCCTCTTCGGCCACGCCCTGATCTGGTACGCGCAGAGCCATCCGTGGTTCGAGGCCCTGACCGGCGACCGCGCCCGCTTCGCCGCCGAGTATGACCGCTATATCGCCGCCGTCGCCGGGCGCTGGCGCAGCCAGGTGGTCGGCTGGGACGTGGTCAACGAGCCGGTGTCCGAGGACGGTCGGGGCCTGCGCGACTGCGTCTGGAGCCAGGGTCTGGGCGGCGTCGACGCCTATATCATCCGCGCCTTCGAGCAGGCGAGGCTGGCCGCGCCGGACGCCGTGCTCTTCCTCAACGACTACAATCTCGAGAACAATCCGGTGAAGGGCGCCACCTATCTGCGCCTGGTCGAACGGCTGCTGAAGGCCGGGGCGCCGATCACCGGCCTGGGCACCCAGAGCCACCTCGACATCGACATTCCCGCCGGCCAGACCGCCGCCTTCATGCGCGAACTGGCCCAGTTCGGCCTGCCCATCCACGTGGCCGAACTGGACGCCTCGCTGCGTCAGGACGGGCGCCTGCCCGACCTGCGCCCCCGCCGCCAGAGGATCGAACGCCAGACCGCCCGCGTCGCCGAACTGGCCGAGGCCTTCATGGCCCTGCCCCGCGCCCAGCAGTTCGCCTTCACCGTCTGGGGCGTGCGCGACACCGACCATTGGCTGCGACGCGGCGCCAGGGACGACGGCCAGGACAGCGCCCTGCTGTTCGACGCCGAGGGCCGGGCCAATCCCGTGTTCCACGCCGTCGCGGGCGCGTTCGGCGGCTAGTCCTTCTTCCCTTGCGCCACCCCACCCCGCTCATCCCGGCGAAGGCCGGGATCCAGATTGTAAGGCGCACAACTGTCAGCAGGTGACGCCATAGCGC
>NZ_JBOHLI010000069.1:0-11396 GCF_050729455.1 Brevundimonas sp.
GCCTTGCGACATGCCCCGCAGGGTGTTCACGTAGCCGAACATGTTCGCCAGCGGCACGAAGGCGTTGATGACGATGGCGTTGCCGCGCATGTCCTGGCCCTGGATCATGCCGCGACGGCCGTTCAGGTCGCCGATGACCGAGCCGAGGTATTCCTCGGGGGTCACGACCTCGACCGCCATGATCGGCTCGAGCAGCTTGGGCGAACCCTTTTCCTTCAGCTCACGGAAGGCGGCGCGCGACGCGATTTCGAAGGCCAGGACGCTGGAGTCGACGTCGTGGTACTTGCCGTCCGTCAGGGTGGCCTTGAAGTCGATCATCGGGAAGCCGGCCAGCAGACCGTTTTCCTTGGCCGATTCCAGACCCTTCTCGACGCCCGGGATGTATTCCTTGGGCACCGCGCCGCCGACGATGGCGTTTTCGAACACGAAGCCCGAACCCGCTTCACCCGGCTCGAAGGTGATCATGACGCGGGCGAACTGACCCGTACCGCCGGTCTGCTTCTTGTGCGTGTAGTCGATGTCGATCTTGCGACCCAGCGATTCACGGTAGGCCACCTGCGGCGCGCCGATGTTGGCTTCCACCTTGTAGGTGCGCTTCAGGATGTCGACCTTGATGTCCAGGTGCAGTTCGCCCATGCCCTTCAGGATGGTCTGGCCCGACTCGTGGTCGGTCGAGACGGTGAAGGAGGGATCTTCCGAAGCCAGCTTGGCCAGGGCGACGCCCAGCTTCTCCTGGTCGGCCTTGGTCTTGGGCTCGACCGAGATCTCGATCACCGGCGCCGGGAATTCCATCTTCTCGAGGATGATGGGCGACTTGATCGGGTCGCACAGGGTGTCGCCGGTGCGGGTTTCCTTCAGGCCGGCCAGGGCGACGATGTCGCCGGCGTAGGCTTCCTTGATGTCCTCGCGGTTGTTCGAGTGCATCTGCAGCATGCGGCCGACGCGCTCTTTCTTGTCACGCGACGAGTTCAGCAGGCCCATGCCGGTTTCCATCTTGCCCGAGTACAGGCGGCAGAAGGTCAGCGAGCCGACGAATGGGTCGTCCATGATCTTGAACGCCAGAACCGACAGGGGCTCTTCGTCCGAAGCCTTGCGGGTCACCGGCTCTTCCGTGCGGAAGTCGATGCCCGGCGTGGCCGGAATGTCGGTCGGCGACGGCAGGTAGTCGATGACGGCGTCGAGCAGGGGCTGAACGCCCTTGTTCTTGAACGCCGAGCCGCCGAGGATCGGGTAGAAAGCGCCGGTCAGAACGGCCTTGCGGATGCACTTCTTCAGCACTTCGACCGAGGGCTCTTCGCCGCCCAGGTAGGCTTCCATGGCGTCGTCGTCGAGTTCGACGGCGTTGTCGATCAGGTACTGACGAGCGGCGGCGGCTTCGTCAGCCATGTCGGCCGGGATGTCGCGAATGTCGGCGTCGGCGCCGACGGTGTCGGTTTCCCAGACGTAGGCCTTCATCTCGACCAGGTCGACAACGCCCTTCAGCAGGTTTTCGGCGCCGATCGGCAGTTGGATCGGCACGGCCTTGGCGCCCAGGCGGTCGCGGATCGACTGCACCGAGGCAGCGAAGTCGGCGCCGATCTTGTCCATCTTGTTGACGAAGACGATGCGCGGCACGCGGTACTTGTCGGCCTGACGCCAGACGGTTTCCGTCTGCGGCTCGACGCCGGCGTTGCCGTCCAGCACGGTCACGGCGCCGTCGAGGACGCGCAGCGAACGCTCGACTTCAATGGTGAAGTCCACGTGGCCGGGGGTGTCGATGATGTTGAGGCGCTTGCCTTTCCAGAAAGCGGTCGTCGCGGCCGACGTGATGGTGATGCCGCGTTCCTGCTCCTGGTCCATCCAGTCCATGGTCGAGGCGCCGTCGTGCGTCTCGCCCATCTTGTGGTTGCGGCCGGTGTAGAACAGGATCCGCTCGGTCGTCGTCGTCTTGCCCGCGTCGATGTGGGCCATGATGCCGAAGTTGCGGTAGTCTTCGATTTTATGCGTGCGGGGCATTGGAGTTGCCTTCGGGGTGCTTCGCGGACGCGACGGGCGCCCAAGGTGATATCGGATAAGACAGCGCGGGCGATTTAGCTCAAACCGCCCGCGCCGGATAGTCTCAGATAAGCGCGCCGGATGGCGCTTTGAAGACGCTTACCAGCGGTAGTGGCTGAAGGCGCGGTTGGCTTCGGCCATCTTGTGGGTGTCTTCACGCTTCTTCACGGCGGTGCCGCGATTGTTCGAGGCGTCCAGCAGCTCGGCGGCCAGCTTTTCCGTCATGGTGTTTTCACCGCGCTTGCGAGCGGCGTTGACCAGCCAACGGATGGCGAGGGCGCGACGACGATCCGGACGGACTTCGACCGGCACCTGGTAGGTGGCGCCGCCGACGCGACGCGAACGGACTTCGACCGACGGAGCAACGTTGTCCAGAGCCGTGTGGAAGGTCTCGACCGCAGTGTGGTCTTTCTTCTTCTCGGCCAGGATGTCGAAGGCGCCATAGACGATGTTCTCGGCGACGGCCTTCTTACCTTCGTACATGACGTAGTTCATGAACTTGGTGACGATCAGATCGCCGAACTTGGGATCCGGCAGAACTTCACGCTTCTGGGCGCGGTGACGACGCGACATGGATTATTCCTTGCAGTGCCCGGCAGACGCCGGGAAAATCTCTGAGGGTCCAGACCAGCAGGCCTGAAAACGGTTCGCTTACTTCGGACGCTTGGCGCCGTAGTGCGAACGACGCTGCTTGCGGTCCTTGACGCCTTGCGTATCGAGCACGCCGCGCAGGATGTGGTAGCGCACGCCGGGCAAGTCCTTCACGCGGCCGCCGCGGATCAGCACGACCGAGTGCTCCTGCAGGTTGTGGCCTTCGCCGGGGATGTAGCAAACGGCTTCGTGGCCGTTCTTGGCCAGACGGACCTTGGCGACCTTACGCAGAGCCGAGTTCGGCTTCTTCGGGGTCGTGGTGTAGACGCGGGTGCAGACGCCGCGACGCTGGGGCGAACCCTCCAGAGCCGGCACCTTGTTGCGGGTGGGCTTGGGCTTGCGCGGCTTGCGGATCAGCTGGTTGATCGTGGGCATTCGAATTCGTCTCTTTTCGATGTGGAGGCGTGTGCCTTTCGGCCGGAGCGCCTCATGAGCCTTCTTTTGGACGCCGCCGAAGCGCCGCCCGGGTGTTGATCGAGCGAGCCGGAACAGCCAAACGAAAAAACCGGAACGCGCGCTTCGGGCGTTCCGGCGGGCACAGCCCGTCCGTTCAATTGTCACGATCTCAACAGACGGCGAACCGCCCACGTCTCGAAAGTGCGCGCCGTTTACGCGGGATGGGTGAATGCGTCAAGGCCGCCAGCGGACGACCCCGATGACAAGTCACCGAACCGGCCGGCCATCGACCATCTGCGGCGAGACGCGGATATCCTTGTAGAGCTCAAGCGAAGCGGCGCCGAACCCCAGATCCTCGGACCACCCGAAGAACTCCTGCAACGCCACCTGACAGCCCTCGGGTTCGCCAGCCTCCGAAACAACGCAAATCAGATAGGTGTCGGCTGCGACGCTGCGCATCTCCGCCTCAAAGGGGTAGTGCGCGGCGAGCTCCTGTACGGGCGGCACAGTCAGCATGACGGGTGGAACCACCCTGGCCGGATCAAACCCCACCACGTCGCTCATGTCGCGTGTCACACGAACCCGCCCGCCGCGCACGGCCTCGCCGCCCTCGTCCGTCGTCGCGAGTTGCAAGCGCAGAGCCAGGAAGGTGGTCCCCAGGGCCTTCGCTAGGAAGGGACCGGTTTCGTCACCAAGGGCGGGCGGCGCCTCCAGGGGCACGCAGTGATGCAGCCGACCGTCCTCCCGGACGCCGCATTCGACCGTAAACAGGCCCTCCACCTTTCGCTTGCCGACTCCCAAGGTCGCCCGATCGACGTCGTCGGGCCCGACCACCCAAAGCGGTCTTTCGATCAGACGTCCTTCGGCCGTTGGGTCCGCCGTGCTCCAGACGACGCCGCCGACGAGCGCTGGGCCCGCTTCGACACCATGGCAGCCGCCGAGCACCAGCAGGGCGCTCACGTCCAGCGCCAATCGTTTCAAGCCTCTCATGCCGCACAGCCTCTCCAAGCGCCCCTGCAAGCGTCAGCATACGACATCGTCTGTTTGGCTCAATCCTCCCCTCAGGCCTGAGCCGATCCCGACTCTTGAGACGGGGTCAGGCGCGATTCAGTCCTCGAAGACCGCCGTTCCGCATTTCTCAAGACTCGCCCCAATATTGTCGTGCTTGCCTTGGCATCATTCTCGACGAGGATTGGGGAGCCGCCTATGAGCGTTGCAGTTCTGGCCCGCGCACCGGGCCGACGTCTGCGTCCCGGCGTGCGTCGCAGCCTGACGGCGGGCGCGTCGATCCTGCTGCACGTGGCCGTCCTGGCCCCCATGATCCTGCTGGCGACCGACCAGGACCCTCCAGCCCCGGCTCCGCCACTGCCCCCCATTATCCAGCTGGAGATCGAACGCCCCCCGGTCCCGCCAGAGCCGCCCCTGCCGCGGCCGCTTCCGCCGATCCCTGTCCCGACGATCGACCCCCTGCCCCCGCCCACGCCGTCCATCCAGGCCACGCCGCAGACGGCGCCCGTTCCGGCGCCGACGCCGACGCCGCAAGCCGCGCCCAAGAGCCTGCCCCAAGCGGTTCCCGCGCCAGTTCCCACGCCTGCCCCCGCACCAGCGCCCGCACGCGTGCCTGCTCCAGTCCCCGTGCCCGTTCCAGCCCCGCCCGCCGCCGCCGAACGCGCGGCGCCCGCCCCGGCGCCGGTCATCGCGATCCGCCCCCGCAAGAAGGACGAAGACGAGGCCCGCGACGGCCTGCCCGCCGCCCCGGCGCCGCGCATCGCCAATCCGGCGCCGGGCGCTCCCTCGGCCGCCGCCTCGGGCGTCGACGGCATTTCCGACGCCTGGCGCGTCGACCCCGAAGGCCAGGCTGGACGCAACGCTCGCGCCCTGCGCACCTCGCCGGCGGGCTGTCCGTCCACCCGGATTCTGCGACCCGGCGAACAGGCGATCTGCGACGAGCGTTTCAACGCCCGCGCCGCCGAAGGCGCCGAGCGGCGCACCATCACCGGCAGCGGCAACGCCGAACGCGACGCCCGCTTCGCCCGCGAAGGCGCCCGGGAGATGCAGCGTTATGAGGCCCAGCGTCGCCCCCTGTCCGGCGGCGTCGGCGTCATGCCGCCGCAGGAATGCCCCGGCTCGAACTTCGGCGTCGGGTGCGCCGGCGCCCACCTCGATCCGTCCATGCGCCAGGGCGCCACGACCAACGTCCGGCAGGACAGCAACAAACTGCCTGATCCGCGCTGACGCCGGCAGCCCTGCGATAGGCCCCATCGGCCTCAAGCAGCGCGAAGCGCGATAGGCTCAGCGGGCCTCAAGTAGCCCTAGGGCGATAGGCCCAACAAAAAAGGGCGGCGCTGTCGCCAGCGCCGCCCTCTTCAGTCTTCGGTTCCGAAAACGGATCAGCCTTCCGACTGCTCCAGTTCCAGGGCCAGGTCGGCCGGCAGCGGCTCGATCGCCTCTTCGCGAGCTTTCGTCAGTTGCGCGTCGCGCTCGTTCGCCAGCTTCTGCAGCGAGCGCAGATAGGCGCCCGTGCCCGCCGGGATCAGGCGGCCGACGATCACGTTTTCCTTCAGGCCTTCCAGCATATCCTTCTTGCCGTGGACCGAGGCGTCGGTGAGGACGCGGGTGGTCTCCTGGAAGGACGCCGCCGAGATGAAGCTGCGGGTCTGCAGCGACGCCTTGGTGATGCCCAGCAGGACCGGCTGGGTGATGGCCTGACGGCCGCCACGCTTCTCGACCTTGGCGTTCTCGAACGCAGCTTCGGCCACTTCGACGGTGTCACCGCGGATCAGGGTGGTTTCACCCGAATCCAGCACTTCCACCTTCTGCAGCATCTGACGGACGATGACTTCGATGTGCTTGTCGTTGATCGGCACGCCTTGCAGTCGGTAAACCTCCTGCACTTCGTTCACCAGATACTCGGCCAGCGCCTCGACGCCCTGGATGCGCAGCAGGTCGTGCGGATCCGGGTTGCCGTCGATGATGTAGTCGCCCTTCTGGATCAGATCGCCGTCGTGGACGGAGATGTGCTTGCCCTTCGGGATCAGGAATTCGACCGCCTCGGCCTGGTTGCCGTCGGCGTCCAGTTCCGGGGTGATCTTGATGCGACGCTTGTTCTTGTAGTCGCGACCGAACTCAACGCGGCCATCCATTTCGGCGATGACGGCGCAGTCCTTCGGACGGCGGGCTTCAAACAGTTCGGCGACGCGCGGCAGACCGCCGGTGATGTCGCGGGTCTTGGCGCCTTCGGTCGGAACACGGGCGATGATCTCGCCCGGCTTGACCTCGTCGCCGTTGGACACGGACAGAACGGCGCCCACGGGCAGCAGGTAACGGGCGTCAGAGCCCGAGGCCAGCTTGGCGTAGGTGTCGCCCAGGGTCACGCCCATGGCCGGACGCAGGTCCGAACCGCGGGGGCTGGCGCGCCAGTCGGAAACCACGCGCTGGGCGATGCCCGTCGCTTCGTCGGTTTCTTCGCGGACGGACAGGCCGTCGACCAGGTCCTCGAAGCGGATCACGCCGCCGACTTCGGTCAGGATCGGGGTGGTGTAGGGGTCCCACTCCGCCAGACGCTGGCCCTTGGCGATGTCGGCGCCTTCCTTGACGCGCAGACGGGCGCCGTACGGGACCTTGTGGGTCTCGCGGTCCTTGCCATCGACGACCACGACCACGACCACGTTGCGGCTCAGGGCCACCAGGTCGCCGTGCGCCGCGACGACGGTCGGGCCCACGATCTTGGCCTTACCGGCGTTGGTCGCCTCGTAGAACGAGGTTTCCGCCACCTGGGCCGTACCGCCGATGTGGAAGGTACGCATCGTCAGCTGGGTGCCCGGCTCGCCGATCGACTGGGCGGCGATAACGCCGACCGCTTCGCCGATGTTGACGTTGGTGCCGCGCGCCAGGTCACGACCGTAGCACATACCGCAGATGCCCGCGTCGGCTTCACAGGTCAGGGCCGAACGGACCTTGATCGACTGGACGCCGGCCGCGTCGATGGCCTCGACCTCCTCTTCCTGCAGATAGGTGTCGGCGGGGAAGATGACGTTGTCGGTGCCCGGCTCCTTGATGTCCTCGGCCGCGTAGCGACCCAGGACGCGCTGGCCCAGCGAGACCAGCACGTCGCCGCCTTCGACCACGGCGCGCAGGGTGATGCCGCGCGTCGAGCCGCAATCTTCCTCGGTGACGATCGAGTCCTGCGCCACGTCCACCAGACGACGGGTCAGGTAGCCCGAGTTGGCGGTCTTCAGCGCGGTGTCGGCCAGACCCTTACGGGCGCCGTGGGTGGAGTTGAAGTATTCAAGGACGGTCAGGCCTTCCTTGAAGTTCGAGATAATCGGCGTCTCGATGATCTCGCCCGAAGGCTTGGCCATCAGGCCGCGCATCCCGCCCAGCTGCTTCATCTGCGCCTGCGAACCACGGGCGCCGGAGTTGGCCATCATGAAGACGGAGTTGATGTCCGGCTCCTGGCCCGCGATCAGGACGCGAGGCTGAGCGATTTCGCCCATCATCTCGTCGGCGATCTTGTCCGTGGCCTTGGCCCAGGCGTCGACGACCTTGTTGTACTTCTCGCCCTTGGTGATCAGGCCGTCGGCGTACTGCTGCTCGTACTCCTCGACCTGGGTGCGGGTTTCAGCAACCAGCTGCTCCTTCTTGGCGGGGATGACGATGTCGTCCTTGCCCACCGAAATGCCGGCCTTGGCGGCTTCACGGAAGCCCAGCTGCATCATCTGGTCGGCGAAGATGACCGTCGCCTTCTGACCGCAGTGACGATAGACCTGATCGATCAGGTTACCGATTTCCTTCTTGGTCAGGTTCTTCTCGAGCAGACGGTAGCCGATGTTCGGGTTCAGCGGCAGCAGAGCGCCCAGCTTCATCCGGCCGGGGGTCGTGTCGATCACCTTGGTGATCTCTTCGCCCGCCGCGTTCATCTCGGTCCAACGCGCCTTGATCTTGGTGTGCAGCTTGACGACCTGGGCGTCCAGGGCGGCGTCGATCTCCCCCATGTTGGCGAACAGCTTGCCTTCGCCCGGCTGGTTCTCCTTGACCAGCGACAGGTAGTACAGACCCAGGACGATGTCCTGCGACGGCACGATGATCGGCTTGCCGTTGGCGGGCGACAGGATGTTGTTCGTCGACATCATCAGGACGCGCGCTTCGAGTTGCGCCTCCAGCGACAGCGGGACGTGAACAGCCATCTGGTCGCCGTCGAAGTCGGCGTTGAAGGCGGTGCAGACCAGCGGGTGCAGGCGGATGGCCTTGCCCTCGATCAGCTTCGGCTCGAACGCCTGGATGCCCAGACGGTGAAGCGTCGGCGCGCGGTTCAGCATGACCGGGTGTTCCCGGATCACTTCTTCCAGGATGTCCCAGACCTGCGGCTGCTCGCGCTCGACCATGCGCTTGGACTGCTTGACGGTGCCGGACAGGCCCTTGGCGTCCAGACGCGCATAGATGAACGGCTTGAACAGCTCGAGGGCCATCTTCTTGGGCAGGCCGCACTCGTGCAGCTTCAGTTCGGGGCCCACGGTGATGACCGAACGGCCCGAGTAGTCGACGCGCTTGCCCAGCAGGTTCTGGCGGAAGCGCCCCTGCTTGCCCTTCAGCATGTCGGCCAGCGACTTCAGCGGACGCTTGTTGGCGCCCGTAATCACGCGACCACGACGACCGTTGTCGAACAGGGCGTCGACCGACTCTTGCAGCATCCGCTTTTCGTTGCGGATGATGATGTCGGGCGCGCGCAGCTCGATCAGGCGCTTCAGGCGGTTGTTACGGTTGATGACCCGGCGATACAGGTCGTTCAGGTCGGACGTCGCAAAGCGGCCGCCGTCCAGCGGCACCAGCGGACGCAGTTCCGGCGGAATGACCGGGACGATCGTCAGGATCATCCACTCGGGCTTGTTGCCCGACTCCAGGAAGGCCTCGATCAGCTTCAGGCGCTTGGACGCCTTCTTGGCCTTCATTTCCGACGGGTTGTCGGCCAGCTCGCCGCGGTGGCGCTCGGCCTCGGCGTTCAGGTCGATGCCCATCAGCAGGTTGCGGACGGCCTCGGCGCCGATTTCAGCGGTGAAGCCGTCGTCGCCGTACTCTTCCTGGTAGCGGTAGAACTCGTCTTCCGTCAGCAGCTGGTTCTGCTTCAGCGGGGTCAGGCCCGGCTCGGTGACGATGTAGTTCTCGAAGTAGAGGACGCGCTCGACGTCCTTCAGCGCCATGTCCAGCATCAGCGAGATGCGCGACGGCAGCGACTTCAGGAACCAGATGTGGGCGACCGGGGCGGCCAGGTCGATGTGACCCATGCGCTCGCGGCGGACGCGAGCCAGCGTGACTTCAACGCCGCACTTCTCGCAGATGATGCCCTTGTACTTCATGCGCTTGTACTTGCCGCACAGGCATTCGTAGTCCTTGGTCGGGCCAAAGATACGGGCGCAGAACAGGCCGTCACGCTCGGGCTTGAACGTGCGGTAGTTGATGGTTTCCGGCTTCTTGATCTCGCCGAACGACCACGAGCGGATCTTCTCCGGCGAGGCCAGGGCGATCTTGATCTGGTCGAAGGTCGGCGTGACCGGGACCGGGTTGAAGATGTTCAGGACTTCCTGGTTCATCTTTTTTCCTTCTGCGGGGCTGCCCCGCGAAAATCATTCAGAGAGGAGAACGGGCGGACCGCCCTCCCCCGCCGAGGCGAGGAAGGGCGCTTGATCCGATCAGCCGTTTTCCAGCTCCACATTCAGGCCCAGCGAACGCATTTCCTTGATGAGCACGTTGAAGCTCTCGGGAATGCCGGCTTCGAAGCTGTCGTCGCCGCGGACGATCGCCTCGTAGACCTTGGTGCGGCCGGCCACGTCGTCGGACTTCACCGTCAGCATTTCCTGCAGGGTGTAGGCGGCGCCGTAGGCTTCCAGAGCCCAGACCTCCATTTCCCCGAAGCGCTGACCGCCGAACTGCGCCTTACCGCCCAGCGGCTGCTGGGTGACGAGCGAGTACGGGCCGATGGAGCGGGCGTGGATCTTGTCGTCGACCAGGTGGTGCAGCTTCAGCATGTAGACGTAGCCGACCGTGACCGGACGTTTGAACTGCTCGCCCGTCTGACCGTCGAACAGGATCGACTGACCCGAACGATCCAGACCGGCCGATTCCAGCAGGTCCTCGATGTCCGAGATGTGCGCGCCGTCGAAGACCGGGGTCGCGAAGGGCACGCCCTTGGCCAGGTTCTGCGCCAGCTCGATCAGGTCTTCGTCGCTCTGCGGCAGCGGAGTATCGGCGCCGTAGATCTCGGTCAGACGCGACACCAGGGCGTCACGCAGGCCGCCGTCCATCCACTGGTCGAGCAGGCCCTTGATCTGCTTGCCGAGGCCTGCAGCGGCCCAACCCAGGTGGGTTTCGAAGATCTGACCGATGTTCATGCGCGACGGCACGCCCAGCGGGTTCAGAACGATGTCGACGTGCGTGCCGTCGTCCAGGTGCGGCATGTCCTCGATCGGCAGGATCTTGGAGATGACGCCCTTGTTGCCGTGACGGCCGGCCATCTTGTCGCCCGGCTGAAGCTTGCGCTTCACGGCCACGAAGACCTTGACCATCTTCATCACGCCCGGAGGCAGTTCGTCGCCGCGCTGCAGCTTGTCGACCTTGTCCTCGAAGCGACGGTCGAGGCGCTTACGGGCCTCGTCGAACTGACGGCGCATGGCCTCCAGCTCGCCCATCGCCTTCTCGTCGTCCATGGCGATCTGCCACCACAGACCCGGCGCGATCTCTTCCAGCTTGTCGGCGGTGACCTCGCCGCGGCCCAGGCCCTTCGGACCCGAGATCGCGGTCTTGCCGATGAGCAGTTCGCGCAGGCGGACGGTCATGTTGCGGTTCAGGATCGCGAACTCGTCGTCGCGGTCCTTGCCCAGGCGGTCGATCTCGGCGCGCTCGATGGCCATCGCGCGCTCGTCCTTGTCCACACCGTGACGGTTGAAGACGCGGACTTCCACGATCGTGCCGGCCACGCCCGGCGGCAGGCGCAGGGACGTGTCGCGCACGTCGGAGGCCTTTTCACCGAAGATGGCGCGCAGCAGCTTTTCTTCCGGCGTCATCGGGCTTTCGCCCTTCGGCGTGACCTTGCCGACCAGGATGTCGCCCGGCTGGACTTCGGCGCCGATCGCCACGATGCCCGCTTCGTCGAGGTTGCGCAGGGCTTCCTCGCCGACGTTCGGGATGTCGCGGGTGATTTCTTCCGGACCCAGCTTGGTGTCGCGGGCCATCACCTCGAACTCCTCGAGGTGGATCGAGGTGAAGATGTCGTCGCGCACGATGCGCTCCGAGATCAGGATCGAGTCCTCGAAGTTGTAGCC
>NZ_JBOHLI010000070.1:0-11351 GCF_050729455.1 Brevundimonas sp.
CTCTGAAAGCTCACGTGCGCCGCTGCGCTCGATCCTCGGGTCAAGCCCGAGGATGACGGCGGGTGAAGGGGCAGGCATGAGGAAGCCGTGGCGGCCAAAGGGCTGCGGCGCCTCGCCGCCCGCCCGCCTAGTCGAGCTTGAGGGCTTCGGCCAGAAGGCGGGCTTCGGCGGCGCGGCTGGAGCCGGCGCGCCAGGCGACGACGATCTCGCGGCGGGGGGCGTCGGCGGAGATGGGGCGGACGACGACGCCGGGGTTGTCGGCCAGACCGGCCTGCACCGCCATCTGCGGCAGGAAGCTGACGCCCAGGCCCGAGGACACCATCTGCACCAGGGTGTGCAGGGAAGTGGCGGCGAAGACGTCCTCACCGCGCGGGGCCTCGATGTTGACGGCGGCCAGGGCCTGATCGCGCAGGCAGTGGCCGTCCTCCAGCAGGATCAGGTCGTCGGCCTTCAGCATCCCCTCGGGGATAGGCCCGGCGCCCGCCAGCGGATGGCCGACCGGGGCGGCGGCCAGGATCTCGTCGTCGCCGATGCGGGCGTGGTCGATGCCCGGCGCGTCGTAGGGCAGGGCGATGACGGCGGCGTCCAGCTGGCCCGCCTTCAGCCCGGCGATCAGGCGCGGGGTCAGGTCCTCGCGGATGAAGAGGCGCAGGGCCGGGTATTTGTCGCGCAGGCCGGGCAGGGCGCGGGGCAGCAGGAAGGGGGCGACGGTGGGGATGATCCCCAGGCGGAACCGGCCCGACAGGGGCTTGCCGGCGTTGCGGGCGGCCTCGACCAGGTCCTCGGTCCGGGCCAGGACGTCCTCGGCGCGCTTGACCGCCTCGGCGCCGACGGCGGTCAGCTGGACCGCGCCGCGCGTGCGTTCGACCACCGGCGCGCCCAGGATCTTCTCCAGCTCCTGCACCCCCGCCGACAGGGCGGGCTGGCTGACGTGGGCCGCCTCGGCCGCGCGGCTGAAGGAGGCGTGTTCGGCCAGGAGCTTGAGATAATGAAGCTGTCGCAGGGTGGGGAGCATTCGCCCCACATAGGCGCGCCCTATGGTGTTTTCAAAGACAATCGAAACCATTGATGAAGAAAGGCGCCGCGAACCGGTCGGCCCGCGGCGCTTCTCGAGCTAGTTCAGGTCGAACCGGTCAGCGTTCATGACCTTGGTCCAGGCCGCGACGAAGTCCTGGACGAACTTCGCGCCCGCGTCGGCCGAGGCGTAGACCTCGGACAGGGCGCGCAGCTGGGAGTTGGAGCCGAACACCAGGTCGGTGCGGGTGGCGGTCCAGCGCTCTTCGCCGGTGGCGCGGTCATTGCCGGTGAAGACCTCGTCGCCGTCGACCAGTTTCCAGCCGGTCTTCATGTCCAGCAGGTTGACGAAGAAGTCGTTGGACAGGGCGCCCGGCCGATCGGTCAGGACGCCATGCTTCGACCCGCCGTGGTTGGCGCCCATGACCCGCAGGCCGCCGACCAGCACCGTCATTTCCGGCGCCGTCAGGCCCAGCAGCTGGGCCCGGTCGATCAGCAGTTCCTCGGTCGGGACGTTGAAGCGCACCTGCAGATAGTTGCGGAAGCCGTCGGCGCGGGGCTCCAGCACCTTGAAGCCGTCGACGTCGGTCTGTTCCGCCGAGGCGTCGGTGCGGCCCGGCGTGAAGGGAACGGCCACGTCGTGACCGCCGGCCCTGGCCGCCTGCTCAACGCCGACCACGCCGCCCAGGACGATCAGGTCGGCGATGGAGACGTTCAGACCCGACGCCGCCTTGATGCCTTCATAGACCTTGAGGACCTGGGCCAGCTTGGCCGGTTCGTTGACGTCCCAGTCCTTCTGCGGGGCCAGACGCAGGCGCCCGCCGTTGGCGCCGCCGCGATAGTCCGAGCCGCGATAGGTGACGGCCGAGGCCCAGGCCGTCGAGACCAGGTCGGCGCCCGACAGGCCGGAGGCCTTGATGCGGTCCTTCAGCGCCTTGACGTCGGCGTCCGACAGTTTCGGCCCCGTGTGCGCCGGGATCGGGTCCTGCCAGATCAGGTCCTCCGCCGGCACCTCGGGGCCCAGGTAGCGGGCCTTGGGGCCCATGTCGCGGTGGGTCAGCTTGAACCAGGCGCGGGCGAACTGATCGCCGAAATAGGCCGGATCGGCGCGGAACCGCTCCATGATCGGGCGATAGATCGGATCGATCTTGAACGCCATGTCGGCGGTCGTCATCATGGTCGGCACGCGCTTGCCCGGCGTGTGGGCGGCGGGGGCCAGGGTGTCCTCGGGATTGCCGACCGGCTGCCACTGCTTGGCGCCCGCCGGGCTGCGGACCAGCTCGTAGTCGTGGTCCAGCAGCATGTCGAAATAGGTCATGTCCCAGGTGATGGGGGTGGGGGTCCAGGCGCCCTCGATGCCCGAGGTGATGGTGTCGTCGCCCATGCCGCTCGCATGATCCGAGATCCAGCCGAGGCCCTGCTGGGCGATGTCGGCGGCTTCGGGGCTGGCGCCCACCCTGGAGGCGTCGCCGGCGCCGTGAGCCTTGCCGAAGGTGTGGCCGCCGGCGGTCAGGGCGGCCGTCTCCTCGTCGTTCATGCCCATGCGGGCGAAGGTCTCGCGGATGTCGCGGGCCGAGGCCAGGGCCTCGGGCACGCCGCCGGGGCCTTCCGGGTTGACGTAGATGAGGCCCATCTGGATGGCGGCCAGCGGGTCTTCCAGGGCCATGCCCTTGTCGGGCTGGATGCGGGTCTGGTTGCCTTCCTCGTTGACCCAGGTTTCTTCCGTGCCCCAGTAGACGTCCTTCTCGGGCTCCCAGACGTCGGCGCGGCCGCCGCCGAAGCCGAAGATCGGCCCGCCCATGCTTTCAATGGCGACATTGCCGGCCAGGATCATCAGGTCGGCCCAGCTGAGCTTGGCGCCGTACTTCTGCTTGATCGGCCACAGCAGACGGCGCGCCTTGTCCAGGTTGCCGTTGTCCGGCCAGGAGTTCAGCGGGGCGAAGCGCTGCTGGCCCGCGCCGGCGCCGCCGCGGCCGTCCCCCTTTCTGTAGGTCCCGGCCGAGTGCCAGGCCATGCGGATGAAGAAGGGGCCGTAGTGGCCGTAGTCCGCCGGCCACCAGGGCTGGCTGTCGGTCATCAGGGCGGTCAGATCGCGCTTCACCGCCTCATAGTCGAGGCTCTTGAACGCCGCGGCGTAGTCGAAGTCGCCGCCCATCGGGTCGCCCGACCTGCCCTGCTGGTGCAGGATGTCCATGGCCATCTGATTGGGCCACCAGTCGCGATTGGTGCGTCCCAGAAGCGAACGCAGCGCGCCCGGCTCCTTCTTCGGATCGTGGAGAGGGGTGGGGCCGCCTGCTTGTCCGTCCATGACTTTCCTCCTGGTTGGCAGATTATGCTCGAGCCTACGCCCGGTTCCGCACCGAAGGAAAATCGATAAACTTTGAGATGATCAGCAAGAAAACTTATGGTGACGCTCGATCACTTCCATCTGATCGCCGTAGATAATTATAAGTTTTTTTTATTCCCACTTGCGAAATGATCGATTTGACTTCCAGGCCGCCACAGCCCATCTGACCCCCATCGGCGATGCGTCTCCCCGCGGCGCCGGATGTCTTACATTGTCAGAATGGAGCTCCACTATGCTGGGCGTCGGTCAAAAACTGCCTGAATTCAAGATCACTGGCGTGAAGCCGGGCTTCAACAGCCACGAAGAAAACGGCGTTTCAGCCTTCGAAACCGTCACCCAGGACAGCTTCGAGGGCAAGTGGAAGGTTATCTTCTTCTACCCGAAGGACTTCACCTTCGTCTGCCCGACTGAAATCGCCGCCTTCGCCAAGCTGGGCAAGGACTTCGAAGACCGCGACACCGTCGTGCTCGGCGGTTCGACCGACAACGAGTTCACCAAGCTGGCCTGGCGCCGCGACCACGCCGACCTGAACAAGCTGCCGATCTGGCAGTTCGCCGACTGCGGCGGCAAGTTCGCCCGTGAGCTGGGCATCCTGGACGAAGACAACGGCGTCGCCCTGCGCGCCACCTTCGTCGTGGACCCGCACAACGTCGTCCAGCACGTCTACGTCACCAACCTGAACGTCGGCCGTTCGCCGGAAGACACGCTTCGCGTGGTCGACGCCCTGCAGACCGACGAGCTGTGCGCCTGCAACCGCCCCGTCGGCGGCGAGACCCTGGCCGCCTAAGTACTGGCCCAGAGGTCGGAAACGACCAGGCCCGGACCGCGTTCGTATGGGTCCGGGCCGCCCCTCTTGAAGAGGCGGCGGCGGGCGACCGTCGCCGCCTTTTTCTTTTTTAGGGCGCTATCGTCCTTCGGACGACTTGAGCGCGTTTTGAGTACGCTGCTTCAACGCCCTTCGCGCCACCGGCCGACAGTCGGCCCTTATTGGAGATTTCCCCCATGTCCCTCGACGCTCTGCGCGACCTCATCCCGGCCTACGGCAAGGACATCTCTCTGAACCTGTCTTCGCTGGCCAATGAGACGGTGCTGAACGACCAGCAGAAGTGGGGCTGCTTCCTGGCCTCTGCCCACGCCATCGGCGTCGCCCCAGTCGTCAAGCTCCTCGAGGCCCAGGCCGCAAGCGTGCTGACCCCCGAGGCGATGAACGCCGCCAAGGCCGCCGCCGCCATCATGGGCATGAACAACATCTACTACCGCTCGCTGCACCTGATGAAGAACAACGAGTACACGACCCTGCCGGCCAAGCTACGCATGAACGTGATCGCCAACCCGGGCGTCGACAAGCTGGACTTCGAGTTGTGGTCCACCGCCGTCTCGGCCATCAACGGCTGCGGCGCCTGCCTGGACGCCCACGAGGGCGAACTGCGCAAGCACGCCGTGCCGAACGTCCAGGTCCAGGCGGCCCTGCGTATCGGCGCCGTGGTCCACGCCGCCAGCCGGATCGTCGCCTCGGAAGCCGCTCTGGCGAGCTGATCGGTCCGTCCCCGGTCAGCAGAAAGGCGCGGAGTGATCCGCGCCTTTTTCAATTGCCGTCGCTGACAGAAAGGATCAGTCCTTGCCGGCGTCGCCTTCCGGCGTCGCCATTTCTCGCATCATGTCCAGCACCAGCTTCTGCTGACGCACCGACAGCTGCGGCGCCAGCCGGCCGATCTCAATGCTTTGCCGGGTGGTGGGAAAGTCGTGGACGAAGGGTTCCGCCTCGCCTTCGGCCATGCCGGGTCGCGGCGTGGTCAGACCCTCGAAAAAGTAACCGATATCGACCTTGAAGAAGCGGGCGATGTCCCACAGCTTGGAGGCGGACACGCGGTTCGTGCCCTTCTCGTACTTCTGAATCTGCTGGAAAGTCAGGCCCAAAGCCCGGCCCAGGTCGCTCTGGTTGTAGCCCAGGGCGATCCGCTTTTCACAAACGCGCCGACCAACGTGGCGGTCCACCGGATGCGGGCCGTCCTCTGCAGAGCCTCTGACCATCACGCGTTCTCGCTCAAATCTACGCCCGAACTCAATTGTCCCGAAATGCGACGGATATCCAGCGCTGTCATTATAATTCGCGCACGGCGCGTGTCTGCGCCGTCAGTCGGCCTCCTCAGCCTTCAGGGCCCGGATCACGGCCAGGGCCGTGCGCTGACGGGCTTCCGACAGTTCCCGCGCCGCAGCTCCGATCCGTTGCACCAGCGCCCCCTTCGCCTCAATCGGCGGGGCGCAACCCGGCGCATCGGTCCAGCCGACGCCGGCATCCATAACGCCGCGGAGCGGCTGTGCTTCCCGGTTGACAGCCTTCGCCGGCGCAATTGACGGGTCCCGGAACACCGACGCGACATCGATGTTCAGCGCCTCGCAAAACTGCCAGAGGCGCACTGCCGGGACACGGTTCTGACCGCTTTCATGGCGCCCCCACTGATTGGTGGAGATATCAAGCCTGCGCCAAGTCCGCCTGGGTCAGGCCCCGGTCCTGGCGAATGGCCCGCAGGCGCGCGCCCAGGGACACGTCGACATGGCGCGTCCGCTTGCGATCCTGCTCTTCCTCGTCTCCAGCCTTCATCATGCCCGCCCCTTGCGCCGGCCCCACGATAGACCGCCCGTCAGCATCAGGATCAACATAAGGCCGAACAGGCCGTCGCCCCAGCGGCCGTAGAGGGTCGGGTCGGCCGGTTCCGGCAGGCGGACGTCGATGACCCCGGCGTGGCCGGGGTCCAGCCGCTTGCCGTCGACGATCCGGCCCCAGGGGTCGATCATGGCCGAGACGCCGGTCGGGGTGGCGCGCGCCACCGGCAGGCCGGTCTCGATGGCGCGATAGCTGGCCAGGTTCAGGTGCTGCAACGGCCCCGAGGTCTTGCCGAACCAGGCGTCGTTGGAGACATTGACGATCCAGGCCGGACGGCCCGCGCCGCTAGCCGGGGTAAAACCGGGATAGAGGCTTTCGTAGCAGATCAGCGGCTGCACACTCGGGGCGTTGACCAGGCTGATCGGCGCAGGCTTCGGTCCCGCGCTGAAGTCGGCCGGCACGTGTACCAGGCTGCGCACGCCGATCTTGCCCATCAACCGGCCCATCGGCAGATACTCGCCGAACGGCACCAGCCGGTGCTTGTCGTAGATGGCGCCGATGCGCAGCCCCGCCGCCCCCTCGTCGTGCAGGGAGAACAGGCTGTTGTAGTAGCGCGCACCGCCCTCGGCGGTCGGGTCGGCTTCGCCGCGGCTGAGGCCCATCAGCAGGGTCTGACCCGTTTGAAGGGCGCCGGCGATGGCCTGGGCGTCCGGCGAGTTGAAGACGTCGTTGGCGGTGGCGGGCAGGGCGCCCTCGGGCCAGGCCACCACGTCGGGAACCGCCGCACCCGGCTGGGCGGTCAGCGCCACATAGCGATCGACGATGGCCTGATAGGCCTCAGGCGACCACTTGGACTCCTGCGGAATGTCGGCCTGGACCAGACGCACCAGGGTCGGGCCGTCCACGCGCTGAGCCGACGACAGGCGCAGGGCGCCGAAACCGAACAGACCCGCCAGAACCGCGACGCCGAGACCCGCTGCGACCAGCCGCGAGCGACGCGGCCCGGCCCCGACCAGCAGGCCCAGCGCCGACACGGCGGCCAGCGTCACCAGCCCCAGGCCATAGACGCCCGCCACCGAGGCGAACTGCGACATAACCGAACCCGCCTGCCAGCTGGCCCCCGTCGGATTCCACGGGAAGCCGGTCAGCACATGGCCGCGCAGCCATTCCAGCAGGGCGAACAGGGTGGCGAACAGCAGGACGCGGCGCACGCCTTGCGGCGCAAATCGGCGATACAGGGCGGTCGCAGTCCCGAAGAACAGACCCAGCCCCATGGGCAGCAGGCTGGCGGCGAAGGGCGCCATCCAAGCCTGATCCTTGTTGACCAGGAAGGCCTCGGCCACCCACCAGCAGCCGATGAAGAAGTAGGCGAAACCGGCCAGCCAGCCCATCCAGAAGCCGCCGCGCACCCGCGCCGACCGCTCGGCCAGCAGCATCAGCAGCGGATAGCCCAGCAGGCCCGGCAGCACCCCGAACGGCGGATGGGCCAGGGCGGCGCCCGCTCCGGCCAGCAAGGCCAGAGCGATGCGACTCCAGCGGTTCGTCAGCACGCCCCCCCACAAGGCCCCAAGGCCCTGCGCCGACAAACGTTCATTCATGCCTTGGCCTCATGTTCGGCTTGGTAGGGGTCGGCGACGCCCAGGGCGGCCAGGATCTCGCGCTCCTCGGCCTCCATCTCCTCGGCCTCGGCGTCGTCCTCGTGGTCGCGGCCCAGCAGGTGCAGGACGCCGTGGACGACCAGGTGGCTCAGATGGTCGGACAGGGTCTTGCCCTGGGCCTCGGCCTCCGCCGCGCAATAGGCGTAGCCCAGCACCACGTCGCCCAGATGCGGAAAGGCGCTCTCGGCGGCAGGGAAGGACAGGACATTGGTCGGCCGGTCCTTGTCGCGAAAGCGGGCGTTCAGGTCCTGCACCCCGGCGTCGTCGGTCAGCAGCACGACCAGGTCGCCCTCGAGCTTCCCCAGCGCCGCCGTCGCCGCGCGCGCGACCACGGCTTCAGCCTCCGGCAGCGCAGCCGTCCAGGCCGCGTCCTCGACTTCGATCTCGATCATTCAGTCTTCGTCCTCGAGATCGGGCGTGGGGCGGTTCCGCGCCGCATCAGCGTCGTAGGCGCGCACAATGCGCTCGACCATGGCGTGGCGCACCACGTCCTCGGCCTTGAAGGCCTGGACGCCCACCCCCTTCACATCCTGCAGGATGCGCAGGGCATGGCGCAGGCCGGAATCGCGCGGGTTCAACAGGTCGATCTGCGACGGGTCGCCCGTCACCACCATCCGCGCGCCCTCGCCCAGGCGGGTCAGCACCATCTTCATCTGCAGCCGCGAGGTGTTCTGCGCCTCGTCGACGATGATGAAGGCATGGCTCAGGGTGCGGCCGCGCATGAAGGCGATGGGGGCGGCTTCGATCTCGCCCTTCTCGCGGCGACGGCGCACGTCGTCGATCCCCAGGATGTCGTTCAGCGACTCCCAGATCGGGGCCAGATAGGGATCGACCTTCTCGTTCAGATCGCCCGGCAGGAAGCCCAGCTTCTCGCCCGCCTCGACCGCCGGGCGAGTGATGACCAGCCGGTCCACCTGTCCGCGTCGCAGCAAGGACGCGCCATAGGCCGCCGCCAGGAAGGTCTTGCCCGTGCCCGCCGGGCCGACGCCGAAGGTCAGTTCGCACCGGCTGAGCAGGTCCAGATAGCGCGCCTGGGCCGCCGTCTTGGGCGCGATGGCCCCGCGCCGACCGACCGGCAGGGTGATGGCGTCAGGCACGACCCGGCCCTGATCGGGACGCGGTTGCGACACGGCCGCCCCCAGGGCCATGCGCACGTCGGCCTCGGTGATCTCGGCGCCGGTATCCGCCCGTTTGGCCAGGGTCTCGACCACACGCTTGGCCTGGGCCCGATCCCGCGCCGAGCCGTTGATCGACACCCCCCCGCCGGGCGCCTCGACCAGCACCTTGAAGGCGTCCTCGATCAGGGCGACGTGGCGGCTGTTGGGGCCGATCACCGCCCCCAGCGCCTGATCGCTCAGAGACAGGAATTCGGATTCTCGCGCCATAAGTTTCCCTCTTGGGGTCCCTAACGCCTCGCTCGCGGAGCGAGGCTTCTTGAGGGACCATTCTCTTGTGTCCCTAACGCCTCGTCCAGCGGGACGAGGCTTCTTGAGGGACGTCGCTGCAATTCAGGTCTAGATAGTGCCTGGGATCGCCAACCGTCCGTTCAGACTGTTCTGGGCGCCGCTGATGATCTCCACCGGCACGATCTGGCCCAGCAGATGATCCGCGCCCTCGACGTGAACCGCCTGCAGATAGGGCGAGCGGCCGATGGCCTGACCGGCGTAGCGTCCCTTCTTCTCGAACAGGACGTTCAGGGTCTTGCCCGCCTGGGCGGCGTTGAAGGCGGTCTGTTGCTCGAACAAAAGGGCCTGCAGCCGCTGCAGCCGCTCCAGCCCGACCTTCTCCTCGATCTGACCCGGCATAGTGGCGGCGGGCGTGCCGGGACGCGGCGAATAGACGAAGCTGAAGGCCCCCGCATAGGTGACCTGACGCACCAGATCGAGGGTGTCCTCGAAGTCCCGCTCCGTCTCGCCAGGGAAGCCGACGATGAAGTCGCCGGCGATGGCCATGTCGGGCCGCGCCTCGCGGATGCGGGCGATCAGGTCGATGTATTTCTGACGCCCATGCTTGCGGTTCATCAGCCGCAATACCCGGTCCGACCCGGCCTGAACCGGCAGGTGCAGATAGGGCATCAGGACATCCAGATCGGCGTGGGCGGCGAGCAGGTCGTCGCTCATGTCGTTGGCGTGGCTGGTCGTATAGCGGATGCGGTCCAGGCCGGAAATCTCGGCCAGGGCGTAGGCCAGACGCGCCAGGGTGAAGGGTTTTCCGTCCGGGCCTTCGCCGTCATATGCGTTGACGTTCTGGCCCAGCAGGGTGACTTCGCGCACGCCCCGGTCGGCCAGGGCGCGGGCCTCGGCCAGCACCGCCGCCACCGGGCGCGACCACTCGGCGCCGCGCGTATAGGGCACGACGCAGAAGGTGCAGAACTTGTCGCAGCCCTCCTGCACCGTCAGGAAGGCGGTCGGGCCCTCGCCGCCGCGCGTCTTGATCATTTCGGGGGTCAGGGCGTCGAACTTTTCATGCGGGGCGAAGTCCGCGCCGATGCGCTCGCCGCGCGCCCGCGCCGTGCGGGTCAGCAGCTCCGGCAGCTGGTGGTAGGCCTGCGGTCCGACCACCAGGTCGACCGCGGGCTGACGTTTCATGATCTCCTCGCCCTCGGCCTGGGCGACGCAGCCGGCGACCGCGATAGTCATGCCGCCGTCGCCGCGCGCCGCTTTGCGCTCGCGCATCTGCTTCAACTTGCCGAGTTCGGAATAGACCTTCTCGGCGGCCCGTTCGCGGATGTGGCAGGTGTTCAGTATGACGAAGTCGGCGCCTTCGGGCGCATCGGTGGTCGCATAGCCCAGCGGACGCAGCACATCGGCCATGCGCTCGCTGTCATAGACGTTCATCTGACAGCCGTAGGTCTTGATGAACAGGCGTTTGGGCGCAGCCATTTCGGCCACGCCATCCGCCGTTTCCACGGGCTTTTCGAGCGTATCGGTCATCTGCGGCTTATGATCGCCCAAGCCGGCGACGGCAAGGCGATCAGGCGCAGTCGCGCTCGGCAGGCTCAGCCGTCCGTCGGCTCCACGCGCGCGGCGTGGCGCTTGTAGATCAGGCCTTCGCGTTCGCTCGGCTCGACGCCCGCGATCGAGTGGCCGTAGAGCTCCAGCTTGTGACCGACCAGTTCGAAGCCCAGACGCTTGGCGATCTCGGTCTTCAGGCGCTCGATCTCGGCGTCGAAGAACTCGATGACCTCGCCGGTCTTGGTGTCGATCAGGTGGTCGTGGTGGTCGTCGCCCGCCTCTTCATAGCGGCTGCGGCCGTCGCCGAAGTCGTGCTTCTCGACCACGCCCGCCTCTTCGAACAGGCGCACGGTGCGATAGACGGTGGCGATCGAGATGTGCGGGTCGATGGACGAGGCGCGGCGATACAGCTCCTCGACGTCAGGGTGATCCTCGGCCTGCGACAGGACGCGGGCGATCACGCGCCGCTGCTCGGTCATACGCATGCCGCGGTCGGCGCAAAGTTTCTCGATCCGTTCCATACGCCGGAAGATAGGCTGAGCCGTCGCCTTATGGAAGCTATCCAGAAAAGTTCAGCGACAGGACCAGGGCGTCCTCGCGGCTTCCGTCCGCACGCGCATAATATCCGCGCCGCCGTCCCGCCTCGGCAAAGCCCGCCCGGGCATAGAGGGCGCGAGCCGCGACATTGTCCTCGGCCACTTCCAGGAACATCCGCTCGGCGCCAAGGGCGGCGGCGCGCACCACGGCGGCCTCGACCAGCCGCGTCGCCAGAC
>NZ_JBOHLI010000071.1:0-11273 GCF_050729455.1 Brevundimonas sp.
CAGTAACAGAGACGCGAGAGCCCACGATCATGGCCACCGCTGCCGCAGCACACGACGATCATCACGATCACAAGCCGGGTTTCTTCACCCGCTGGTTCCTGTCGACGAACCACAAGGACATCGGTCTTCTGTACCTGTTGTTCGCTATCTTCACTGGTCTGGTGGGCGGCGCCCTGTCGGGCCTGATCCGCTGGGAACTGGCCGAACCGGGCATCCAGCTGTTCAAGGAAGGCACGATCATCCAGCAACTGGGGATCGTTGAGGCCTCCAAGCACGGCTATAACGTCACGGTCACGGCCCACGCCCTGATCATGGTCTTCTTCGTCGTCATGCCGGCGACCATGGGCGGCTTCGCCAACTACTTCACGCCGATCATGATCGGCGCGCCGGACATGGCCTTCCCGCGGATGAACAACATCTCGTTCTGGCTGCTGGTCGCGGCCTTCATCCTGCTGTGCATCTCCATGTTCGTCGACGGCGGCCCGGGCAAGGGCTTCGGCGGCGGCTGGACGGCCTATCCGCCGCTCTCCACCATGGGCCACACGGGTCCGTCGTTCGACCTGGCGATCTTCTCGCTGCACGTCGCCGGCGCCTCGTCGATCCTGGGCGCGATCAACTTCATCACCACCATCTTCAACATGCGCGCGCCGGGCATGACCCTGCACCGCATGCCGCTGTTCGCCTGGGGCGTGCTGATCACGGCCTTCCTGCTGCTGCTGTCGCTGCCGGTTCTGGCGGGCGCCATCACCATGCTGCTGACGGACCGTAACTTCGGCACCTCGTTCTTCGATCCGGCCGGCGGCGGCGACCCGGTGATGTACCAGCACCTGTTCTGGTTCTTCGGCCACCCCGAAGTCTACATCATGATCCTGCCGGGCTTCGGCATCATCTCGCACATCGTCTCGACCTTCTCGAAGAAGCCGATCTTCGGCTACCTCGCCATGGCCTACGCCATGGTCGCCATCGGCTTCATCGGCTTCATCGTGTGGGCGCACCACATGTACACCGTGGGCATGAGCATCAACCTGCGCGCCTACTTCGTGGCCGCGACGATGATCATCGCCGTCCCGACGGGCGTGAAGATCTTCAGCTGGATCGCCACCATGTGGGGCGGCTCCATCAGCTTCAAGACGCCTATGCTGTGGGCGATGGGCTTCATCTTCCTGTTCACCCTCGGCGGCGTGACCGGCGTGGTCCTGTCGAACGCCGGCATCGACTACAGCCTGCACGACACCTACTACGTCGTGGCCCACTTCCACTACGTGCTGTCGCTGGGCGCCGTCTTCTCGATCTTCGCGGGCTTCTACTACTGGTTCGAGAAGATGTTCGGCGTGAAGTACAACGAGTTCCTCGGCGCGACCCATTTCTGGATCATGTTCGTCGGCGTGAACCTGGTCTTCTTCCCGCAGCACTTCCTGGGTCTGCAAGGCATGCCGCGTCGTTACATCGACTATCCGGAAGCCTTCACCTACTGGAACCAGATCTCGTCGATCGGCTACCTGATCACCATCGTCGGCGTCGCCGTCTTCCTGGTGATGCTGGCTGAAGCTGCGATCCGTCGCCGCAAGGGCGAGGCCAATCCGTGGGGCGAAGGCGCCACCACCCTGGAGTGGACCCTCTCGTCGCCCCCGCCGCACCACCAGTTCAACGAACTGCCGGTGGTCAAGGCGGACAACCACTGATCCGAACCGGATAACCCTTGAGAGGCCGCCCTTTCGTAACCGGAAGGGCGGCCTTTGGCTTTTCATGACCCAGACTGAACGCCCCGATCGCGAAGCCCCGCTCGTCACGACCGCCCAGCCGGAAGACTTCTTCCAGCTGCTGAAGCCGCGTGTCATGTCGCTGGTGGTCTTCACCGCCGTGACCGGACTGGTGGTAGCGCCGGGCCACGCCAATCCCTTGCTGGCCGCCATCGCCGTCCTGTGCATCGCCGTGGGGGCCGGGGCCGCCGGGGCGCTGAACATGGCGCTGGAAGGCGAGACGGACGCCCTGATGCGGCGCACGCGCGGCCGCCCGGTCGCGGCGGGCCGCGTTCGCAAGAATGACGCCATGGCCTTCGGCGTCGTGCTGTCGATCTTTTCGGTCATGCTGCTGGGCATGACGACCAACTGGCTGGCCGGCGGCCTGCTGGCCCTGACCATCGTCTACTACGCCGGCTTCTATACCCTGCTGCTCAAGCGCCGGACGCCCCAGAACATCGTCATCGGCGGCGCCGCGGGCGCCTTCCCGCCGGTGATCGGCTGGGCGGCGGTGACGGGCGACGCGCCCTGGCAAGCCTGGCTGCTGTTCCTGATCATCTTCCTGTGGACCCCGCCGCACAGCTGGGCGCTCGCCCTCTATTCAGCCGGCGACTACGCCAAGGCGGGCATTCCGATGATGCCGGTGGCGCGCGGGGCCAAGTCCACCCGTCTGCAGATCCTGCTCTACACCCTGATCTTCGTGCCCGTGGCCATCGCTCCGGCCTTCCTGGGCTTGGGCGGCGTCATCTATCTGGCGGTGTCGGTGGCCGGCGGCGTCTTCTTCCTGGCCCTGGCGATCCGTCTGTGGCGCTCGCGCGCGGGCGACCAGCCGGACAAGGCCGAGGCGGTGGGGCGAGAGGCCGCATTGTATGACGTCCGCGCCGAGGCCAAACCGGCCCGGAACCTGTTCGCCTTTTCCATCCTGTATCTGATGGCGCTGTTCTCGGCCTTGCTGGTCGAGCAGCTGCCGGGCCTGGGAGCCTGATCCGCGTGACCCGTCCGAATTTCGTCAAACTCACCGAAGATCAAGTGCGCGCTCGCAAGCGCCGCAACGTCGCCATCGCCCTGGGCCTGGTCGGCTTCATCGTTCTGGTCTTCATCGTCACCGTGGTGAACCTTCAGCGCAACACCGAGGCCCGCAAGGCGGCCGAGGCGGCGGCTCTGGCCACGGTCGAACGCGCCGATCCCGCTTTGCCTGCCCCCGTCGCGCCCGCCCCGGAGGCCCCGGTCGCGGAGCCGGCGCAGTGAAGGACCGCAAGAACCTCATCGCCCTGATCTGCGCCGCCGTGGTCATGGGCATGACCGGGGCGGCTTTCGCCGCCGTGCCGCTGTATCGCCTGTTCTGCCAGGTGACCGGATTTGACGGCACGGTGATGAAGGCCGAAGCGGCGCCGACGCAGATTCTGGACCAGAGCGTCCTGATCCGTTTCGACACCAACGTCCGCGACCTGCCGATGACCTTCAAGGCCGAACAGGTCAGCCAGCGCGTCCGCATCGGCGAGACCGGCATGGCCTATTTCAACGTGACCAACACCTCGGACCAGCCGATCCACGCCACGGCCGCCTACAACGTCGTGCCCGAGCGCGCCGGTCCCTATTTCCAGAAGCTGCAGTGCTTCTGCTTCGAGGGGCAGGAAATCGCCCCCGGAGAGACCAAGGCCTTCCCGGTCCAGTATTTCGTCGCGCCCGAACTGGCGACCGACGCCGAGGCCAAGGGGGTGCGTGAAATCACCCTCAGCTACACCTTCTACCCCACCAAAGGCTTCCAGCAGGCCGCTTCCGGCCAATCCGCTGTTGGCAAAGCCGGATAGCGGGCGCTATAGCCCCTGATCTAACGACTCTCGCCTTCCAAGAGACCTGAGAATGGCCGACGCGCACGCGAAACCGCAACACGATTACCACCTGGTGGACCCGAGCCCCTGGCCGCTGATCTCGTCCATGGCCTGCGTGGTCATGTTCGTCGGCGCGGTCATGTGGATGAAGGGCCTGTTCGGCCTGCCTGAAGGCACCAAGTATGTCTTCTTCGCCGGTCTGGCGGGCGTGCTCTACGCCATGTTCGGCTGGTGGTCGGACGTCATCAAGGAATCCAAGAAGGGCGACCACACCCCGGTCGTCTCGATCGGCCTGCGCTACGGCATGGTGCTGTTCATCGCCTCGGAGGTGATGTTCTTCGTCGCCTTCTTCTGGATGTTCTTCGACATGGCGATCTTCAACGAGTCGCGCGCCATCATCCCCGAAGTCGGCAACTGGATGGACACGGGCAAGGCCTGGTCGACCTGGCCGCCCAAGGGCGTCGAGCTGCTGGACCCCTGGAGCCTGCCGCTGCTGAACACGGTCATCCTGCTGCTGTCGGGCACGACCGTCACCTGGGCGCACCACGCGCTGGCGGTCGGCGACCGCAAGGCCGCCAAGCTGGGTCTGCTGATCACCGTCCTGCTGGGCGTGCTGTTCACCGGCGTTCAGGCCTACGAGTATCAGCACATCATCCACGAGCACCTCTTCTTCAACGAAGAAGCCGCCCAGTCGGGGCTCTATGGCTCGATCTTCTTCATGGCCACGGGCTTCCACGGCTTCCACGTCCTGGTCGGCACCATCTTCCTGGCGGTCTGCCTGCTGCGCCTGCAGGCGGGCCAGATGACCCCGCAGAAGCACTTCGGCTTCGAAGCCGCCGCCTGGTACTGGCACTTCGTGGACGTGGTCTGGCTGTTCCTGTTCGCCTTCGTCTATGTCACCTTCGGGTGAAGACGGGCCAACCAGCCTCTGCACTTCAAACGGCGCGGGACGAACAGTCCCGCGCCGATTTGCTTGGCGGGCAGGCCATCCTGGCCGGTCTGAGAGGGCGGTGCCCCAACTGCGGGCAGGGGCGGCTGTTTCAGGGCTTCCTGAAGGTCCGCTCGACTTGCGAAACCTGCGGCCATGACCTCGCGTCGGTCGAGACCGGCGACGGCGCCGCCACCTTCATCATGCAGATCGCCGGCTTCCTGGTCGGGTTTTCGGCCCTGGCGGTCGAGATCGCCTGGCATCCCCCCATCTGGCTGCATCTGATCGTCTGGCTGCCGCTGGTCGCCGCCCTGGCCCTGGGCCTGATGCGGCCCGGCAAGGGGCTGATGACCGCCCTGCAGATGCTGAGAACCCGAGACCCGAAATGACCGCTGCCGCCCGCCCGCGCTTCCCCGTCGTCCTGACGGTCTTCGCCGTCCTTTTGCTAGGCGTCCTGCTGGCCCTCGGCGTCTGGCAGGTGCAGCGGATGCAGTGGAAGGAGGGCCTGATCGCCGCCGCCGAGGCCGCCGCCGATCTGCCGCCCCTGCCTCTGGCCGAGGCGCTGGCGCTTGACGACCCCGAGTTCCGCCGCGTCATCCTGACCTGCCGTGGTCTGGCGGCGGCGCCCTATGTCGAGCTGCAGTCCATCGAGAACAGCGACGCCGGCGTGCGTCTGGTTTCGGCCTGTGCGGTTGAAGGTGGGCCGACCCTGCTGGTCGATCGCGGCTTCGTCTCCGCCGAGATCTCAAGCCGTCCGCCGGTCAACGCCGCCGACACCATGCCCGTGGTCATCACTGGCGTCCTGCGCCGCGCCCCGGCCCCCAGCGCCCTGACGCCGCCTGCCGAAGGCCGCTTCTACGGCCGCGACGCCGAGGCCATGGCGCGCGCCCTCAAGGTCGAGGGGCCGGTGTCGCCCTTCACCGTCTTCGCGACCACCTCGACCAATCCCGACTGGGTCGCGCTGAAGCCCTCGGCGCCGCCCGCCGCCTTCGCCAACAGTCACCTGGGCTACGCCCTGACCTGGTTCGGTCTCGCCGCCGCCCTGATCGCCTTCTATGCGGTGCTGCTGCGCCGCCGCATGACCCGCAAGGACACTGAATCCTGACCGCTCGCCTGCACACCCTGTCGAACGGCGTCCGCGTCGTCTGCGACCCCATGCCCGGTCTGCGGACCTTCGCCCTGACCGTCGCAGTGCGCGGCGGGGCGCGGATGGAGGACGAGGCCCGCTCCGGCTGGTCCCACCTGCTGGAGCATCTGGTGTTCAAGGGGGCCGGCGACATGGGCGCGCGCGACATCGTCGAGCGCATCGAGGCCGAGGGCGGCTCGATCAACGCCGCCACCGGCTATGAGCGCACCAGCTTCGAGATCCGCGCCCTGCACGGCTCGCTGCCCCTGGCCATGCAGGTGGTGTCGGACCTGGTCTTCCGCCCCACGCTCGATCCGGCCGAGATCGTCCGCGAAAAGGACGTCGTGGCCCAGGAGATCGCCGAGGCCTTCGACACCCCCGACGACCACGTCTTCGAAATGGCCCAGACGCGGGCCTACGCCGGTCAATCGCTGGGGCGGCCGATCCTGGGCACGGTGGACAGCCTGGCGCCCGCCGACCGCGCCGCCGTGGCCCATTGGCGGGCCCAGCTCTATTCGCCCGACCGCATGGTGGTGGCCGTGTCGGGCGCGGTCGACGAGGACGAACTGCTGGCCCTTGCCGAGCGCTGGTTCGGCCAGGAGGCGGCGACGCCGCTGGATCCCCTCGCGCCCGCCGTCTTCGTCGGCGGTGAGGCCAGACTGACGCGCAAGATCGAGCAGGCCAATCTGGTCTTCCAGCTGCCGACCATGGGGGCGCTGGACCCACGTCTGCCGGCTCTGCGACTGTTCACCGAAATCCTCGGCGGCGGCATGGCCTCGCGCCTGTTCCAGAGCGCGCGCGAGGACCGGGGTCTGGCCTACGCCATCGACGCCTATCAGGAGGCCTATGAGGACGCGGGCCTGCTGGGGATCTATGCCGGGGCCGCCGCCGACCGCGCGGTCGAACTGGCCGAGGTCAGCGCCGCCGAACTGCTGGACCTGGCCGAGAAGGGGCCGACCGACGCCGAACTGTCGCGCGCCAAGGCCGTGCTGAACGCCACCCTGTGGATGGCCGACGAAAGCCCCGCCAGCCGCGCCGGCCGCAACGCCGCCCAGACCCTGATCTTTGGCGCGCCGGTCTCGTCCGAGGACAGCGCCGCCCGCATCCTGGCCCAGAGCGGCGACGACCTGCGCGCGGTGGGCCGAGCCATGGCCTCGGCCGGGCGGTCTGCCTCGGCGGTCCTGGGCCCCAGGGCGGCGGCGCCGGCGGGCGCGGCCTTCGCGGCGCGTCTGGCGGGTCGCTAAGTCGTGGCTGGCGTCGGCGGCGCTTCTCGCTAATCTGACGTCATGGCCCTGTTCGACTGGATGGCCGAGGCGACCGGACCGGTCCTGCGCGGACAGGGGGTCCTGTTGCGTCCGCCGCGTCCGTCGGACTACGCCGAATGGGCCGAGCTGCGCGGCGGCTCGCGCGACTATCTTCAGCCATGGGAGCCGGCCTGGGCCGAGGACGACCTGGCCCGGGCGGCCTTTCGTCGCCGCCTCGGCGTCTATGCCCGCGAGATGGAGCTGGGCACGGCCTGGCCCCTGTTCGTCTTCGATCCTGACGAAGAAACCCTGATGGGGGCGATCACCCTGTCCAACATCCGGCGCGGCGTGGCCGAGACGGGAACCTTGGGCTACTGGGTCGGCCAGCCTTATGCGGGGCAGGGGGTGGGCACGGAGGCGGCGCGGGCCATGCTGGGCTTCGCCTTCGGGGCGCTGAAACTGCACCGGGTGGAGGCGGCCTGCGTGCCCTCGAACCAGGCTTCGCGCCGCGTTTTGGAAAAGGCGGGGTTTCGCCATGAAGGACTGGCGAAAGCTTATTTGAAAATTAACGGCGTATGGGCAGATCATCTGCTGTTCGGCGTCATCGAGGACGAGTTCGTCCCTGACCCGACCGCGTCCAGTTCTTACACCCGGGAAACGCTTTGAGCACACGATCCAGAGCGCTGGCCTGGGACCCGACCACGGCGATCGAGGCGCTGGCCGCCGCCGACGCCGCGTTATGGATCTGGACGCCGTCGGAAGACCAGATCAGGTTCACCGGGGCGACCCGGTCGCTGGGCCTCGGCCCGCTGGCCCCCGAATGTTCCGGCGCGGCCTTCACCGCCCTGGCCATGCCGCAGGATCGGGCCCTGGCCGACCGGCTGTTGAAGCCCCAGGCCGAGGGGACCGAGATCGCCGTTCGCCTGCGGATGCGCGGCTGCGAAACCTGCCTGTGGCGCGGCGTCTGGCTGGAGGACGGCCTGCGCGCGGCGGGCGTCGTCGCCTTGGAGACCAAGTTCGCCGGGGCCGACCGGGACACGCTGACCGGCCTGCTGGACCGCCGCACCTTCCTGGTCCGCGTCGCCGAAACCCTGGCCCAGCCGGGCGATTATGAGCTGGTGGTGGCCGACGTCGATCGTCTGCGCCGCCTGAACGAGGCCCTTGGCCATGAGCGCGCCGATCTGGTGCTGTCGGCGCTCGGTTCGCGGCTAGCCGGGGCGTTTTCGCAGGACTGCTCGCCCGCCCGCATCGGCGAGGACGAGTTCGCCGTGCTGACCCGTCGCGGGGCCACGGGAGGCAGCGAACGGGTGCGCGAAGCTCTGGAACAGCCGTTGCGCGTCGCCGGCTTCGACATCTATCCCACCGTTTCCATCGGCGCGGTGGCGGCCGAGGGCGGACCGGACGCCCCCGACCCGGCCGAACTGCTGCGCCGGGTCGAACTGGCGGTGGAGCAGGCCAAGACGGCCGGGCGCGGCGGGGCGGCGGCCTATGGCCGGGCGCTGGAGTCTGACAGTCTGTCGCGCCTGGCGCTGGAAGCCGATCTGCGCAACGCCTTCGTGCGCGGCGAGATCGAGCCCTTCTATCAGCCCATCGTCAACCTGAAGACCGGCGCGGTCGCGGGCTTCGAGGCCCTGGTGCGCTGGCGCCATCCGCAGCGCGGTTTGGTGCCGCCCGACGACTTCCTGACCCTGGCCGACGAAATGGGCCTGATGAACGAGCTGGGTCTGCTGATGATGACCCAGGCCTCGCGTCAGCTGGCCGAGTGGCTGCATCGTCACCCCGGCGCGGGCAAGCTGTTCTGCAGCGTCAACCTGTCGGTCGGCGAGATCGAGCGCGACCATCTGGTTGAGGACGTGGCTCGCATCATCCAGGAGACCGGCCTGCCGCGCGGCGCGCTGAAGCTGGAAGTCACCGAGGGCGACATCATGCGCGACACCGCGCACGCCGCCGAGGTCCTGACCCGGCTGCGCGAGGCGGGGGCCAGCCTGGCGCTGGACGACTTCGGCACCGGCTTCTCGTCCCTGTCCTATCTGGCGCGTCTGCCCTTCGACACGCTGAAGATCGACCGCTACTTCGTTCTGACGATGAACAAGGACGAGGGCTCGGCCAAGATCGTCAAATCCGTGGTCAACCTGGGCCGCGACCTGTCGCTGGAAGTCGTGGCCGAGGGCGTCGAGAACGCCGAGCTGGCCGGTCTGCTGCTGGACGCCAGCTGCCACTACGGGCAGGGCTTCGGCTACGCCCCCGCCCTGCCGGCCCAGGAGGCCGAGGTCTATCTGAACGAATCCTTGGCCGACGGCACGGCGCCGATCAAGGCGCGCTCGGCGTAGAAGTCAGGCCCGGCCGCTCTGGCTGGACAGGCGGGCGGCGTCGACGCCCAGACCGGCCAGGGCGCGGGCCCACTTGGTCTCATAGTCGGCGTCGAAGATTAGCTCGGGATCGGCGTCGGCGGTCAGCCAGACATTCTCGCCCAGCTCCTCCTCCAACTGACCCTCGCCCCAGCCGGCGTAGCCCAGCAGCAGGATCGAGCGGCGCGGCCCGTCCTCAAGGTCGCTCATGGCAGCCAGGGCGTCGCGGGTGCCGGTCAGGGCCAGACCGTCGCCGAAGGTCATGGTGACGTCGTCATTGGCCCAGTCGTCGGTGTGCAGGACAAAGCCGCGCTCGCGCTCGACTGGCCCGCCGATCAGCACCGACCGTTCCGACATGGCGTCCGAGACGGGCGTATCCAGCTTCTTGAGCACTTCGGACAGGGTGACGCCCGGCGCGGGCTGGTCCAGCCGCAGCCCCATGGCGTGCTCGTCGTCATGGGCGCAGATCAGGATGACGGCGTGGCGGAAGCGGTCGTCGTCGATGCCCGGCATCGCCACCAGAAGACGCCCGGTCAGGGAGGAGAAGGCGATCATATCCCTATCATCGGATCATGACGCAGCCGGCGCAAGGCGCGCAGGGAACGAAGCCCGCTTGGCGATCCTTCTTCCCGTCTCTATCTGACGTTTTGAACGCCGCCCGGATTCCCCGGGCCCTTCAGCCCGGATTCCCCGGGCCCTTCAGCCCGGAGACCTTGCATGACCATCCAGATCGGCGACCGCATCCCCGACGCGACCCTGACCACCATGACCGCCGACGGCCCCAAGCCGGTCACCACCAGCGAGCTGTTCGCGGGCAAGACCGTGGCCCTGTTCGCGGTGCCGGGCGCCTTCACCCCGACCTGTTCGGCGCGCCACCTGCCGGGCTATGTCGACAACCGCGCCGACCTGGCCGCCAAGGGCGTGGACACCGTCGCCTGCGTGTCGGTCAACGACGCCTTCGTCATGGGCGCCTGGGCCCAGGCCAACGACCTGAACGGCACGGACGATGTGGTCATGCTGGCTGACGGCAACGGCGACTTCACCCGCAGCGTCGGCCTGGCCCTGGACGCCAAGGGCTTCGGCATGGGCGAGCGCTCGCAGCGCTATTCCATGCTGGTCAAGGACGGCGTGGTCGATCAGCTGAACATCGAACAGGGCGGCGAGTTCAAGGTGTCGTCGGCCGAGCACCTGCTGGCCCAGCTCTGATCCGGCCGGTCATGGGCTGATCCATGACCGACGTCTTCACCCCGGAAAAACGCAGCGCGGTCATGCGCCGGGTGAAGGGGCGCGACACCGCGCCCGAATGGAAGGTCCGGCGGATGCTGCGCGCCGCCGGGATCGGCTACCGTCTGGGCGGCTGCGGCCTGCCCGGACGGCCCGACGTGGTGATGAAGGGGCGAAAGGTCGCCGTCTTTGTCCACGGCTGTTTCTGGCATGGCCACGACTGCCCGCGCGGCGCGCGAAAGCCGCAGGCCAACGCCGACTACTGGACCGCCAAGATCGAGCGCAACCGCGCGCGCGACGCCCGCGCCGAGGCGACGCTGGCCGCCGCGGGCTGGCGGGTGGTGACGGTATGGGAATGCCGTCTGCGCGCGCCGGACTTCGCCGAGGAACTGCTGGCGGAGGTCCGGGGCGAGGCTTTCGCTCAGGCCGCCGCGCTGTCGGCGGCTGCGCCAGGGTCGGCCAGCACCTGAGACAGGGCGCCGAGCAGGGAGCCCGGCGTCAGCGGCTTGGACACGAAATAGTTCATCCCGGCGGCGGTGGAGGCGGCGATGTCCTCGGGCGCCGTGTCGGCGGTGACGGCGATGACCGGCGTGGCGGCGTTCAATCCGCCCCCGGCGCGCAGCCGCCGCGTGGTCTCGCGTCCGTCCAGTTCCGGCATCCGCACATCCATGAAGATGACGTCGAACGGCGCGCCCTCGCAGGCCTGAAGCGCGGCTAGGCCGTCTTCAGCCATGGCGATTTCGCAGTCGATGGACTGAAGGATCAACTGGATGGCGCGACGGTTGATGGCGTGGTCATCGACCACAAGCACCCGCAGCGCGCCCTCGGAAGA
>NZ_JBOHLI010000072.1:0-10977 GCF_050729455.1 Brevundimonas sp.
TCCCGGACCGGTCCAGCCGAACGCGCCGCTGCGCGTGGCCCTGGCCGGTTGCGGCGTGGTCGGCGGCGGTCTGCTGAACCGCCTGCTGCCGGACAAGCGCTATGAGGTCGTCGGCGTTCTGGTCCGCAATCCGGGCAAGGCGCGTGATGTCTCGGCGCCCGCCGACCTGTTCACCAATGACGTCGAAGCCCTGCTGGCCAAGAAGCCGGACCTGCTGCTGGAGGCCCTGTCGGAAGGCGAGGCCGGTCACGCCCTGATCCGTCGCGCGCTGGAGGCCGGCTGCGACGTGGTCAGCGCCAACAAGCAGGCCGTGTCCCGCGATCCGGCGGGGCTGCAAGCCCTGGCCGCCGCCAACGGCTGTCGCGTCGCCTGGTCGGCCTCGGTCGGCGGCGGGGCGCCGATGATCGAGACCCTGCGCGCCGCCCGCGCCGCCGGTCCGGTCGCCGGTTTCGAGGCGGTGCTGAACGGCACGGTCAACTTCATGCTGCAACGCCTGGGCGAGGGCGCGGCCTTCGCCGACGCCCTGTCCGACGCCCGCGTGGCGGGCTTCGCCGAAGAAGACCCGTCCTCGGATCTGGAGGGTCACGACGCCGCCGCCAAGGTCAAGCTGCTGTCCTTTGAGGCCTTCGGCCACGCCCCCGCCGACCTGCCGCGCGACGAGCTGTCGGCCGAGACGCCGCTGGGCGACCGCCCGGTGCGCCAGATCGGCGCCTGCCATGACCGCGACGGTCATCTGGACGCCTCGGTCCGGCTTGACGGCGATCTGAAAGACGCGCTGTTTCAGTCGCTGAACGGAGAGAGAAACGCCTTGAAGGTCTATGGTCAGGACGGTCGCGTCTGGACGTGCAAGGGGCGCGGCGCCGGACGCTGGGCCACGACCGAGAGCGTTCTGGCCGATGTGGCCGATGTGGTGCGCGCCCGTCGCGCGGCGGCGGAGCTGGTCTGAACATGGCTGTCTTCACGCCCGTCGCGCCGGAACAGGCCGCCGACTATCTCATGCGTTACCCCCTGGGCGATCTGGTCGCGCTGACGCCGATCGCCGAGGGGGTCGAGAACACCAACTACAAGCTGGAGACGACGTCGGGCGCCTATGTCCTGACCCTGTTCGAGGGGCGGACGGACGCGGCTTCGCTGCCCTTCTGCCTGGGTCTGACGCGGCATCTGGCGGCGCGGGGTTTCCCGACGCCGTCGCCGGTGGCGGATCATCAGGGCGAGATCATCGGCCATCTGAACGGCCGCGCCGCCGCCATCCTGAACTGGGCGCCCGGCGCCTGGAAGCGCCAGCCGTCGGACAAGGAACAGTATCGCGCCGGTCAGGTGCTGGCCCTGCTGCACCTCGACGCCGCCGACTATGCCGCCTTGCGCCCGAACCCGGTCGGACCCGAGGCCTGGGCGGCGCTGGCTGCGCGCTGCGACGGACCGGCGAAAGGCGTGGACCGCAAGATGCTGGATCAGATCAAGGCCCTGCTGCCGCGTCTGGCCGAGCCGTGGAGCGATCCGGCCCTGCCGCGCGGGCCGATCCACGCCGACTACTTCCCCGACAACGTCCTGTTCGCGACCAACGAACATGGGAAATGCGACGTCGGCGGGGTGATCGACTTCTACTTCGGCTGCACCGACGTGCTGGCCTATGACCTGGCTATCGCCCTCAGCGCCTGGGGCTTCGACGCCGAGGGGCGGCCCATGCACTCGGCCCTGCGCGCCTTCCAGAAGGGCTATGAGTCCGTGCGGCCCCTGACGCCCGCCGAGGCTGCGGCCCTGCCGGGGCTGGGGGCGGCGGCGGCGGTGCGCTTCACCCTGACCCGCCTGCATGACCGTTTGTTCCACGACCCGGCCAACCTGGTCACGCCCAAGGACCCGGCCCCCTTCTTCCGGCGGCTGGACTACTGGAAGGCGGCGGAGACGGTCTGAACTCGCCGACGGAGCGTTTCCGAAGAGACTGCGGCGTCTCACGAAAGGGATATTGAGCCCGATCCGTCTCAGGAATGAGAAATTGATTTGGATACCGGCGGTGTCTCGGCCATTCAGGCGCCCATGGAGCCGATCATCATGGACACGACGGGGGGGCAGCTTCACTGCGAGCAGCCGATTCCGCGTGTCCATCACGTTCGGCTGCCCGGCGAACGGATGGTCGACCTGATGCGTCGCGCCGCCCATTCGGTGGCCTTCGCCTTCCATCTGGATCCCGAGGTAACCGCGGCTCAGACGGATCTCGAATACTCGGCCGAAACGGCGGTTCTGCTCGACGGCGTCATTTCCCGGTCGGTGCTGCGCGGGGCGGTGACCCTGGCCCGCGACGCCGAGCGCGTGGCGGCGACAGGCGCCGATCAGCTGTTTATCATCCTGGTCGAGGCGGGCACGGTCGATGTTCAGCCGACGCGCTCAGGGCGTCGCCTGCGTGAGGGCGACATCCTCATCCTTGACCTGAAGAAGGCCGCCACCCTGGTCAACACCGACTATACGGCGATGATGGTGGTCATTTCGCGCAGCCTCCTGCCCAAGGCCGCCCGCAATCTGGACCTGCACTGCACCGAGATCCGCGCCGATCACCCGCTGGCCCGCGTGATCACCAGCACCACCCATCGCCTGTGGGAGGATTCGCGGCGCATGACGCCCGCCCAGGGTTCGGTCGTCTTTCAGGGGGTGATCGAGATACTGGGCCTGGCCCTGACGGACACCCGGCGCGCGCGGGGCGAGGAGATGTCCCTGCGGGCCGGGGCCGAGGCGATCGTGGACGATCATCTGAAGAGCGCCGGCCTGACCCCGGCCTCGATCGCGGAGCGGCTGGGGGTGTCGCGCGCCACCCTTTATCGCACCTTCGCGCCCTATGGCGGGGTCGCGCGCTTCATCGACGAGCGTCGGCTGCAACGGGCCTGGACGCTGGTGTCGTCGCCGGTGGGCCCGCCGATCGCCGAGGTCGCCAGTCTGTGCGGTTATGCCAGCAAGGCGCGTCTCACCCGCGCCTTCGTCAGCCGCCTGAATGCGACGCCGGACGCCGTCCGCGCGGCGACGGGCGAGGCGCGAGACCGGCTGAACGAACGCGCCGCGCTGGAGATCATGGACAGCTGGGATCGCCGCTCCGGGCGCGCCACGGCGACCCCTGAACCGGCCGTCGAGGGACGGTATCGTCCGGCGCCTCGGCCGCTCGACAGCGGGGCGTTCGCCGCGCATCCGTGAAGACAGTCAGGGGGAGAGCGGGGCGGCTTCTCGCGCTCGGACGAGAGGCCGCTTTCGACCCGTTGCAGACGTTACCCGCGTTCAGCGCGCCACACCTTATGCAGTTGTCCCATCAAGGCTTGATAGACGTTCAGCGAGAAGATTTGGATATTCTCAAACTCGAAAGGGCCTCCGATCATCGGATGGTCCTTCCAGCCTAAGCATTCATCTGCGTTCGGAACTAATCCTTGCTCAAAGGCGATGGCCACCCAGTCGGCTGAGAACCAGAGATTTCGGTTCGCTTCATCGAGCTTCGCGTGATTGAACTCTGCTGCGCTCTCCGCAATCCACTTGTATTGCCCTTCGAGCGCATCGAGAGACCAAAGTGAACCGTCCGGCGCTCCGATAATCCAGTCGCCGAAGGCGCCGATCAAAAGCGGTGTGTGGTCTGACGGCACGAGCCACCTTTATTTTGTGAGAAGCGGACGCCAATCCACGTCGTGGCATGAGATAGAGAGGTCGCGCATAACCTTGACCGTATGGTGGAGGTGGTCGATCTGCAATATCCGCTTCCCACCCTGAGTTGTCGTCCACCAGGTCCACTTGCGACCCGGGCCATGCAACGATCTCGCCACGCGGGATTTTGAGGCAGGGGGCTGGCGAGGAGGCTGAGGATGGCGGCGCGCGCGGACGCATGGCCCGAACTGTCGGCGGCGACGTTGTGGCCGACGATGGAGACGCTGCAGCTGTGGACGCAGATCGTCGGCAAGGCGCGGCTGTCGCAGACGCCCTGGCTCAATCAAGGCTGGCACGTGACGCTGCGGGTGTCGGCGCGGGGGTTGTCGACCGGCCTCATCCCGCACGGCGGCGTCGGCTTTTCGATGGAGTTCGACTTCGTCGCCGGGGCCCTGGTCATCCGCGTCAGCGACGGGGGCGAGCGCCGGGTCGCGCTGAAATCCGGAACCGTGGCGGACTTCTACGCCGAGACGCAGGACGCCCTGAGCGCGCTGGGCGTGGCCTGCCATATCGATCTGAAGCCGAACGAAATGGCTGAGGCGACGCCCTTTCCGATGGACGAGCGGCATCGTCGATATGACGCCGAGGTCGCGCGCGACTACTGGCGGGCGCTGGTGCAGGTGGACCGGGTGTTCAACTTGTTTCGCACCGGGTTTCTGGGCAAGTGCAGCCCGGTCCACCTGTTCTGGGGCGCGTTCGATCTGGCGGTGACGCGCTTCTCGGGGCGGCCGGCGCCCCTGCATCCGGGCGGGGTGCCCAACCTGCCCGACGCGGTGACGCGCGAAGCCTATTCGCACGAGGTGTCCAGCGCGGGCTTCTGGCCCGGCGATCCGGGGCGCGAGCCCAGCTTCTACGCCTACGCCTACCCCGCGCCGGCCGGGTTCGAGACTGCGCCGGTCTCTCCGGCCGCGGCCCATTGGGACGTCGGTCTGGGCGAGTTCGTCCTGCCCTATGAGGCGGTGCGGGCCGAGGACGATCCCGACGCCGCCCTCTGCGCCTTTCTGCAATCCACCTATGAGGCCGCCGCCGATCTGGCGGCCTGGGACCGGGCGGTGCTGGAATGCCCGCAAGGGCGGCCGCGCCACCCGCGCTGGGTGGGTTAGGGGTTAGCCCGCGAAGCCCTTGACCGCCGCCAGCGCGGCCTCGGCCGTGTTGTCGATGATGGTCAGGCGTTCGGGCTGGTCGCCCAGGGCGTGGATGACGGGGGCGGGTTCCGGCTCGAAGCCCAGCACGTCCGAGACGAAGGCGCCGAACTTGGACGGATGGGCCGTCGACAGGGCGACGACGGGGCCGTCGGCGCGGTCCAGACTGCGCGCGGCGGCCAGGGCCACGGCGGTGTGCGGACAGACGACGCGGCCCCAGGCGGCGTGGGCGTGAGCGATCTCGGCCTTGGTCGCAGCCTCGTCGATGGAGACGCCGGACACCTCGGCGCGCAGGGCGGCCAGCAGGTCGGGCGACAGGGTCACGGACCCCTCGCGGGCGAAAGTCTCGAACACGGCGCGGGTGGCGTCGGCGTCGCGGCCGGACGCCTCATAGACCAGACGTTCGAAGTTGGACGGGGCCTGGACGTCCATCGACACGCTGCCGCTCTCGACGGCGGGGCGACGGGCGTAGACGCCCTCGTTCAGGGCGCGGGCCAGGGCGTCGTTCTGGTTGACGGCGGCGACGAAGCCCTTGACCGGCAGCCCCATTTTCTTCGCGGCGATGCCGGCGAAGGCGTCGCCGAAATTGCCGGTCGGGACGACGAAGGTCGCCGCCTGACCCAACTGGGCCGTGGCCGAGACGTAGTAGGGGATCTGTCCCGCCAGCCTGCCCCAGTTGATCGAGTTGACCGACGACAGGCGGCGGCCTTCGCGCAGGGATTCCTCGGCCAGCAGCCCCTTCACCAGACGCTGGCAGTCGTCGAAGTCGCCGCGCACGGCCAGGTTCAGGACGTTGTCGGCCTGCACCGTCGTCATCTGCTTGCGCTGCACCGGCGAGACGCGGTCCAGCGGGTGCAGCACCACCAGATTGATGCGTTCGGCGCCCGCGAAGGCGCGCACGGCGGCGGCGCCGGTGTCGCCACTGGTGGCCGTCAGCAGGGTCAGCTTCTGGCCCGTCGCGGCCAGGGCTTCGTCCGACAGGGCGGCGACCAGTTGCATCGCCAGGTCCTTGAAGGCGGCGGTCGGGCCGTGGAACAGCTCCAGCACGAAGAGGCCGGGCTCCAGTTCGACCAGGGGCGTCACCGCCGGGTGGTCGAAGCCGCGTGTCAGACGCTCCAGCGCCCGGTCCAGCGCGCCGGCGGGCAGGGCGTCGCCGATGAAGGGGGAAATCGCCTCTTTGGCCATCTCCGCATAGGTCCGCCCCGGTCGCGCCGCGTCGGCGGGCAGGGTCGGCCAGGCCTGCGGCATGTAGAGGCCGCCGTCGGGCGCGATGCCGCGCAGCAGGGCGTCGGCGAAATTGGTCGGGGCGGCGTCGCCGCGCGTCGAAAGGTAGCGGTCGGGGGAGGTGCTCATGACGGGTCGTTTCTAGCCGCAGGGCGGCGCTTCGTCATGATTATTTTGCGCCTGCGAAGGCGATTTCGCGGTTTTGCGCAACAAGATGACGAAAGGGCGGTGCGGCGCCGGAGGGGCTGGCGCATCGTCGCCGTCCGGTCCATGTCAGGGGCGATGAGACGCCGTTCCTTCCTGATCCGCGCGGGCGCCGCCGCGGCTGCTGTCGGCGGCGGCCTGTGGCTGAAGGACCATGTGATCTGGCGGCGGCCGGCGCTGCGCTTTCCCGATGGCGGGACCAGCGGCTGGTCGCCCTTCGTCGTCCATGACGCGGCTACCCCGACCGTTCGGGTGCGCATCGCCGGGCGCGAGGTCACGGCCCTGATCGACAGCGGGGCCCAGTATTCGGTGATCGACCGGGCCCTGGTCGAGGAACTGGGCCTGACTTCCTTCTTCGACATGCCGATGGTGGCCTACGGGGTCGGGGGCCAGCCGCAGGTCGGGCGCGGAGTGACGCTGGATCTGACCATCGGATCGCTGAGCGTCGGCGGGCTGCGCACGGCCATCCTCGACCTGGGGCCGCTGGCGGCGGAGGCGGGGCTGAGCGCGCCGCTGGTGCTGGGGCAGGATCTGCTGGGGGAGGCCGTGCTGGATCTGAACATGAAGGGACGACGCGCGCGGCTGGCTGATCCGGCGGATCATGTCGTCTCGCCCGCCCTGCGTCCTGTCCCGGTCAAACGCAGCGGCACGGCCCTGAGCGCCGAGGTGACGGTCGAGGGGGCGGTGATCCGGGCCGTGATCGACACCGGGTTCTCGTCCCTGATCTCTCTCAGCCAGGGCGCGGCCGAGACGGCGGGCCTGCTGGACGGGCGGGCCGAGACGGCCGGGTCCAGCATCGTTCTGGGGGGCGTGGCGCGGGCGCGGGTGATCGAGGCGCGGACCGTGACCTTCGGCGACGATCTGTGGCGCGGGGTGCGGACGCCGGTCTTCGCGGATTCGCCTCTGCCCAACTATCCCGACGCCCTGCTGGGCGTGGCGGCTTTTGAGGATCGCGACGTGAGTCTGGACCTGGGACGAGGCCGACTGCACGTCTCGCCCCAGATGGACCTGACGGTGGGTTAGGTTACAGCCCCTTGAAGGTGTCGCAGGCCGCCGGGTCGCCGGTCTGATAGCCGCGCTGCAGCCACTCGACCCGCTGGGCCGAGGAGCCGTGGGTGAAGCTTTCGGGCGAGACGCGGCCGCCGCCGCGCCGTTGCAGGGTGTCGTCGCCGATGGCCTGGGCGGTCTTCATGCCTTCTTCCAGATCGCCGGGCTCCAGCGCCACCTGGCCGCCGGAGACGGCGGCGGCGTTGCGGGCCCAGACCCCGGCGTAGCAGTCGGCCTGAAGCTCCAGCGCGACCGAATACTTGTTGCCCTCGGCCTTGGATCGGGCCGATTGCTGGGCGCGCTGCACCTGGTCGCTGGCGCCGGTCAGGGTCTGGATGTGGTGGCCGAATTCGTGGGCGATGACATAGGCCTTGGCGAAGTCGGCGCCCGAGGCCCCCAGCTTGGTCTCCATCTCGCGCCAGAAACCGAGGTCGAGATAAACCTTGCGGTCGGCGGGGCAGTAGAAGGGACCCATGGCCGACTGGCCGAAGCCGCAGCCGGTCTGGGTGCCTTGCTCATAGAGGACCGTGGTCGGCGGGGTGTAGCCGCGCAGCTTGGTCTTCCAGACGTCGTTGATGTTGGAGCCGACAACCTCGACGAACTGGCCGGCCTGATCCTCGGGGGAGCCCGTCTTGCCGGTCTGCTGGCCCTGGCTGGCGCCGCCGAACTGGCTGGCGACCTGCTGGGTCGTACTGGGGTCGATGCCGAAGACGAAGTAGCCGATGGCCGCCAGCACCAGTATGCCGATGCCGCCGCCCGCCACCGCCCCTCCGCCCATGCCGCGCCGGTCCTCGATGCCGCCGCCGCGCCGTCCGCCCTGCCAACGCATGATGTCGTCTCCGCCCTGATCCGATGCCCGAAGCTAGGCCGAAACGCAGGGATCAGGGAAGGGATGCAATTGCAGCGGGCGGTCAGTCCGGGCAACGGTCCAGCCAGGCGTCGATCTCGGTGAGGCTGCGCACCATCTCTTCGCGCCGGGCGGCCTGGGCTTCGCGGGCCTGTCGTTCCTGTTCCGGGGTGCGCGGGGCGTAGGCGGTTTGTGGGGGCAGGGGCGGCGTCGGTTGGCGCGCGGCCTCCAGCCGCTGGATGGTCAACTGGGTCTGCAGTCGCTGTTGCTGGGCCAGGGCCTCGCGTTCGGCGGCCTGACTGCGTCGGCGCTCCATCTCGACCCGGTGCTGGTCGGCGATGGCCGAGCCGGGATCATATCCAGGCGGCGGCGGACCCGGCCAGCCGGGCCAGGTCTGGGCGTTCGCGGTGAAGGGTGCGGCGGCCAGCAGCACGGACATGAGGATCAGACGGCGCATGAAAACAGAGATGGGAGTTGCGCGCTCTGTGCCAAGCAGAGCCGTAGTCCTTAAACACCACAACCGTCACCCTCGGGCTCGTCCCGAGGGCCCATCGTTCCGCGCACGCAGCATATCGTCGTGCTGATGGGCGCGCCACGCGGCGCAGCGCAGTTCTTGAAGCCGCCATAGGCCCTCGGGACGAGCCCGAGGGTGACGAGTGTTTTGGGGCTGGGCCCTAGATGGCGAAGCTGACGCCGCAGCCGCAGCTGGACGAGGCGTTGGGGTTGCGCACCACGAACTGGGCCCCGGCCAGCTCATCGACGAAGGCGATCTCAGACCCCTTGAGAAAGGGGATGGACACCGGGTCGATCACCGCCGCCTGACCGTCGCGACGGATGACCAGATCATCGGCCTCGGGCGCATCGACCAGCTCCAGTCGGTACTGGAAGCCCGAGCAGCCGCCGCCGTCGACGGCGACGCGCAGCATGACCGGCTTGCCTTCCGCCTCGGCCAGCTTGGCCAGACGTTTCGCCGCGCTTTCGGCCAGAAGGATGCCTTCCGGGGCGCGAGCGGAAACCGAAAGCGACAGGTCGCGGACTGATTCTGTGGATTGGACGGTGCTCACGCCTCTCTATATGAGGAGCGAACAGGCGTTCGCAAAGGCCTGTGCTGCAACAGAAGTGCTGTCCGCCTTGAGCCAGACCCGCGCGTCCTTCGCCGAAGACCCCGCCGCCAGCCGCGGCCGCCACGTTTTCGAGCCCGCCAGCCGCACCCGCACCCCCTTCGCCCGCGACCGCGACCGCATCATTCACGCCACCGCCTTCCGTCGCCTGAAGGAGAAGACCCAGGTCTTCGTGGCGCATGAGGGTGACCATTACCGCACCCGTCTGACCCACAGTCTGGAAGTGGCCCAGATCGCCCGGTCGCTGGCCCACGCCCTGCGGCTGGACGACGATCTGGCCGAGACCATCGCCCTGGCCCACGACCTCGGCCATCCGCCCTTCGCCCATGCCGGCGAGGACGAGCTGCAGGCCCAGATGGCCGACTACGGCGGCTTTGATCACAACGTCCAGAGCTTCCGCGTCATCACCGAGCTGGAAGTCCGCTATCCCAAGTTCCCGGGCCTGAACCTCAGCTGGGAAACGGTCGAGGGCGTCATCAAGCACAACGGCCCGGTGATGCATCACCTGGACGACCCGGCTTGGAAGACGGTCGCGGCCTATGCCCCCGGCGGGGCGGCGAACTGGGATCTGCGGCTGGACACCTTCGCCTCGCTGGAGGCCCAGTGCGCGGCCATCGCCGACGACATCGCCTACAACAACCACGACGTGGACGACGGGGTGCAGGCGGGTCTGTTCACCCTGGCCGACCTGGCCGACGTGCCCTTGATCGGGCCGTGTCTGGCCGAGGTGCGCCATGACTGGCCCGCGCTGGACGACCGCATGGTGCGTCTGGAGGCCGTGCGCCGGATGATCGGCCTGATGGTCGACGACGTCCTGGCCGAGACCGAGCGGCGGCTGGCTGCGCACCACATCGTCACGGTCGAGGACGTGCGGCTGGCCCCGCAGATGATGGTGCAGTTCTCGCCGGCCATGATGGCGGACCTCGGCGTGCTGCGCCGCTTCCTGTTCGAGCGGATGTATCGCCATTACCGCGTCAACCGCACCCGCAGCCAGGCGCGGCGCGTCCTGTCGCAGCTGTTCCACCTGTTCATGGAAGAACCCGAGGTCATGCCGCCCGAATGGTCGGCCCCGGCCCTGTCGGAGGATCCGGTCAAGCGGGCGCGGGCGGTGTGCGACTATATCGCCGGTATGACCGACCGCTACGCCATCGAGGTGCACGGCAAGCTGTTCAGCCTCGACCTGGCGCTTGATCTGTGATTCGAAAGCGGCCACGGGCGGGCTAGACTGATACATCCCGGCGCCGATTCGCGCGGGGCCGATCCAGAAAGCGCGACCCATGTCCTACGACGACGATCACCGAGGCACCCCCCACGCCGGCCGCGAGCGGGGGGCCTATACGCCGCCCACCGACGACGACCTGCCGTTCGAGCGTCGCAGCTATGATCCCCGTCGCGCCCCGGCCGCCAAGGCGCCGCCAATCACCCTGATCATCAGCATGGGCGTGTTGATCGCCTTGATCATCGCCCTCGCTTACATGTGGGGAACGTCGGGCGCGCGGAAGTCAGGTGATGTACCGCCCGCCGTCGGCGCGCCGGTCGAAAGCATGAAGGTCGAGGCGCCGCTGGACGCCCAGCCGATCGACCCGGAAGCCGGCGTGCGCGTCTATCGCGACGGCGGCGAGGCCGTCGGCGCCGCCCCCACCTTCACCCCCGGCCCGGAAGCCGTCGAGCCGCGTCCGGCGCCCCAGCCTCTGCCCGCCGCGCCGACGGCCCTGCCGCC
>NZ_JBOHLI010000073.1:0-10965 GCF_050729455.1 Brevundimonas sp.
GGAATAGTTGGTGGACAAAAAAACGGCCCGGAGCGTCTGCCCCGGGCCGTCGTCGTTTCAGTTCAGGAAAGGCTCAAGCCTTGGCGTCGAAATTCCCGCCGGTCGTATTGGCTTCCGAATAGGCGCCGCCCGAGGCCGGGCCCGAGCCCTTGGCCGCGACCACCACCATGGCGGCGCGCACGGTGCGGCCGAACAGGGCGTAGCCCGGTTGCAGGGTCTGGATCACCGTGCCGCCCGGCACGCTGTCCGACGGCTGTTCCATCACGGCCTGATGCAGGTGCGGATCGAAGGCCTCGCCCGGCTCGGGCGCGACGCGGGTCAGGCCGTTGGATTCAAAGGCCGACAGCAGCGACTTCTGCGTCAGCTCCAGCCCCGTGACCATGGCGGCGGCGGGGCCCTCGGCGTCCTTGGGCGCCGTCGCCAGACCACGCTCCAGGGTGTCGGCCACGCCCAGCAGGTCCTTGGCGAAGCGCTGGATGGCGTAGGCGCGGGCGTCGTTGGCCTGGGTCTCGGCGCGGCGCTTGATGTTCTCGGCGTCGGCCACAGCGCGCAGGGCGCGGTCCTTCCACTGGTCGCGCTCGGCGATCAGGGCGTCGACCACGGCCATGTCGCCGTCGTCCGCGCCTTCGGCTGCGGCGTCGATGGCGGACTCCCCCATGTCCTGCTCGAGTTGGTCCCGGGTCTCGTCGTTGATGTCGTTCACGTCTCTTGTCCGTCCAGAATCCGACCCAGCACCCGGGCGGTATAGTCCACCAACGGGATGACACGGGCATAGTTCAGTCTTGCAGGGCCGATGACGCCGATGGCGCCCAGCATCCGCTGCCGGCCCGTCATATAGGGCGCCGCGATCACGGCGGAACCCGAAAGCGAAAACAAGCGTGTTTCGGCGCCGATGAAGATGCGCACGCCCTGCGCCGCCCCGACCCCGTCCAGCAGGCCGATCAGCTGTTCCTTCTGCTCCAGATCGTCGAACAGGACGCGCACCCGCTCCAGATCCTCGAGGGCTTCCGCGTCCTGCAGCAGGTTGGCGCGGCCGCGCACGATCAAGGCCCGGTCGCGCTCGCCGCCGCCGGACCAGGCGGCCAGACCGTCCTCGACCAGACGGGCGGCGGCGGCGTCCAGCTCGCGTCGGGCGGCGTCCAGTTCGGCGCTCATCTCGGTGCGGGCCTCGGCCAGGGGGCGCCCCTTCAGCCGGGCGTTGAGGAAGTTGGAGGCCTCGCTCAGCGTCGAGGGCGTCACCCCCGCCGACAGGGGCATCAGCCGGTTCTCGACCGTGCCGTCGTCCCCGACCAGCACCGCCAGGGCCTGATCGTGGCCCAGGGCCACGAACTCGACGTGCTTGACCCCCGCGTCGCGCACCGGGCTGGCGACGATGCCCGCCCCCCCGGCCAGACCGGACAGCAGGTTGGTGGCGGCGTCCAGCGCCTCCTCGAAGTTGCGGCCCTTCCCGGCCAGCCGCGCGTCGATCTCGCGCCGCTCGTCCTGACCGATGTCGCCGACCTCCAGCAGGCCGTCGACGAACAGGCGCAGCCCCGCGTGCGTCGGCACCCGCCCGGCCGAGGTGTGGGGCGAGGCCAGCAGGCCCGCCAGGGTCAGGTCCTGCATGGTGTTGCGGATCGAGGCCGGCGACAGGGCCAGCCCGCCGCGCGAAATGGTGCGCGACCCGACCGGTTCGCCCGTCTCCAGATAGGTCTCGACGATGCGGCGGAAGATGTCGCGCGCGCGCGCGTCCAGCGTCCCCAGGCCAGCGGGGGCGCTTCCGAACGGCGACGGATGGGGGGCATACAGGCTCACGCTTTCAGGATAAGCACGCCCTGCTCTGGTTCCAAGGAAATCCCATGCGCCCGTCTGAACGCACCCCCGAACAACTCCGCGCCGTCACGCTGGAGACCGGCGTCAACCGCTACGCCGAGGGCTCGTGCCTGGTCACCTTCGGCCACACCAAGGTCCTGTGCACCGCCTCGGTCGAGGAGAAGGTGCCGGGCTGGATGCGCAACACCGGCCAGGGCTGGGTCACCGCCGAGTACGGCATGCTGCCCCGCGCCACCCACACGCGCGGCCGTCGCGAAGCCGCCGCCGGCAAGCAGTCGGGCCGCACCCAGGAAATCCAGCGCCTGATCGGCCGCTCGCTGCGCGCCGTGGTCGACCTCAAGGCCCTGGGCGAGCGTCAGGTCCTGATCGACTGCGACGTCATCCAGGCCGACGGCGGCACCCGCACCGCCTCGATCACCGGCGCCTGGGTCGCCATGGCCACGGCCCTGAACTACCTCAAGGACGAGGGCGTGCTGAAGGCCGATCCCATCATCGATCAGGTCGCGGCCGTGTCGTGCGGCATCTTCAACGACCTGCCCGTGCTGGACCTCGACTATGAGGAAGACTCCACCGCCGAGGCCGATTCCAACTTCGTCCTGACCGGCGCCGGCGGCATCGTCGAGATCCAGGCCACGGGCGAGAAGCGCGGCTTCTCGCGCCCCGAGTTCGACCGCCTGTTCGAACTGGCCGGGATCGGCTGCGCCGAGCTATTCGCCCTGCAACGCGCGGCTCTGGGTCGCTAAGCACCAAGGACTAGGCCGCGAGGGCCGATCGGCGCATGGTGGGATCTTCTGCGAACGGAGATACCCCATGCGTTCCGCCCTCGCCGCCTCCCTTCTGGCCCTGTCGGCCGCGCTTCTGACGGGGTGCGGCCAGCCGCAGCCCGCGCCCGCCGAGAGGCCGTCGCCCGCCCCTGTCGACACACAGCTGTCGCAGGAGCCGATCGACGCCGTGCCGCTCAAGGACGCCCCTGCGCCCGTCGCGCCGCCCAAGCTCAAGACCGAACCAAAGCCTGAAGCCGTCGCGCCCGAACCGGCGACGGAACCCGCCGCGCCGACCGTCACGCCAGCCGCCACGCCCGTCGGCGAACCCGGCTCCTGCCTGGCCGAGATCGGCGAGGCCCGCTCGAAACGTCTGGTCCAGCGCTGTATCAAGGTCAGCCCCGCCACCCATCCGCCCTGCCACAACGCCAACCCCTGCGACATGATCCAGGGCGAGATCGACCGGTCATGCGCCATGTACGAGCCGAGCGAGCAGAAGCCGAAGGAATGCGGAGCGTAGCCTTCCTCCTCCCCTTCATGGGAAGGGAGAAACTGCGCTCAAGCAGCGCGCGACCGCGTCGCGCGCGATAGCGCCCTAAGAAAAAAGGCCCCGCTGTTTCCAGCGGGGCCCTCTTCATTTCAGCCTTGAGGCTTAGTCGCGACGGCGACGGCCACGATCGCCACCGCGATCGCCGCCTTCACGCTTCGGACGACCGCCGGTGTCTTCCGACAGCGGGGCTTCACCGCGTTCAGCGCGCTCGGCGTTGATCTTGTCGGTGATGTCTTCGCCCGTGGCTTGATCCACGACTTTCATCGACAGCTTGGTCTTGCCGCGGTCGTCGAAGCCCAGGAACTTGACCTTGACCTCTTGGCCTTCCGACAGGACGTCGGCCGGGTTGGCGACGCGCTCCAGAGCGATCTGGGACACGTGGACCAGACCGTCCTTGGCGCCGAAGAAGTTCACGAAGGCGCCGAAGTCGACGACCTTGACCACCTTGCCGGTGTAGATCGCGCCCATTTCCGGCTCAGCGGCGATGGAGTTGATCCAGTTCTTGGCGGCGTCGATCTTGTCCTGGTCGTTGGCGGCGACCTTGATGGTGCCGTCATCGCCGATGTCGATCTTGGCGCCGGTCTTCTCGACGATCTCGCGGATCACCTTGCCGCCCGAACCGATCACTTCACGGATCTTGTCGACCGGGATCTTGATGGTTTCGATCTTCGGCGCGTGCTCGCCCAGCTCGGCGCGCGGAGCGTCCATGGCCTTCGACATTTCGTCGAGGATGTGCAGACGACCGGCCGAAGCCTGCGTCAGAGCCTGCTCCATGATCTCCTTGGTGATGCCGGCGACCTTGATGTCCATCTGAAGGCTGGTGATGCCTTCCGAGGTGCCCGCGACCTTGAAGTCCATGTCGCCCAGGTGATCTTCGTCACCCAGGATGTCGGACAGGATGGCGAACTCGCCCGACGGCTCCAGGATCAGACCCATGGCGATGCCCGAGACCGGACGGACCAGCGGCACGCCGGCGTCCATCAGGGCCAGCGACGAACCGCAGACCGTGGCCATCGAGGACGAGCCGTTGGACTCGGTGATCTCCGACACCAGACGGATGGTGTAGGGGAAGTCTTCCTTGGTCGGCAGCATCGGACGGATGGCGCGCCAGGCCAGCTTGCCGTGACCGATTTCGCGACGGCCGGGCGAACCCATGCGGCCGGCTTCACCCACCGAATAGGGGGGGAAGTTGTAGTGCAGCAGGAAGGACTCTTTGTAGGTGCCCTGCAGGCTGTCGATGTACTGCTCGTCCTCGCCGGTGCCGAGCGTGGCGACGACCAGGGCCTGGGTTTCGCCGCGCGTGAACAGCGACGAACCGTGGGTGCGCGGCAGGACGCCGACTTCCGAGACGATGGCGCGGACCTTGTCGAGGGCGCGACCGTCGACGCGGTGGGCGTTCTCGATGATGTCGCGACGCAGGACGTCGGCTTCGCATTCCTTGAAGGCGGCCGAGAACTTGGACGAGTCAACGCCCTCGGGGTTCTCGTCGGTCTTCACCAGGGCGGCGGCGGCGGTCTTCTTGGCCACGTCGACGCCCGAGCGGCGGTCATACTTGCCCGGGTGGGCGTAGGCGGCCTTGATGTCTTCGCCGACCAGCTTCTTGATCGAGGCGACGACGTCGGAGTGATCCTCAGCCTGGAAGTCGAACGGCTCCTTGGCGGCGTGCTCGGCCAGGTCGATGATGGCGTCGATCACCGGCTGCATGCCCGCATGCGCGAACATCAGGGCCTCGAGCATCTTCTCTTCCGACAGCTCCTTGGCTTCGGATTCGACCATCATCAGGGCGTCTTGCGTACCGGCGACGACCAGGTCCAGCGAGCTCTCGCCCATCTGGTCGACAGCGGGGTTCAGCACCAGCTCGCCGTCGATCAGGCCGACGCGCGCGGCGCCGATCGGGCCCATGAAGGGCACGCCCGAGATGGTCAGGGCGGCCGAGGCGGCGACCATGCCCAGGACGTCCGGGTCGTTCTCCATGTCGTGCTGCAGCACGGTGATGACGACCTGGGTCTCGTTCTTGAAGCCCTTGACGAACAGGGGGCGGATCGGACGGTCGATCAGGCGCGAGACCAGGGTCTCTTTCTCGCTCGGACGGCCTTCACGCTTGAAGTAGCCGCCCGGGATCTTGCCGGCGGCGAAGGTCTTTTCCTGGTAGTTGACGGTCAGCGGGAAGAAGTCCAGGCCCGGCTTGGGCTGACGGCCATAGACGACGGTGGCCAGGACCACGGTCTCGCCGTAGGTCGCCAGCACGGCGCCGTCAGCCTGACGGGCGATGCGGCCGGTTTCCAGCGTCAGCGGGCGGCCGGCCCACTCGATCGTCTTGCGTTTGATATCGAACATTTTTCTTCTTTCGTCTCCCGCGGGCGTATTCCCGGCGGGGGTGTGTGGAGCCTCGGGCTGTTCAGTCCCTCGGTCCCCGAGAACCCGGTCGCGCCATCGCGTCCGGGCGGATGGAGCAAGGACCGTCCTGGCCCTCGCGTCTGCGCCGATCTAGACCCGCGGCGCGCGGGAAGCTCACTGTCGGCGGTTCCGGGAGCGAACGACAGCCGCTCCGTCAGGAAATGCTCTAGGTGCGGAACGAGGCGCGGACGTGTCCGCCCGCGCCTCGAGAAATCTATCCGCTGCCGGTCGGCCGCCTTAGCGACGCAGGCCCAGCTTGGTGATCAGAGCGACATAACGCTCGCGATCGACCTTGGTCAGGTGGTCAAGAAGACGACGACGCTGCGAGACCATCTTCAGAAGGCCGCGACGCGAGTGGTTGTCTTTCTTGTGGGTCTTGAAGTGCTCGGTCAGGTTGGCGATGCGTTCCGAAAGGATCGCGACCTGGACCTCGGCCGAGCCGGTGTCTGCAGCCGAACGAGCGTTGTCAGCGATGACTTCGCCCTTGCGTTGAGCCGTAATCGACATCGAGAGTCTCCATGTTGGAGCCCTGTCGCGCCGCCCGAAAACGAGCGCTAGGGGAGATTGAAAACACGGTCGGGTTCTAGCCGTCCGGCCCGCATGGTGCAGAGCGCGACCAAGGTCTCTCCCACGAAGGCCGACACCGTGCGCGAACCGGCGGATAGCTGGCTCTTCAAGGTTTCAACCTGACGGGGGAGCAGAACGATCGGCCGTCCCTGCCTCAGCGAGAAGGCGTCCTGTTCCGTGACGGCCAGATCCGGGATGTCGTCCAGAGCGGTCGAAACGGGCAGCAAGCCTTCCAAGGCGGCGCCCTTATGCGCCAGATCGACGAGAAAATCCAGAGTGACCGCATTCTCGGTCGAGAACGGCCCCACCCGCTCGCGCCGCAGGGCCGAAACGTGCCCTTCGGCGCCCAGCATGGCGGCCAGGTCGCGCGCCAGCGAGCGGACATAGACGCCCTTGCCCGTGCGCATCGTGATCTCGACATGATCGGCGTCGGGGGCGTCGGTCACCGCCGCCTCATGGATCACGACCTTGCGGGTCTCCAGCTCGAACTGCACCCCGTCGCGGGCCAGGTCATAGGCGCGCTCGCCGTTGACGCGGATGGCCGAGAACTGGGGCGGCGCCTGGTCGATCTCGCCGACGAAGGCCGGCAGGGCCGCCTTCACCGCCTCGACCGAAGGGCGGACGTCCGACCGGGCGACGATCTCGCCCTCGCGGTCGATGCTGTCGGTGGAAATGCCCCAGTGGATGGTGAAGCGATAGACCTTCTCGGCGTCCATCATGAAGGGCACCGTCTTGGTCGCTTCCCCCAGGGCGATGGGCAGGATGCCCGAGGCCAGCGGGTCCAGGGTCCCGGCGTGGCCCGCCTTCTGGGCGTCGAACAGGCGCCGGACCTTGGTCACCGCCTCGGTCGAACCCATCTCGAACGGCTTGTCGAGGCAGACCCAGCCGTTGACGATCTCGCCCTTCTTCCTGCGCGCCATGGATCAGTCTTCGCCCTGATCGTCCGACGCTTCCACGTCGGCGCGCACGCGCGGGTCGTCCATCAGCCGGTCGATGTGGCTGGCGGCGTCAAAGCTCTCATCGTGGCGGAAACGCAGGTCCGGCGTGAACTTCATGTCGATGTGGCGGCCCAGCTGGCCGCGCAGGAATTTGGCGTGGGCGTTCAGCGCCTTGATGATCGCGCTTTCGTGGCCCGCCGTGACGGCGGCCTCAACGCCAGCGCCCAGGGGCTCGACGAAGCAGGTGGCGTGCTTCAGGTCCGGCGACAGCCGCACCTCGGTCACGGTGATCGACACGCCCAGCAGGGCCTCGTCGTGAATCTCCTGCTCGCGCAGCACGTCGACCAGGGCGTGACGGATCAGTTCGCCGGCGCGCAGCTGGCGCTGTGAAGGCCCCATCGGTCCGGTGGCGTTGCGGGTGTGTTGTTTGCGGCCCATGGCGCGCCTCCCTTGTTCGCTCGCCGGGGATCGGACGCCGGCTGAAAAAGCGAAGCGCGCGGTCTAGTCGCGGACGGGCTTCAAGTCCAGCTTGGCCGCGCTTTGCTCGGCGCGGGCCGCCGTCCGCATCACCTCGCCCGAGGTCACGGCGCGATAGGGGCGGATCGGCAGTCCCGCCGCCGACAGCAGCTCCGCCGTCCAGTGGTTGCACAGGTGGCCGATCCAGAAGGTCTCGCGGCTCTCGAAGAAGCGGGCGTCGTCGCCGGGCCGCGCCGCCGCCGTGATCGGACGGCCCGCCGCATCGGTCGCCAGCGAGGCCTGCACCCGCGCCCGCAAGGCCGCCGTGCCCGCCTGCGACAGCCGCAACGAACGCCGGACCTCCGGCCCGAAGCGCCGCGCGGGATCCTCCGCCTCGGGGTCTAGCATGACCACGGAGGCGTTACCCGGACGGAAGAAGGCGCGCGCCCCGTCGGGCAGCCGGTCCCGGATCGGGTTCTGATCGACATAGAAGGTCGCGTCGCCCCAGCCGATCAGCACCCAGTCCCCCGGCGCGAGGCCGACCGTCGCCTCGGCCAGCGGCCCGCCCCCCTCCACAAGGGCCGCGCGCGGCACGGCGAGGTCGGCGTGAAAGCCGTTGTCCAGCAGGTGGACGACCACACCCGCCTCATCCTGCGACGCCGGATAGAGAGCGGGATCGCCGGGCCGCGTCAGGGTCCACAGGGCCGCGACCAGACCGATCAGCGCAGCGATCAGGAACCGGCCCGGCACAGGGTCCTCAGTTCGGGCCGTAGGCCAGTGGGGCGTCCTTGGCCGGACCGGCGCCCTGTTGCGTCGCCCACTCGCCGCGATAGTCGTAGTTCAGCTGGACGCAGTGGCGATACCGGCCGTCGCTCCAGCGGCCGACGGCGTGCATGGTCATGGGACGGCCCGCCCGAACCCGGCCGATCACCACCCAGCTCTCGTCCGCGCCGGGGCACAGGGCGCGGGCCAGGCCGCGGCCGTCGCCTTCCGGCACGATGGAATAGACGCCGCTCTCGCTCGCCCCCGTCGGCAGGGCGCGGCGCACGGCGTCCGGGCCGCCGGGCGTAAAGCGGGCCGAGCCGCGCGAGGTGCTGGAAAACAGGTTGCGCACCGCCACGGCGCCGAACAGGCCGCGCTCGACCTCCAGGGTCACGCCGCGCGTCAGGGCCTGGGTCGTGCGGTCGCGCGCGTCAAAGGCCAGGAAGCGGGTGTCGGCGGCGGCAGGCCCCGCCGTGGCGGTGGAGGCGACCAGAAGAGCCGAAATCAGGAAGTGGCGGCGCATGGCGAACCCGTCGATGAACACGCCCCCCGGCGACGAGCGAACCGTAACGGGCCCTGCGGCCGCCGTGAAGCCTTGACCGGAAAAGACGAAGGGCGCGGCCCCTTGCGAGACCGCGCCCTGATGCTTCGTCAATCGAGCATACCCTAGTCCAGGGTGCGCTTGACCTCTTCGACGGTGAAGCACTCGATGTAGTCGCCTTCCTTGATGTCCTGGAAGCCCTGGAACTGCATCCCGCACTCCTGGCCCGAGGGCACCTCGTTGACCTCGTCCTTGAAGCGCTTGAGCGTGTTGAGCACGCCCAGCTCCAGCACCACCACGTCGTCGCGGATGATGCGGACGCGGGCGCCCTTGCGGACCACGCCTTCCGACACCCGGCAGCCGGCGATCTTGCCGACCTTGGTGATGTCGAAGACCTGCAGCACCTTGGCGTTGCCGAGGAAGGTTTCGCGCTGGAGCGGCGCCAGCATGCCCGAGAGCACGCCCTTCATGTCGTCCAGCAGGTCGTAGATGATCGAGTAGTAGCGGATCTCGACGCCTTCACGATCGGCCAGGTCGCGCGCCTGCTTGGACGCACGAACATTGAAGCCGAGGATCGGCGCGCCGGCCGACTTGGCCAGGTTGACGTCGCTCTCGGTGATGCCGCCGGCGCCCGAATAGACGGTGCGGGCACGGACTTCCTCGTTGCCCATCTTCTCCAGCGAGCCGACGATGGCTTCGGCCGAACCCTGCACGTCCGCCTTGATGACGACCGGCAGTTCCGAGACCTTCTTCGACTGCAGCTTCGACATCATGTCGACCAGCGACACCGAACCGCCCGAGACCTGGTTCTTCTCGCGGCGCGCACGCTCGCGATACTCGGTCAGTTCGCGGGCGCGGGCCTCGCTCTCCACCACGGCGAAGACGTCGCCAGGCGACGGCGCTTCCGACAGGCCGAGGATCTCGACCGGAACGGAGGGACCGGCGTCGGTCAGCTGGGCGTTGCGTTCGTCCAGCAGGGCGCGCGCCTTGCCCCAGGCGGAGCCGGCCACGACGATGTCGCCGCGCTTCAGCGTGCCGCGCTTGACCAGGACGGTGGCGACCGGGCCGCGGCCCTTGTCCAGCTTGGCCTCGATGACCACGCCTTCAGCCGAACGGTCCGGGTTGGCCCGCAGGTCCATGACCTCGGCCTGCAGCAGGATGGCGTTGATCAGGCCGTCGAGGTTGATGCGGTTCTTGGCCGACACCTCGATGATCTGGGTGTCGCCGCCCAGGCTTTCAGCGATGACTTCGTGCTGCAGCAGCTCGTTGACCACCTTCTGCGCGTTGGCGTCCGGCTTGTCGATCTTGTTGACCGCGACGATCAGGGGCGCGTTGGCGGCCTTGGCGTGGCGGATGGCTTCGATCGTCTGCGGCATGACGCCGTCGTCGGCGGCCACGACCAGGACCACGATGTCGGTGACGTTGGCGCCGCGCGCCCGCATCGCCGAGAAGGCGGCGTGGCCCGGGGTGTCGAGGAAGGTGACGCGTTGGCCGTCTTCCAGACGCACCTGATAGGCGCCGATGTGCTGGGTGATGCCGCCGGCTTCGCCGCCGGCGACGTCGGTCGTGCGCAGGGCGTCCAGCAGCGAGGTCTTGCCGTGGTCGACGTGACCCATGATGGCCACGACCGGAGCGCGCAGCGTGGTCGCGCCCTCGTCGTCGGCCTCGGCGATGAAGCCTTCTTCGACGTCGGATTCGGACACGCGCTTGACAGCCATGCCGAACTCTTCGGCCACCAGTTCGGCGGTGTCGGAGTCGATCACGTCGTTGATCTTCATCATCATGCCCTGACGCATCAGGAATTTGATGATGTCGACACCGCGGACGGCCATCCGGTTGGACAGCTCCTGCACGGTGATGACGTCGGGAATGACGACTTCACGCGGCCGGTTCGGCGCATCGGTCGAGCCGCCCTTGCGCTTTTCCTTCTCGCGTTCGCGGGCGCGACGGACCGAAGCCAGCGAGCGCATCCGCTCGGCGGTGTCGCCGTCGCCGGCGACCGACTGAATGGTCAGGCGGCCTTCGCGGCGCTTGGGCTCGCCGCGCGTGCGGCTGACGGCCTTGCCGGCGTCCGAGAAACGCTTGTCGCGATCATCTTCGGGACGGACGGGACGGCCGAAGCCGGCGCCGGGCGCGCGGCTGGGGCGCGCCACGTCGGGCGTGGCCGGCGGAGCGTTGGGG
>NZ_JBOHLI010000074.1:0-10518 GCF_050729455.1 Brevundimonas sp.
GGCCAGGTCGCCGCGCGCGGCCTCGGCGGCCTCGACGGCCTCGCGGGCGGCGGTCAGGTCGACCTGAGCCGTCTCCAGCGCGGTCCGGGCGGTCGCCAGTTCCGGCGTCTCCAGCGGGCCCAGCGCCTCGCGTTCGCGCCTGGCCTGTTCAAACTGGCCGACGACGCGGGCCAGTCGGGCCTCGGCGTCGCGCTTCCTCGCGCTCTCGGCGTTGGCGCGGGCCTCGACGGCGGCCAGGGTTCCGGCCAATCGCTCGACCTCGCCGTCGGCGGCCTTGCGGGCGTCCTCGGCGGCCAGAAGCGCCTTTTCCAGTTCCGGCCCGCGCTCGGGCGCGGCGGCGATTTCGGCCTTCAGTCTGGTCAGTTCGTGATCCAGCCGGTCCAGCTCGCGCTGGGCGTCGGCGGCCATCCGCTCCTCGCGCTCGACGTCAGAGGCGATGCGCGCGGCCTCGGCCTTGAGCCGATCGACCTCGGCGCGGGCGGCCTGTTCGGCCATATCGAGGCGGTCGCGTTCCAGCGTGGCCCGGTGCAGCAGGGCGCCGGCCACGGCGTCTTCCTCGCGGGCGGGCTTCATCGCCTCTTGCGCCTTCAGGGCGTCGGCCTCGGCCCTGGTCGCGGCGGCGCCGGCCTCGGCCACGGCGCGGTCGGCGTCGCGCAGTTCCTGGGCCGCGACCTCGGCCGCCGCCTTGGCGTCGTTCCAGCGCACATAGAGCAGGGCGGCCTGCAGGGCGCGGATCTCGGCCGAGATCTTCTTGTATTTCTCGGCCTGACGCGCCTCGCGCTTCAGCCGGTTGAGCGCCGTCTCCAGTTCGCGGCCGATGTCGTCCAGCCGGTCCAGATTGGTCTCGGCGGCTTTCAGGCGCAGTTCGGCCTCGTGGCGGCGGGTGTGCAGACCGGCCACGCCGCCGGCCTCTTCCAGAATCCGACGACGGTTCTGCGGCTTGGCGGCGATCAGTTCCGAGATCTGGCCCTGACGCACCAGGGCCGGGCTGTTGGCCCCGGTCGAGGCGTCGGCGAACAGCAGCTGGACGTCGCGGGCGCGAACCTCCTTGCCGTTGATGCGATAGGTCGAGCCCTGACCCCGGTCGATGCGGCGCGACACCTCCAGCACCGGGGCGTCGGTGAAGGGCTGGGGCGCGCGCTTCTGGGCGTTGTCGATGGTCAGGACGACTTCGGCGTGGCTGCGCGGCGGACGGCCCTGGGCCCCGGCGAAGATGACGTCGTCCATGCCCTGGCCGCGCATGGCCTTGGCCGAGTTGGCGCCCATGACCCAGCGCAGGCTTTCCAGCACGTTGGACTTGCCGCAGCCGTTCGGCCCGACCACGCCGGTCAGGCCGGACTCGATTTGAACTTCCGCCGCGTCGACGAAGGATTTGAAGCCGACGAGCTTCAGTCTCTGGAACTGCATGGGCGGAGGATTAGCGGCCCTTGATCAGCGGGTCGATGGCCGCCGACAGGGTTTCAATCGAGTGGTCGGCGGCGCGCTTGCCGTTGACGAAGAAGGTGGGGGTGCCCTCCACGCCCGCCGCCAGGGCGGCCTCGACGTCGTGCTCCATGGCTTGCTGGGTGGCGGGGTCGGTCAGGCAGACCTCCATCTGCGACTGGGTGCGGCCGCTGACGGCGACGGCGCCCAAGTACCAGTCGCGAGCATCGCCGCTGGCGAAGGCGGCGGCCTGACCCGCCATGAAGTGATGGGCTACGTCGAAGAACTTGTTCGGCGCGGCGCAGCGGCCGATGGCGGCGGCGGTGGCCGCCACCTGGGTCGGCTGGGTCGGCATATCGCGGAAGACCAGCTTGACCTTGCCGGTGTCGATGTAGCGGGCCTTGAACGTCGGCAGGACCTCATTGGTCCAGGCGGCGCAGTGGCTGCAGGTGAAGGAGGCGTATTCGATCACCGTCACCGGCGCGTCGGCGCGCCCCAGAACGCGATCGGCGGCGGTCACCGCCGGCACGGCGGCCACAGTCGCCGCCCTGGTCGCCGACGGCGCATCGGCGGCGAAGCCGACAGGCGCGGCGGTCATCAGCGCCGCCGCCAGGGGCAGGGCGCGCCACAAGGTCTTTATCGTCATTTCGCCACCAGCAGAGAATCGATGCGTTGCGACAGGCCGTCCAGCGAACGGTCGCTGACTGTCTCGCCGTTGATCATGAAGGTCGGGGTGCCGGTCACGCCCGCGTCCTGCGCCGCCTTGATGCGTTTCTCTATCGCGGCCACGCCTGCCGGATCGGCCACGCAGGTCTGGAACTGGGCGTCGCTCAGTCCAGCCTCGCGCGCGGTGCGCAGCAGGATGTCGCGCGGGGGCGTGCCGGAATGAAGTTCGGGCAGGGACCGCATGATCTGGTCGATCACGTGGAAATACTTGTCCTCGCCCGCGCAGCGCGCCACCAGAAAGCCGGCCACCGCCACGTCTTGAGGCGGAGTGGGGAACTCGCGGAAGACGAAGCGCACCTTGTTGGTGTCCACGTACTTGGCCTTGAACTGCGGCCAGACCTGCTCATTCCATGCGGCGCAGCCGGAACAGGTGACGGAGGCGTATTCGACCACCGTCACCTTGGCCCCTTCGGCCGCGCCCAGGGCCATGTCGCCCTCGGCGGGGGCTGAGTTCTTGCCGCCGCAACCGGCCAGCGCCAGCACGACGGTCAGGGCTGCAGCCCCAGCCAGTTTCCTCAACATGACGACGCCCCCGTTTGGTTGAAATTATTTCTTCGCCAGTTCCGCATCGATGGCTTGCGACAGGCCCGACAGGCTGCTGTCGACGACCTTGGTTCCGTTGACCAGGAAGGTCGGCGTGCCGGTCACGCCCGCGTCGATGCCGGCCTCGATGCGGTCGCTCATCTCTTCGATGGCGGCCTTGTCGCGGATGCAGACTTCGGTCTGTTCCTGGCTCAGGCCGGCGGCGGCGGCGGCGCGGAACAGGGTGGTGCGGGGGGCCACGCCCGCCGCCCATTCCTTCTGGCTGGCCATGATGTCGTGGACGACGTCGAAATACTTGTCCTCGCCGGCGCAGCGCGCGATCAGGAAGCCGGCCGCGGCGATGTCTTGCGGCGGGGTCGGGAACTCGCGGAAGACGAAGCGGACCTTCTTGGTGTCGACGTACTTGGTCTTGAACTCGGGCCAGACTTCCTCGTTCCAGACGGCGCAGTGGCCGCAAGTGACCGAGGCGTATTCCACAACCGTGATCTTGGCGTCCGCGCCGGCGCCCAGAGCCATGTCGCCCTTGGCGTCGCCGCCGGTCTTGGCGGTGCAGCCGGCGACGGTGGCCATGGCGGCCAGGGCGGCGGCGGTCAGGGCCGCGCGGCGGCTCATCGATGCGTAACGGAACGTAGCCATGGGTCGTCCTTGAAGGTGTGACTCAGAAGAATGACGCGATCCGTCGGACACGCGCAATCCGCTTATTGATCGAAACAGATGCGGCCATTTTGCGCCGCGACTGTCGCGGATATCCTATCGGAGGCCCCAAAGCCAAGCGCTCAACTCGGAGTGGGACCGATGGTCGCCGGGAGCGGGCGCTAGGATTGTCCGCTGAGGCTGGAAAGCGGACCTCAAGAGCCGCCGGTCACGCGTCGGCCGAGCTTCCAGTCGGCTACGTCATCGACCTTGAAAACATCGGCCGTCGCCTTCTGGACAGCGAACCAACCCATGTTTGTGCTGCCGCACAAATCTTCCGAACACTGGGCACGAAGAGCCAGGACGTAGTAGCCGGAAGGGGCGTCCGCCTCCGTGATCTGATCGCAGTAGGCGACATGGCTGATCGGTAGGCCTCTCTGCGCCGTCACCCGCGCCGTTGCCGTGGCGCATGCATCCTCGGCATTGCGGACAGGGGCGTATTCAGACGGGCCAGTCGAAGCGGGTCGAATCGAGGGGGCGTCCGCGTTGAAACAGGTCTCCCGTTCCGTATCCCAGAGGCCCAACAGATAGCCGCATTCGGCTTCTTCAGAGGTCTTGTCGCCGCTCGCCACTTGTTGGGCCAGAATGGCGCGACGCTCCTGATCGTTCATGCGGTCCGCACGCTCTCTGGCGGCGAGTTCAGCCTTTGAGGCGCGCTCTCCACACCCAGCGACTGCGACGGTCAAAAGCAAGCCGATGGTCAGCGCGTCAATTCTCATCGGGGGAACTTGTCACGGCTATCGCGAGGTCTGCAATGGGTCGAAAGCGGCCAATCGCTGGCGCCCAGAATGCGACTCCAGAACAGGCGCTGTTGCCAAGCCCGGCGTCCTTTGCAGCCAAGCTGAGTCAGCGCTGGTCAGTTTCCGGCGGCTGCGACAGCACGGCCCGGCCCAGCTTTCTGAGCGCTGCTTTCAGGCCGTCGGGGGCGTCCTCGACGGCGGCGGCCAGTTCGGCTTCGACCGAGGCGGGCAGGGGCGGCAGGACCACCTTGCCGCGCGCGCGGGGCTTGGCGCCGGCGACGGGCAGGGGCTTCACCGGCCCCTGGGCGATGCGCAGCTTTTCCACCGATCCGGCGCCGAGGAACAGGTTCACCCGCTGGATGATGTCCTCGGACTGGTGCTGGACCAGCAGGGCGGCGGGACCGGCCACGCGCAGTTCCAGGGTCCCGCCGGCGCCGCCGCGGCCCTTGGTCAGCTTTTGCGGACGGGTGACGCGGGCCAGGCGCTCGCCGACGATCTCGACCCAGCGCGGCTCCAAGGCGCCGGCACCGCGTCCGAACTGGGCGTCCAGCTTCTTGATCAGCGGGGCCAGCGAGCGGCCGGCCGGGGGCGGCGGGCGCAACTGCGGGCGCGTCCGGCGTCGGGCCAGGATTTCGCGGGCTTCGCTTTCGGTGGGCAGAGGACGACGCATTCGTCCTATATAGCCCGACCCATGCCCGACGTCTCTTCCCTCCGCGCCGCCCTGCTTGATTGGTACGACGCCCATGCGCGGACCCTGCCTTGGCGCGCGCCGCCGGGGTCGGACGCGCGCACCGAGCCTTACCGGGTCTGGCTGTCCGAGGTCATGCTGCAGCAGACGACGGTGCCGCACGCCGCCCCCTATTTCGAGCGGTTCACCACCCGCTGGCCGACGGTCGGTGATCTGGCGGCGGTCGAGGACGCTGAGCTGATGGCCGCCTGGGCGGGGCTGGGCTACTACGCCCGCGCCCGCAACCTGCTGGCCTGCGCCCGCACCGTGGCCAGCGACCACGGCGGAGTCTTTCCTGATAGTGAAGCGGCGCTGTTGGCCCTGCCGGGGGTGGGCGCCTACACCGCCGCGGCGGTGGCCGCGATCGCCTTCGACCGCCCCGCCAACGTCGTGGACGGCAATGTCGAGCGGGTCATGAGCCGCCTGTTCGCGCTTGAGGCGCCTCTGCCCGCCGCCCGCCCCGAGCTGAAACGGCTGGCGGCCCTGTTCGTCAGCGAGGATCGCCCCGGCGACTGGCCCCAGGCCCTGATGGACCTGGGCTCGGGCGTCTGTCGGCCGAAATCGCCGTCGTGCGAGCTCTGCCCCCTGGCCTTCGGCTGCGGGGGCCTGAAGACCGGCGAACCCGCCCGCTATCCGCTGAAGACGACGAAGGCCGAGCGGCCGCATCGGCTGGGTTATGCCTTCGTCCTGCGCGACGTCGAGGGGCGGGTCGGCCTGGTGCGGCGGCCCGACAAGGGGTTGCTGGGCGGCATGGTCGGCCTGCCGACCTCGGACTGGAGCGCGACGCCGGTCTTCGAGGCCCCGGTCGCCGCCGACTGGACCTCGGCGGGCGCCGTCGAGCACGTCTTCACCCATTTCAGCCTGACCCTGACCGTTCATGTCGGCCAAGCTAGGGATTGTGGCCGCGACGGCGACTTCCTGTGGACCCATGCGGATGCGGCGCTGGCCTCGCTGCCGACGGTGTTCAGGAAGGCGCTGGAGCGCGGGCTGGCGGCCTAGCCCGTCACCCGCACGCTGACCGCGCCGCGTCGTTCACGGGGCATGACGACGACGCGGCCGTCCAGCCGCTGGAAGTTCAGGTCGATGACGCCGTCGCCGACCTCCAGATCGGTCACCGTCAACCGGTCCAGGCCGATCGGCAGGGCGGGTTTGGACACTTCGACCAGACCCTCGAGGGCGTTGACCGACACGCCCAGAACCGATTGCAGCATCAGGAAGACCGACCCCGCCGCCCAGGCCTGCGGCAGGCAGGCGACCGGATAGGCGATGGGCGGCTCGCCCGTCTCGCGGATGAAGCCGCAGAACAACTCGGGCAGGCGCAGCTGGAAATGCGCCGCCGCGCCGAAGACCTCGCCCAGCAGCATGGCCACGGCCCGCCGTTCGCCGTAGCGGGCCATGCCGGCCGCCGCCATCGCCGTGTCGTGCGGCCAGACCGATCCGTTGTGATAGCTCATCGGATTGAAGCGGGTCTGGCCCTTGCCCAGGGTCCGCAGGCCCCAGCCTGAACGGAACTCGGCCGTCAGCATCCGGCGCGTCACCAGATGCGCCCGCTCATGCGAGGGCAGGCCGCTGAACAGCAGGTGGCCGGCGTTCGAGCCGATGGCGCGGCACTGCTCGCCGTCGCCGTCCAGGGCGATGGCGTAGAAGCCTTCGTCCTCCATCCAGAAGCGTTCCTCGACCAGGGTTCGCACTCTTTCGGCCCGGGCCTGCCAGTGCGCGACGCGATCGTCGCCCAACTGGACGCCCATTTCGGCCAGGGCGTTCCAGGCCGCATAGGCGTAGCCCTGAACCTCCAACAGGGCGATCGGCCCCTTGGGGAAGCGGCCGTCGCTGTAGAAGATCGAGTCCTCGGAGTCCTTCCAGCCCTGGTTCGACAGGCCGGTCTCGGCCGCCCGCGCATAGTCGATCAGGTCGTCGCCGTTCGAGTCGCCAAAGTCGGTCATCCATCCCGCCGCCGCGATCAGATGGGGCCACAGGGCGCGGATGGTCTTCAGGTCGCCGGTTCGCCTGGCGTAGGCGCCGGCCAGGGCGATGAACAGGCAGGTGGTGTCGACCCCGCCGTAATAGAGGCCGAAGGGCACCTCGCCGAGGACCGACATCTCGCCGCCGCGCGTCTCGTGCATGATCTTGCCGGGGGCGGAATCCATGAAGGCGTTGACCTCGGTCGCCTGACGTGAGGCCAGATAGGTCAGCACCCCCTTGGCCAGGCTGGGGTCGATCCACAGCATCTGCCAGGCGGTGATGATGCCGTCGCGCCCGAACGGGGTCGAGAACCACGGCACCCCGGCATAGGGGTAGGGGCCGGTCGGCAGGTCGGTGGTCAGCAAGGCCACGTCCGTCCGGGACTGGGTCAGCCAGTCGTTGACGCGCGGGTTGCGCGGGGCCTGGACGCTGGCGCCGCGCCGCAGCCGCCGACGCATGGCCAGACGGGCCTGGATGGCGTTCCAGCGCCACCGCTCCTGATCGGGGGCGTCGCAGACGTCCAGCCCGCACTCGATATAGAGGTCCAGCCGCTTGCCCTTGGGCAGGCTGAACATGAACTCGGCCCGATTGGGGGTCAGCCGAGCGGGGGGCTCGGAAAAGGCCAGGCAACTGGTTCGCACCACCTCGTCCAGGCCAGTATAGCCGAAGGTGACCCGGCGGCCGTCCATGTGCGGGGCGTGAACCTCGCCGCGCGCCGGGCGCTCCGTGCCCCGGACCTGGAAGATGTCGGCGAAGTCGGCGCCGAACTCGAAAGCCAGCGGCAGCAGGATGTCCTCGATGCCGTGGTTGACCATCCGCACCCGCTCGAACAGCCGCTTGTCCCAGAGGAAGCGTCGCCGCTCCAGATGCAGCACCCCCGCCGGGGCCGAGCGCCCTCCCATCGGCGGCAGGGGGCGGTTGGTCGAATGGCAGGTGAAGAAGACGTTGTCCTCGGTCACGCCGGAACTGAGCCGCGAGGGCCGCACGCGCCCGACCGTCAGGACGAAATGCGACAGCAGCCGCGTGTCCCGGTCGAACAGGCCGTCGGCGCCGCTCTTCACATCGCCCCAATGGTCCGCGACCAGGAAGGTGTCGCAGTCCTTCAGCGCCATCAGGGTCTCTAGCCCGTCCTGATCGCTGTTGTCGGCGGCGGTGGTCTGGACCGAATAGGCGTCGTCCATGCTCTACCTAATGGTCGAGGGGGCCAAGGGTTCAGGCGCGGAGGGCGAAACTGCGCGCCTCGCGCAGCGGGCGGATCGGGGCGTCGTCGAGAACCTGGGCGGCGAATGGGCGTCGGGCCAGCAGGTCGCCGTAAACATCGAGGTAGCGCCGGGCCATGGCCGTGGCCGAGAAGCGCAGGTCGAACCGCGCCCGGATCGCCTCGCGGTCCAATGTGTGGGCCTGCCCGGCGGCGGCGACCGCCTGCTCCATGGTGTCGACCAGGAAGCCCGTGGCCCCGTCCTCGATGATCTCGGGCGTCGAGCCGCAGCGGAAGGCCACGACCGGCGTGCCGCAGGCCAGGGCCTCGATCATCACCAGGCCGAACGGTTCGGGCCAGTCGATGGGAAACAGCAGCGCTTCCGCTCCTCCCAGGAAGGCCGACTTCTGAGCGTCGCCGATCTCGCCGACGAACTCGATCAGCGGATTGCCCTCGACCAGAGGCCGGATGACGCTGTCCCAATAGGCCCTGTCCGCTGCATCGACCTTGGCCGCGATCTTCAGCGGCTTGCCCAGGCGCGTGGCGATCTCGATGGCGCGGTCGGGGCGCTTCTCGGGCGAGATGCGGCCCAGAAAGGCCAGATACCCCTGCGACCTGGGCGAGAAGCGATAGAGCTCCCCCGGCATCCCGTGATGCACCGTCGCCTTCCAGTTGGCGGCGGGGAGGGGGCGGCGCTGGTCGTCGGAGATGGAGACCAGGCCGAACTCGGGCCAGCGTTCATAGATCTCGGGCAGGTCCTTCAGGTCCAGCCGACCGTGCAGGGTGGTGATTGTCTTGTCCGCCAGACCCCGGAAGAAGGGGAAATGCACCATGTCGGTGTGGAAATGGATCACGTCGAACTGGTCGGCGCGGTCCAGAACCTCGGCCAGCAGGGTCATGTGCGCGGCCAGATCGGACTTCAGCGGTTCCGGGTCCAGCCGGATGGCCTGATCCCGCACCGGGACCAATCGCGCCCGCGTCTCCGCGTCGGCGCTGGCGAACAGGGTGACGTCGTGGCCCAGGTCCACCAGGGCGTCGGTCAGGTGGGCGACCACCCGTTCCGTGCCGCCGTAAAGCCGAGGCGGCACGGCCTCATAGAGGGGCGTGACCTGCGCGATCTTCATCTCGTGACTCCGACCCCCCGAACGGGGCGCTGGAATCCTCAACACGGGTCGATCAGCGCGGTTCCAGCTTGGCCGGAATGATATTCACCAGCTTTGCCGAAGACTTACCGCATCTGCGAACGGCGTTCGGCCTACTGCATCCCGGCGCGGATCTCGGCGCGCAGGGCGTCGATGGGGCGCAGGCCCGTGTCGGTCTTGAAGCGCCAGTAGGTCCAGCCGTTGCAGGCCGGGGCGTTCTCCAGCAGGGCGCCCAGCTTGTGGATCGAGCCGGTCATGGAGCCGGACACCAGCGAGCCGTCGGCGCGCACGCGGGCCTCATGGTCGCCCTTGGGGCAGTAGAGCTTGTCGCCGGGCGCCAGCAGGCCCGCCTCGACCAGGGCGCCGAACGGCACCTTGGGCTCGGCCTTCTTGGAGCCGGTGACGACCAGATCCTCGGGCGCGGCGGGGATGACCGCCTTGATGCGCTTCTCGGCCACCTTGGCGTAGCCTTCGTCGCGCTCGATGCCGATGAAGTGACGGCCCAGGCGCTTGGCCGCGGCCCCCGTGGTGCCAGTGCCGAAGAAGGGGTCCAGGATGACGTCGCCGACGCGGCTGGCCGACAGCAGCACGCGATGAAGTAAGGCCTCGGGCTTCTGGGTCGGGTGGGCCTTGTCGCCGTTGTCGTCCTTCAGGCGCTCATTGCCGGTGCACAGAGCGAGCGTCCAGTCAGAGCGCATCTGGGTGTCTTCGTTGAAGGCCTTCAGCGCGTCGTAGTTGAAGGTGTAGCGCTTCTGCTCGCGCGACTTGGCGGCCCAGATCAGGGTCTCGTGGGCGTTGGTGAAGCGCGTGCCCTTGAAGTTCGGCATCGGGTTGGACTTGCGCCAGATGATGTCGTTCAGCACCCAGAAGCCCAGGTCCTGCATCGCCGCGCCCAGGCGGAAGATGTTGTGGTAGCTGCCGATGACCCAGAGCGAGCCCTCGTCCTTCAGCACCCGACGGCACTCGCCCAGCCAGGCGCGCGTGAAGGCGTCATAGGCGGCGAAGCTGTCGAACTTGTCCCAGTCGTCGTCGACCGCGTCGACCTTGGAATTGTCCGGACGCAGCAGGTCGCCGCCCAGCTGCAGATTATAGGGCGGGTCGGCGAAGACCATGTCCACCGACTTGTCCGGCAGGCCCTTCAGCACCTCGATGCAGTCGCCACGCAGGATGACGTCGGTCTTCAACTCGGACATGGAAAGGCGGCCCCGGACAGATGAGACGCTTATGGTGAATCCTTACGGTTAAGGCGGAGTAACCAAACTTAAGATCCCGACAGATCAGCAGAATCCTTGGAGGCGCGTCGCCCCAAAATCCACTCATCCCGGCGAAGGCCGGGATCCAGATCATATGGCGGAGGCGCTGGCC
>NZ_JBOHLI010000075.1:0-9715 GCF_050729455.1 Brevundimonas sp.
TCTCCGCCGAGGATCATTCACCGGACGGCGGTGGTCCGCCTGGGGGGCTACTGAGATGGCCGCCCGTCGCTGGCTGACGGACGACCGAGGCGGCGTCGCCATCATGACCGCCGCCTTCGGGGGGGGGTGATGTGCGTCCTGGCGGCCCTGGCGGTCGACGTGGGCTCGGTTTCGCTGAAGGCGCGCCAGATCCAGGGGACCGCCGACCTGTCGGCCATGGCCGCCGCCCACAACCTGGCTCAGGCCGACGCCGCCGCCCGCGCCACGGCCTCGGCCAACCTGTCCGACGTCCAGACGGTCAGCGTGGTCAAGGGCGGCTATGTGGCCGACCCCCGCATCGCCCCGAAGGACCGCTTCAGCGCCGGGGCGAGCGAGCCCAACGCCGCCCGGGTCTCGGTGACGGCGCCCGCTCCCCTGTTCTTCGGGCGCTGGATCCTGAACCGCGACAGCGTCGCCGTGCGCAAGACCGCCACCGCCGCCATTCCCGGCGGCCAACCCCAGGCCATGTTCTCGATCGGCTCGCGGCTGGCCAGTCTGGACGGGGGTCTGGCCAACGCCCTGCTGTCGGGCCTGCTGGGCTCAAACGTGTCGTTGACGGTGATGGATTACCGCGCCCTGGCCGGAGCCCAGGTCAATCTGCTGCAGTTCTCGGACGCCCTGGCGACGGACATCGGCCTGACGGCGGGCGACTACGACGCCTTGCTGCAGCAGGAGGTCACGGCCGGGCAGGCGCTGAGGGTGCTGGAGCCCATCGCCGGCGCCGGCGCCCAGTCCGCGTTGAGCAAACTGACCCGCGCCCCGGTCGACGCCAAACTGAAGCTGAAGGACCTGATCGGCGTCGAGGCCGACGCCAGACAGGGGCTGCGCGAGGCGCTGAACGCCGACGTCTCCGCCCTTGACCTGATCATGGCCTCGCTGGAGACCGCCAACGGCGACCGTCAGGTGGCGCTGGACCTGGGCGCGCGCGCGGGTCTGGCCGACCTCGACATCATGCTGGCCATCGGCGAACGGCCCAACAAGTCGCCCTGGCTGACCATCACCGGCAAGGGCGAACCCATCATCCGCACAGCCCAGGCCCGGATCTACCTCAAGGCCACGACGGCGCAGGCGCTGGCGGGGCTGGCTCAGGTCAAGCTGCCGATCCTGGTCGAGGCGGCCGCGTCCGAAGCCAGGCTGAAGCGGATCACCTGCGACGGCGCGCGGACCGTCACCCTGGCCGTGCGGCCGGGCGTCGCGCGCGCCCGTATCGGGATCATCGACGAGTCAAAGCTGAAAAACTTCAAGGCGCCGCTGGCCACCTCGCAGGCCACCATCCTGTCCGCCCTGGCCGGACTGGTCGTCATCAAGGCCAAGGCTGATGTCGACATCGCCGACACGGACTGGACCGATGTCACCTTCAACGCCGAGGACATCGCCAGCCAGGACGTCAAATCCGTTCGTTCACGCGGCTTCGTGAACGGCCTGATCGTCAGCCTGATCCAAGACCTCGAACCGGATGTCGAGGTCGGCCCCCTGGTGCTGGGCCTGGGCAATCTGGTCAAGGCCGTCGGCGTGCTGCTGACGCCGGTGGGACCGGTGCTGGACGGCGTGGTTCAGCCCCTGCTGGACCTGCTGGGCCTGAAGCTGGGCGAGGCCGACGTGCGCGTGCACGGCGTCCAGTGCCCGACCCAGGGCCGGACGCCGGTTCTTGTCGGATAGGAAGGGGCGCGACGCCCCCACCGTCAATCCGCGCCCGTCAGCCTTCGACGGAGCGCAGACCCGAGACCGCGGCCTGCTGCACCACGGGGCGGCGCTGGCCGCCGGCGGCGATGATGCGGTCGATGCGGGCCTTCTCGGCGCGGAAGGCGGCCAGGTCCGAGCCCGCCAGAACCGTGCCTTCCTGGGTCTTGATGCCGGACGGATTGATCCGCTGGCCGTTGCGCCAGATTTCATAGTGCAGGTGCGGGCCGGTCGAGGCGCCGGTCGAGCCGACATAGGCGACGACCTGGCCCTGGCTGACGCGCTGGCCGGCGCGGATGCCCGAGCCGTAACGCGACAGGTGGCCGTATCCGCTTTCCAGACCGTTGGCGTGACGGATGCGCAGCCAGTTGCCGTAGCCGCCCCAGCGCCGGGCCTCCACGACCACGCCGTCGGCCGGAGCCACGATCGGGGTGCCGGTGCCAGCCGAGAAATCCATCCCCTGGTGCATCTTGCGGTAACCGGAGATGGGGTGGGTGCGGAAACCGAAATTGGAGCTGACCCGGCGGAAGCTCTGCAGCGGGGTGCGCATCATGGCCGAACGGGTGTTCTTGCCCGTGGCGTCGAAATACTCGGCCGTTTTCGCACCGGGGCGCTGATAGCGATAGAAGGCGTGGCCCTTGAGCTCGGCGTAGAGCAGTTCGCCGGTCTCGACCGTGCGGCCGGCCTCGGTCACCGAACGATCGAAGACCAGGGTGAACTCGTCCGAGGCGCGCACGTCGCGCTGCATATCGAACTTGTGCGCGAACAGCTGGCTGGCGCGGCGCACGACCGCCGAGGTGGCGCCCAGTTCGCGGGCGCTGGCCGACAGCGAACGCTGGACCTTGTCGTTGGCGACGACGGTCTCGTGCGTCACCTTTTCGTCGAGGGCGCGCAGACGAAGCGCGCCGTCGAAGCTGCGCGACACGGTCAGCTGGCTGGCCGGGCCGGTGCGCATGGTCAGGCCGATCAGGCGGGCGTCGCCCCGGCCGCCGCGCGGCTTGGACACGGCGGTCTCGAATTTCAGACCGGCGCGCAGATCCTTGAGGTCGAAGGCGCTGGCGACGGTGGCGGCCACGGCGCTGGCTTCGTCGGCGCCGACGCCGGTGCGGCGCACGGCCTGTTCGAAGGTTTCGCCGCGACGGATTTGAACGGGGATGGCCTCGGGGGCCGTCAGACCGGCGGGCGCGCCGGCGGCGGCGTAGGCCTGGGTCTCGAGATAGGCGATCTGTTCCGACGTCAGCGCCGGAACTTCTTCGGCGCGCACAGGTTCATAGGCTTGGCCCGCCACGAGAGCGATGGTCACGGCTGCAGCCGTGGTCAGGAAATACGGCGCAAGCCGCATGGGCTGGCGGCGCGGATCGAACTGAGCCATCGGTCCCCGGCAAACGACGACGCCCTACTGGCGCCAAACCACTCGAATCATGGATCGCGCCCAGGTCCCCCCGGAAACGCGAAGCGAGCAATATAGCCCGCCCGTCCCATCTTGGGAAGCGGGAAGGTTACAATTGGTTAACCCGGGGCGCGACAGGCCAAGTATTCCACTGTTTTTCCTGAATCATCCGACGCGAGCGGCCCTCTTCTCGCCTTGCTTGACTGAGCAGTGACTGAAGCGCCACGCTCCAGTGTTCATGCGGCAACAACTGTTGTCCCTGACCATTCTGTGGCGTTGTTGCCGCCTCCTTCCCCTGAACGCCGAGCGCCTTTGACCGACGACGCCCCCGCCTCCAAGCCCCGACCGCGCCGTCGCTCTGTCGCCAGGGGAGCGCTGACCGTCCTGCTGATCGGCCTGCTGCTGCTGATCGTGCTGGCGGCGGCCCTCTATCTGAACCGGCGCGCCGCCGCGCGCGAGCTGCTGACCGGCTGGCTGGAACGCAAGGGGATCGACGCCGACGTCGAGGTGGAGCAGCTGGAAATCGACGGCTTCGTCGGAAAAATCAGCATCGGCGACCCGCGCAATCCCGACTTCAAGGTCGAACGGGTCGAGGTCGACTACGCCCTGGGGATGCCCTGGTCCAAGGCTGGTCTGGGCGTGACCCCCAGCCGCATCCGCCTGGTCCGGCCCCTGGCCCGGGCCAGCTGGAAGAAGGGCAAGCTGTCGCTGGGTTCGCTGGACCCTCTGGTCGAGGAGTTCATGGCCCGGCCGCCGCGCCCCGACCAGCCGGCCCCCCTGGTTATCGTCGAGGGCGGCCGCGCCCGCATCGACACCGAATACGGGCCGCTGCAAATCCTGGCCGACGCCCGCGTCGACGACAGCAAGCTGATGCGGTTGCGCGCCCGCCTGCCCGCCGCCTCGCTCAAGAGCGGAAAGACCGAGGCGCGCGGCCTGAGCGCCGTCGTCGACCTGACCACTGTCGGGGACCGCGTGGCGCTGAAGATCGAGGCCGAGGCAGAGCAGTTCGCGACCGCTGGCGCGGGAGGCCGCGCGGCCCGGCTGAACCTGACCGGCGACCTGCCCTATCCCGACCTGAAGACCCGTCGCGGCGACGGCCGCGCCGTCGTCGCCGCCCACCTGACCGCCGACGCCCTGACGGCGGGCGGGATCGAGGGACGAACCGCAGAAGCCTCGCTGGACTTCGACGGCCAGACCCAGGGCTGGATCGAAACCTTCCGCATTACCGGCGAGGGCCAGACGCGGGTGCGCGCCCAACGCCTGACCGGTCCGGGACTGGAGGCGCGCGGCGCCGACCTCGCCCTGAACCGCGCCGACGTCACGGTGGCGCGCGGTGAACGCGGGCTGGAATGGCGCGTCGCCTCGCCGGCCGCCGTCCGACTGGACAGCGGCTCTGTCGGCGGGACGCGGCTGACCCAGGCGATGCTGACGTCTTCGAACCTGACGGCGGGCGGGCGCGACGACGCCTTCGAGGTCCAGGGGCCGCTGGCCCTGGCGGCCGGGCGGCTGGCCGCGGGCGACCTGATCCTGAACGAGGCGCGCGGGCGACTGGGGCTGGACGTGGTGCGCGACGGCGTGACCCGGGTGACGGCGACCGGGTCGCTGGCCGCGCCGCGCGCCGCCTGGCCCGGCTTCGGGGCGCCGACGGCCGACGACCTGCCGGAACTGGCCGAACTGAAGCGGGCGCTGGGGGCCTTCGCCATCGACGCGCCGGGGCTGAGACTGGCCACCGGCAGCGCGGGAACCGAACTGACCCTGACCCGACCGGTCACGGCGCGCCCGGCCAACGGCGGTCTGCTGACGCTCTCCCCGGCCAGGACGCCCCTGTTCGCCGCCGAATCCGGCCAGTCGGGCGGCGGCGCCCTGAGCCTGACCTCACAGCGCGGCGGCGGCCTGCCCGAGGCCCAGTTCGCCGTGCCGTCGTGGAGCCTGACATCGGGCGGCTTCCGCGCCCGACTGGAGGGCAAGGCGGCGCTGGACTTCGGACCCGGCCGCGGCATCGCCCTGTCGACCCGGGGCGACCTGGCCTCCAGCGACGGGCGGCTGACCTACATTGCGCAGGACTGCATCCCCGTCAGCGTCGAGCGGCTGGAACTGGGCGAGAACGACGTCACCGACCTCGCGGGCCGCTTCTGTCCCACAACCGCCCCGCTGATCACCGTCGCGAACGGCAGCTGGCGCGCGCAAGGGTCGCTGGCCGACGTCAGCGCGACCGCCCCCTTCCTGGCCATGCGCTTCGCCGACGCGCAGGGACGACTGGTCGTGGACGGCCAGCCCGCCGGCCTGTCGATGACGGCGACCGTCGCCCGGGCCCAGGTCGCCGACACCACCGATCCGCAGCGCTTCCTGCCGCTGACGGCGACCGGCGAGGCGAAGCTGGCCAACGACGTCTGGAGCGGCGGATTCGACCTGACGCGACTGAGCCATGCGGTCGGCCGCCTCGACCTGCGCCACGACGGCCGGACCGAGGCGGGCGGCGTGAGCATCAGCGCCCCGAACCTGACCTTCACCGAACACGGCCTGCAGCCCGACGACCTCAGCCCCCTGGCCGCCGACTATCTGAAGTCGCCGGTCGAGGGTTCGGCCGGGTTCGAGGGGCGGTTCGACTGGACGCCGGACGGTGCCGCCAGCGCCGGCGTCCTGACCACGACCGGCCTCGACTTCACCAGCCCCGCCGGCAAGGTGAAGGGCCTGAAGGGCCTGGTGGAGTTCACCAGCCTGACGCCGCTGATCACCGCGCCCGATCAGGTGCTGACGGTCGACCGGCTGGAGACGGTCACGCCGCTGACCGACCTCGACCTGAAATTCATGCTCGACGCCGAGGCCCTGCATCTGGCGGGCGGCAAGCTGGACGTGGCCGGGGGCCGCATCAGCATCGAACCCTTCGCCGTGCCGCTGTCGCCGGGCCAGCCCTGGGGCGGGGTGATCGTGGTCGAAGAGGTCCAGCTGAACGAGCTGATGAAGAGCGCCAATCTTCAGGAGAAGGCCGAGCTGGACGCCGTGGTGTCCGGCCGCCTGCCCTTCACCTACGCCCCCGACGCAGGCTGGCGGATCGTCGGCGGCGTGCTGAACGCGGTGCGCCCCGGTCGCCTGTCGATCCAGCCCGAGGTGTTCGACGACCTGGCGGCCGGTGGCGGCGCGGCCGACGGCGCCGCCCTGCCGCCCAACACCATGCAGGATCTGGCCTATCAGGCGATGCAGGACCTGGCGATCAGCGACCTGAGCGCCGAGGTCAACAGCCTGGACGAAGGACGGCTGGGGGTTCGCTTCCGCATCCACGGCCGCCACGATCCGCCCGAACGCCAGCAATTGCGCCTGGGCTGGATGGAGGTGATCCGCCGCGACTTCCTCAAGAAGAAGCTGCCCCTGCCGTCCGACACCCCGATCGACCTGACGCTGGACACCACCTGGAACGCCAACCAGATCGTCAACGACCTGCTGGAATGGGGCAAGTCCGCCAACGGCGCCGCCCAAACACCAGACCCGGCGCCCACGCCCGAGCCCGACCCTGCGAAGGAAACACCTTGAGCTACGGCGCCGCTTTGTTCAGAACCCATTCACCCGCGGCGGCGTTAGATCGTCACGACCTTAACCGCCGCCTTCGGAGATCGGCCCCATGATCAGCAAGCGTGAGATCGCCGTCGTTCTCGGCCTCGCCGCCGTCAGCGTCGCCGCCTGCTCGCCCACGGTGAACATCAAATTCAGCGAGCCGTTGCAGATTTACGCCAAGCTGGACGCCGACATTCGCATCAAGCTCGACCAGGAGTTGCAGAACCTCCTGCGCGAGAACCCCAACCTGTTCTGAACGAAAAGGGGCTGACATGACCAACCGCAAGCTCTTCGTCGCCGTCGCCGCTGTCGCCGCCCTCGGCGTGGCCGCCGGCGCCGCCGTGGCCCAGACCGCCTCGCAGAAGGCCCTGGTCGACCAGGCCAAGGCCGCAGGTTCGGTCGGCGAACAGGCCGACGGCTTCCTCGGCGTCCGCACCTCGGTGGCGCCCGACACCCAGGCCGCGGTCAGCGCGACCAACGCCGGTCGTCGCCAGGCCTACACCCGCAGCGCCGCCGACGCCGGCACCTCGGCCGAAGTGGCCGGGGCCCGGATGTTCGAGACCCAGCTCTTCCCCCGCATCAGCTCGGGCCAGTGGTACAAGAACGCCGCGGGCCAGTGGGTCCAGCGCTGATCTGAAGCGATGAAAACGCCCCGGGCCGAAGGTCGGGCGGGACGTTTCCTGCTGGCCCTCGGCCTGGCGGTCGTGATCGCCGCAGCCGCCACCCTCGGTCTGGCCGGATACTGGCGGCTGATCGGCGGCGGACCGATGTCCGTTCATGGCTGGATCGCCATGGGGCTGGGCGTGCTGGGCACGGTCGGCCTGGCCTGGCTGCTGATGGCCCTGGCCTTCCACTCGGATCGCGAGGGCTGGGACGACCGGGTCGACAACCGGCTGGACCCCGGCCGGGACGAGGCCGAAGACGACGAGACGCTCTATTAGGCGGCAGCCGCCCCGCCCTCGCCCACGATGCCCAGCGCCGGCTCGAACAACTGCCGCGACAGGGCCTCGACCACCGGCACGGCCACCGCGTCCCCCATCAGCTTCAGCGCCGCGCTTTCGCTGGCCGGCAGGACATAGTCGTCCGACACCCCCATCAACCGCGCCGCCTCGCGCCCGGTCAGGCGGCGCATGCTTGCCTTTCCCTTGTCGCAGATCACCACATACTGACGCGAAGAGCCGCCCGAGGGCGTTCGCAAACAGCCCGCCAGGCCGTCAAAGCGCAGCTCCAGCCGCTGATGCTTGACCCCGTCCAGGGTGCGCACCCGGCGGAAGGCCGCGCCGACGCGGCGCTCGCCCGAGGCCAGGACCGCGTCCAGCCGCGCCTTGTGCAGCGGCGACAGCATGGCCAGCAGGGTCCTGGTCTGAGCCTTGGTGAAAACCGGAACCTTGGGCTCAAGCACCGCAGACAGGTCCAGATTGCGGCGCGGCGGCGGCGTCAGGGCCCACCAGGCCCAGCAGGCCTGAACCGCCTCGGACAGGCGGGCATGGGCGGCGATCAGGCGCGGCGTATGGAAAGGCCCGCTCGGCGCGGTCGCCGTCGGTCCCTCGACCCCGCGCATGGCGACGACGAACAGCCGCGGCCGCGACTGGGGCAGCCACAGGGCCGCGTCCATTTCCAGCGCGCCGACGCGATAGCCGGCCTCGACCATGGCGGCGCAGACGGCCTCGAAGTCCCGCCCCTCGCCCGAAGTCAGTAGGCCGGCGACGTTCTCGATGACGATGATGCGCGGGGCGCGGCCCTCAAGGTCTAGCCCCTGCATCAGCTTCCAGAAGCCCCAGAAGGCGCCCGAGCGCACGGCCTTCAGCCCGCCGCGCGCGCCCGCCAGGCTGACGTCCTGACAGGGCGACGAGGCCCAGCACAGGTCCGGCGTTCCGGGGATGTCGGCGGGGGTCAGATCCCAGACGTCGCCCTCGGCCAGCAGGGTCCCGGCGTGGTTGGCGCGAAAGGCGCGGGCCTTCATGGCGTCGATGTCGTTGGCGAAGATGGTGTCGAACCCGGCCAAGCCTCTGGACAGACCCAGGCCCGCCAGCCCGCCCCCCGCGAAGAACTCGCAGGCGGTCAGGGGAACGGAAGGGGCGGCGACGCGATTCGTCATGTCCGGCACCATAGCGCAGGGAAAAGCGTTTGGCGCCTGCCCTTGACCGGGGATCGCGCCTGCGGTTCCTGACGATCGACCTGAAACGGAGCCCGCCATGCGCCTCGCCCCTCTTTTCGCCGCTGTAGCCGCTGCTGCTGCGTTGGCGGCCTGTTCGCAACCGGCGGCCGACAAGGCCCCCGCCGCCCCGGCCGAGCCGCGCGCCCTGGCCGGCGTCGATCTGGACCAGCCGCTGCGAGTGCTGGGAACCGAACCCTTCTGGGCCGTCGAGATCACGGCGACGGGCCTGACCTATTCCGGCGTCGACCGCCCCGAGCAGAAGGCCGCCAACCCCGGCCCGGCGCTGCAGGGCACGGTGGCGATCTGGACCACCGAGACCGAGGCCAAGACCCCGCTGGTCGTCACCCTGACGGCCACCGACTGCTCCGACGGCATGAGCGACCGCACCTATCCCCTGACCGCCAGGGTCGAGATCGGAGGCGAGAGCCTGACCGGCTGCGCCGCCGCCGTCGCGGCGATCGAGAAGGCCGGCGAAAGCGGGCGGGTCGAGTAAGCCCCCGCTCATCCCGGCCTTCGCCGGGAGCAGCGAAAGGGCGAGATTTTGGCGCCGGAATTGCTGCTGAGGCCCCAGGCCGCTTAACGCTTCCCAAAGCGGCGCTATCCTATGGTGGCCGCATGACCCCGACGCCTGTCGATCTTCGCCCGTTGACCGCCTTGCGATTCATGGCGGCGCTATGGGTCGTGCTCTACACTTTCTGGCCCAATCTGGACGTCGGCTTCCTGCCGAACCTGGCGGCCAAGGGCTATCTGGGCGTCGAGCTCTTCTTCGTCCTGTCGGGCTTCATCCTCAGCCACGTCTATCTGCACGCCTTCGCCGAGAAGCGGTTCTCTTATCGCGGCTTCCTGTGGGCGCGGATGGCGCGGGTCTATCCGCTACACGTCTTCACCCTGCTGGGGGT
>NZ_JBOHLI010000076.1:0-9579 GCF_050729455.1 Brevundimonas sp.
CCTCCAGAGAGGCGGCCTGCTGCTCGGTGCGGCGCGACAGGTCGTCCGAGGCCTGGCTGATCTCGCTCGAACCCGAACGGATGGCGGCGACGTTGGTGACGACCACCGCGACGGCCTGCTCCAGCTGCGAAATGGCGGCGTTGAAATCGGTCTTCAGCTGTTCGGCCTTGGGCGCGACCTCTACCGTCATGCGGTGCGTCAGATCGCCGTTGGCCATGGCCTGCAGACCCTGGGCCAGGGCGGTGATGGCGATACGGTCCTCTTCAGCCGCCCTGGCCTTCTCGGCTTCGACGCGGGCGCGTTCTTCCTCAGCGGCGGCGCGTTGGGCCACGGCCTCGGCTTCCAGGCGGGCGTTGGCGATGGCGGCGTCCTTGAAGGCGGTCACGGCCGAAGCCATCATGCCGACCTCGTCCTTGCGGCCCATGGCCGGCACGATGATCGTCGTGTCGCCGCCGGCGAGGCGACGCATGGCCGAGGTCATGGACAGCAGCGGCTTGCCCAGCAGGTTGGTCAGCAGGAAGGCCATGGCCGCCGCGATGGCCAGCGCCAGGACGACGCCGCCGATCAGCACCATCCGCACCGATTTCGCCACGGCGTCCTGGACCTCGCCATAGACACGGCTCTGCTGCGCCTTCTCTTCGACCAGAGCCTCCAGCGCGTCCTCGGCGGGGCTGATGTATTTGTCCGCCGAGCCCTCGCGACCGACCATGGCCACGGCCTGGGCGTAGGTGCCGGGATCGACGGCCAGCACGCGGCCGGCCTCGACCACGTTCTTGGCCCAGTCGTCGGCGGCGGCGCGAGCGGCGCGGACTTCAGCTTCGCTGGTGGGGTCGAGTTGAGTGATCCGATCCAGGCTCTTGCCGAAATTCTCGCGGTGAGCCGTCAGCCGCTCCAGGTAGTAGGCGTCGCGCGACAGCAGGAAACCGCGATAGCTGCTTTCCTGGCGCGCCAGATAGAATTTCGCCGCCTCGGCCTCGCGCTGTGTCGCAGAGGCGCGGACGCGGTCCATGCGCGCGCTTTCCAGCGCATTGACCTGCATGAACACCGTCACGCCCATGGCGACGATCGCCAGGATGACGACGGCGAAGGCCGCCGTCAGTTTCCGCTCGATCTTCAGATCGCTCAACATACCCATCGTCTCTTCCCCCAATGTCCTGCTGTTCAATCGGCTCAGAGCGCGAACGTCAGCGCGCCCACCAGGCGGCCGTCGTAGTTCTCGCCCAGGGCGTGGCTGTCGGTGTCGTACCAGCGCACGTCCAGAGCCAGCTTGTCGGTCAGCTTGTGCTTCACGCCGACGTTCCAGGCGGCGTATTCGGCGCCGCCGTCGGCGGTGCGATCGGCGATCGAGGCCGAGGCCTTGGTCTTCGGACCGACGGAGACCGTGCCCTGCAGCTCGACCCACCAGGCTTCCTTGGTCGCGGCGAAGCTGTCGGGGCTGTAGGTGACGCGCACGCGGGTGTTCACCGGACCGATCATGCGCGAGGCGTCGGCCTGATATTCCCAGAAGTTGGCGTCGACCCCGGCGCGCGTGCCGGGCAGGTCGCGGTTCTGCACCGCGAAGTCGAAGCTGTAGCCGGCCGCCTTGGGTCGCCAGCCGAGGGTGGAGACGATCTCCGAGTCCGACCCTTGCGACAGCTTGGCGGTGGAGACGAAGACATTGGCGTAGAAGTCGCCCTGCGACACGCCGACCGAGCCGTTGACGCTGGGGTCGCCGGCGCTCTTGCCGATGCCCTTGCCGACGTACTGGCTGGCGACGCCGATCTGGGCGTCGAAGGCGTGCGCCTGGGCGACGCCGGAGAAGCCGATCGCAGCGGCGAGGCCGGCGAGAAGCGGGATGAAGGCCGCACCGTTCTGGCGCTTAACATTACTCTGTTCGACGAGCATTTTTACCTCAGTGATCATGAGGTTCTGTTTGGCCGAACAAACGTAGATTTCTGTAAATCAGGAGCTACGTAGAAATCCGCACATCGTCAGAATTTGCGGTGGATTCAGTTCTTATAGCCAAGCCTTCCTTGCCGGACGCAAAGGGAGAAAACTTATCGTTAACGGCTGGAAACCACGTTTGCAGTAATGGCCATTTTCATGCCTTTATATAAAACGGCGATATCAATTAAGACCTAAGCGTGACCGCAAAACACCAAGGTTAACACCGCATTTGCGAAAACATCGACCAATGTATAGAAGGCGCGCCTCGGTGAGATTCTGTAGATTTCTCTTCCACAGCTTCACCGCCGGAAGCATTGAGGAGAAGATCCCATTCATTCAGCGATGGAAAGCACCCTGTCCCTCGCCGCCGCCGTGTCGCGCCGGCGCTGGAGCGGGATACTGCTGGCGATCGTCGCTGTCGGCGGTGCGGTCGGCTTCAGAAGTCTTCTGGAAGGTCTGGGCCAGTTCTACTACCTGCCCATGGTCCCGGCCGTCGTGGTCACGGCCATGCTGGCGCGCCGCACGGCCACGGCCCTGGCCGTCGCCTTGTCCATCACCGTCAACCTGATCCTGGTTCCGCGCGAAAGTCTTTCCGACGCCCTGACCAACGCCCTGTTGTTCGCGGGGGTCACCTGGCTCCTGGCCGAAATCTGCTGGGGCCTGAGAGCCCTGCACGGCCGCACGGGCGAGTTGTCCCGGCAGCTGGCGGCCAAGGACGCCATGCTCAACACCGCCCTGGCCTCCGTGCCGGTGGTGACGCTGGAGCGCAGCGGCGAAGTGCGTCATCTGAACCCCGCCGCGGCCGCCCTGTTCGACATGACCGAGAAGACCGCGCGCGGGCGCCCCTTCGCTGAACTGGCGCCCGGCTTTGACGTCGCGACGATTCTCGCGACAGGAGCGCCCGGCGGCGCGCTGGAGGCCAAGGACGGCCACTGGACCGGCCTGCGCCCCGACGGCGGCGGCTTTCCCCTGAGCATCCAGTACGGTCTGGCGCCCGGGCCGTCGGGCGGCGAACATATCGCCCTGTGCCTGACCGACCTCACCCGCTGGCACGCCGCCGACGCCCAGGCCCGCGAACTGCACGCCCAGCTCAACAAGGTCTGGCGCCTCAACTCCCTGGGCGAGATGGCCGCCACCCTGGCGCACGAACTGAACCAGCCGCTCAGCGCCGCAGCCACCTATCTGCACGCCAGCCAGGTGGACATGGAGAAGGCCGGCGCCCTGGGCGACAGCGCCCGGCGGACCGTCGAACTGGCCAAGGGCCAACTGCTGCGCGCGGGCAAGATCATCCGCCGGATGCGCGAGCTTCTGTCGCTGGACGTCCGCCATCTGGACATGGAACGCGCCTCGTCCATGGTCGAGGACCTGGGCCCCATCCTCGCGATGATCGGCGCCAGCAAGGGCGTCGCCATCCGCCTGGACGTCCAGACCGAGAACGATCGGGTCCAGGCCGAGCGCATCCAGTTCCAGCAGGCCATGGTCAATCTGGCCCGCAACGCCGTGGACGCCGTGAGCGGCCAGGCCGCGCCCGAGGTGGTCATCGTCGGCCGCCCGGTCTCGGACAGCCACTACCGTATCAGCGTCGAGGACAACGGCCCCGGCATCGCCGACGACCAGGTCGACCGGATTTTCCAGCCGATGACGACCACCAAGTCCGGCGGCATGGGTCTGGGCCTGTCCGTCACCCGCACCATCGTCGAAAGCCACGGCGGTCGACTGCAAGTCTCGAGAAGCGCGCTGGGGGGCGCCGCCTTCTCCTTCAACCTGAACCGAGAAGCGGGCGTCGAGAACGCATGAGCCTCCATTCCGTATTCATCATCGATGACGACGCCGCCGTCCGCGATTCCCTGCTGATGCTTCTGCGCGGCGAGGGCATTCGCGCGCGCGGCTTCGCCAGCGCCGTCGACTTCTTCGCCGCCCTGCCCAAGGACGCCACGGCCTGCGTCATCACCGACGTGCGGATGCCCGACATGGACGGCGGCGAGGTCGTGGCCAAGCTGGCCGAACTGCGCGGCCACGCCTGGCCCGTGATCGTCATCACCGGCCACGCCGACGTGCCCATGGCGGTGCAGATGATGAAGGCCGGCATCGTCGACTTCATCGAGAAGCCGTTCGATCCGCGCCGCCTGATCGAAACCGTGCGCGGCTGCCTGGCCCGGTTGAACGATGTCGAGCACGAGCAGGCGGCCCGCGCCGGCGCCGAACAGAGGCTGACCCGCCTGACCCCGCGCGAGCGTCAGGTCTTCGACGCCCTGATCCTCGGCTGCTCCAACAAGGCCATCGCCCAGGACCTGGACATCAGTCCGCGCACCGTCGAAGTCTTCCGCGCCAAGGTCATGACCAAGATGGAGGCCGTCAGCCTGTCCGCCCTGGTCCGCATGGGGCTGATCCTGGGCTGACCCTTTCAAGGTTGCAGCCGGGCGCGCTTCGGGGCGTTATCGACCGCGATCTGAACGGAGCCTCCCGCCATGCCCACCCCCGCCGACGACCGTCTGATCCGTAGCCTCGCCTACATCGACGGCGCCTGGGTCGGGGCCGACGACGGCGCGACCTTCGAGGTGACGGACCCCGCGACCGGCGAGACCCTGACCGAGGCGAAGGGCGAGATCGCCTATGCCGCCAGCTTCATCGAATGGTTCGCCGAGGAGGGAAAGCGCACCTATGGCGAGGTCATCCCCACCTATGACGCAGGCAAGCGGCTGATCGCCATTCGCCAGCCCGTCGGCGTAGTCGGGGCCATCACCCCGTGGAACTTCCCCGCCGCCATGATCACCCGCAAGGTCGGCCCGGCCCTGGCCGCCGGCTGCGCCGTGGTGCTGAAGCCCGCCAGCCAGACGCCGCTGACGGCGCTGGCGCTCGCGGTTCTGGCCGAGGAGGCGGGTCTGCCGCCCGGCCTGTTCAACGTCCTGACCGGATCGGCCTCGGACATCGGCGGGGAGCTGACCTCCAATCCGACGGTGCGCAAAATCAGCTTCACGGGGTCCACGGAAATCGGCCGCACCCTGATGCGGCAGTCGGCCGGGACCATCAAGAAGATGAGCCTGGAGCTGGGCGGCAACGCCCCCTTCCTCGTCTTCGACGACGCCGACATCGACGCGGCGGTGGCCGGCGCCGTGGCGTCCAAGTTCAGGAACAGCGGCCAGACCTGCGTCTGCACCAACCGCTTCTATGTCCAGTCATCGGTCCACGACGAATTCGTCGCCAAGCTGGCGAAAGCCACCGAGGCGCTGAAGGTCGGAAACGGACTGGAGGACGGCGTCCAGATCGGTCCGCTAATCGACGCCAAGGCCGTCGCCAAGGTCGAAGAACATATCACCGACGCCACAACCAAGGGGGCGACCGTCATGACCGGCGGGAAACGCCACGCCCTTGGCGGGACCTTCTTCCAGCCGACCGTGCTGTCAGGCGTGACCCAGGATATGCAGGTCTGCAAGGAGGAGACCTTTGGCCCCGTCACGCCCGTCGTCCGTTTCGAGACGGAGGAAGAGGGGCTGGCCATGGCCAACGCCACCGAGTTCGGTCTGGCCGGATACTTCTACGCGCGCGACATGGGGCGGGTCTGGCGCGTGGCCGAGGCGATGGAGACCGGTATGATCGGCGTCAACACCGGCCTGATCTCCACCGAGGTCGCGCCCTTCGGCGGGATCAAGCAATCCGGCCTGGGTCGCGAAGGCTCGAGCCACGGCATCGAGGACTACCTCGAGCTGAAATACGTCTGCATGGGCCTGTAGCCCCGCGGCCGTCAGTCCTCGGACGGCTCGGCGTCTTCCTCGGTCAGACCCGCGGCCTTGGCGGCCTTCTTGGCGGCCTTGGCGGCGGCCTTGGCTTCGGCCTTCTTGGCTTCGGCGCGCTCGCGCTCCTGCCGTTCGAAACTGTAGTTGGGCTTGCGGGCCATTGATGTCCTCTCGCGCCGGGCCGCCGAACGGCGACGTCAAACCTTCATGTGGCCCCTGTCGCCGCTCGCGACAACACGGAAACGCCCGCCAGACCATTATTCACGGCGACGGCCAGCCCTGGACGCCGCCGTTCGACCAAAGTCGCTCTCTCCAAACCCTGCGACCTGCTGTCACTCTCCCCCTGACGATCCGGCACAGGATCGCGAGGAAACGGTCGCGAAACGCGACCCTACAGGAAGGGACTGCCCATGACCGAGCGCACCATGAGTGCGGCGGGGGGCGCGGAGCACACGGTCGACAAGAACGACCGGCTGGTGATCCTTGCGTCGTCCGTCGGCACCGTCATCGAATGGTACGACTTCTATCTCTACGGCTCGCTGGCCGCGATCATCTCCGCCCAGTTCTTCTCGGGGGTGAACGAGACCACCGGCTTCATCTTCGCCCTGATGGCCTTCGCCGCCGGTTTCGCGGTGCGTCCGTTCGGGGCCATCGTCTTCGGCCGCATGGGCGACCTGTGGGGCCGCAAAAACACCTTCCTGGTGACCATGCTGCTGATGGGCCTGTCGACCTTCGTGGTCGGCCTGCTGCCCCCCTACGCCGTCATCGGCATCGCCGCGCCGATCATCCTGGTGCTGATGCGCCTGATCCAGGGCCTGGCGTTGGGCGGTGAATACGGCGGGGCCGCCACCTACGTCGCCGAGCACGCCCCGCACGGCAAGCGCGGCTTCTACACCTCCTTCATCCAGATCACCGCCACCGTGGGCCTGCTGCTCAGCCTGATGGTCATTCTGGGCGTCCGCTTCGCCGTGGGCGAGGAAGCCTTCCTCAGCTGGGGCTGGCGCATCCCCTTCATCGTTTCGATCCTGCTGCTGGGCGTGTCCCTGTGGATCCGCCTGAAGCTGTCGGAAAGCCCGGCCTTCCAGCGCATGAAGGCCGAAGGCAAGGGCTCGACCACACCCCTGAAGGACAGCTTCATGAAGTGGCCGAACCTGAAGCTGGTGCTGATCGCCCTGTTCGGCCTCGCCGCCGGTCAGGCCGTGGTCTGGTACACGGGTCAGTTCTACGCCCTCTTCTTCCTCGAGAAGACGCTGAAGGTCGATCCGGCCTTGTCGAACATCCTGATCGCCGCCGCCCTGGCGCTGGCGACGCCCTTCTTCGTCTTCTTCGGCTGGCTGTCGGACAAGATCGGCCGCAAGCCCATCATTCTGGTCGGCTGCCTGCTGGCCGCCCTGACCTACTTCCCGCTGTTCAACGCCCTGACGGGCGCAGCCAACCCGCGTCTGGCCGCCGCCGCCGCCTCGGCGCCGGTGACCGTCTACGCCGATCCGGCCGACTGCCACTTCCAGTTCGACCCGGTGGGCAAGACCGTCTTCAACAGCTCGTGCGACATCGCCAAGACCCACCTGGCCAAGGCCGGCGTCACCTATGTCAATGAGGCCGCCCCCGCCGGCGCCGTGACCCAGGTCCGCATCGGCGAACGCGTGGTCGCAAGCTTCAACGGCAAGGTCCTGGCCAAGGCCGACTTCGACGCGCAGAAGAAGACCTGGGACGCCGGTCTGACCGCCGCCCTGACCGAGGCCGGCTATCCGGCCAAGGCCGACAGCGCCCTGGTCAACAAGCCCATGGTGATCGGCATCCTGTTCCTGCTGGTCCTCTATGTGACCATGGTCTACGGCCCGATCGCCGCCGCTCTGGTCGAGATGTTCCCGACCAGGGTGCGCTACACCTCCATGTCGCTGCCCTATCACATCGGCAACGGCTGGTTCGGCGGCTTCCTGCCGACCACGGCCTTCGCCATGGTCGCGGCCACGGGCAACATCTACTACGGCCTCTGGTACCCCATCGCGATCGCGGTGCTGACCCTGATCATCGGCGTCCTCTTCGTGAAGGAAGGCAAGGACGTGAACATCCACGACTGAGGCCGATAAGCTTCGCCAACCTGCAGGGCGGTTCGGCTTCGGCCGGACCGCCTCTCTTTTTTGTTCTTGTCCCCCAGCCCCGCTCCGTCCCAGATGCCGGTCATGTTCAGCCTCGCGACCCTGGCCCTGACAGCCGCCTACATGGCGACCCTTTTCGCGGTGGCCTGGTGGTACGAGCGGCCGTCGATCAAGACGCGCGGCGGGGCGCTGGGGCCGTCGCTCTACGCCCTGTCCCTGGCCATCTACTGCACCTCCTGGACCTATTACGGGGCGGTGGGGACGGCGGCGCGGTCGGCCTGGGAATACCTGCCCATCTACATCGGCCCGGCCCTGGGGGTGACGGTGCTGTTCCCGCTGTGGAAGCGGATCGCGGCGGCGGCCCGGCGCGAGAACGTCGGCTCGATGGCCGACTTCATCTCCTCGCGCTACGGCAAGAGCCCGGCGCTGGGCGCGGCGGTGGCGGCCGTCGCCATCCTCGGGTCCCTGCCCTACATCGCCCTGCAGCTGAAATCCCTGTCCATGGCGGGCGAGATGCTGACGGCGGGCACACCCGTCGCAGGTTCCGAGAGCCTGACGGTTCTGGTCATGGCGGCGGTGCTGGCCGGGTTCGCCATCCTGTTCGGCGCGCGCCGTCCCGACCTGACCGAGCACAACCGCGGCCTGATCCAGGCCATCGGCATCGAGTCCATCGTCAAGCTGGCCGCCCTGCTGGCAGTGGCGATATTCGCCCTGATGCTGCTGCGCCACGCCCCGGCCTCGGCCGACGTGACGGCCAGCCTCGGCGATCTGGCCCGCTGGCCCGATCTGGACGGACGCTTCTGGGCCATCACCCTGGTGGCGACCCTGGCCATCTTCTGCCTGCCGCGTCAGTTCCACGTCGCCTTCGTCGAGGGCGGCGATCCCGCCCAGGTGCGGCGGGCGCGCTGGATCTTCCCCGTCTATCTGCTGCTGACCAGTCTGGCGGTCCTGCCCCTGGTGGCGGCCGGCGGCCTGTTCGCACCCCACGTCAATCCCGACCTGCTGGTCCTGGCCCTGCCGCTGAACTCCGGCCAGTCGGTCCTGACCGCCATCGTCTTCGTCGGCGGCTTCTCGGCGGCGACCGCCATGGTCATCGTCGAGGCCGTGGCCCTGTCGGCCATGGTGTCCAACAATCTGGTCTTGCCGTTGTTGGCCGCCGAACGACGCCGGCGGGGCGAGCGCGCCGGGGACATGGCGCGGGCCATCCTGAACATCCGCCGCGTGGCCATCGTGGCCCTGCTGTTGATGGCCTGGGTCTATTATCAGGTCATGGACCAGACCAGCGGACTGGCGGCCATGGGGCTGGTCTCCTTCGCCGCCCTGGCCCAGCTGGCCCCCGCCCTGTTCGGGGCGGTGCTGTGGCGCGGCGGGCGCTCGCGCGGGGCGCTGGCGGGGCTGGCGGTCGGCATGACGGTCTGGCTGGTTCTGCTGGCGGCGCCCCAGCTGGCCCCCGGCTTCGGCCTGAACATCCCGGCCGTACTGGGGCTGAGCGATCCCTATGCCGCGGGGGTCTTCCTGAGTCTGACGCTGAACCTCGGCGTCTTCGTCGCCGTATCGAAACTGGGCCGTCCGCGCCTGATCGACCGGGTTCAGGCCCGCGCCTTCGTCGACCGGCTGGGGCCGGACTGGATGGAGGGACGCGGGGCCTCCGCCGGGGCCTCGGTCGGCGACCTGAAAGCCCTGGTCGCCCGCTTCATCGGCGACGAACGGGCCGAGCGCGCCTTCGCCGCCTGGGCGCGCGAGACGGACCGCAAGCTGCGCGACGTCGACCCCGCCGACGCCGGTCTGGCCCGCGCCGCCGAGCGGATGCTGGCGGGGGC
>NZ_JBOHLI010000077.1:0-9511 GCF_050729455.1 Brevundimonas sp.
GCCGTTGGCGACGCGAGCGCCGTGACGACGGCGCGCCCGTCGGGCCGAGCCGCGCCGTTCAGCGATTGCGACAGGTCGCGCCGGGGCTAGCGTCGCTCCTCGCCGTTGCCGCCCGACGTATGCGCCGGGCCGCGGAAGACGGCGTTGAGGAACAGCGGCTTCAGTCCCTCCAGGAAGGCGCGCATGGTCACGTCCTGGGTGAAGGCGATGACCTGGCCGCGACCGACCTCGGAGGCCATGGCGACCGGCTTGTAGGCCAGCTGACGGCGGTTCTCGCTCCACAACTGACCCGAGGCGAGGACGCTGTCCGGCCCGGCCAGGCGCACGACATTGGTCCCCTGATCGCGGGTCAGGGGCGTATAGATATCCGAGCCGCGCACCATGACGCTGAGGTCGCGCGCGACGCCCGCCCCCAGCCAGTGCTCCTGATCCACCACCGCGTGGGCCAGGACCCCGGCCACCGAATCGGGCGAGCCGCCGTGGTGGGTGGTGCGGTCCAGATAGTCGATGTCCGAGGCGATTTCGGTCCCGGCGACGGTGGCGCCCGAACCCGCTTCCGCCTTGTCGCCCTCGGGGACGACGGCGGTCTCGCGGCGGCTGTCCAGCAGCTTGGCGTCGGGGTCCGTCAGCAGGCGGCTGGCCGAGCCGACGCCGATCAGGACGCCGCCGTTCTGGACCCAGGCGCGCAGGTTGGCGACGCCGCTTTCGCCCAGGATCTGCTCGTAGTTTCCGCCCGACGGCAGGATCAGCACCTGATAGCGCGACAGGTCGGCGCCCGACAGGCGACGGGTGCGGACCGGGGTGACGGGCCAGCCGTATTCGCGTTCCAGCACGTGGCGGATCGAACCGGCGGACTCAGCGTCGGTCGGGTCGTCCCAGGCCATGGCGACGCGCGGGGCCTTGATGGTCGTGGCCTGATCCGACCCGACGCTGGGGCCGCTGGAGACCCAGGAGGTGGCGAGCGCCGTGACCTCGGCCCCGCTGGCGGCGGCGATGCGGCGCACGCGCTCGTCCAGGTCGGCGGGCGAACCGGCGCGCGGCACGATGAAGGCGCCCCCCGCATAGGCCTTGCCGTCCAGGGTGAAGGCTTCCTCGATCGAACGGACCGGCAGGTTTTCCTTCAGGGCGGCGGTCAGGAAGCGCATCCCCGCCGTGCCGGGATTGATCGCATAGCCATAGGCCGCGTCCGATCCCGCCACCGCCACCGGGCGGATCAGTTCGGGGCCGACCGCCGTGGTCTGGACCGAGGGCGCGCCGGCGCATTTCTGGGTCGGGACGTTGAACAGCAGGGGCATGGACCAGCCGGTCAGGTCATAGATCTCGTCGCCCAGGCCGCGCGCGCGACGGGCCTCCTGTTCGGCCAGGAATTTCGGGTCCAGCGGCACGTCCTTGGCCAGCAGGGTTTCGGCCATGCGGCGCTGGGGCTGGGACAGGTTCACCACATAGTCGCCGGCGCGGTAGGTCTGACCACAGGCGGAGAAGGAGGAGCTGGCGCGGCCGACTTCGATGCCCGAGCGCACCAGCAGCCCCGCCAGCTTGTCGGCGGCGGCCGGGTCGGCGGCGCCGGAGCGCGAGATGACATAGGCGCCGCGCCCGCCCGCGATCCCGTCGCGGTGGAAGGCGTAGAAGTCGTTCAGCAGCTTCTCGCGGTCGCGGGCGGCGGTCTCGATGGTCGACAGGGTGGCGGTCAGGTGGCCCTTGACCGTGTCGGCGTAGGTCATGACCTCGCCAGTGCTGCGCCGCGCCATCAGCCCGCGCGCCGAGCCCTGCTCATAGGTCATGGAGACGGCGCCGAAATAGGCGGGCCAGCCGTCGCCGTAGCCGGGGTAGAAGGCGTCGAAGGTCTCGCGCGTGAAATAGTCCAGCCCGGCCTGATCGAACCGCGCTCCGTTGTTGCGGCCGAAGCGTTCGCGGGCGTCCAGGATGGGCGGATAGATCCACGGGTTCAGCGGCTGGGCCTCGGGCGGGAAGAAGAAGCTCGAATCCGTGCCCATTTCGTGGGAATCGACCACCACCTGGGGCCGCCAGTCGCGGATCAGGGCGGCGTGCCCTTGCGTCTCCGGCTGGGACTGGATGAACCAGTCGCGGTTCAGGTCGAACAGATTGTGGTTGAAGCGGCCCGACGGCCAGGGCTCGGCCCGTTCGGCCGACAGGGGGTCGGGGTTGGGCTGGGCGCCCAGGCCGGCCTCGAAGCCGTTGATGAAACGCTCGCGCCCGTCGGGGTTCTGGGTCGGGACGAAGACGACCACGGCGTTCTGCATCCAGCCCTGAGCCTCGGCGTCGGCGCTGTCCATCAGGCGGCGCGCGGCGGCCATGGCGGCGTCGGCGGGGCTGATCTCGTTGCCGTGCACCGAATAGGCCATCCAGACGACGACGGGGGTGTCGTTGATGAGGGCGCGGGCCTGATCCGGCGAGGTGCGGCGCGGATCACCCAGCGCCTGGGTCGCGGCCTTGATCGCATCCAGCCGGGCGATGTTGGTGGGCGATCCGACGGCGGCCCAGAACAGGGGGCGGCCTTCCCAGGTCGTCGCATAGTCGCCGATGACCATGCGGTCGGGGGCGGCGGCGCGCAGGGCCTCGAAATAGCGACGCACCTCGGCCGGCCGGGTGATGCGCGTGCCCGGCGCATGGCCCAGAACGGCCTCCTGGGTCGGCGGTGTCTGCTGGGCCAGAACGGGCGTGGCGGCGGCCAGAACCAGGCTGAGCGCGAGCAACGGACGCGCGACGAGACGACGTGACATGAGAACTTCCCCCTACTGACAATCAGCTTAACCCCCGTCTCGCTCGGAAGGGAAGGCGGCGTGTCAGGACCATCCAGGATCGATGCAAATTATCGCCGCTCTGATTGGGACGCTAACCCGGGGGGGCAGGCGAGGCGCTTCGGGTTCGCCTTCGCATCGCCGACGCCCTGAAAGGCGGTCTGACGATCACGGTCGATTTGCCCGCCGACCTGCCCAAGGTCGCCGTGCCCGAAGCCAGCTTGGAGATGGCCCTGACCATCCTGCTGGAGAACAGCCGTCAGGTGGGGGCGGGCGAGGTCGGCATCACCGCCCACGCCGAGGCCGATCAGGTGCGCCTGTGCGTAGCCGACGATGGGCCGGGCATCCCTGAGGGTGACGTCGGGCGGATATTCGAGCCCTTCTTCACAACCCGCCGCAGCGAGGGCGGCGCTGGCCTGGGCCTGTCGATCGCGCGATCGCTCCTGCGGGCCAATCATGCGGATCTGGCGCTCGCGCCGACGACGAGCGGGGCGATGTTCGATATCGTCTTGCCGTGTTCGCATCGGGGCTCATCCTGAAAAGGCTGGCGAACGGGCTTGCTGCGCCGATCCCAAGTGGTTTTGAGCCTCCACCAAATGGTCCCGGCAACAACGTCGATAACAAGGGTTGTTGACGGCCTCATACAGTATGTAGCATACACTGTATGTCATGCACTATGTGGCGGCGAGTGAGGCGCGGCGTGGACAAGGAACTGTTCGAGACGATGCGGCTGGAGCTGCGGCGGGGGTCGCTGGTGCTGGCGGTGCTCGCCCGTCTGCAGACCGAACGCTACGGCTACACCCTGCGTCAGGCCCTGGCGGCGGACGGGCTGGAGATGGAGGAATCCACCCTCTATCCCCTGCTGCGGCGCCTTGAGGGGCAGGGGCTGCTGACCAGCGAATGGCGTGAGGAGGAGAAGCGCAAGAAGCGCTTCTACGTCCTGTCGCCGCAGGGCGAGGCCATGCTGGCCGCCCTGACCGAGGAATGGCGCGGCATCAACGCCTCGCTGGATCGAATGCTGTGAACTTTCGGGGGAGGGAGAGCGAAATGGACATGATCGAACGCTATCTGGAGGCCGTGGCGGCCCAGCTGTCGACGGAGGACCGCGAGGACATCGTCGCCGAACTGCGCGACCTGATCCTGAGCCGCATCGAGGCGCGCGAGGAGGAACTGGGCCGCGCCCTGACCGACGACGAGAAGGAGGCCATCCTGCACGAGATCGGCCACCCCCTGGTCGTCGCCGCCCGCTATCGCAAGGGGCCGGACAGTCTCATTGGACCCGAGTTGTTCCCCTACTGGCTGTTCGGGGCCAAGGCCGGTTTGCTGGTCATCGCGGGCTTGCAGGTTCTGGTCCTGCTGCTGAGGATCATGACGGACCCGGTCGATTCCGGTCAGGCCATCGCCCAGGCCTTCCACGGCTTCTTCTCCGGGGGGCTGACCCTGCTGGGCGCGCTGACGTTCGCCGGGGCGATCATGGAGCACTACGACATCAAGCCCGCCTGGCTGACGAAATGGCGGGCCGGCGATCTGCCGGCCTTCGGCCTGGCCGATCCGGCGGCCTGGGGCATGGCCATGGGGTCGGGGGCCCGGACGGCCAGGGACGGGGTGAAGGCCGCGGCGGCCAAGGCCTCGGCCGACGGGCCGCGCGTCTGGGGTTTGCGGGTCCAGACCAAGCCGGCGGCCGAGGCCCTGTGGTCGCTGGTCTTCGGCGTGGTCTTCGTCCTGTGGTGGATCGGCGTGATCCGAATTCCGGGCCTGGGCGAGTTCGCTCTGCGCGGCGGCGAGGTCAGCGTCGCGGCGGCGCCGATCTGGGGCGTCCTGTTCGCGCCGATCCTGGCCTGGGCCGTGGCGGGGATCGCCGTGGACGCCATCGTCCTGTGGCGACCGGACGCGGCGCGATTCTGCGCCGTCCTGAAGATTCCGCTGGCGGCGGCGGGGCTGTGGCTCGGCTGGCGGCTGTTCCAGGCGGGGCACTGGGCGACGCTGGCGCAGGGCGATCAGACGGCGCGGGTCGTCGGCGGGACGACCAACGTCAGTTTCGAGGCGCTGCGGGCCGTCAATGAGGCGGGGCGCGGTCTGGCCGACACGGCCATGACCCTGGGGTCGGTGCTCAGCTGGGTGCTGGCGGTGGCCATGCTGGGTCTGGTGTTCGACATCCTGACCCAGATGTGGCGCGTCGTGACGATCAGGGACTGATCCGGCTCGGCGTTGTCATGTCCGAAAACCGCGAGACAGGGCGGCGTCGAAGGCTCATGTTGCGAGCATGGAAAACGCCCGCGACAGTCTGGATCAGGAAGCCTGCTACCGCGCCGTCCTGACGCGCGACCCGCGTTTTGACGGCCGGTTCTTCACCTGCGTGAAGACGACGGGCATCTATTGCCGCCCGGTCTGCCCGGCGCGGACGCCGAAGCGTGAGAACATGAGCTTCGTCGCCTCGGCGGCGGCGGCGGAAGAGGCCGGGTTCCGCGCCTGTCTGCGCTGTCGGCCGGAGACGGCCCCCGACATGGGGGCGTGGCGCGGCACCTCCAACACCATCAGCCGGGCCCTGGGCCTGATCGAGGCGGGCGCGCTCGATGAAGGCGATGTCGATGCCCTGGCCGCCCGTCTGGGGGTGGGCGAGCGCCACTTGCGGCGCCTGTTTCGCCAGCACCTGGGCGCCGCCCCGGTCAGCGTGGCCCAGACGCGGCGGGTGCTGCTGGCCAAGGCCCTGATCCACCAGACCGATCTGGCCATGGCCGAGGTGGCGCTGGCCTCCGGCTTCGGCAGCGTGCGGCGCTTCAACGAGACGTTTCAGGGCCTGTATGGCCGCCCGCCCTCGGCGCTGCGACGACGGGCCGAGAAGCCGGGCGACGCCAAGGCGAATGAAGGCGTGCGACTGAGTCTGCCCTATCGTCCGCCCTATGAAATTGACGCGATGCTGGCGGCCCTGACCGCGCGTGGCGAGACGGTCGAGGGCGGGGTCTGGCGGCGTGGCCTGACGCCCGACGTGGACGGCGCGACCGGCCAAGTCTCGGCTCGGTTCGAGGGCGGAAACCGGTTGGCGGTGACGGTCGCGACCTCGGACCTGAAGGCCCTGCCTGGCGTGCTGGCGCAGGTGCGGCGGGTGTTCGACCTGTCGGCGGACCCGGAGGCGATCCAAAGGGACCTGTCGGCTGATCCCCTGCTGGCGCCTATGGTCCGCGCGCGGCCCGGCCTGCGTCTGCCCGGCGACTGGATCGACGCTCTGTCGGATGGGGCGGCCGATATGCCCAGCGACCGGCTCGAGGACGAACGGCTCGAAGCACGAGCCGAGCAATGGCGGCCCTGGAGGGCCTATGGCGCGCTGCACCTGCGGGAAGCAGGGCTCGACGGCGTCGCGATCATGGAGAATGACGATGAAAAAGACGCAGCCTGAGAGCTTCACCCTGGATCGCATTCCTTCGCCGGTGGGCGAGGTCCTGCTGGTCGTCGACGCCGAGGGCGCGGTGCGGGCTTTCGACTTCGTGGATTACGAGGCGCGGATGCTGAAGCTGCTGGCCCGCCACTATGGCGAAGTGACGCTGACCGAGGGCCGGGCGCCCGAGGCGGTGCGGGCGGCGGTCGCGGCCTATTTCGGCGGCGACGCCACGGCCCTGGACGGGATCGCGGTCAAGACCGGCGGCACCGACTTCCAGCGTTCGGTCTGGGCGGCGCTGCGGACCATTCCGGCGGGCGAGACCTGGAGCTACGGCCAGTTGGCGAGCGCCATCGGCAAGCCCGCCGCCGTGCGCGCCGTGGGCCTGGCCAACGGGGCCAATCCGGTCGGCGTCATCGTGCCCTGCCACCGCGTGGTCGGGGCGAACGGAACCCTGACCGGCTATGCCGGCGGGCTGGAGCGCAAACGCTGGCTGCTGGCGCACGAGGGCGCGGCGACCGGCCTGTTCTGATCAGGCCGCGCCGTCGAGGAACAGGCGGCAGGCCGGATTGTCGGTCTCGTCCACGTAGGGATAGCCCAGGGTGTCGAGCGCCTTGCTGAGGGCCGCCGCCTGATCCGGCGGGACGCTGATCCCGGCCAGCACCCGGCCCACGTCGTCGCCGTGGTTGCGATAGTGGAACAGAGTCAAGGCCCAGGCGGGCTGCAGGCTGTTGAGGAAACGCAGGAAGGCGCCGGGCCGTTCGGGAAATTCAAAGCGCAGCAGCCGCTCGTGCGGCAGACCGATGGTGCGTCCGCCGACCATGTAGCGGACGTGCAGCTTGGCCGTCTCGTTGTCGCTCATATCCTCGACGGCGTAGCCGTCTGAACGCAGACGCTGGATCAAGGCATGGCGCTCCTCGGCGCCGTTCTTCAGCGAGACGCCGACGAAGATCTGGGCCGTGCCGTCGCCGGACCAGCGATAGTTGAACTCGGTCACCGAGCGGCCGTCCAGGCTTTGCAGGAAGCGGTGATAGTCGTCGCGGCGGTCAGGCATGGCCACCGCCAGCAGGGCCTCGGCGCCCTCGCCGATCTCGGCCCGTTCGGCCACGTGGCGCAGCCGGTCGAAGTTGACGTTGGCGCCCGAATTGATCGCCACCAGGGCGCCGCTTCCCGGATTGCGCGCGGCCCAGACCTTCAGCCCCGCCAGGGCCACGGCGCCCGAGGGTTCGGCTACGGCGCGCACATCGTCGAAGATGTCCTTTACCGCCGCACAGATGGCGTCGGTGTCGACCAGAACGATGTCGTCCAGCAGGTCGCGGCACAGGCGGAAGGTCTCGTCGCCAGCGCGGCGCACGGCCACCCCGTCGGCGAACAGGCCGACCTGATCCAGCGTCACGACGTGACCGGCGTCGAGCGCGCTCTTCATCGTCGGGGCGTCGGCGGGCTCGACGCCGATGATCCTGGTCTCGGGGCGCAGGAAGCGGACGATGGCGGCCACCCCCGCAGCCAGACCGCCGCCGCCGATGGGGATGAAGACGGCGTCGATCGGGTCGGGGTGCTGACGCAGGATCTCCAGCCCGACCGTGCCCTGGCCCGCGATCACGTCGGGGTCGTCGAAGGGATGGACGAAGGTGGCGCCGGTTGCCTGTTCCAGCCCCCGCGCGTGAGCATAGGCGTCGTCGAAGCTGTCGCCGTGCAGGACCACCTGACCGCCCAGGGCCTTGACCGCCGCCACCTTGATGCCCGGCGTGGTGGTGGGCATGACGATGGTCGAGGCCGCGCCTCGCTTCGCCGCCGCCAGGGCCACGCCCTGGGCGTGATTGCCCGCCGAGGCGCAGATGACGCCGCGCGCCAGCTCGGCCTCGCTGAGGGCGGCGATCTTGTTGTAGGCGCCGCGGATCTTGAACGAGAAGACCGGCTGCAGGTCCTCGCGCTTCAGCAGGGCGGGGCGGCCGATGCGCGCCGACAGCCGCTTCAGCGGGTCAAGAGGGGTTTCCTCGGCCACGTCATAGACGCGAGCGGTCAGGATGCGGCGGACGGTGTCTTGCACGATTGAACCAGAAATTCGACGACAGGTAGGAAGGAGTGTCTGCTTAGGCTGGATCGTGGTGCGAGGTCGAGCAATTTTGACCTTCCTGGCGTAAGGCGCGGCCCCCGCATCCGCACAATGCGTCTTGCATCCCGCGCCGAGTGGACTACATTATTCCTGCTTATGCTAACTTTGAGCATAAGTCGGGGCCGCGCAGACGGCCGCAAGGGAGTTGAGGCGATGGCGGACGGCGCTTTCGGTCTGTCGAAGGAACTGGCGGAAGAGACCGCTCCCGTGTGGGAGAAGGTCAAGGGTCTGGTGACGCCGCTGGAGTGGCCGGAGCAGGCCAAGCTGATCAGCGAGATCAACGCGCTGAAGCGCGAACGCGACGCCGTCATCCTGGCCCACAACTATATGACGCCAGAAATCTTCCACGGTGTCGGCGACTATGTCGGCGACAGCCTGGGTCTGGCCAAGGAGGCCGCCAAGTCCAGGGCCAAGGTCATCGTCCAGGCGGGCGTGCACTTCATGGCCGAGACCTCGAAAATCCTGTCGCCGGACAAGACCGTGCTGATCCCCGACCTGCGCGCGGGCTGCTCGCTGGCCTCCTCGATCACGGGGGCGGACGTGCGGCTGATCAAGCAGCGCTTCCCGGGCCTGCCGGTCGTCACCTATGTGAACACTACCGCCGACGTGAAGGCCGAGACCGACATCTGCTGCACCAGCGCCAACGCCGTTCAGGTGGTGGAATGGGCGGCCAAGGAGTGGGGCGTCGACAAGGTCATCCTGATCCCCGACGAGTACCTGGCGCGCAACGTCGCGGCGCAGACGAACGTGGGCATCATCGCCTGGAAGGGCCGTTGCGAAGTGCATGAGCGCTTCACCGCCGCCGACATCGCCGAGATGCGCGCCGCCTATCCGGGGGCGGAAATCCTGGCCCATCCGGAATGCCCGGAAGAGGTGCTGGCGGCGTCGGACTTCGCCGGATCGACGGCGGCGATGATCGACTATGTGGTCGACCGCAAGCCCAAGCAGGTGGTCATGATCACCGAGTGCTCGATGGCCTCGAACGTCAAGGGCGACGTGCCCGGCGTCGACTTCATCGGCCCGTGCAACCTGTGCCCGCACATGAAGCGGATCACCCTGGAAAACATCCGCGACTGCCTGAAATACATGCAGTTCGAAGTGACGGTGGAGCCCGAGATGGCCGAGCGCGGGCGTCTGGCCGTGCAGCGGATGATCGACCTGCCGCCGCCCGCCATTCCGGCGCGCTACGACCTGATCAAGGCGAAGCATCACGTCGACGTGGAGCTGATCTGAGGTCCTGCGGCGATGCGGCCCGTTGCGGGC
>NZ_JBOHLI010000078.1:0-9272 GCF_050729455.1 Brevundimonas sp.
GCGCCGCCTCGCCCTGAGTGCCGGCAGCGTCGGCCACCAGGGCGGCGAACAGGGCGCCGTCAGCCGCCGTGTCGTCGGACGCGCCGAAGCTCGCCGCGGTCGAGGCGGCGGGGGCGATGACGGACATGACGCTTTGGGCGGACATGGGGCGCAGGGCGGCTTTCGATGAGGTCGGCGCCTGCTGCGCCCGGGCTATTCGACAGGCTGCTCCGCAAGCCTCGGGCCAGTTTCGGCGGGTGAATTCAAGATATTGAAAACAAAGAAAATTATGTGCGTTTGCAGCGGTCTGCATGACGCCTTTCGGTCGGCCCTTATTGCCGCGCCGCTACGCTTTTTGCCGGGTGGCACGGACATCGTTCGGCATGGCCCGCGATTTGCGCCGCCATGAGCGAACGCACAGAGGCTGAAAGTCTATGTATAATAAAATCAATGGATTAGCCAGAAGGCTGAACCGGAAAACCGGGCAAGATTTGCGCGCAGGCCAGCAAGGCTTGCCGGGCGCGGCCCTGTATGTGGTCCTGTGCGGAGGGCGTGTCTGATGTCGCTCAACTCGATCATGAACATCGCCACGTCGGGCATGAGCGCTGCTCAGACCCAGCTGCGCGTGGTTTCGGACAATGTCTCGAACGTCAATACGCCCGGCTACATCCGCAAGGTCGCGGATCAGCAGGCCTGGGCCCAGCACGGTGTCGGAACCGGCGTCGAGATCACCCGTATCCGCCTGGCCACCGACCGCTTCCTTCAGGCCGCCAGCCTGAACGCCGGGGCCGAGGCCGGGCGCCAGACCGTCCGCTATGAATTGTTTGACCGCATCCAGTCCCTGTTCGGCGATCCGGGCGCGGACAGCGGCTTCTTTTCGCAGATCGACAGTATGTTCGCGGCCTTCGCCACCTCGGCCGAGAATGCGACCTTGGGGCCGATGCGTCAGGACGCCATCTACAAGACCCAGGCCCTGTTCGATGAATCGGCCCGCATCGCCAAACAGATACAGGCCGTGCGCGAGGACGCCGACGGCCGCATCCAGAGCGCGGTCGAGCGCACCAACGGCCTGCTGGAGCAGATCGAGAAGCTGAACGTCGAGATCGCCAAGGCCAGCGTGGTCGGCGCCGACTCCACGGGCGCCGAGACGGCCCAGGCCTCGCTGATCAACGAACTGGCCGAGCTGATGGATGTGCGGATCACGCCGCGTTCGGTCGGCGGCGTCGAAATCCGCACGGGGGCGGGCATCCTGCTGGCCGGGCAGGGCGCGGCCAAGCTGGAATATACGCGAGCGGGGGCGGTCTCGTCCGAGAGCGCCTTTGACGAAATCTGGGTCACGGAACCCAACAGTCAAAGGCGCCCGCTGTCGGCGGGCCTAGCCTCGGGCGAGATCAAGGGGCTGCTGGAGCTGCGCGACGTCGAGGCGCCGGCGGCGGCCGATCGTCTGGGCGAGCTGATGACGCGCCTCGCCGACGAGCTGAACCGCGCCCACAACGCTTCGTCCTCCGTCCCCGCGCCGACTGTCCTCAACGGCCGCAACGTGGGGCAGTCGCTGGAGACGGCGCTGGAGGGGTTCACCGGCAGGACCACCATCGCCATCGTCGATGCCCAGGGCGTGATCCAGAACTCGGCCGACATCGTCTTCTCGGGCGGGACCATGACGATCAACGGCGTGGCGACGACGCCCGCCAACTTCCTGACCACGCTGAACGGCCAGTTGGGCGGGGCGACCGCCAGCTTCACCAACGGCGTGCTCAGCATCGACGCGGGCGGGACCAACGGCGTCGCCATCGCCGATGACGCGACGACGCCCAGCAACAAGGCAGGACGGGGCTTCTCGCATTACTTCGGCCTGAACGACCTGGTCTCCACCGACCGTCCGGCGCTCTACGACAACGGCCTGACGCCCGCGTCGCTGCACGGCTTCACCCCCGGCGAGACCCTGACGCTGCGATTCAACGACGCCTCGGGGACCAAGATCCGCGACATCGCCGTCGCGGTCCCCGCAGGCGCGGGCACGGTGGCCGACCTGCTGACGGCGCTGAACGACCCGGCGACCGGCGTGGGCCGGATGGGCACGTTCAGCATGAACGCCAGGGGCGAGCTGAGCTTCACCGGCCGGGGCGACCCGGCGCCGACCATGTCGGTGCAGGAAGACCGCACGACCCAGGTTCCGTCCGGCGTGTCGATGAGCGAACTGTTCGGCATCGGCGGGGTCCGCGCCTCGCGCGCCGACGGCTTCTCGGTGCGCGGCGACATCGTCAAGGACCCGTCCAAACTGGCGCTGGCGCAGTTGAACCTGGGCGTGGCGGCGGGCACGGCGGCGCTGAGCCAGAACGACGGGCGCGGCGCGCGCCTGCTGGCCAGCGCGGGCCAGAACACGACGGCCTTCTCGGCGGCCGGCGGTTCGGCCAGCGGGTCGATGTCGGTGTCGCGCTACGCTTCGGAGCTGTCCGGCGAGATCGGCGGCAAGGCGACCATCGCCAAGAACCGGGCGACCAGCGCCGAAGCGCTCTACACCGAGGCGACCGCGCGGCGGACCTCGGTCGAGGGCGTCAACATGGACGAAGAGCTGGTGCTGATGACCACCTATCAGCAGGCCTTTAACGCTTCGGCGCGCCTTATCCAGGCGGCGTCGGAAATGTACGACACGCTGATCGGAATGATGCGATGACCCGCGTAGCGACGTTTGGAAACTACCAGTCGGCCCTGCTGCAGCTGATGGCGGCGCAGTCGCGCGGCGAGGAAGCGCAGAACAAGGTCAACACCAAGAAGAACGCCACGGACCTGGTCGGCTTCGGCCGCGGCTCCGAGACGGTCAGCGCGCTGAAATCCAGCCAGACGCGGATTCAGGGCTTTATCGACACCTCCAAGACCGTCGCCGACCGGCTGACGTCCCAGGACATGGGGTTGGAGCGCGTGGCCGACGCCGCCACGGCCGCGCGCCAGGCCATCGCCAACGCCATCGCCGCCGGACGGCTGGACGGTCTGATGGCGGAACTGGAGTCCCAGTTTCAGGTCGCCCAGGACGGGCTGAGCATGAAACACCAGGGCAAGTACGTCTTCGCAGGGGGGGCGGTGGATCAACTGCCCACGAACGTCACCGACCTGAGCGCGTTGGCGGCCCTGCCGGCGACCGCCGACGCCTTCAAGAACGACCAGCTGAAACAGACCTCCTGGCTGGACGAGAACGTCACCATGGACACGGGCTTCCTGGCCAGCGACATCGGCCAGGCGCTGTTCGACGTCTTCCGCGACGTCCAGACCTTCCATCAGGCGACGCCCCTGAACGGCCAGATGACCGACGCACAGCGGACCTTCCTGACCACGCAGATGACGCGCTTCGAAACCGCAGCCAAGGGCGTGGTCGACGTGCAGGCCCGCAACGGCGCCATGCAGGCCCGGGTCGATACCCTGATCGAGTCGCAGGAAGCGCGGAAAATCTCGGTCGACACCATCCTTTCGGGCAAGACCGACGCCAATATGGCCGAGGCCGTGACCGAGCTGGAGATGGCCCAGATCGCCATCCAGGCCTCGGCCCAGGTGATCAGCCAATTGCGTCAGGTGTCGCTGCTCGACTATCTGCGCTGACATTTTGGCCTGTCGGGCCGTCGCTGGCCCGTTGAACGATAAGGGTTTCAGCGCGTTCGCTACTTCCGCCAGCTTCGCCATGGGCCTTTGCGCGAGGCTCGGCTACAAGGTGGGGCGATGAGTGCAGCCGATTTCCATATCGAGGACGGGCCGGAGGGCGCCGCAAGGCTGCGCCTGACGGGCGACTGGACCACCATGGGTCTGGCCCGCACCGCGCGGCGGCTGGCCGAGGCGCTGGGCGACCGGCCGGTCGCGGAGCTGGCGCTGGACGATCTGGGGCGGTTCGACACCGCCGGCGCCCTGGCCATCGTCCAGAGCCTGTCCCGGCCCCTGCCCAATGCGGCGTGGCGCGACCGACCCGAAGCCGGCCGCATCTATGCGATGGTCGAGAAGCTGGATCGCGAGTCCTGCGTTCCTCCGCGCCGCGCGCACCCCTTTACCCGCACCTTCGCCAGGATCGGCCGGGGCGTATATGATTTCGGGGCCGAGGCGATCCTGTCGCTGGCCTTCCTGGGGCGGCTGATCGTCGCCGTCGGTTCGGCGTTGAAGCACCCCGGCGCCATCCGCTGGCCCGCCTGGTTCAGTCAGGCCGAGCGGTCGGGGCTGGACGCCATCCCCATCATCGCCGTGACCAACTTCTTCATCGGCGCCGTCATCGCTTTCCTGGGGGCCAACCTGCTGACCCAGTTCGGGGCGGGGGTGTTCACGGTCCAGCTGGTCGCCGTCTCGGTGCTGCGCGAATTCGCCGTGGTCATCACCTCGGTCCTGCTGGCGGGCCGTTCGGCCTCGTCCTTCGCCGCCGAGATCGGCTCGATGCGGATGAACCAGGAGGTCGACGCCATGCAGGTCATGGGCGTCAATCCCTTCCAGGCCCTGGTGATTCCGCGTCTGGCGGCCATGCTGCTGATGCTGCCGCTGCTGACCTTCGTCGGCATGGTGACGGGTCTGTTCGGCGGGATGCTGGTGACGTGGAGCGAACTGTCCTACGGCCCGGCCTTCTTCATCCAGCGCGTCACCGAAGACCCGATGATGGGCAACCATCTGATGGTCGGCCTGATCAAGGCGCCGGTCTTCGCCGTGGTCGTGGCCGCCATCGGCTGTCGCCAGGGGATGTCGGTGGCCGGCGACGTCGAAAGCCTGGGCCGCCGGGTCACGGCCGCCGTGGTCCAGGCCATCTTCGCCATCATCTTCCTCGACGCCGTCTTCGCCATGATGTTCCTGGAGCTGAACCTGTGACCGCGTCGACCGAAAAGCCGCGGCGCGAGAATGTCGTCGAGGTGCGCGGCCTGCTGAGCCAGTTCGGCGACCGGGTGATCCACCAGGACCTCGATCTGGACCTGCAACGCGGCGAGGTTCTGGGCGTGGTCGGCGGCTCGGGCACCGGTAAGACGGTGCTGCTGAATTCCATCATCGGCCTGAAACAGCCCGAGGGCGGTTCGGTGAAATTGTTCGGCTATGAGCGCGACGCCATGACCAAGGCCGAGGCGGCCGAGGTCGAGCGCCGCACGGGGGTTCTGTTCCAGCAAGGCGCGCTGTTCTCGGCGCTGACGGTGCTGGACAATGTCGCCTCGCCGCTGGTCGAACACACCGACCTGCCGCGCGACACCATCCGCGAACTGGCCGAGATGAAGATCGCCATGGTCGGGCTGGGGTCGGAATCGCATTATCTGAAGCCGGCCGAACTGTCGGGCGGGATGCGCAAGCGCGTCGGCCTGGCCCGCGCCCTGGCGCTGGACCCCGAACTGATCTTTCTGGACGAGCCGACGGCGGGGCTGGACCCCATCGGCGCGGCCGCGTTCGACCAGTTGATCCGCGACCTGTGCGACGACTTGGACCTGACGGTCTTCATGATCACCCACGACCTCGATAGCCTCTACGCCATCTGCGACAAGGTGGCGGTGCTGGCTGACAAGCACGTTGTTGAGAAGGCCACGGTTCAGGAACTGGAGCGTTCCGAACATCCGTGGATCAAGGAATACTTCCTGGGGCCGCGCGGTCGCGCCGCTCACCAGAGCGCCGCCTGAGGAGAGCGGGACGAGAGATGGAAAGAGACGCCCACTACGCCGCCGTCGGCATCGCCACAGTCGCCCTGTTGCTGGCGCTGGCCGTGTTCACGATCTGGCTGGCCCGACTGCAGTTCAACAACGACTACGACGTCTATGACATCGTCTTCTACGGCCCCGTGCGCGGCCTGTCGGAAGGCGGCGAGGTGCATTTCAACGGCATCCGCGTCGGCGAGGTCACGGCCCTGAACCTGGACCCCAAGAAGGGCGATCAGGTCATCGCCCGGGTGCGTCTGAACGGGACCACGCCGGTGCGCGTGGCCTCACGCGCCCAGCTGGAGCCGCAGGGGATCACCGGGTTGAACTATATCCAGATTACGGCGGGCACGCCCAACAGCCCCCTGCTGAAGGCGCAGTACCCCGAGAACGTCGTGCCGGTGATCCAGAGCCAACCCAGTCCGATCGCCGAGCTGCTGAGCGGCTCCGGCACGGTGCTGGCCCAGACGGTGGACGCCTTGAACCGGATCAACCGGGTCCTGTCGGACGACAACATCCGCAGCTTCTCGACCAGCGTGAAGAACGTCGAGGAACTGACTGACGAGCTGGAAGCCCGCAAGGGGATGTTCCAGCAGCTGGAAGAGGCTCTGACCAAGGCCAACGCCGCCGTCGGCGAGTATCAGGCCCTGGGCGTCACCGCGCGGCAGTTGGTCGATACGGACGGCCGCCAGGCCATCGCCAACATCAACAAGGCGACCCAGGAAGCCCAGGCCGCCATCGCCTCGATTAATCGGTCGGCGACCGGGCTGGAGGGGCCGCTGGGGGACTTTGGAACTCATACCGTGCCGCAACTGAACGATACGATCCGGCAACTGGACCAGGCGACGCGCTCGCTGCAGTCGCTGGTCGACAATGTGCGTGAAAGCCCCCGCGACTTCATCGCCAAGGCGCCGTCCAAGGAAATCGAGGTGCAGCCGTGATCCGTTCCAGCCTGCTGATCGCGGCCGCTTCGGTCACTCTGTCCGGTTGCGCCCTGCTGGCGACGCCCGACCCGGTTCAGCTCTACCGCTTCGGCGGCGGATCGGCCTTCGCGGGAACGGGGGCGACCTCCGCCTGTCCCGATGTCAACGTCAACCTGCGCCGGGTGGACTTCCCCGATGCGTCCAGCGGCGACCGCCTGCTGGCCGTGACCGGGGCCGAGGCCGCCTACATCAAGGGCGCGCGCTGGGTGTCGCCGGCCGAGACCCTGTTCGAGGAAACCCTGCGCAACGCCTTCGCCGACGGCGGGACCTGCACGGTTCTAGGTTCCGGTCAGGCGACACGCGACGGTTTGCTGCTCAGCGTGGACGTGCGCCGGTTCGAGGCCGTCTATGCCGCACCGGGGGGCGTGCCGGACGTCAATGTCGTGGTGCTGTTGCGGCTGATCCGGCCGGGCGACCGTTCCATCGTGGCGGAGGATCGCATCTCGGTCAGCGAAAGCGCCGGCGAGAACCGCCAGTCGGCCATCGTCGCCGCCTTCGACCGCGCCACGGCCGAGGCCAGCCGCCAGATCGTCCTCTGGACGGATCAGCAGGGCAGCCAGGCGACGCGCAGCTAAAGAAAAACCCCGGCGGCCGTGCGGTCGCCGGGGTTTCGCTTTTCAGACGGGAAGGGCGGTTCAGCCCAGGCCGGCGGCGACCGTGTAGGCCGCTTCGGTCCTGGCGGCGACCTCGTCCAGGGTCACGCCGTCGGCCAATTCGATCAGCTCCAGGCCCGAACCGTCCGGCTTGACGTCGAAGACGGCCAGATCGGTGATGATGCGGCTGACCACGCCCGTGCCGGTCAGGGGCAGGCTGCATTCCTTCAGCACCTTGGACTGGCCGTGCTTGTTGGCGTGATCCATGACCACGACCACGCGCTTGACGCCCGCGACCAGGTCCATGGCGCCGCCCATGCCCTTCACCAGCTTGCCGGGGATCATCCAGTTGGCGATGTCGCCATTCTGGGCCACTTCCATGGCGCCGAGGATCGACAGGTTGATGTGGCCGCCGCGGATCATGGCGAAGCTGTCGGCCGAGGAGAAATAGGCCGACTCGGGGATCTCGGTGATCGTCTGCTTGCCGGCGTTGATCAGGTCGGGGTCTTCTTCGCCCTCATAGGGGAAGGGGCCCATGCCCAGCATCCCGTTCTCGGACTGCAGGGTCACGACCATGCCCTCGGGGATGTAGTTGGCCACCAGGGTCGGGATGCCGATGCCCAGGTTGACGTAGAAGCCGTCCTGCAGCTCTTTCGCGGCGCGCTCGGCCAGTTGTTCGCGGGTGCGGGCCATTACGCGGGCTCCTTCTGACGGACGGTGCGCTGTTCGATGCGCTTCTCGGACACGGTCTGGATCAGGCGGTCGACATAGACGCCCGGCGTATGGATGCTGTCGGGGTCCAGCGAGCCGACAGGGACGATCTCCTCGACCTCGACGACCGTCACCTTGCCGGCGGTGGCCATCATCGGGTTGAAGTTGCGGGCGGTCTTGCGAAAGACGAGGTTGCCGCGTTCGTCGGCCTTCCAGGCCTTGATGATGGCGAGGTCAGCGATCAGGCCGGTTTCCATGACGTAGTCGCGACCGTCGAAGTTGCGGACTTCCTTGCCCTCGGCGACCAGGGTGCCGACGCCGGTGGCGGTGAAGAAGGCGGGGATGCCCGCGCCGCCCGCACGGATGCGCTCGGCCAGGGTGCCCTGAGGGTTGAACTCCAGCTGCAACTCGCCGGCCAGGTATTGGCGCTCGAACTCCTTGTTCTCGCCGACGTAGGACGAGATCATCTTGGCGATCTGTTTGGTCTCCAGCAGCTGGCCCAGGCCGAAGCCGTCCACGCCCGCGTTGTTGGAGATGACGGTCAGTCCCTTGACGCCCGAGGCCTTCAGCCCGGCGATCAGGTTTTCGGGAATGCCGCACAGGCCGAAGCCGCCAGACATGACGGTCATCCCGTCAAAGGTCAGGCCCTCCAGCGCGGACGTGACGTCAGCGTAGATCTTGCGCATCGCTCTCCCTTTTTCATCGTTTGATGAATATTGCGGTCTTCTCCGTCCTTAAAGCGCGGGCAGTCGGCGGGCAAGCGTCTGTGGGTCGGACGCCGGGTTTCAGCGTCGCCTTTCGGGTTGACCCTTGGGCAAGCCGCCCCCTAGACCAGAGCGAAATAGAAAATTCTGGGCATCCATATCCTTTGGGGGAAGCGTTCCATGCGTCGTCAACTGTTGAAGCAGGCCCTGCCTGCCCTGGTCCTTCTGGCCGCCGTGCCCGCCCTGGCCACGCCCGCCGCCGCCCAGGCGCCCGCCGCGCCGACCTATAATCAGCCGCCGCAACCGATCGCGCAGATCCTCGATTCCAAGCCCAACCCGACGGCCAGCCTCAGCCCCGACCGCAAGACCCTTCTGCTGCAGGACCGTTCCAACCTGCCGACCATCGCCGAGCTGGCCGAGCCGATGCTGCGCCTGGCCGGATACCGCATCAATCCCCAGAACAACGGCCCGGCCAACAGCCGCGTCACCTGGCTGACCGGCCTCAGCTTCCAGACCGTCGACGGCGGCGCGGCGCGCGTCGTGGCGGGTCTGCCGGCGAACGCCCGCCTGACCAACGTCAGCTGGGCGCCGAACGGCAAGGCCGTGGCCTTCCTGCTGAACACCCCGACCGGGCTTGAGCTGTGGACCGCCGATGTCGCCTCGGCCCAGGCG
>NZ_JBOHLI010000079.1:0-8912 GCF_050729455.1 Brevundimonas sp.
CAACAGGCCGACCCGCTGCGCAGGATGAAAGCTGCGCGGCCCGGCCTGTTGCTCACCCCACGCTGCGAGGCGTAACTAACCCAAGGACTCTGGTCGCCGCTGGATGAAACCTCAGAGGCACGTCAGATGGGCTATGGCTCGATCGCCGTGCTCGACGATCGGCCTGGGACTGCTCTACTCTGATGACTGGTCCGGCGGCACCCTCCGTCCACGCTGCGATGGGGGGCGTATTGACCGGGATACGCAATGGGGCCAATTTGGCGGCATGATCCCGTGGACGAAGATCGCTCGATCCGGCTCCGGGCGATCGTTGCTGAGGCCGCTGGTCCTGCTCCTGCTGGCTTTTGGTCTCGCGGCGGCGGTCACCCCCGCTCCGCCGCCCGCCGGCGGCGGCGTTGGCGCGGTCGTGGTGCATATGGACGGGGTGATCGGCCCCGCCAGCGTCGACTACCTGTCCCGCAACCTGGCGGAAGCCCGGGACCTCGACGCTGCGGCGGTGGTCCTGAGGCTGGATACGCCGGGCGGGCTGGACACCTCCATGCGCGAGATGATCCGCGAGATCCTCGCTTCGCCCGTGCCGGTCATCGTCTATGTCGCCCCTGGCGGCGCGCGGGCGGCGAGCGCCGGGACCTTCATCCTTTACGCTGGCCATGTGGCGGCCATGGCGCCGGGCACCAACGTCGGCGCCGCGACGCCGGTCCAGATCGGCGGCCTGCCGGGTCGACCCGGGGATGAGTCTGGAGCGCCGAACGCCGAGCCGGACGACGCCCAGAGCCGCGCGTCGCCGGATGCCGCCACCGCCAAGGCGACCAACGACGCCGTCGCCTACATCCGGTCCCTGGCGCGGCTGCGCGGACGCAACGCCGGCTGGGCGGAGGACGCTGTGCGAACGGCCGCCAGCCTGGAGGCGGACGCCGCCCTCGAGGCCGGGGTGATCGACTTCATTGCCGAGGACGTCGACGACGCGCTTGCCCAGGCGCACGGGCGGACCGTGAACGCCGGCGGCGCCGCGATCGTGCTGGAGACACGCGACGTGGCCGTGACGCATATGCGGCCAGACTGGCGGCACAGGCTGCTGTCAGCCATCACCAATCCGAACGTGGCCCTGATCCTGATGATGATCGGCGTCTACGGACTGCTGTTCGAGTTCATGAACCCGGGCTCGCTGTACCCGGGCGTGATCGGCGCGATCAGCCTGCTCATCGGCCTTTACGCTCTGGCTGCGCTGCCGGTGAGCTACGTCGGCGGGGCGCTGATCCTGATCGGCATGGGGTTGATGGTGGCCGAGATATTCGCCCCGTCGTTCGGAATTCTGGGCATCGGCGGCGTCTTCGCCTTCCTGCTCGGCGGCGTGCTCTTCATGGACACGGACGCGCCCGGCTTCGGGGTGTCGCTGCCGCTGGTGGCCGGCCTCGCGGTCGCCAGCCTCGCCTTCAGCTTCGGGGTGCTGCGCATGGCGCTCTCGGCGCGGCGGAAGCGCGTCGTCAGCGGGCGCGAGGAAATGGTCGGCGCCCCCGGCGTCGTCCAGGACTGGAGCAACACCTCCGGCCATGTGTTCGCCCATAGCGAACGGTGGCGGGCCGTGTCCGCCGACCCGCTCCGGCCTGGGGACGCAGTGCGGACGCTGGCCATTGACGGCCTCACCCTGACCGTGGCGGCGGTTCCGCCCGACGAGGCCGAGGAGTCCTGACATGTTGACCGATATCTTCTTTTTCCTGCCGCTTCTCGTCCTGGCGCTTGGTGTGCTCGCCGCAGCGATCAAGATTCTTCGGGAGTATCAGCGCGGCGTCGTGTTCACCCTGGGCCGGTTCACCGGCGTCAAGGGGCCAGGCCTGATTCTGTTGATCCCGTTCGTGCAGCAGATGGTGCGGGTCGATCTGCGCACCCTGGTGCTGGACGTGCCGAGCCAGGACGTCATCTCACGCGACAACGTCTCGGTGAAGGTCAATGCGGTGCTCTATTTCCGGGTGGTCGAGCCGGAGAAGGCGACGATCCAGGTCGAGGACTATCTGATGGCCACCAGCCAACTGGCCCAGACCACCCTGCGTTCGGTGCTGGGCAAGCACGACCTCGACGAGATGCTGTCGGAGCGGGACAAGCTCAACAACGACATCCAGGAGATCCTCGACGTGCAGACCGACACCTGGGGCATCAAGGTCGCCAATGTCGAGATCAAGCATGTCGATATCGATGAGAGCATGGTGCGGGTGATCGCCCGCCAGGCCGAGGCCGAACGCGAACGCCGGGCCAAGGTGATCAGCGCCGAGGGCGAGGAGCAGGCGGCGCAGAAGCTCTACGAGGCGGCGGTCATCCTGGCGCAGCAGCCAGAGGCGATGCAACTGCGCTACCTCAGCGCCCTGTCGGTCGTCGCCAACGACCGAAGCAACACCATCGTCTTCCCCTTCCCCATGGAGGCGGGGTCGCTCCTGTCGATGGCCCGCGACTATAATAGTAGCCCCGGTCCGAAGCCTGAAGGAACCCGGCGAAAGCCGGCGGCCGCCAGCCAAGGTCGGCGGAGCACGACTTAAGGGGATCATCGGGACACATCCGCGTGTCTGTTCGACGCTTTATGCTGCCCCCGTGTCATCAGACTGTCTCGTCAGATTCGCGCCGGCGTCGGACATTTCCAGGCGCCTGGTCCGGTCATGTCGAAGGGGGTGGCGGTAGAGCTCCAGCGACAGGTCATAATGATGAGCCACGTTCCAGCGCGCCTGGCGAGTATCGTTCTGGCCAAGCTGGAACCGCGCTGATCGACCCGTGTTGACGATTCCAGCGCCCCGTTCGGGGGGTCGGAGTCATGAGATGAAGATCGCGCAGGTCACGCCCCTCTATGAGGCGGTGCCGCCCCGGCTTTACGGCGGTACGGAACGGGTGGTCGCCCACCTGACCGACGCCCTGGTCGATCTGGGCCACGACGTCACCCTGTTCGCCAGCGCCGACGCCGAGACGCGAGCCCGCCTGATCCCGGTGCGGGATCAGGCCATCCGGCTGGACCCGGAGCCGCTGAAGTCCGATTTGGCCGCCCACATGGCCATGCTGGCCGAGGTGCTGGACCGCGCCGACGACTTCGACGTCATCCATTTCCATACCGACATGGTGCACTTCCCCTTCTTCCGCGATCTGGCGGACAAGACGGTGACGACCCTGCACGGGCGGCTGGACCTGAAGGACCTGCCCGACATCTATGAGCGCTGGCCCCAGTTCGGCCTGGTCTCCATCTCCGACGATCAACGCCGCCCTCTGCCCGCCGCCAACTGGAAGGCGACGGTGCATCACGGGATGCCGGGCGACCTCTATCGTTTCTCGCCCCGGTCAGAAGGCTATCTGGCCTTCCTCGGCCGCATCTCGCCCGAGAAGCGCCCCGACCGGGCCATCGAGATCGCCACGCGTTTGGGCAGGCCGCTGAAGATGGCGGCCAAGGTCGATGCGGCGGATGCAGCCTATTGGGAGACGGTCATCAGGCCCCTGGTCGAGGGCAATCCCCTGATCGAGTTCGTCGGCGAGATCGGCGACGACCGGAAGTCGGCCTTCCTGGGCGGGGCCGAGGCCCTGTTGTTCCCCATAGACTGGCCCGAGCCCTTTGGTCTGGTGATGATCGAGGCCATGGCTTGCGGCACGCCCGTCGTGGCCTTCCGCTGCGGCTCGACGCCCGAGATCATCGAGGACGGGGCCACGGGCTTTCTGGTCGACACGATGGAACAGGCGGTGACCGCCGCCGGGCGGGCGCACGAACTGGACCGCGAGACGATCCGGGCGCGGTTCGATCTGCGCTTCTCGGCAACGGCCATGGCGCGGCGCTATCTCGACGTCTACGGCGACCTGCTGGCCCGCCGTCCCTTCGCCGCGCACGTTCTGGATGGCGAACCGATCCGCCCACTGCGCGAAGCGCGCAGTTTCGCCGTTCGCGCCTGACCCTTAACCCTCTCGCCCACCAGGTAGAGCATGGACGACACCTAGTCGGTCCAGACCACCGCTGCCGACCACAGCGATCAGGCCGGGCTGGAAACCCTGATGGCGCTGAAGGACCGCGACACCTTTCTGGTCGCGGACCATTGGGGCGATGTGAAGAGCGGCGCCGACGGCCTGTTCGACAGAGACACGCGGATGCTGTCGCATTTCGTCCTGACAGTCGGGCGCGCGCGACCCTCGCGGCTCAGCTGTGAGATGACGGCCGCAGGGTGAACTTCTGTTATATGACGCCGCGGCAACCGACGAAGCGCGAGTTTTCCAAATGGGGGCCGGTGTAGCCCGCTCTCTTGAAGCTGTAGCGCTCGAACCGAAGGCCGTTCAGATCCAGGCCGGACAGGTCGACAACATCGAAAACAGATTCGCTCAGGGGCCTGACCTTGCCGCCGAAAAGGGCCTCGAAGTCCCAACGTGCAAGGGTCTGGCCGTCATTGAGAGGGTGCATCTGGGCGCCCGAAGTGAACTCGGGAGCCTGCGGTTACCATGTGAATTGCGGCTAAATTCTGGCCGACCTGCGTCACTTCGGCCTGTCGCTTGGCTCGCCAGCGCCGGGGAGGCCAGGCGGTAGCGGTCGTTCCGCAGGGCGTCCGGCAAGCGGTTGATTGGACGCCGCTTTCATTGGGGTCTTGAGGTTGAAAAGCCAGGACGGGCGGGTCGGCTTGAAACTCTCGCCGACGCCTTTGGGACTTGTGAAGGGGTCGTTCAGAAGTTCACAATAAGTCGCTGAAATACAATAATATTTATTATTGACACCCTGTGGATTGTTTTGCTTGCAATGAGTCGCAATGCGCTGAACGGCGCTGAACTCAGGGAGGCGATCATGAAGCGGAGAGTAGGACGGCGCCTGTTCGGCGCAGCCTTGGCGAGCGGACTTCTGGCGGCGGGAACGGCCCTGGCGGGCGGCTCGGGCATGCCCTGGGAAGGGCCGATCCAGCAGGTGGTCCAGTCGATCACCGGTCCGGTCGTCCAGGCCGCCGCCGTGATCGCCGTGGTCCTGTTCGGGGCCGGCGTCGCCATGAGCGAGAGCGGCTCCTCCATGCGGCGGGCCCTGGGCATATTGTTCGGGCTGACCATCGCCTTTGCGGCCTCGACCTTCTTCCTCGACTTCTTCGGCTTCGCCGGCGGGGTGGAGCTCGCCTGATGGCCCGCTCCCTCGAAACCCTGCATCCCGAGGGCTGGGACCTGCCGGTGGCCCAGGCCCTGGTCGAGCCCGTGCTGATGGCCGGCATGCCGCGCGACTACGCCATCCTCATGGGCACGACCGCCATGGTCCTGGGTCTGGCCCTGCGCATCTGGTGGCTCGGACTGTTGTGGTGGGCGCTCGCCCATGCCGTGGGGCTTTGGGCTGCGCGGGCGGACCGCCGCTTCTTCGAAGTCCTGCGGCGCCACCTGGCCCTGCCTGGCCATCTGGACGCGTGAGGCCGTCATGCGCTTCCTCGACGAACATCGTCGTCGCCCCGCCAGTCTGGCGGATCATCTGCCCTGGGCCGCCCTGGTCTCGCCGGGCGTGGTCCTGAACAAGGACGGCTCCTTCACGACCGCCTTCTTCTTCAGGGGACCGGACCTGGAGTCCTCGACCGAAGAGGAGCTGATGGCGGTCCGGGCGCGGCTGAACAACGCCCTGAAGCGCCTCGGCACCGGATGGTGCCTGCATGTGGAGGCGCAGCGTCGTCCTGCGGCGCCCTATCCCGAGAGCGAGTTCGAGGCCGAGGCGGCCTGGCTGGTCGACGCCGAACGGCGCGCGCGGTTCGAGGACGCTGAACCGGCCTTCGAGACCGACTTCCGCCTGGCCCTGACCTGGTTGCCGCCGGCCGACGAGACGCGACGGCTGGAGCGATGGCTGTTCGACGGCCTGGCCCGGGCCGGTCAGGACTGGCGCCAGACCCTGGCCGCCTTCCGACGCGAGGCTGACGCTGTCTTCGACCTGCTGGCGGACGCCCTGCCGGAGATCGCGCCTCTGGAGGACGCGGCCCTGCTGACCTGGCTGGACGCCTGCGTCTCTCCCAACCCCCATCCGGTGCGGCCGCCGGAGACGCCGGTCTTCCTGGACGCCTGGCTCGCCGACGCCGGACTGACGGGCGGAACCGCGCCCCGCCTAGGCGATCAATGGCTCAGGACCGTGTCTGTGCGCGGCCTGCCGTCAGCGACCCGGCCCGGACTGCTCGACGCCCTCGGCGCCTTGCCCTTCCCCTATCGCTGGACCGCCCGCTGGATCGGCCTCGACAAGGTCGAGGCCGAGCGGGAGATCGTCAAGCTGCGCAAGCGCTGGTTCGCCAAACGCAAGGGCGTCGGAGCCCTGCTGAGGGAGGCGATCACCCGCGAGGAGCAGCCCCTGATCGACACCGACGCGGCCTCCAAGACGGAGGAATGCGATGGCGCCCTGGAGATGCTGGGGGCCGAGGCCTGCGCCTTCGGCTACCTGACCCTGACTGTCACCGTTCTGGACCCAAGCGAGGAGGGGGCGGCGGCCAAGGCGAGGGCGGTCGAGGCGGCGCTCAACGCCCAGGGGCTGACGGCGCGGATCGAGGACCTCAACGCGGTGGAGGCCTGGCTCGGCTCCCTTCCCGGTGAGCCCTATGCCGATGTGCGACGACCCCTGGTCTCGACCCTCAACCTGGCCGACCTCCTGCCGGTCTCGGCGGTCTGGGCCGGTCCTCCAGGAGACGCCTGCCTGGACGGGCCGCCTTTGGCGGTCGCCCGCACCACCGGCTCCACGCCCTTTCGCCTGGTCCTGCATGTCGGGGACGTCGGCCACGCCATGGTGGTGGGGCCGACGGGGGCGGGCAAGAGCGCCCTGTTGTCCTTCATGGCCCTGCAGTGGTTTCGCTATCCTCAGGCGCGGGTGGTCTTTTTCGACAAGGGGCGTTCGGCACGGGCGGCGACGCTCGCTGCCGGAGGTCGCTGGCGGGCTCTGGAGCCGGGGACTGCTTTTTCTCTCCAGCCTCTGGCGGGGATCGATCAGGAAGACGAGCGGGCTTGGGCCGCCGAATGGATCGCCGAGACCGTGCGCCAGGCGGGACTTGAGCCGACGGTGCGTGAGGAAATCTGGGCGGCGCTCGCGGCGCTCGGCGAGGCGCCTGTAGAGCAAAGGACGCTGACCGTCTTCTGCGCCCTGGTCCAGGACAAGGCCGTGGCGGCGGGCCTGGAGGCCCTGACCCTGAAAGGGCCGCACGGGGCGCTTCTGGATGGGGCGGGCGGAAGCCAGGCGCCGAGCCGGTTCGACACCTTCGAACTGGAGATCCTGATGGCGACGCCCTCGGCGGTGGCGCCGGTGCTGTCAGCCCTGTTCCGTCATCTCGAACGGAGCTTTGACGGCCGACCGACCTTGCTGGTTCTGGACGAGGCCTGGCTTTTCCTGGGCGAAACGGCTTTTGCGGCCAAGATCCGCGAATGGCTGAAGACCCTGCGCAAGAAGCGCGTCGCCGTGGTCTTCGCCACCCAGAGCCTGGACGACGTGGCGGCCTCGCCGATCGCCGCTGCGCTGATCGAATCCTGCCCGACCCAGGTCTTCCTGCCCAATCCTCGAGCCCTGGAGCCGTCGTCGGCTGAACTCTACCGCGGCTTCGGCCTGAACCGGCGACAGTTGGAGTTGATCGCCTTCGCGGTGCCCAAGCGCGCCTACTACTGGCGTCAGCCCCAGGGGCGACGCCTGTTCGACCTGCGTCTGTCCGGCGTGGCCCTGGCCCTGTGCGGGGCAGGATCGCCTGAAGACCAGGCCCTCATCGACGCCGTGCTGGCGCGGTCCGGCGAGGCCGGCTTCGCCCGTGAATTCCTCAAAGCCAAGGGAGTGCGACATGTGGATTCCGTTTTCGACGCCTTCGCCGCGCCGCTGGCGGCCGAATAGGCCTGCCGCAGTCATCGTCGCCGTCGCTGCCCTGATGGCCGCCGATGGAGCGCGGGCCCAGCAGGTCGTGTTCGACCCGCGCAATCATATGGAGAATGCGCTCCAGGCCGCCCGCCAGCTCGAGAGCCTGGCCAATGAGGCGCGAAGCCTGGCGGCCTCGCCCTACAGCCATCTGACCCGCAACAGCGAGACCTTGCGCGACATGGCCGAACTGGCGCGGACGGCGCGGGGGCTGGCGACCTCGGTCGACGGACTGGAGCGACAGTTCGCGGACCTCTATCCCGAGGACCTGTCCGGGACGGACGCCCTGCGCCTGCTCGAACAGGGACGGGACCGGAGCATCAATGCGCGGCGCACCGCCGAGGACCTGGCCCGGACCGCCGCCGAACTGGATCGGCTGGGGCAGGGCCGCGACCAGCGTCTTTCCGGCGCGCTCGGCGCAAGCCAGTCCGCCCAGGGCCAGACGGCCGCGGTCCAGTCGTCCAATCAGATGCTGGCGGTGTTGGCCGAGGACCTGGCCGCGCTGCGGGTCATCATGCTGGCCCAGGCCCGGCTCCTGTCCGAGGGCGCGGCGCGGGACGCCGCCGAGCGGACGGCCGGGGTCGAGGCGCGCCGCCGGGCCTGGGCGCGGCCGGTCGCGGTCCCGAACCCGCCGGCTTTCGACCCCCTGTCGAACGCGCGGTACTGAGGAGCAGGCCGATGGCGATCTCGGTCGGCGTGGAGACCCCCAACGAACTGATGGCGGTCTTCTCCAACACCGTCTCGGCGGGCTTCGGCGCTCTGCAGGGACCGGTCAACGGCGTCTTCGGCCTGATGATCGCCCTGGTGACGGCCCTGACCGGCATCCAGTGGGCCCTGTCGCCCAACCGGGAGGTGCTGGCGTCCGGCTTCGGCAAGATCCTGCTGATCGGCGCCTTCGCCTGGCTGATCAATGACTGGCAGGCCCTGTCCGAAACCATCTACGCCGGCTTCCTTGAACTGGGGCTGACGGCGGGCGGCGGCGAACTAAGCCGCGCCGACTTCCTCAATCCTGGCGCCGTCCTCGCGGAGGGCTGGCGGATCGTGAAGGCCCTGGGAGACACCCCGGCGCCGGTGGAGAACC
>NZ_JBOHLI010000080.1:0-8444 GCF_050729455.1 Brevundimonas sp.
GATCGACGGCGCCCCCGTTTTCGCCGCCCTCTATCCCGGCGCCCAGGTCGACGCCCCCGCCACCGTCGCCTCGGGCCCCACCGGCCCCGGCGGCCTGATCACCTTCACGACCGAGGTCGCGCCCGAGGCCGTCATCGCCTTCTACCGTCAGCGCGCCGAGGCCGCCGGCCTGGCCCCCGTCATGGCTATGAACCAGGGCGAGGCCCGCGCCTATGGCGCCGCCGCCCGCAAGGAGCACGGCGCCACGCTGCAAGTCGTCGCCGCGCCCGGCGAAGGCGGCCGCACCTCGGTGCAGCTGACCTGGAGCGCCGGGGTCTGATGCGCGGGGCGACAGCCGGCCTCCTCGCCGTCGCAGCCCTGCTTTCGGCCTGCGCCGCGGGCACGCCCGCCGCTATCCGACCCGAGGCGGCCCAGGCCGCCGCACCCGAAACCAAGGGCTATCTGAACGGATCACTGATCCAGGCCCTGGCCGACGCTGTGCCTCCGCCGCCCGTCGCTGGTTCGCCGATCGACCTGGCCGACAAGGCGCGCTCAAGCCAGTTCAGGACGCTGGAGGACAGCGACCGCTGGCTGCTGGCCACCGCCCACGCCGAACTGCGCCCGCCGCTGGCCCTGCAGCATTTCGACTGCGCCCTCGGCGTGCGACTGGGGTCCGCCGCGACGCCCAACCTGAACCGGCTGATGCAGCGCCTGTTCGACGATTCCGACGCCGCCGCCGAACTGGTCAAGGCGCGCGGCTTCCGCGCCCGCCCCGTCGGCGACGACGCCGAGCGCCGTCCCTGCCAGCGCGTCAGCGAGGCGGGGCGCAAGACCGCCTCCTACCCGTCCGGCAGCTCGACCGTGGCCGCCGTCTATGGCGAGGCCTTCGCTGCCCTGGAACCGCAGCGCGCGGCCGAGGCGCGCCGCATCGCCCATGAGATGGGCCTCAGTCGTCTGGTCTGCGGGATGCACTATCCCAGCGACGTCGCCGCCGGAGAAACTCTGGGCAAGGCCGTGTACGAGGCCGCATCCGCCGCGCCCGGCTTCGACCTCGACCTGGCGGCCGCCCGCGCGGAACTGGCCGCCGCACGCGCCGCCGGCCTGACCAACCCCGGCTGCGCCGCCGAGCGCATCGCCCTGGCCACGCCCCTGCCCTGATGACGTCGTTGCTGGCGCTCTTGCTGCTGGGCGCCGCACCAGAGGCGTGGTCCCTGCCCGCCGCCCGGCCCTGCACCGCCGTCGAACTGCGCGAATTGACGACCGAGACGGACGCGCCCTATCGCCTGGCCTGCCGCGCCGTGCTGACGCCGGGCCAGACCGTCCGCCGCCCCGTCCTGATCGAAGGCGCCGAGGCCTCGGGCGCCGGGCTCGACTGCCAGGGCGGCGTGGTCGGTCGCCCCAGCGTCGCGGTCAGCACCCGCCAGCCCACCGTCGCCGTCTGGTCGCGCCGCATCGACGCGTCGCACTGGAGCCGCCCCACCGACATCCGTCTCGCGAACTGCGTCGTCCACGGCGCGGTGCGCGTCTGGGGCATGGGGGCGGACGGAAGCTATGACGACCTGCGCGCCTCGTCGCGCACCGCCGACCATGTGGCGACGACGCAAGGGTCGGCGCCGTCGCATATCGAACTGGACCGCGTGACCATCGTCGGGACCGGCTCCATCCCCCTCTACGTCGGGCCCGGTGTGACGCGCCTCAGCCTGACGAACTCGACCCTGACCGGCCGCAGCGACGCGACCGCCGTCTATCTGGACGCCGAGAGCGCCGACAACCGGATCGAGAACAACGCCATAGCCGTCGAGACCAAACGGGAAGCCGTCGCGGTGGACGGCTCGGCGCGCAACCGCATCGCCGGCAACCGCTTCGATCTGGGCGGGCGTCCCGGGATCTTCCTCTATCGCAACTGCGGCGAGCGCGGCGTGATCCGGCATCAGACGCCGTCGGACAATCAGATCACGGACAATGTCTTTTCCGGCGCGGCGCGGCTGCGGCCCCGACTGGTGGTGGTCGGCGCGCGCGAAGGGCATCGGTCCTATTGCGGCGCGGACAGGGGCTATCCCTGGGGCAGCAGCGCCGACGACGGCGACCGCGCCACGAACAATGTCGTGGCGCGCAACCTCCGCCGCTGAGCCTAGACCGGGCGGCCAGTCGCCAGGGCGCCGTACAGGTCCGGACGGCGGTCGCGGAAGAAGCCCCAGGCGGCGCGGTACTGATCCAGGAAGTCCAGGTCGAAGGTGTGGACCAGCACGCCCTCTTCGCCCGTCAGGCTCTCGACCAAGTCGCCGCGATGGTCGGCGATGAAGGAGTGACCGTAGAAGGTCTGGCCGACCTCCGTCACCGTCTCGTGGCCGATGCGGTTCGAGGCGACGACCGGCATGGCGTTGGACACGGCGTGACCCTGCATGGCGCGCTGCCACGGCACGGCGGTGTCCAGGGTCTCGTCATGCGGCTCCGAGCCTATAGCAGTCGGGTACATCAGGATGTCGGCGCCCTGCAGGGCCATGGCGCGGGCGCTCTCGGGGTACCACTGGTCCCAGCAGATGCCGACGCCGATGCGGCCGAAGCGGGTGCTCCAGACCTTGAAGCCGGTGTCGCCGGGGCGGAAGTAATACTTCTCCTGATAGCCGGGGCCGTCGGGGATATGGCTCTTGCGATAGACGCCCAGGGCCTCGCCGTCGGCGTCCAGCAAGACCATCGAGTTGAAGTAGTGCGGCCCCTCCTTCTCGAAGATCGAGACGGGGATGACCACGCCCAGTTCTTTCGCCACCGGCTGCAGCTGGACCACGGCCGGATGCTCGCGCCACGGATAGGCCGAGGCGAACCAATGCTCCTCCTGCGTCACGCAGAAGTAGGGGCCCTGGAACAGTTCCGACGGCAGAATGACCTGCGCGCCCTTGGCCGCCGCCTGACGGATCAGGCCGATGGTCTTGTCGATGTTGGCCTGCATGTCCTCGCCGTAGGAGGTCTGCAGAGCGGCGACGGTGACGGTGCGGGTCATCTTACGCAGGCTCCTGCTGGCTGATGCAGTGGAAGGATCCGCCGCCGGTCAGGACGGCGTTCGACGGCGACAGCACGATCTCGCGGTCGGTAAAGACCGTGGCCAGGGCCTCGCCCGCCAGACGCGCGGCGACATCGTCGCCGTAGGTCGGCACCACGATGGCGCCATTGGCGATCAGGAAGTTCATGTGGCTGGCCGGGATCGGGCGCTCGTCGGCGTCCAGCACCAGACCCGGCGACGGGATGCGCAGCACCTTGAGCTTACGGCCCATGGCGTCGGTTGTCTCCGACAGCAGGCGGGCGGTCTCGTCATAGACCTCGGCGTTCGGGTCCTTGCGGCCGAAGGCGATGGGGCAGGCCACCACGCCCGGCGCGACGAAGCGGGCCAGGTTGTCGACGTGGCCGTCGGTGTGGTCGTTCAGCAGACCGTCCCCCAGCCAGACCACCACCTTGGCGCCGACCGATTCCGCCAGCGCGGCCTCGGCGTCGGCCTGGGTCCAGCCGGTGTTGCGGTTCTTGTTCAGCAAGCACTGGCGCGTGGTCAGGACCGTGCCCTCGCCGTCGTGGTCCAGGGCGCCGCCCTCGAGAATGAAATCGTGACGCGTCGTCAGCACGCCCGAGAACTCGGCGATCTGGTCGGCGACCTCGTCGTCGTGGGGATAGTCGTACTTGCCGCCCCAGCCGTTGAAGCTGAAGGCGTTGGCCACAGCCGACCCGGCGCTGAAGATCGGGCCGGTGTCGCGCAGCCAGATGTCGCCGAAGCGAACGGCCACGACCTCGACCCCGGCCACGCCGTCCAGACGCGCCCGCGCACCGGTCAGGGCGTCGTCATGGCCGACCATCAGCTTGACCTGCTCGCGGCCCGGCCCGGCCAGCGCCCGCACCAGGGCCTCGACCTCGTCCTGGGCCTTGGCGAAGTCCTCGCCCCACAGCTCGGCATGGCTGGGCCAGCCGACCCACATGGCGCGGTGCGGCGTCCATTCGGCGGGGATGGCCAAGGTCAGGGGCGGGGTCATGGGCGAAGTCGATCCGAATGGAAGAAAGCAGACCGCGCCAGATAGGCCGAGACGCCCCCCGGTTCAATGTTCAGGGGCGCGACGCGCCTCAACTGCCCAACTCGACCTCAGCGCCAAGCGCAATAGGCCCACAAACAAAGAAAGGGCGGCCCGTCGCCGGACCGCCCTTCCCTGTCTTGATCCAAGCCTAGGCTTAGAAGCTGTAGCGCAGCGAGGCCATCATGGTGCGCGGAGCGCCGACGCCCGCGAACGGACGACCATAGCCGAGGGCGCCCGGGGTCGCCGAAGCGCGGGTGCCGATCGTGCTGTAGTACTGCTCATCGAACAGGTTGGTGATGTTCACCTGCAGGTAGGTGTTGTTCAGACCCAGGGACGAGAAGTCGAAGCGGGCGTCCAGATCGACGACAGTGAAGGCGTCGACCTTCAGGTCGTTGACGTCGGTGACCCAGCGCTCGCCGGTGTACTTGCCCTGGACGCCAGCCGAGAAGACCTCGTTGAACTGGTACGAGGCGCGCAGCGAGAGCATTTCTTCCGGCGTTTCGACCTGCTTCTTGCCCTTGGTGGCCAGGCGGTTGCCGTTACGGTCGTAAACGTAGTCGTCCTGCAGCTCGCTGTTCACCAGCGAAACCGAACCGTACAGGTTCAGCTTCTCGATCGGCGACCAGCCCAGCGAAGCTTCGAAACCAACGGTCTCGACCGAGCCGACGTTGCGGTCGACGAACTGGTCCAGATCCGGGTCGAAGGTGCTGACGATGCGGTTGTCGAACTGGTTCTGGAAGATCGACGCCTGGGCGACGACGGTCGACGAGGTGAAACGATAGCCCAGGTCGATGTTCTTCGAGGTTTCCGGCTGAACGGTCGGATTGCCGATCGAGCCGTCGGCCATGCGGCGGACGCTGTAGAGGCTGTCCGTGCGCGGCGCCGACAGGGATTCGCTGTAGCTGCCGAAGACCGAGTGAGCATCGCCGAAGCGATAGGTGGCGCCGACGTTGGGCAGGATGTCGTCGTACTTCTTCGTCAGTTGGAAGGGCTTGATGTACTCGCCCGTCCGACCGGTGAAGGTCACGTTGCCGTTGGCGAGGGTCGCGTTCGGCACTTCAGTCGTGCAGATCACGTTCGACGAGGCGTTCTGCGTGTAGCAGTTCTGGTTCAGCTCACGCTCGAAGAAGGGCGCGCGAACGCCCAGGGTGACCGTCAGGGCTTCCTGCAAGAAGCGGCCGCGGTACTCGAGCGAGAACTGGTTCAGCTTGGCGATCGACTTGCGGTCGCGGGCCTGCAGGGCGTAGCCGTCCAGGTTGACGACGCGGTTGTCTTCCTCGTTGCGGCCGCCGAACTCGTCAACGAAGCGCGGGTCGGACGGGTTCGAGAAGTCGACGAAACCGTAGTTGCCGGTCTGACGGTGACGGCCCCAGTCCAGCGCATAGGCGGCGCGCAGACGGTGATCGTCGTTCAGATCCCAGATCAGCGAGCTGTTCAGGCCGTAGCGGTGCGTGTTGGTCACCGACGGGGTGTGCACGCGCACGCGGTCCAGGGTGTCGCCGTCGCCGTTCAGATCGACGCCGCCGGTGGTCTTGGAGCCGCGCAGCAGACGGTCGGTTTCCGACAGGACGGTCTGGCCCGAGCCGCCGTTGGCCAGCGTGTACTGGAACGACGGGTCGACCGTCAGGGTCAGGCCGTCACGCAGGGTGAAGCGCGAGTTGCCGCGGATGTTGCCCGTGTTCGACGGGTTGATGCGCAGACCCCAGAAGTTGGCGCCGTTGGCGTCGTTGTCGGCCGTACCGTTGCGGAAGGTCGGCGCCGTGTAGGCACGGTCGAAATCGACGCCCCAGCCAAAGGGATTGGTCGGATCGCTGACCTGATCGCCGCAGGCCTGGGTCTTGGCCACGTCGCAGAAGCCGGTCGTGGTGCCGAGGTTGGGGCCCTGGTAGTTGAAGTTGCGGTTGACGTTGTAGTGACCCGACAGGGCCACGAAGTCACCGTTATCGCCCAGCGGCTGATAGATGCGGGCGTTGTACTGGGTCTTCTTCAGATCGCCGAAGCCCTTGAACTTGTCGTATTCCTGGTGCGAGACGGCGAACCAGGCCGAGGTGCCCCAGGGACCGACTTCGCCCGTGTCGATCAGGCCCATGATACGGCGATAGTTGAAGTCGCCCAGCGAACCCTGGATCCAGCCGCCGAAGTCAGCGGCCGGACGGCGCGTGACGTAGTTGATGGTGCCGCCCGTGGCCGAGGCCGTGGGGCTGTCGACGTCGGTCGAGCCGGTGTTGACCGAGGCGCGCTCGATCAGTTCCGGGTCCATCTGCTGGTTGGTGTAGGTGGCGTAGTTGCCGGTGTCGTTCAGCGGAATGCCGTCGAACGTCAGCGAGACGCGGTTGCCGTCGAAGCCGCGCAGACGGATGTTGCCGCCCGACGAGCCGTAGGGGTCCGCGTTGGTGAAGCTGAGACCCGGGGTCAGGTTCAGGGTCTGCAGGATGGTTTGACCGGCGCCCTGGGTGGCGATGAATTCCTGGTTGATCGTGTTGCGGGTCTTGGCGACCGTTTCAGCGACAGCCAGACCTTCGATGTTGCGCGGGCCGCGCTGACCGGTGACGACGACGTCGCTGACTTCGGTTGCTTCGGTGCCGGTCGACTGGGCCGAGGCGGCGCCGGCCATGAGAAGGCCGCTCATCAGGGCGGTGGTCGCCCAGAACAGCTGTTTGCGGTTGGTCATCTATCTGTATCCCCAGTGATGAAGGCGTAGCGCCATGCGCGGCAGGCCGAGACGCCTGTCGAGATGGGCTGGGCCTTAAGGCCGCTGTAGGAAGGTCGGACGACATTCGTGTGACAGTGGTATGACACCCCGCCAGGGTGACACCGGCGCCACACCCCTGTGGATTATTGGAATCAGCCCTCGGCCGCGTCCGTTCGGGCGAAGGCGTCGGCGATGGCCGAGGCGGTCCAGATCATGGCCCGCGGCTCGTGATAATTGCCGTTGATCTGGCTGCGAGCGATCACATGGGCGCGGAAGCGGGTGAACAGTTGCGCGTCAGCCGCGACCGGCGCACGCCAGAAGCCGGCCAGAGGCTGCTGATCCGTCAGACCCGCGAAGTCGAAGAAGGCCTGGCCCAGCACCTTGACCGGCGTGTGGAAGCCCAGCGCCGACAGGGCCGCGCTGGAATTGTTGACGACCATGCCGCACGAGGCGCGGCACAGCTGGGCCAGATTGCCCCCGTCGATGAAATCCACCCGCCCCGTCAAGCCTCGCTCGGCCGCCAGCCGGCGGGTGACGGCGGCCAGATTGATCAGCCCCGGGTCCAGAGGATGGTTCTTGACCACCAGGCGGCGATCGGCCGGCGCATGGCGCGCGAAACTGTCCATCACCTCGGCCAGGAAACCGACATTGTCGGCGAAGCGCGAGTACCGAAGCAACTGCACGTCGCCCTCGCGCTGAAGGCAGGCGATGAAGAAGGGACCGCGCGCCTCGATCGCATAGGAATCCAGCAGGCGGCGCGACTGGAAGACCAGCCCGAGATAGCGGCCGACATGGCCCAGAAACTGGCGCCAGGCGGCGACCGTGTAAGGGGACCTGTAGCGAGGGAACAGAGGACGCCCCAGCCACTCGGCCAGGTGATAGAGGCTGATGTTCACCACATGATGCGGCAGAATCTTGCCGATCGACCGCGTCACGGGCAGAGGCGGGGTCGGGGCCGCATAACCGTCCGCCTGGCGCGGAAGATTGCTGGAGGCGTTGACGCCGTCGCGTTCCAACGTCACCCAATCGGGTCGGAAATAGCCGTTTTCGAGAACCCAGACGGCGGCGTCCAGCCGGTCAGCTTGGCACAGCACGCCCTGATTATAGGGACCGCCCTCGCCGAAGACGATGATGTCGGTGTAATCTCGCGACAACTCGGCCAGCCGTTCGGGCCAGCGGCTGGCGCTTTCGCCGAACACCACGCCGCCGGGCTGTCGCCAGCCCGCCGCATCGCCGGCATTGAAGATCATACGCCCTACATCGGCGCCCCGGCTCGTCAGCGCCTGGGCCAGAACCCGGCTGAACCGCCCAAAGGGCGCCGTGACGATCAGGAAGCTTCGCCCACGCAAATCCGCCTTGACCCGCTGGTCGGCGTTAGGCTGGTCGGGATCAAATGGCGCGAGCAAACGCTAGGGTTCTTTCCAAGGACGCAAGCCTTCTCCTAGAGCCATGGCCCTACGGATGACAAGGCGTGCGGGTGCGGATGATGGTCCGCGCAGCAGCAGGAGAGAAAAGCCGCCGGCTCGAAACGAGTCCGGCGGCCGACTTCTTTCGACGCTCCAGAGCCTCAGGGACCGGACTGCGACTTGCGGTCGCACCCCGGTCCCTTTGGATCTTAGAAGTTGATGTCGATGGTGGCGCGACGGTTGAGCGGCTCGCGCACGCCGTCGGCGGTGGGCTTGGCCAGGGCGGTTTCGCCCTTGCCGTCGAGGGCGATGACG
>NZ_JBOHLI010000081.1:0-8312 GCF_050729455.1 Brevundimonas sp.
CCGCGGTTCTCACCGCGGCGCTTCGTCGTTTCAGCCTGTCGCGAGGATCAGACGCCGGGCTCGGCGGTCTCGGCCTTGTTGAGCGCGAGTTGCGCCGCTTCCTCGGCCCGGTCCTTTTTGATCTGGGCGGTGCGCGACCACATATTCAGCCCTTCGACCAGGGCCGAGAAGGCCATGGCGGCGTAGATGTAGCCCTTGGGCACGTGGACGCCGAAGCCGTCGGCGATCAGCACCATGCCGATCATCAGCAGGAAGCCGAGGGCCAGCATGACCACGGTCGGGTTCTTGTCGATGAAGTCAGCCAGGGGGTCCGAGGCCAGCAGCATGACCAGGACGGCGACGACCACGGCGATCATCATGATCGGCACGTGATCGGTCATGCCGACGGCGGTCAGAATGGAATCGACCGAGAAGACCAGGTCCAGCATGATGATCTGGATGATGGCCGAGCCGACGTTGTTGATGACGGCGTCCTTCTTGTCCTTCTCCAGCATGTCGTTCGACGGGGTGGTGTCGACGGCGTGGTGGATCTCCTTGGTGGCCTTCCAGACGAGGAAGAGGCCGCCGGCGATCAGGATCAGGTCGCGCCAGCTGAAGGCGGTGTCGAAGGTCTCGCCCTGGAAGCCCAGGTCGAAGACGGGCGCCGTCAGGCCGACGATCCAGCCGATGGCGGCCAGCAGGGCCAGACGCATGATCAGGGCCAGGCCGATGCCGATGCGGCGGGTCTTCTGGCGGTGTTCGGGCGGCAGCTTGTTCGACAGGATCGAAATGAAGATCAGGTTGTCGATGCCAAGCACGACTTCCATGACCACCAAGGTCACGAGGGCGGCCCAGGCGGCGGGGTCGCTCAGCAGGGGAGTTATGCTTTCAAGCATCGGGGTTCCAGAATGTGATGTAGGCCTTAGCGGTAACGGTAGCGTGAGGTTGCATCAAGCGGTTGCGCGCGTCGACGTCGTCGCACCCGGCACGTCGGACACCAGGGCGCCGGGACCGCCGGCGGCCATGACGGCGGCGCGGACGGCCGCGTGGTTGGCCAGGCTCTGGGCCTCGACATAGACGCGACCGGCCTGCGGATAGGCGGCGCGGATGCGCTGCTCCAGCCGGGCGACGGTGTTCTCGACGTCGGCGGCGGTGAGATCGTCGTGGAAATCCAGGCTGAGGGCGACCAGGATTTCGTTCGGCCCGAAATGCATGGTGCGCAGGTCGTTCAACCCGACCACGCCGGGCTCCTCGACGGCGATGGCGGCGACGCCGGCGCGCGTGGCGGGATCGGCGGCCTCACCCGTCAGCAGGCTCTGGCTTTCATAGGCCAGGAAGCCGGCGGTGATCGCCAGCACCACCCCGATGGCCACCGAGGCGACGCCGTCGATCATGGGCAGGTCGAAGACCTGGCTGGCGACCACCCCGATCAGGGCGATGACCAGGCCGGTCAGGGCGGCGGTGTCCTCGAACAGGACGGTGAAGACGGTCGGGTCCTTGCTGTCGCGCACCGCCCGCAGCAGGGGGCGGCCCTCGCGCTGGCGGTTGAAGGCTCTCAGCGCCACCCACCACGACGCGCCCTCGAACAGGACGGCCAGGCCCAGGACCACATAGTTGACCCAGGGGTTCTCGATCGGTTCCGGCGCACGGATGCGGTCGACGCCGTGCAGGATGGAGATGACGGCGCCGAGGCCGAAGATCAGGACGGCGACGACGAAGGTGTAGAAATAGAGCTGAAGCCCGTGGCCGAACGGATGCGTTTCGCTGGCCGGGCGGGCCGCGCGCTTCAACCCGATCAGCAGCAGAACCTGATTGCCGGTGTCGACCGCCGAATGAATGGACTCGCTCATCATGGCCGCGCTGCCGGTGAACAGGGCGGCGGCGAACTTGGTCGCGGCGATGGCGGCATTGCCCGCCAGGGCGGCGAAGATGACGTTCTTGGAGGTCGAGGCGGCCATCGAAACCCCTAGCAGCGCGCGAAAAGAGCGCGGGTGCGACCTTATCGTTCCGTCCCCGTCGGTTGCGACCTGGGACCTTGCGTGCTATCAGCCGCGCGGCTTTAGCGAAGGATGCATCGAAAGATGTGTCCCAAGTGTGCTTTCTGCAAGCAAATCAAGCCCTTGGCTGGCGCGGGAGATCGCGGCCGGCCTCGACCCAAACGCTTCAAATCGCGGACCTTTATTACGTGGCGGACGATTTCAGAACGACGGAAGTCGGCGAACGGTATGCTCAGGCGCTGTTCGACCTCTCGCAAGAGACGGGGGCGCTCGACGCCGTGCGCGGCGATCTCGCCTCGCTGAAGGCCGCCTGGCTGGACAGTGCGGACCTGCGCCGTCTCGCTCGGTCGCCGGTCATTTCGGCTGACGACCAGGCCAAGGGCCTGTCGGCCATCGCCGACAAGGCGAAGTTCAACGCCACGACCAAGAAGTTTCTCGGCCTGCTGGCTGAAAACGGCCGCGCTCGCGACCTGCCGGGCGTGATCGCCGGCTTCCAGGCGCTGCACGCCAAGCTGACGGGCGTCGTGGCCGCCGAGGTCGTCTCGGCCCTGCCGCTGTCGGCGGCCCAGACCAAGAGCATTCAGTCGGCCCTGCGCGCGTCGCTCGGCCGCGATCCCGAACTGACCGCCCGCGTCGATCCGTCGATCCTGGGCGGCCTGAAGGTCAAGGTGGGCTCGAAGCTGTTCGACGCCTCGCTGAAGACCAAGCTCGACCAGATGAAGTTCGCGCTCAAGCGCGCCTAAGCCCCGAATTCCAAGTTCAAGCCGGGCCAGCGGGCCCGCACCGAAGACGAAAGCCAGAGAGCCCACCATGGACATCCGCGCCGCCGAAATCTCGGCCATCCTCAAGTCGCAGATCGCCAACTTCGGCGTTGAAGCCGATGTTTCCGACGTCGGCCAAGTGCTGTCGGTCGGCGACGGCATCGCCCGCATCCACGGTCTGGACAACGTCCAGGCCGGTGAAATGGTCGAATTCCCCAAGGCCGGCGTGAAGGGCATGGCCCTGAACCTCGAGCGCGACAACGTCGGCGCCGTGATCTTCGGCGCGGACGCCGCCATCGCCGAGGGCGATGAAGTCCGCCGCCTGGGCGAAATCGTGGACGTGCCGGTCGGCAAGGGCCTGCTGGGCCGCGTCGTCAACCCGCTGGGCGAGCCGATCGACGGCAAGGGCCCGATCCAGTTCACCGAGCGTCGCCGCGTCGACGTCAAGGCTCCGGGCATCATCCCCCGCAAGTCGGTTCACGAGCCGATGCAGACTGGCCAGAAGGCGATCGACACCCTGATCCCCGTCGGCCGCGGCCAGCGCGAGCTGATCATCGGCGACCGTCAGGTCGGCAAGACCGCCATCGCCATCGACACCATTCTGAACCAGAAGAAGGTCAACGCCTCGACCGACGAGTCGGCGAAGCTGTACTGCATCTACGTCGCCATCGGCCAGAAGCGCTCGACGGTGGCCCAGATCGTGAAGACGCTCGAGGAGTCGGGCGCTCTGGAATACACCATCGTCGTCGCCGCCACGGCTTCGGAACCGGCCCCGCTGCAGTTCCTGGCCCCGTTCGCCGGCACCGCCATGGGCGAGTTCTTCCGCGACAACGGCATGCACGCCCTGATCGTCTATGACGACCTGTCGAAGCAGGCTGTGGCCTATCGTCAGATGTCGCTGCTGCTGCGTCGTCCGCCCGGCCGTGAAGCCTACCCAGGCGACGTCTTCTACCTGCACAGCCGCCTGCTGGAGCGTTCGGCCAAGCTGAACGAAGACAATGGTTCGGGCTCCATGACGGCTCTGCCGATCATCGAAACCCAGGCCAACGACGTCTCGGCCTACATCCCGACCAACGTGATCTCGATCACCGACGGCCAGATCTTCCTGGAATCGGACCTCTTCTACCAGGGCATCCGTCCGGCCGTGAACGTCGGCATCTCGGTGTCGCGCGTCGGCTCCTCGGCCCAGATCAAGGCCATGAAGCAGGTCGCCGGTTCGATTAAGGGCGAGCTGGCCCAGTACCGTGAAATGGCCGCCTTCGCGAAGTTCGGCTCGGACCTGGACGTCTCGACCCAGAAACTGCTGGCGCGCGGCGCTCGCCTGACCGAGCTGCTGAAGCAGCCGCAGTACTCGCCGCTGGCCGTCGAAGAGCAGGTCGTGTCGATCTACGCCGGCACGCGCGGTTACCTGGACAACGTGGCGGTGTCGGACATCGGCCGCTTCGAGAGCGAGCTGCTGGCCCGCGTCCACTCGAACCACGCTTCGCTGCTGGAAGGCATCCGCACCAAGAAGGCGCTGACGCCGGAACTGGAAGCCGAACTCAAGGACGTCCTGGCCGCCTTCGCCAAGACCTTCGCCTAAGACCTGACCAGAGAGCGAGAGTAGCGCCGGATGGCCAGCCTCAAGGAAATGCGCAATCGGATCGGAAGCGTCAAAGCGACGCAGAAGATCACGAAAGCCATGCAGATGGTCGCCGCGGCCAAGCTGAAGCGCGCCCAGGAGCAGGCGGAGAACGCCCGCCCCTATGCGTCGCGGATGGCCTCGGTCATCGCCAACCTGGCCGCCGGCGTCTCGGGCGACGGCGCGCCGAAACTGCTGGCCGGCACGGGCGCCGACCAGCGTCACCTGATCGTCGTCGCCACGGCGGACAAGGGTCTGGCGGGGGGCTTCTCGTCCAACGTCGTCCGCGCCGCCCGCGACCGGATCAACAGCCTGATCGCCAACGGCAAGGACGTTCGCGTCATCGCCGTGGGCAAGAAGTCGCGTGATCCCCTGACGCGCCTGTTCGGCGACAAAGTCGTCAAGACCTTCGAGCTGAGCGAGCACAAGGTCCTGGGCCTCGCCGCCGCACAGCCGATCGCCGAACTGATCGCCGAGAGCTTTGAAGGCGGACAGGCTGACGTCGTCACCCTGTTCTACAGCAAGTTCCAGTCGGTCATCTCGCAGGTTCCGACCGCGAACCAGCTGATCCCGGCCGTCGTTGCCGGCGACGCTGAGCCGATCGACCTGAACGGCGCGGTCTACGAGTATGAACCCTCGGAAGAGGAAATCCTCGAGACCCTGCTGCCGCGCAACCTGACGACGCAGATTCTGGCCGCTCTCTACGAGAACCAGGCCGGTTTCTTCGGCGCGCAAATGGCCGCGATGGACAACGCTACGCGCAATGCGGGCGACCTCATCAACAGCCTGACGCTCCAGTACAACCGCAAACGCCAGGCCCAGATCACAACCGAGCTGATCGAGATCATCGCCGGCGCCGAAGCGCTCTGATCCCGACCTGCCAGACATTCCGATACGGACACGCACGATGACCGACACCACGAAGAAAACCGCAGCCAAGAAGCCGGCTGCTCCCAAGAAGGCAGCCGCCGTCGCCGCCGTCGCAGGCCAGGGCAAGATCGCCCAGGTCATCGGCGCCGTCGTCGACATCGAGTTCACCGGCGCCCTGCCGGCGATCCTGAACGCGCTGGAAACCCAGAACGTCGACCAGAAGACGGGCCAGCCCTTCACCCTGGTTCTCGAAGTCGCCCAGCATCTGGGTGAGAACATGGTCCGCGCCATCTCGATGGACACCACCGAAGGCCTGACCCGCGGTCAGCCCGTCGTGGACACCGGCAAGTCGATCATGGCGCCGGTCGGTCCGGGCACGCTCGGCCGCATCATGAACGTCGTCGGCCAGCCGATCGACGAAGCCGGTCCGATCAAGACGACGGAATACCGTCCGATCCACCGCGAGGCTCCGACCTTCGAAGAGCAGTCGACCTCGTCGGAAATCCTGGTCACGGGCATCAAGGTCATCGACCTGATCTGCCCCTACACCAAGGGCGGCAAGACCGGCCTGTTCGGCGGCGCCGGCGTCGGCAAGACCGTGACCATGCAGGAACTGATCAACAACATCGCCAAGGCTTACGGCGGTTACTCGGTTCTGGCCGGCGTGGGTGAACGCACCCGCGAAGGCAACGACCTGTACCACGAGATGATCGAGTCCAACGTGAACGTGGACCCGGCCAAGAACAACGGCTCGACCGAAGGCTCCAAGTGCGCCCTGGTTTACGGCCAGATGAACGAGCCCCCCGGCGCCCGCGCCCGCGTCGCCCTGACCGGCCTGTCGATCGCCGAGTACTTCCGCGACGAAGAAGGCAAGGACGTGCTGCTGTTCGTCGACAACATCTTCCGCTTCACGCAAGCTGGTTCGGAAGTGTCGGCTCTGCTGGGCCGCATCCCCTCGGCCGTGGGCTATCAGCCGACGCTGGCCACCGAGATGGGCAACCTGCAAGAGCGCATCACCTCGACCAAGAAGGGCTCGATCACCTCGGTCCAGGCCATCTACGTTCCCGCCGACGACCTGACCGACCCGGCGCCCGCCGCCTCGTTCGCTCACTTGGACGCGACGACCGTTCTGAACCGCGACATCGCGGCCCAGGCCATCTTCCCGGCCGTGGACCCGCTGGACTCGACCTCGCGCATCATGGACCCGCTGGTCATCGGTGAAGAGCACTACACCGTCGCCCGTCGCGTTCAGGAAACCCTGCAGCAGTACAAGGCGCTGAAGGACATCATCGCCATCCTGGGCATGGACGAACTGTCGGAAGACGACAAACTGGTCGTCTCGCGCGCCCGCAAGATCCAGCGCTTCCTGTCGCAGCCCTTCTTCGTGGCCGAGCAGTTCACCAACTCGCCCGGCAAGTTCGTCGAGCTGAAGGACACCATCCGTTCGTTCAAGGCGATCTGCGACGGCGAATACGACCACCTTCCGGAAGCCGCCTTCTACATGGTCGGCGCCATCGAGGAAGTCGTCGAGAAGGCCGCCAAGATGGCCGCGGAAGTCTGATCCATGGCCGGTAAGCTGAACTTCTCCCTCGTCGCCCCGGAACGCGAAATCTTCGCGGGCTCGGTCGATCAGGTCGATGCGCCGGGCGTCGAGGGCGACTTCGGCGTCCTGCCGGGCCACGCGCCCTTCATGACCACCCTGCGCGAAGGCGTCGTGACCGTCTATGAAGGCGCTGCGCGTCGTCAGTTCGCGGTCAAGGGCGGCTTCGCCGACGTCAACGGCGAGGGTCTGAGCATCCTGGCCGAAGAAGCCTCGGAAATCGTCGAAGCCTGAGGCTTCTGCGACGCAGACAAGATCAAGGCCCCTCGCTTCGGCGGGGGGCCTTTTTCGTGTCATCGATACAAGAACCCGCTCATCCCGGCGGACGCCGGGATCCAGTAAGAGCCACACCCGCCGCAGCTCGCATTTCGCCAGCTTCGGGCAGCGCCCTTTAGGCCAAAGGACTGGATCCCAGCGTGCGCCGGGATGAGCGGTAGTGGAGGGGAAGCCTCAGCTCTTCGGCAGGTCCTCGAACGCCGCCACCACCTGCTGATAAACCTCGCGTTTGAACGGCACGATCAGGTCGGGCGCTTCCTCCAGCGTCCCCCAGCGCCAGGCGTCGAACTCGGGCTCGCCGTGGGCGGCCAGGTCGAACTCGCTGTCCTCGCCGGTGAAGCGGAAGGCGAACCAGACCTGCTTCTGGCCCTTGAACCCCTTCCACGCCTTCGGCCCGCCCATGCCCTCGGGGAAGTCGTAGACGATCCAGCCCCCGGTGCGGCCCAACAGTTCGACCGAGCGGACGCCGGTCTCCTCCTGAAGCTCGCGCAGCGCGGCGGCTTCCAGGTCTTCGGCTTCATCGACGCCGCCCTGCGGGAACTGCCAGTTCCACGGCTCGGGCGTCTTGGCGCGGCGGCCCAGCCAGACCTGCCCGGCCTGATTGAACAGCACCACCCCCACGTTGGGACGATAGGCGGAAAGATCGGTCTGGCTCATTCGTCCCGATTACGCCGCGCCGCGACCGCCCGCCAGCCGTAACCGGGCCTTAAGCGGCGGCGGGGCAGTGTGGGGCATGGATCGTCGCGCATTGATCGGCCTCGCGGCCTTGAGCACTGGCCTGAGCACCGCCCTGGTCGCCGCTGAAGCCGAGGCTTCGGGCAAGAGCGAAGGCGGCGGGGCGCCCGCCAACGCCTACATCCCCCTGCCCACCGCCACGGCCACCATCCTGCGCCGCGACGGCCGCCGGGGGGTGATGACGGTCGAGGTCGGGGTCGACGTGGCCGATGCGGCGCTGCGCACGCGCGCCGATCAGTCCAAGCCGCGCCTCAGCGCCGCCTACAACGAAGTCGTGCGGCTGGCGGGCGAACGCCTGCTGCCCGGCGCCCCGCCGGACGTGGAGTGGCTGAGCCGCGCGCTGCAGGCCGCCACCGACCGCGTGCTGGGCAAGCCGGGGGCTAGGCTGCTGCTCGGGACGGTGATGGTGGTCTAAGCGCTCCACCTTTCGTCATCCTCCGGCGTAGCGAAGCGAAGACCGGGGGACCCAGCGG
>NZ_JBOHLI010000082.1:0-7874 GCF_050729455.1 Brevundimonas sp.
ACCCAGCCGTCCGGCGCCGCGCTCGCCGACCGTGGCGCCGGTGCCGATCACCGCGCCTGCGCCCAGCATCTCCTATACCTTCATGGGCGACGCCGCCCTGGCCGGGGCCATGACCGCTGGCGGCGGTTCGGCCTCGGGCAGCGGCGCGGGAACCGGCACGGGCACGGGGTCGGGCAGCGGTTCCGGCTCGGGCTCCGGCTCAGGCTCGGGCGGCGTCTGCAACATGGTCGAGCGGCTGCAGAACGCCCTGCGCGACGATCCTGAGATCCGCGCCGCCTTGACCGAGGTCTATCGCTCGTCGGGTGCGGCGGGTCGGGCCATCCTGATCTGGGACGGCGACTGGGTGCTGAACCCGGGCCAGGAGGGCAAGGGACTGGCGGGCGTGCGTCAGGCCGTGGCCGTGGAGGTCGGCTTCTCGCCGCGCGCCTGCAAGACCGAGACGGTGCGCGGCTATGTCGTCGTGACCCTGGGCGATTATGCGGGCGCGCCCAAGCTGGCCCTGGGGACCGGCCGTTGGCGCTGGTCGGATCTGCTGGGGCTCTAGTAGGGCGACAGGCGCCCGGCGGCGTCGCGGCACAGGGTCTTGATCCAGCGCCGCGCCGCCTTCAGCCGTGCCGTGCCGTGGACCTCGCGGTGGGTGCTGAGCCAGAAGCGGCGCTCGATCAGCACCTGATCGGGCAGGACCCGCGTTAGCCCCTCGGCCAGGAAGCAGGGCAGGACGCCGATCCCGCCACCCGCCGCGATCATGTCCCGCTGCGCCCGGATCGAGGATGAGGCCAGGCGCGGACGCAGGTTGGGGCGAATCTCGTCCAGATAATGCAGCTCCGGCGCATAGATCAGGTCGTCGACATAGCCGACGATGTCGAAGCGCGGCAGGTCGTCCACGCGCTCCGGCGCGCCGTGCCGGTCTATGTGTTCAGGGGCAGCGTAGAGGGCCAGTTGATAGGGCGTCAGCGGCTCGACGATCAGGCGGGGGCTGGCGGCGGGGCTGAGGGTGATGGCCATGTCCACCTCGCGGCGGCTGGGCGACAAAAATCCGGAACTGGCGGCCAGTTCGATGTTCAGCCCCGGATGCGCCGCCAGCAGAGCGGGCAGGGCGGGGGCCAGCACCGCGCCGCCGAAACCCTCGGAGGCGCTGATCCGCACCGTGCCGGCGATCAGGTCGGGCCGCGTCACCCGCTCGGCGGCTTCCATGGCGCTCTCGGCGTCCAGCGCCGTTTCCAGCAGTTGCGCCCCCGCCGCCGTCAGCAGCAGGCCCGAGGCCGAGCGCACCACCAGGGTCGACTTCAGCGCCGTCTCCAGACGCGCCACGCGCCGCCCGACCGTGGCGGCGTCGATGCCCAGCCGCTGCGCCGCCGTGGCAAGCGAGCCCGCCCGTGCGGCGGCGATGAAGATGCGAACGTCGTCCCAGTCGAACATTGCAGGAATGCACAGCATAGGATGCAAGATTGCAATGGGTGGTTCGGCGTCAGTCTGCTAGGCCATGATGAAACGAACAACGACATCACAGGGAAACGCCTCAATGCGCGACATTCGCCATTTCATCGACGGTGCGGCCTTCGACGGCGCATCGGGCCGTTTCGGCGACGTGTTCAACCCCAACACCGGCGAGGTTCAGGCCCGCGTCCAGCTGGCGACTGTCGGCGAGATGGACCGCGCGGTTCAGGCAGCCCAGGCCGCCTTCGAGGGCTGGTCCAGCACCAACCCGCAGCGTCGCGCCCGCGTCATGTTCGAGTTCAAGCGCCTGGTCGAGGCCAACATGAACGAGCTGGCCGAGCTGCTGTCCTCGGAACACGGCAAGGTCATCGCCGACTCGAAGGGCGACATCCAGCGCGGCCTTGAGGTCATCGAGTTCGCCTGCGGCATCCCGCACGCGCTGAAGGGCGAGTACACCCAAGGCGCCGGTCCCGGCATCGACGTCTATTCCATGCGTCAGCCCCTGGGCGTGGTGGCGGGCATCACCCCGTTCAACTTCCCCGGCATGATCCCGATGTGGATGTTCGGCATGGCGATCGCCGCCGGCAACACCTTCATCCTGAAGCCGTCCGAGCGTGATCCGTCGCTGCCGGAGCGCCTGGGCGAGCTGATGATGGAGGCGGGCGCGCCCAAGGGCGTGCTGAACGTCGTCCACGGCGACAAGGTGGCGGTCGACGCCATCCTGACCCATCCCGACATCCACGCCGTCAGCTTCGTCGGCTCGTCCGACATCGCCCACTACGTCTATCAGATGGGCGCCCAGCACGGGAAACGCGTCCAGGCCATGGGTGGCGCCAAGAACCACGGCATCGTCCTGCCCGACGCCGACATGGATCAGGTGATCAAGGACCTGACCGGCGCGGCCTATGGCTCGGCGGGCGAGCGCTGCATGGCCCTGCCGGTGGTGGTGCCGGTCGGCCAGCGCACGGCGGATGAGCTGCGCGAGCGTCTGGTCTCGGAAATCCCCAACCTGCGCGTCGGCGTCTCGACCGACGCCGAGGCCCACTACGGCCCGGTCGTCACCCAGACCCACAAGGACAAGGTCCTGGGCTGGATCAACAAGGGCGTCGAGGAAGGCGCTGAACTGGTCGTCGACGGCCGCGAGTTCAGCCTGCAAGGCCACGAGAAGGGCTTCTTCATCGGCCCGTCGCTGTTCGACCACGTCAAGCCCGAGATGGAATCCTACAAGGAAGAGATCTTCGGCCCGGTGCTGCAGATCATGCGCGCCGCCAGCTTCGAGGAGGCCCTGAGTCTGCCCAGCAAGCACCAGTACGGCAACGGCGTCGCCATCTTCACCCAGAACGGCCGCGCCGCCCGCGATTTCGCCGCCCGCGTCAACGTCGGCATGGTCGGCATCAACGTGCCGATCCCGGTGCCGGTGGCCTATCACTCGTTCGGCGGCTGGAAGCGCTCGGCCTTCGGCGACATCAACCAGCACGGCATGGAAGGTCTGCGCTTCTGGACCAAGACCAAGACCGTCACGGCCCGCTGGCCTGACAGCGCGCTGGAGCACGCGGACAGCTCCTTCGTCATCCCGACGATGGGCTAATGAGACCGGAACCCGACCTCAGATGCTGAGGTCGGGTTTTCTTTTGATTTAGCGGCGGATGGCCTCGAAGCCACCGGTGAAGACGGCCTCCATGGCGTCGCAGATGGCGCCCATTTCCGAGGACTTGCACAGGCCGCCGGACAGGACGTCGATACGGCCGGTCTGGGCCAGCGACAGGGTCAGCGACCCCGACAGCAGGTGATAGAACCAGTAGATCTGACGCGGCGGCGTCTCTGGTGCGATGCGTCTCAGCACGCCGACGAAGCGGTCGATCACCGGGTCGAAATGCTGGTGCATGGTGTCGCCGCCCCAGACGGGGGTGTTGTTCACCTGGGCCACCAGGGCCGCATAGTTCAGCCAGGCCTTGTCGCCGTTGTCGAACAGGACGAACAGCGGGCGCAGGAAGGCGTCGATGGCGCCGCGCACGGTCATGGCGTCGCCGTGCTCGGCCTCATAGCGGTCCAGACTGTCGAGGCGCAGCCTGTTCACCACCTCGGCGCGGCGACCGAAGACGGTCGAGAACAACCGGTTCTTGTCGTCGAAATAATAGTGCAGCAGCGCCGTATCGACGCCTGCCTCCTTGGCCACCGCCTTCAGCGTGACGCCGTGCAGGCCGTCGCGCGCGAACAGGGCCTCGGCCACATCGAGGATACGGGTTGTCGTCTCCTCGCGGCGCTGGGCCTTGGGTTTCGGCGCGGGCTTGGCTTTCGCCTTGGGGCGCGGCTTGGTCTCGGTGGCGGTCATCGATTCACTTTAGCCGAGAACAGGGTTCTCAGGCGATCCCGTGTCCGCAGCAGCAGGATCAGCAGCCCGCCCTTGCGGCCGTGGTGGTCCAGCGCCGCCTTCCACCAGCCGCGCTTCACCTCGCCGCCCGGCGTGTCGTTGAACACTATCCAGGTGTCGTCGGCGGGGACATAGGCGGGCCAGTCCGCGCTGGGGACGCCCGTCTTGGCGAAGGCGACCCAGCGCGCGTGCATGGCGGCGCTGATCGCACGGTCAGCCTCGGTCGCGGGCGGTGCGCCGTCGGGGCGATGGTCCAGGGTCTCGAAGACGTGGAAGATCTCGGCGGCGTGGGCGGCGCGCGGCATGGTCTCGCGCCGGGCTTCCTCCACATAGTCAAAGGCGTAGAGCCAGGCCTTCGACCGGCGCGGGCGGGCTGCGACCCAGCGCGCCGGGGCGGCGAAGGCGAAATCGCGAAAACCGAGGCGGATCAATTGCTCCTCGTCGCCGTTCGCCTGCGGATAGAGGGCGGCCAGTTTGGCGTTCGGCTTGATCAACTGACCAAAGCGCTTCAGCCCGCCGCCATAGTTGAGCAGGGAATCCTCGCCGCTGTTGACCCCGATCATCAGCGGCACGTCGGCGAAGTCGCCGCGCGCGAAGGCGCTGATCGGGTCGCGGTCCAGCAGCCGACCGTCGATGACGGGACCAAAGGCGCCCTCGATGGCCGTCAGATGCTCGGGCGCGAGGGCGCGCAGGGCGGCGGCGTCGGGCTCTGTCAGACCGAGCGCGGTCGCTGTGGCCACGCCGCGCGCCAGCGCCGTCTTCAGCGGCGTGGCGGGCAGCCAGCCGCCGCCGGACTGGACCACAGCCTTGTGGAACAGACCGCGCGCCCGCTTCGCCGTCATCAGGGCCAGGATGTCGAGACCCCCGGCGGATTCCCCGAACAGGGTGACGTTGGCGGGGTCGCCGCCAAAGGCGCCGATGTGGTCGCGCACCCATTCCAGCGCCGCGATCTGATCCAGCAGGGCCTGATTGCCGAGCGCTTCGTCGGGCGCGGCCTCCGCCGACAACGCCGGGTGGGCGAAGAAGCCGAGCTGACCCAGGCGATAGTTGACGCTGACCAGCACCACCCCGTCGCGGGCGAAGGCCGCGCCGTCATAGAAGGGCAGGGAGCCCGCCCCCATCCGGTTCGATCCGCCGTGCAGCCAGACCATGACTGGCGCGGGCGCCGTCGCCTCGGCGGGCGCCCAGAGGTTCAGGGTCAGGCAGTCTTCGCCAGTCGGCTCCGGCGCGCCGCCGATGGCCACGATGTCGGCCACGTCGGCGGGGCCGGCCTGAGGGGCCGAGGGACCGAACTCCGCCGCCTCGCGCATGCCGGTCCAGGTCGGAAACGGCTGCGGCGCCTTCCAGCGCAGCTCGCCGACGGGGGCGACGGCATAAGGCACGCCGCGAAACACGTTGGCGGCTCCTTCGCGACGACCGCGCAGATCGCCGGACGGGGTGTGCGCGACAGGCGAGGTCGCGGCCAGATTGACCTGATCCATCATTCTTCCTCCAGGCGCGATCTTCGCCGCGCTCGTTCACTTGAGAATGAACATCGCTCGGCGGCCTGTCGAGCCGTCGAATGAAGTTTCATTCATGCAAGAATGAATGATGTTGACAGCGAGGCCGTTCGCGGACCACCGTCTGTCCAACACAGATCAGCGGCGACCAAACGACCGCGCGTGGAGAGGAAACGAGAATGCGAACGACAGGACAGTTGCGTCTGGCGCTGATGACCAGCGTCTTCATCACGGCCTCGCTCTGCGCGGCGCCGAGCTTCGCCCAACAGGCGGATACCGAGCAGGCCTCCAGCATCGACGACGTGGTCGTCACCGCGCGCCGCCGTGAAGAATCGCTGAAGGACGTGCCGGTCGCCGTCACCGCCGTCAGCTCTGAGCGTCTGGAACAGACCGGCGCCGCCGACATCACCACCCTGCAGCAGCAGACGCCGAACGCCACGGTCCAGATCGCGCGCGGCACCAACTCGACCCTGACCAGCTTTATTCGCGGCGTCGGCCAGCAGGACCCGTTGTGGGGCTTTGAGCCCGGCGTCGGCCTCTATGTCGACGACGTCTATGTGGCCCGCCCGCAAGGCGCGGTGCTGGACATTTTCGACATTGAACGGCTGGAAGTCCTGCGCGGCCCGCAGGGCACGCTGTATGGCCGCAACACCATCGGCGGCGCGATCAAATACGTCACCAAGCGCCTGGGCCAGGATCCCGAGCTGACGCTGAAGGGCGCCTACGGCAGCTATAATCAGGTCGATCTGATCGCCTCGGGTTCGACCCCGCTGACCGACACCCTGCGCATCGGCGGCGCCGTCGCCCGCTATACCCGCGACGGTTACGGCACCAACCTGACCACGGGCGCCGAGCACTACAACAAGGACGTTACGGCGGGTCGCCTGAGCGTCGAATGGACCCCGACCGACGACCTCTTCTTCCGTCTGGCGGGCGACATCACCGAGGACGAGTCCAACGCCCGTCACGGCTATCGTCTGAAGGCGCCGATGACCAACGGCATCTATGACACCCGCGCCGGCATCGGCGACGAGGGCGACGTGCGCACGCGCGGCCTGTCCTTCACCGGCGAGTGGAACGCCAGCGACACCCTGACCTTCAAGTCGATCACCGCCTGGCGCGACGGCGACACCAAGGGTTCGGGCATCGACTTCGACGGCCTGCCCCAGCCCATCCTCGACATTCCCGGCTACTACGCCGACAGCCAGTTCACCCAGGAATTCCAGGCCCTGTTCGAGGGCGAGCGCTGGCAGGGCGTGGCGGGGGTCTTCTACATGGACGCCTCGGCCGAGGGGGCGTTTGACACCGTCATCGGCCTCTATCCCTTCGTGCCGCCCGGTTTCGCGCCGGGCCTGACGACCTTCACCGGCGGCAAGGTGGACACCAAGAGCTTCGCCGTCTTCGCCGACTTCAGCTACGACTTGACGGACCAGCTGTCGTTGTCGGTCGGCGGCCGCTGGACCCAGGACGAGAAGAGCGTCGACCAGTTGCGCCAGAACTATCTGGGCATCAAGAGCCCCTTCTTCGGCAACAGCTCGGCTGTCGCCGCCGGGACGCCCTCGACCGACTACACCAACTCGGACACCTATTCGGAGTTCACGCCGCGGGTCAGCGCCAGCTACAAGTTCACGCCGGAACTGACCGGCTACGTCTCCTACGGACGCGGCTTCAAGTCCGGCGGTTTCGATATGCGCGGCGACGCCAAACTCTATCCCGAGACCATCAACGGCTATCAACCCGAACTGGTCGACACCTATGAGATCGGCCTGAAGGGTTCGCTGCTGGACCGCCGCGTCAACTTCGCCACGGCCCTGTTCAAGTCGGACTACACCGACCAGCAGATCACCTCGCAGTTCTTCATCCCGCCGGCCTCGGTCGTCAGCTTCGTCGACAACGCCGGGTCCAGCGAGATCTGGGGCTGGGAGCTGGAAGCCAGCGCGCGGATCACCGACAGCTTCATCCCGCGTCTGACGCTGGGTTACCTCGACGCCAAGTTCAATGACTTCGTCACCTTCAACCCGCTGACCGGCAAGCGCGAGAACATGGCCGATCAGCGTCATTTCCAGAACACGCCGGATTGGACCGCCAATATCGCGCTGCCCTACAGCGTCGATCTGGGCGATCGCGGCTCGGTCATCTTCACGCCGATGGCCTCCTATCGTGGCGCGACCCAGATGTTCGAGACCGCGATTCCGCTGCTCGATCAGGGCGCCTACTGGCTCTATGACGCCACCCTGATGTGGACCGCGCCCGACGCCCGCTATCGCGTCAGCCTGGCGGGTCGCAACCTGTCGGACGAGCGCTATCGCGCCGGCGGCTACAACTTCCCCGGCGCTCTGACGGGCGATTCCGTCATCGGCTTCTACGGCGCCCCGCGTACCGTGACGCTGAGCGTGACCGCCAACTTCTAGGGTTTCCAGCCCCGGAAAACTGAAGCCCCGCTGACGTGCCTCTGAGGTTTCATCCAGCGGCGACCAGAGTCCTTGGGTTAGTTACGCCTCGCAGCGTGGGGTGAGCAACAGGCCGGGCCGCGCAGCTTTCATCCTGCGCAGCGGGTCGGCCTGTTG
>NZ_JBOHLI010000083.1:0-7807 GCF_050729455.1 Brevundimonas sp.
CGCAACAGGCCGACCCGCTGCGCAGGATGAAAGCTGCGCGGCCCGGCCTGTTGCTCACCCCACGCTGCGAGGCGTAACTAACCCAAGGACTCTGGTCGCCGCTGGATGAAACCTCAGAGGCACGTCAATCTACTCCCTGGGCACTCAGTTCCGAGGAGAGTTGGCGGATCTCACTTGCGTTCATGCCCCGCACCGCTTCACCCAGGTCGGCGAGTGCGTATCTGACATCCTTGTCGCTTAGCGCAGCCAGTTCGGCAGGGCTGAACGTCAGTGGGGTGTCGTGGATAACTACGAGCGTCGCCAATATTGCGTCGAGCGCCAGCTTTCTTTCGTGCGGTTCCATGCCAGTCAGCTTCAACCATCCAAAGCCCGCTTTCCACCCACAATAGACATTCTTCAGGCCGGCTTTCGGCCACCGATGAACGCCAAGCGATTGGCGTCCTCGTGTCCCATCAGCCACCGCCTGCGCCCCGGATCGGCCTCACGGCCCTCCGGGATTACGGAGGAGATTACGGCTGGGCCGGCGCCTCAGCCGGCGCAGGCGCTGCGGGCGCGACCGGCTTGGCGGCCTTCTCGGGCTTGCGCGCGTCACGGCGCGCCTTATGGCGCGACAGGATGGGGGCCAGGGCCTTGCGGTCCGCCGGGCTGAGGCGGCTCAGGGTCTCGACCGCCCCGGTCTCCAGCCGCGACCGACCGCGCGCCTCGGACGCCCGCGAACGTTCCAGCAGGGCGGCGACCGCCACCGGATCAAAGGTCTCGGCCCCGGTCAGGGCGATGGCCTCGCGCCGCGCCGCGCGCGCCTCCTCGAAGTCAGGCCGCGCCTGCATGGCGGCGGCGCGCAGCTGCGCCTTGACCTGATCGCGCACCGCCGGGTCCATCCGCTCGATGACGTCCCAGACCGGCGCGCTGCGGCCCGGCTTGTGCGCCTCGGCGATCCGGTGCTCGATCTTGTCGCGCGCCACCCAGACGGCGCCGACCGCCGCAAGGGCGAAGACGTTCAGGGCGACCGAAACGGCCAGGGCGATCTTCAAACTGCGCGACGTCATCCGCCCAGAACCTCCGTGTCGTCCGCACTGGTCAGACTGGCTTGATAGAGCACCGCATCCGCCTGGACGTCGGCGGTCAGGTGGCTGGTCAGGTTGATCCCGAACACCACCCCGGCGCAGGCCGCCGCCGCCCATCCGGCGCCCGACAGCCAGGCCAGAGGCCCGATGGCCCCACGACGGCGCGCCTTCAGCCCCGCCCCCGCCGCGCTGGCGATCACCGCCTCGCGCAGGGCGTGCGACGCAACCGGGCGCGGCGCCGCGTCCAGCAGGGCGTCCAGCCCGTCGGCCTCGCGCAACAGGACCGCCGCGCGCGGATCGCTGTCCAGCAGGGCGCGCCCCGCCTCGCGCTCGGCCTCGGGCCAGCGCCGCAGGTCGCCGCCGTAGGCGTCGGCCAGATATTCGAAACGCTCGTACGTCATCGTCATGGTTCCAGCCCCCGCCTTACCCATTCGCCGTTCTTGCCGCATTCGGCGCCATATCGGCCAGCGCCGTCCGCAACGCCCGCCGTCCACGCGACAGCAGGCTCTCCAGGGCCTCGACGCTGACGTTCATCAGCCCCGCCGCCTCGATGTTTCCCAGTTCCTGATAGTGACACAGGACAATGGCCTCGCGCTGCCGCTCGGGCAGTTTCGCCAAAGCCGCCTCGACCCGCGCCCCCGTCTCCATGGCCAGCAGGCCCCGGTCCGGCGCCGGCCCGTCGTCGGGCCGGTCCGGCGGCGTATCCGTCGCGATCTCGCGCCGACGCCGCAGCCGATCGTAGCAGAGGTTCAACCCCACCCGGTGCAGCCAGGTGTCGAACTTGGCCTGCCCCGGCGTCCAGCGCGGCGCCTGACGCCAGGCTCTCAGCATCGCCTCCTGCGCCACGTCCTCAGCCTCCGCCGCGTCGCCCAGCATCCGCTGCGCCAGCGTCAGCATGCGCGGCAGCTTGCGAGCGACCATGGCCTGGATCGCCGCCGGGTCGCCCTGACCCACGCGCCGCACCAGATCCTCGTCGGGGTCGGCGGTCTTCGCCAATCCAGCCTCTTTCGCCGTTCACGAAATGGGCCGACGGTCGGACCGCCTTCCCCGACATCACCTTACTCCGAAGCGGGCGTCGAAGGCGACGCCGCCGGTGCACGACGCTCCTGACGCTTCTGGCGCATCTCGGCGCGCCGCGCCTCCATGCCCGCGCGGCGCTCCTCGACGGTCAGCGTCCCGTTGTGGTCAGCGTCCAGACGCGTGAAGGTTTCGGTCGCCTTGCGCTCGGCCTCGGCGATGACGACGGGGCCTCGGCCTTCGCCGCCCCGGCCCATGCGCTCGGCCCCGCGATGCATCCCGCCGCGATGACCACGACCGGCGTGCTCGCCCCGGCCTGCCCGCTGACCTTCCGCACGCGGCGCGTCGAACTCCGCCCGGCTGATCGCGCCGTCCTTGTTCGCGTCCAGACGGTCGAACACAGCGGCGCGGCGCTCGGCGCGCTTGGCCTGATGGGCCGTCCGCATTTCCTCGGCCGTGACCGTGCCGTTGTGGTCGGCGTCGGCGGCGCGCAGGCGTTCCACGCGGCGCTGGACGAAGTCGGCCTGCGTCACAGGCTGGGCCATAGCTGCGCGCGCCGGGCGCTGCGGCGTAGCTGTCTGAGCCACGGCCACGCCGCTGAAAGCCGTCAGAAAGGCGATAGCGGCGACGCCGCCAAGGGTCTTGTTCATCTCGATGGTCTCCACGGGCCAAGGCCCGAAAACTCCCTGTCGAGATATGGAACGCCGCCCGGATCAGTTTCCGTCGCGGCTGGAATCCCCCACAGCCGGCAGCGCCGCCTCGAACGCCCGCCGCGCCCTTAAGCGCAGGTCGATCAGCTGCGCCTTCAGCGTCTCGAAATCCGGGGCCCCCACCGCTTGCGCCAGCCGCTGCTGGAAGCCCGCAGGCTCGGCGTCCGGGTCGCCCTTGTCCTCAAAGGCGCAGGCCATCAGCTGGCCCAGCTGCTGATGCGTCCGCCAGGTCTCGGCCAGGACCGGATCATCCCTCAACGCCTCCAGCGTCGACACCGTCAGCGGCTGCCCCGCCGCGGCCGCGCACAGCTGGCGATACTGGGCGACGAACTCGGCGTCGACCTGCGCCCCCGCCGACAGCTTCAGGTCCCAGAAGCCCTTGGGCCGCCGCTCGCGGTCCATCAGGTCGCGCATGGCCCTAACATCATGGGCCGTGTCCACGCCCGGACGTGGCCGCCGCAGCGCCGCCTCCAGCGTCGCCTCGACCCGCGCCCCGAAGGCCTCGTCGCTGGCCCAGACCAGCCGCGCGCGCGTCAGGGCCATGAACTCCCACGTCACGGCCTCGGTGGCGTAGTACTCCTCCAGCGCCTCCAGCCGCACCGACACCGGCCCCTTCGACCCGGTGGGCCGCAGCCGCATATCCACCTCGTACAGCCCGCCCTCTGCGGTGTGGGCCGACAGGGCGGCGATGAACCTCTGGGTGAAGCGCCCGTAGAACAGGTCCGCGCTCCAGCCCTTGGCCGCCGACACTGCCTCGGGCGGCGCGGCATAGACGGTCATCAGGTCCAGATCCGACCCCGCCGTCATCTCCCGCGACCCGGCCTTGCCCAGGGCCACGACGGCCACCGCCCCCTCGAACGCCCCGCCCATCCGCTCGGCCTCGGCAAGGGCCGCCGGCGCCAGGCCGCGCATGCAGGCGTCGGCCAGCGAGGTGTTCGTCCACCCGGCCTGCTCGGCCGTGGTCCGCCCCGTGATGACGTGCATGCCGATGCGGAAGGTCTGTTCGCGGTGCAGGCGGCGCACGGCGTTCATGGCGCTTTCAAAGTCGCCGGCCTCGTGCGCCTCGCGCACCACCTGGTCGGCCAGTCCGGTGTCCGTGCCCAGCGCCGTCATGAAGCGCTCGTCCAGCACCCCGTCCAGAGCCTGCGGCTGACGCCCCAGCGCCCGCGCCAGACGCGGCGCAAAGGCCATGACCCCGACCACCAGATCGAACAGCCTGGGCTGGTTCAGGAACAGGGCCTGCACCTGCACCCCGGCGCTCAGGCCCGAGAAAAAGACCGCGAACCGCCGAAACGCCGCATCGGGCGCGCCGGTCTTCGCCACCGCCGTCAGCAGTTGCGGCGCCAGCCGGGTGAACAGCTCGCGCCCCCTCGCCGTCCGCGTCGCCGGGATGCGGCCGTGGTGCCAGCTTCGGATCGCATCCGACACCGTCGCGGGCTCGGAGAAGCCCATCCGCTTCAACGTCTCCAGCGTGCCCGGATCATTCTCGACCCCGGTGAAGACCAGACTGCCATAGGGCGACGACAGCTCCTCGCCGCCTTCGAACAGCTCGCCGTAGCGCCGATTGACCCCGACCAGCACCGCCTCGACCCCGGCGTCAAACGCCGCCAGATCGCCCTGCCCACCCAGCATAGAATGGGCCAGCGCCGCCACGTCGGCGCGCCGCTCGGGATCGACCGGCAGGACGTGGCTCTGCTCGTCGGCCAGCATCTGCACCCGATGTTCCAGCGCCCGCAGCTCGTGATAGGCGGCGGCCAGTTCATCGCGCGCCTCGGGCGTCACGTGCCCCCGCTCGGTCAGGGCGTCCAGCGCCTCCAGCGTGCGCGAGGACCGCAGCCCCTTGTCGCGCCCGCCCAGGATCAGTTGCTGGGTCTGGACGTAGAATTCGATCTCGCGGATGCCGCCGCGGCCCAGCTTCAGATTGGCGCCCGCCGCCTCCAGACCCTCGCCGGTCTTGTGGACGTGGATCTGCTTCTTGATCGACTGGATGTCGAGCACAGCCTGATAGTCCAGACTGCGCCGCCAGATGTAGGGGACCAGGGCCTTGAGGAAGTCCGCCCCCTCGGCCGCGTCCCCGGCGCAGACCCGCGCCTTGATGAAGGCCGCCCGCTCCCAGTTCTGACCGACGGATTCGTAGTAGGCTAGGGCCATGGGCGCCGCCACCACCGGCGGGGTCGAGGACGGATCGGGCCGCAGCCGCAGGTCCACCCGGAAGACGTAACCGTCCGCCGTCCGCTCGGTCAGCAGGGCCGTCAAACCCTGCGCCAGCCGGTTGACGAAACTCTGCGCCTCGACGCCCTCGCCCAACGCCCCTTCCAGAACCTCGGGCTCGAAGAAGAGCGACAGGTCGATGTCCGAGGAATAGTTGAGCTCGAACGCCCCGCCCTTGCCCATCGCCAGAATGAAGAGGCCAGGCACAGGGCCGCGCGGATCATCCGCCGCCGAGATCAGCTTGCCGCGCCGCCTCTGGTCGTGGGCCAGACAACGCAGCGCCGCCTGCGCCGCCGCATCGGCGAAGCGCGACAAGGCCCCCGTCACCGCCTCCAGATCCCAGACCCCGCCGAGGTCCGACAGGGCCGTCAGCAGATGCAGTTCGGCCTTCAGATGCCGCAGCGGCGCCTTGGCCTCGTCCGCCGGACCGTCGACGGCGTCGGTCGCGGCCAGGATTTCGGCCAGCCGCGTCTCAGGCGGCGTTTCCAGAATCTGCCGCAGCCGCTCGGGCCAGCGCCGCGCCAACCCGGCCAGATAGGGCGAGGCCGCAAACACCGGCTCCAGCGCCCCCCAGGCCCCGTCCAGCGTCGCGCGCCAACCGCCTGCGTCGGCGGCCTCGACCAGCCGCTCGTGGATGCGTCCCGCCGCCATCGCGTCGCGCACCGGCCCGCACGGCTTCAGTCGCGGCCCCAGAGCGTCGCTCATCCGTTCGTCCCGCTCGCCGGCGGCAGGACCAGCGCCACCCGCAGGCCTGGCCCCTGCCCGCCATAGGCCCCCGGCCCCTCGTCCAGCTGCACCCGCCCGCCGTGCGCCTCGGCCACCGCCGTCACCAGCGACAGGCCCAGACCCGAGCCCGGCTCGGTGCGGCTGTTGTCCAGCCGGACGAAGCGCTGCAGCACCCGCTCGCGGTCCTCGTCCGGCACGCCTGGCCCGGTGTCGGTGACCGAAAACTCGATCTCGCCCGACGACCGCCGCCGGGCGCGGAACTTCACCGCCCCGCCCGACGGCGTATATTTGATGGCGTTGTCGATGATGTTGGCCAGGGCCTGGGCCAGGAAGGGCTGGTTGCCCTCGATCATCAGCCCCTTCTCGATCTCGGACGAGAACTCCAGCCCCTTGTCCTCGCCCGAGGGCTCGTAAAGCTCGGCCATGTCGGTCGCCAGTTCGGCGGCGTCGAACACCTTGAGATCGGGCGCCCCGCCGGCCTGCAGCCGGGCGATGGCCAGAACCGTGTTGAAGGTCTTCAGCAGAAGGTCCGCCTCGTCCAGCGCAATGCCCAGGGCGTCCACGCCCGACACCTTGCCGGCGTCGGCGTCGATCAGCGCCACCTCCAGCTTGGCCCGCATCCGCGTCAACGGCGAGCGCAGGTCGTGGGCGATGGCGTCCCCGGCGTGTCGGATCGAGGCCATCGAGGCCTCCAGCCGGTCCAGCATGGTGTTCAGCCCCTGCCCCAGCTCGTCCAGTTCGTCGCCGGATTGGGTGACGGGGGCGCGCACCTTCAGGTCGCCCTCCTGCACCGCCATGACCACGCGGTTCAGCCCGCTCATCGACTTCTCGACGCGGCGACTGATGACCAGACCGCCGCCGATCCCCAGCACCAGGACCATGATCATGGCCCCCCACAGGGCCTGGGTCAGCCGCGACAGATAGGCTTCGATGTCGCCGATGTCCTCGCCGACAAACAACTGCTCGCCGCCCGACAGGGGCATCTCCACCCCGATGGCCTGACGCTTGCGGACGCGGCCTTCCTCATCGGTGTCGGTCAGGCGGAAATCGTCCCAGCGCCCGCCCTGCACCGCCGCACCCGGGTCCAGCGGCGAGGTCGAGATATTGCCGGTGATCGTCTTCCGATCCTTGTCCATCAGCAGATAGAGATAGGATCCGCCCCGCAGCGTCCGGTCCACCAGGGCCTGGTTCAGCGCGTCGACGCCGCGCGTGCGATAGACCGCCGTCAGGGCCTCGACCTCGCTCCTCACCCCCGCCTCGGCCCGCGCCCGCGCCTCGGACGCCGAGGCGACATAGACATAGGCCAGCACCGCGCTGGCCGTGGCCACGAACAGCGCCAGAAACAGCAGCGTCAGCCGAAACGGCGTCCGCCTGAAAAGCGAGGGCAGCTTCATGCGGGGGCCTTACGCCTCCAGCCGGTACCCCGCGCCGCGCACGGTCTGCAGCATGGCCTTGTCGAAGCCCTTGTCGATCTTGGAGCGCAGGCGGCTGATGTGGACGTCGATGACGTTGGTCTGGGGGTCGAAATGGTATTCCCAGACCTTCTCCAGCAGCATGGTGCGCGTCACCGACTGGCCGGCGTGGCGCATCAGGAACTCCAGCAGCTGGAATTCGCGCGGCTGCAGGTCGATCTCGGTCGTGCCGCGATGCACGGTGCGGCCGATCAGGTTCATCTCCAGGTCGCCGACCTTGAGCACCGTCTGGACCCCGCCCGTCCCGCGACGGCGGGCCAGGGCCTCAACCCGGGCGATCAGCTCGGCGAAGGCGTAGGGCTTCACGAGGTAGTCGTCGGCCCCGGCCTTCAGGCCCGTGACCCGGTCCTCGACCTCGCCCAGCGCCGACAGGAACAGGACCGGCGTCTGATCGCCGCCCTTCCTCACCGTCTCGACCATGCCGACGCCGTCCAGACGCGGCATCATGCGGTCCACGACATAGACGTCGTAGCCGCCCTTCTGCGATGCCAGCAGACCGAAGGCGCCGTCCACGGCGTGCGTGACCTCGTGCCCGGCCTCGCTCAGGCCGCGCACCATCGCCGTCGCCGCCTCGGCGTCGTCCTCGACCACCAGAATACGCATGGAC
>NZ_JBOHLI010000084.1:0-7735 GCF_050729455.1 Brevundimonas sp.
GCGGCAGCAGCGTCGGTGGCGGCGGCGTCGGCGGTGGCGGCGGCGTCCGTGGCGGTCGCAGCGGCTTCCGTGGCGTCGGCAGCGGCGTCTTCAGCCTTGTCGGCGGCGGGTTGGCAAGCAGCCAGGGCCAGAGCGGCGGCCGAAGCGGCGATCAGAGCGGTGATGCGCATAGTTGTTATCCTTCAGAAGGGAAGCGCGAGATCATGAATCCTCGCTGAGAGGAGATAACGGGATCGTGAGCAAAACCGCAAGCGAAATTCTCACGGGTTCGTGAAGTCGCGTGATGCGCAGGAAAAAAGGGCCGCCTCGACGGGTGTCGAAGCGGCCCTTTCGGGTCGTTGGAACCGACAGGCCGCCCTTAGTTGGGGGCCTTTTCGGCGGCCGGAGCGGCCGGGGCGGCTGCGGGGGCCGGGGTCATGGCGGCGCCGGCGGCGTCGGCGGTTTTTTCAGCGGCGGCGCTGACGGAAGCGGCGGCGTCGGTGGCGGCGGCGCCTGCGGTCGCAGCGGCGTCAGAAGCTTGATCAGCGGCGGCGGTGGCGGTGGCGGCGGCGGAATCGGCCGCGGCGGTGGCCGCTTCTTCGGCCTTCTTCGTGTCGGGCTGCTGGCAGGCGGCCAGGGACAGGGCGCTGAGGCCCGCGGCGACGATCATCAGGCGACGGATGGTCATGACATACCCTCTTCCAGATCTTTGCATCGGCGGAACAGCCCCGCCGGTGCTAGGCGTAACGCGATAATACGACGTTCGACAAGCCTGGGGCCGCTGGTCAGGCCGACCGCGTCGCACTGTCGGGGGTGGGCGGCTTGGCCGGATCGACCGGCGGCGGGTCGGAAGGCGGGATCGCGTCGCCGGGCGGCGGCGCGCCGGTCGATGACGCCGGCGGATCGCCCGCGTCGGGCCCCGCGTCGGGCGACGTGACTTCGTCGGCCGGTTTCGGTCGTTCGATCTGCGACGGCGACGTCGTCGCAGGGATGGGCTTCTCGGCGCAGGCGGACAGAAGCAGCAGAGCCGAACCAGCGGCCAGGAGCGGCGGGATCGCTTTCATGCGGGTCTCCACGACGGACGATCGCGGCGCACGCGATCGTGACGCTCGGAGAACCGCCGTGAACGCTTCGTGTTCCCCGGTGCGACCGGGAAGGATCAGGCGTCCGTCGGCGCGGCGGCCAGGGCTTCTTCCATTTCGGTGAAGGAAGGCTGGGACGTCGAGGGGATGTCGCCGCGGCCGATCTCGACCGAGATCTGGGCGGCGTTGCCGTGCAGGTGGGCGACCAGCACCGACTGGATGATCTTGTAGTAGGCGCCTTCCTCTTCGATGATCGCGTTGAGGCGCGCGGCGAAGGGGCCGACCAGGCCGTAGGCCAGGAAGACGCCGAGGAAGGTGCCGACCAGGGCCCCGCCGATCATGCCGCCCAGGACTTCCGGCGGCTCGGTGATCGAGCCCATGGTCTTCACGATGCCCAGAACGGCGGCGACGATGCCCAGCGCGGGCAGGCCGTCCGCCAGGTTTTGCAGCGCGTGAGCGGAGGCGAGGGCCTCGTGGTGGTGCTTTTCCAGCTGCTTTTCCATGGCGTCCTCGATCTGATGCGGATCCTCGAGGTTCATGGTCATCATCCGCAGGGTGTCGCAGATGAAGTCGGTGGCGAAATGGTCCTTCAGCACCTTGGGGTACTTCTGGAAGATGCTGCTCTCGGCCGGCTTTTCGATGTGGCTTTCCAGGGCGATGACGCCCTTGGACTTCATCGTCTTGGTCAGCTGAAACAGCAGGCTGAGCAGGTCCTTGTAGTCCTGCTTCTTCCATTTCGGCCCGGCGAAGGTCTTGCCCAGGCCGCCCAGCGAGGCCTTGATCACCGGCAGGCTGTTGGAGATCAGGAAGGCGGCGACGCCCGCGCCGCCGATGGCCATGAACTCGTGCGGCAGGGCGTGCATGATGACGCCGAACTTGCCGCCCGCCAGGACGTAGCTGCCGAACACCATGGCGAACAGCAGGACAATGCCGATAATCTGGAACATGGGGTGGTCGGACGTCCTGCGGGAGAAAGCTCAGGACGCCGTTATCGGCGTTAATGCTTAAGGGCGGGTTTCACGAATCCCGGTTCGGGACGTCGAAACGGCGTTGTCGTCTCCCCTTCACGGGGAGGGTGATTACAGTCGCGTCTCGCCGCTGAGGATCGCCTCATGGGCCTTGGCGGTCAGCTTCTGATAGCCGGTCTTGCCGCCGCGCACATAGACGGCGCCCTCGACCTTCTCGAGGTCGAAGCCGTCGGCGACCAGATCGACCTTGCGGTATTTGAAGGTGCCGGTGGTCTCGGCCGACTTCATCAGGCGCAGGAAGACCGGGCGCGCATAGGGCGGCAGTTGTTCGTCGGCGTAGGCGGCGAAGGCGGCGGGGTCGAACTTGCCCTCCAGCACCAGGGCGGCCATGCCCGCCTTGCCTTCCTGGCCGGGAACGGAAACGCCGTAGGCGATGACTTCCTGAACGCCCGGCGCGTCATGCAGGCGCTGTTCGACCTCGGCGGTGGAGACGTTCTCGCCCTTCCAGCGATAGGTGTCGCCCAGGCGGTCCATGAAGTAGAAATAGCCCTCGCGGTCCTGACGCATCAGGTCGCCGGTGCGGAACCAGCGGTCGCCCTTCTTGAAGACGTCGGTGAGGATCTTCTTCTCGGAGGCCTTCTTGTCGGCGTAGCCCGTGAAGTCGTGGCGGATGTCGGACGCGATCTGGCCGACGGCCTCGCCCGTCTCGCCGACCGAGACCAGTTGGCACATTCCGTCGGCGCGGCGCAGCGGCTCGCCCGTTTCGGGGTCGAGGGCGATCAGGCGGATGTTGATCTGCGACTTCAGATAGCTGGGCACGCGGCCGATGGCGCCCGCCTTGCCGTCGAAGTTGAACAGGGAGACGTTGCCCTCGGTGGAGCCGTAGAACTCCATGATGTCCTTGATGCCGAAGCGCTGCTGGAACTCGGGCCAGACGTCGGGACGCAGGCCGTTGCCGAAGGCCAGGCGCAGCTTGTGCGCCCGCTCGTCCTCGTTCGGCGGGCAGTTGACCAGATAGCGGCACAGTTCGCCGATATAGACGAACATGGTGGCGCCCGAGGCCTTCACGTCCGGCCAGAAATTGGTCGAGGAGAAGCGGCGGCGGATGATCATCCGGCCGCCGTTCAGCAGCACCGAGCCGACCCCGACCAGGCCGCCGGTCGAGTGATACAGCGGCAGGCAGTTGTAGAGAGCGTCCTGGGTCGTCGAGGCCGTGGCCCCGGCGAAGGCGCGCATATAGGTCCGCGCCCGCGAATGCGGGATACGCGCGGCCTTGGGCAGGCCGGTGGTGCCCGAGGTGAAGATGAACAGGGCCGTGTCGCGGTTGGTCAGGCCCTGACGCAGGCCCTTGTCCGGCCGCACCGAGGAGGCGCTGCGCACGGCGTTGTCGATGTCGCGGCGGTCGTTGGTTTCGTCCTCGTCGGCCAGGCCGTGGACCCAGACCATCAGGTTGCGGTCGACGAAGGGGCGGGCCTCCTCGACCGCGCGCCAGGATTCCTGGTCGGTGACGACGTTGAAGGCGTTGGAGATGCTCAGGCAGTGGGCCAGGGCGGCGCCGGTCAGATTGGTGTTGATCAGGGCCGTGGCCACGCCGACCTTGGAGAAGCCGATCCAGGCGGCCAGGTATTCGACCCGGTTGTGCATCACCAGGGCGATGACGTCCGACCGTTTCAGGTTCCGCGCCTTGGCCCAGTGGGCGTAGCGGTTGGCCAGGGCGTCCAGCTCGCGATAGGTCAGGCGGCGGTTTTCGTCCTCGACCGCGACATGATCCGAGAACTTGTCGACGGCCTCCTCGAAGTCGTCACAGAGCAGGACGTCGCTGTCGAGGGTGATGGGCTTGATGCGTTTCAGCAGGCGGTACAGCCCGCCCGCGAACTTGATATCGCGCCGGATGTTCGCTGCCAGACCCATCGCCGCTTCCGCCCTTAATTCAGTTTTGTTCCTATGGTGATGAACGGGCGACGGCGACGGGTCAACCGGAAGACCGCGTTGAAACGCCGTCAGACCGAGATTATCGCGCAAACTTGCACATCTGACTGTTACGCAAGGTCAATCTCGAGCCAGGGATCGGCTTGAGCCTTACAGTAGTCGGCGGTGGAAAGTTCCCGCTACGTCAATCGGTCAGGCGCGCGATGACCGTGGTGAACACGGGGCCCGGTCGACGTAATCTTGTTCAGGAGGCGGATTGCATGGCGCGCGGCGCGGGCGTCACCCGCCAGACGACGTCGCCCACGTCGTCGGCCACCAGAAGCGCGCCGGAGCGGACCCCGATCACCCCGACCGGGCGGCCCATGGCCTCGCCCTTGTCGTTGCGGAAGCCGGTCAGGACGTCCTGCGGCGGACCCGCCGGCTTGCCGCCGTTGAAGGGGACGAAAATGACCTTGTAGCCGGCCGGCGGGTTGCGGTTCCACGAGCCGTGCTGGCCGATGATCGCCCCGTTGCGCCACTGCGGCGCCAGGGCGCCCGTATAGAAGGTCAGGCCCAGCGAGGCGGTGTGCGAACCCAGAGCGTAGTCGGGCCTGACGGCTTTGGCGACCATGTCGGGGCGGGACGGCTGGACCCGTGCATCGACGGTCTGGCCGTAATAGCTCCACGGCCAGCCGTAGAAGCCGCCGGGCGTCACCGAGGTCATGTAGTCGGGGACCAGGTCGTCGCCGATCTCGTCGCGCTCGTTGACCGCGACCCACAGTCGTCCGTCTTCGGGGTTCCAGGCCATGCCGACCGGGTTGCGCAGGCCCGAAGCGAAGACGCGCCGGGCGCCGGTGGCCGGGTCGATCTCCAGCACGGCGGCGCGATCGACCTCTTCGTCCAGCCCGTTCTCTCCGATGTTGGAGTTGGAGCCGACCCCGACATAGAGCTTCGAGCCGTCCGCCGAGGCGACCAGGCTCTTGGTCCAGTGATGGTTCCGCCCGGCGGGCAGGTCCGCGACCTTGACCGGCGTCGCCGTGATCTGCGTCTGACCCGTCTGATAGGGGACGGTCACCACGGCGTCGGCGTTGGCGACGAACAGGCGGTCGCCGATCAGGGCCATGCCGAAGGGCGAGGTGAGGCCGGACAGGAAGACGGTCTTCGTTTCCGCCGTTCCGTCGCCGTCGGCGTCGCGCAGCAGGGTGATGCGGTTCGCGCTGGGCGCGCGGGCGCCCGCCTTACCCATGATGCGGCGCTCGAACCAGCCGCGTAGGCCGCCGCCTTTCCCCTCGGGCTTGGGCGGGGCGTTGCTTTCGGCCACCAGCACGTCGCCGTTGGGCAGTTCATAGAGCCAGCGGGGATGGTCCAGATCCGTGGCGAAGGCGTTGACGGTCAGGCCCGGCGCCGCGACCGGGGTGCGGCCCTGAGGCCAGCCGACGGCCCGGGCGATCTTGACCGTCGGCACCCGCTGGGGTCGCGCTTCCGGCAGTTGCGGATCGGCGCCGAAGCCGGCGCTTTCCGGCAGTCTGCTTTCGGTTTCACAGGCCGACAGGACGAGGATCAGCGGCAGGGCGGCCCCGACGAGGAGACGGCGTCCGAACATGGTTCAAACCTTGCTTTCGATGATCGGGAAAGGCGTGGAATCCTTGCTTGTATAACCCGGTTTGGGGGCGAATGATCCAGGGTGGATCGGGGGCCTTGAGCGCATCGTGTCGCCACCCTATCTGCCAAGCCTTGCCGGGGAGGGCCCATGCCGTCAGTCATCACCATTCAGGGTCTGACCAAGACCTACAAGTCCGGCCATCAGGCGCTGAAACGCGTCGATCTGGAGATCGAGAAGGGCGAGATCTTCGCCCTGCTGGGGCCGAACGGCGCGGGCAAGACGACGATGATCTCCATCGTCTGCGGCATCGTCACGCCGTCGACGGGAACCATCGTCGCCGACGGCCATGACATCCAGAAGAACTATCGCGCCGCCCGCACCCGGATCGGCCTGGTGCCGCAGGAGCTGACGACCGACGCCTTCGAGACCGTCTGGGCCACTGTCACCTTCAGCCGGGGCCTGTTCGGCAAGGCGCCGAACCCGGCCTATGTCGAACGCATCCTTCGCGACCTCAGCCTGTGGGACAAGAAGGACGCCAAGATCATGACCCTGTCGGGCGGGATGAAGCGCCGCGTCATGATCGCCAAGGCCCTGAGCCACGAGCCCGACATCCTGTTCCTGGACGAGCCGACGGCGGGCGTGGACGTCGAGCTGCGCCGCGATATGTGGGGCCTGGTGCGCCAGCTGCGCGATCAGGGCGTCACCATCATCCTGACCACCCACTACATCGAGGAGGCCGAGGAGATGGCCGATCGGGTCGGCGTCATCCTGAAGGGCGAGCTGATCCTGGTCGAGAAGACCGCCGACCTGATGCAGAAGCTGGGCAAGAAGACCCTGACGCTCCAGCTTCAGGAGCCGCTGGCCGCCCTGCCGCCCGAACTGGCCGAATGGAACCTGACGCTGCAAGGCGACGGGGCCGAGCTGGAATACGCCTTCGACGCTCACGCCGAGAAGACCGGGGTGCCGTCGCTGCTGCGCCGCCTGTCGGACCTCGGCATCGGCTTCAAGGATCTGAGCACCCGCCAGAGCTCGCTGGAGGACATCTTCGTCGGCCTGGTCCATCAGGATCGGGAGGCCGCGTGATGAGCTTCAACGGATACGGCGTCTGGGCCATCTATCGCTTCGAGATGGCGCGGGCCCTTCGCACCCTGTGGCAGTCGCTGGTGACGCCGGTCATCACCACCTCCCTCTATTTCGTCGTCTTCGGCGGGGCCATCGGCAGCCGCATGACCGAGGTGGACGGCGTCCCCTACGGCGCCTTCATCGTGCCCGGGCTGATCATGCTCAGCCTGTTCACCCAGTCGATCTTCAACGCCAGCTTCGGCATCTACTTCCCGAAATTCACCGGCACCATCTACGAGATCCTGTCGGCGCCCGTGTCCCCGCTGGAGATCGTGCTGGCCTATGTCGGGGCGGCGGCGACCAAGTCGGCGATCCTGGGGCTGATCATCCTGGCCACAGCGGCCTTCTTCGTGCCGCTGCACATCCTTCATCCCTTCTGGATGCTGGCCTTCCTGGTGCTGATCTCGACCACCTTCGCCCTGTTCGGCTTCATCATCGGGGTCTGGGCGCAGAGTTTCGAGCAGTTGCAGTTCGTGCCCATGCTGATCGTGACGCCCCTGACCTTCCTGGGCGGCGCCTTCTATTCGATCGAGATGCTGCCCGAGGGCTGGCGGACCGTCGCCCTGTTCAACCCGGTGGTCTATCTGATCTCGGGCTTCCGCTGGGCCTTCTACGGCGTGGGCGACGTCAGCCTCGGGGTCAGCCTGACGGCGACGCTGGGCTTCTTCCTCGCCTGTCTGGCGGTGGTGGGCTGGATCTTCAGGACGGGCTATCGCCTGAAGAACTAGGGTCGGGCTCCGCGCGTCACGAAACCGCCGAACTCGCTCAGCAGTCTGAAGGTCCGCCGACCCTTTTCGTGATGCGCGCCGCCCGGCGCCGGAGCCCGAATGTCCGACGCCGACGACCAGTCCGTTCCCTTCGCCCGCCGACAGGTGCAGTGGGGCCGACCGCCCCAGACCGTGTTCCGCGCCGGGCCGTTGCCACGCGGTACGGGCCTGATGCCGCCTTTGCCGGAAGCGCCGAAGCCGGCGCCACGGCCCGCCGCGTCGCGCCCGGCCTCCGGCGGAGTCTTCTCCGGTTCCCTGGTGCCGCAGCGCCGCGCGCCGCAGCCGGCCGCCGCGCCGACCCTGATC
>NZ_JBOHLI010000085.1:0-7652 GCF_050729455.1 Brevundimonas sp.
CAACGCTTCAGATCATCGCCATACCGCCATTCACGTGCAGCGTCTGGCCCGTCACATAGGCGGCTTCGTCCGACGACAGATAGACGGCGGCGGCGGCGATTTCCTCGCCCGTGCCCAGACGGCCCGACGGAATCTTGGTCAGGATGGCCTCGCGCTGCTGGTCGTTCAGCACGTCGGTCATCGGCGAAGCGATGAAGCCGGGCGCGATGCAATTCACCGTGATCCCGCGCGAACCGACTTCCTGGGCCAGCGACTTGGAGAAGCCGATCATGCCGGCCTTGGACGCCGAATAGTTGGTCTGGCCAGGGTTGCCGGTCACGCCGACCACCGAGGTCACGCCGATGATGCGGCCCGAACGGCGCTTCATCATCCCCTTCACCGCGGCGCGGGTCAGGCGGAAATAGGACTCCAGGTTGATCTGGATGACGGACTGGAAGTCCTCGTCCTTCATCCGCATCAGCAGGCCGTCCTTGGTGATGCCGGCGTTGGCGACCAGGATGTCCAGCGGACCGCCGGCGGCCTCCTCGGCGCGCGCGACCAGGCCGTCGACCGAGTCCGGGTCCGACAGGTTGGCGGCGGCGAAGAAGGCGCGCTCACCCAGTTCCTTGGCCAGATCAGCCAGAACCGCTTCGCGCGTGCCCGACAGCACCACCGTCGCGCCCTGGGCGTGCAGCGAGCGCGCAATGGCCCCGCCGATGCCGCCGGTCGCGCCGGTCACGAGGGCGATCTTTCCCGAAAGGTTGAACATCTCTGTCTCCTCTTCCTTCTCCCCTTGCGGGAGAAGGTGGCCCGTCAGGGCCGGATGAGAGGTCTTGCCGACCCCTGTCGTATTTTCAATCCGAGAAGTCGTTCATGTGGAGCGACCCCTCATCCGTCTCGCTACGCGATCCACCTTCTCCCGCAAGGGGAGAAGGATCAAAGGCTTTTCGCGAACGCTTCGAGGTCTTCGGGCGTGTTCAGCGCCAGGCTCTCGGCGTCCGGCGCGATGCGCTTGGCCATGCCGGTCAGGACCTTGCCCGAGCCGATCTCGGCGAAACGGGTGACGCCGCCTTCGGTCGCCATCCACTCCATGCTCTCGCGCCAGCGCACGCGGCCCGTGACCTGCTCGACCAGCAGGCGACGGATCACCTCGGCGTCCGTTTCCGGGCGGGCGGTGACGTTGGCGACCACCGGCACGGCCGGAGCGACGATCTTCGCGTCGGCCAGTGCATCAGCCATTTCGTCAGCGGCCGGCTGCATCAGCGGGCAGTGGAAGGGCGCCGAGACGTTCAGCGGAATGGCGCGCGCGCCCAGTTCCTTGGCCTTCTCGATGGCGCGGTCCACGGCGGCCTTGTCGCCCGAGATGACGACGTTGCCGTTGTTATTGTCGTTGGCGACGACGCAGACGCCGACCTCCGAACCGGCCTTGGCCGCTTCTTCCGCCAGGGCCAGGTCGGTCTTGGGACCGATCAGCGAGGCCATCGCGCCCTTGCCCACCGGCACGGCGCGCTGCATGGCCTGACCGCGCAGCTTCAGCAGGCGGGCGGTGTCCGACAGGCTGATCGCGCCGACCGCGGCCAGGGCCGAGTATTCGCCCAGCGAGTGACCGGCGACGAACCCCGCCTTGGTCACGTCCACGCCGAACTCGACCTTCAACACCCGCGCCGCCGCAGCGGAGACGGCCATCAGGGCCGGCTGGGCGTTCTCGGTCAGGGTCAGCTGGTCTTCCGGGCCTTCGCGCATCAGGTCGAACAGCTTCTGGTTCAGCGCGTCGTCGACCTCGGCGAAGACGTCGCGTGCGCTGGCGAAGGCCTCGGCGAGAGCGGCGCCCATGCCGACGCTCTGGCTGCCCTGACCGGGGAAGAGAAGCGCGAGGGTCATAAAGGAACGATCCGTGGTCCGTTGATTCAAGGCCGCGAGGCGTAAGCGAAACCCTCCCCTACGGCAAGCAGGCGCTGACAGGCGGCGTCAGAACAGGCCGATCAGCTCCTTACCCGCCAGCACGGCGAACAGCAGGGCCGCCGCCGCCAGCAGGGCGTTCGACAGGCCGTGACTGCGCCACTCCCTCGGCACGCGGTCGCTGTTCAACAACCACAGCAGCGTCCCGGCCAGGAAGGGCATGAACAGGCTGCCCAGCACCCCATAGGCCACGATCAGGCCGAACGGCCGCTCGATGAACAGCAGGGCCATCGGCGGGAAGGTCAGCCACAGGGCGTATCCCCGGAAGGCCCGGCTCTTGTCCCCGCGCACCATCTCCTCGCCCGTCCGGCCCCGCACATGGGCGGTGAAGTCGGCGAACATCAGGCTGACGCCCTGCCAGACGCCCAGCAGGCTGGAGAAGCTGGTGGCCCAGAAGCCGACCAGAAAGAGGATGGAGATCGGCCGCCCGAAACGCTCGCGCAGCACCTGATCCAGATCCAGCAGCCCCCGGGCGCCGCTCTGCAGGGCGATGCCCGCCGCGTGCAGCAGTTCCGCCCCGACGATCAGCATGGCCACAACGAAGACCCCGGTGACGGCATAGGCGACCCGGTTGTCCAGCCGCATGACCGACATCCAGCCCGGCCCATGCCAGCCCTTGGCGTTCAGCCAATAGCCATAGGCGGCCATGGTGATGGTCCCGCCCACCCCGCCGATCAGGCCCAGGGTATAGAAGACCGATCCCTGCGGCAGGGTCGGCCACAGGCCAGGCAGCAGGGCTGGAATATCCGGCGTCACGATCACGGCCAGGCCGACCACGGTGACGAACATCACCCCGACGCAGGCCGTCATCACCTTCTCGAACAGGCCATAGCCGCCGAACCAGACAAAGGTCAGCCCGATGACCCCGCTCAACATCCCCCAGGCCTTCAGATCCAGCACCGGGAACAACGCCGCCAGAGGCAGGGCCGTCGCCGTCATGGCCGCCGCCCCATACACAAAGCCCCAGATGACGACGTAGAGGCCGAAATAGAGCCCAGCCCAGTTCAGACGCCCGCCGATAGCGCCAGGCAGCAGGCCGCGCCCCAGGCTGGACCAGCCGTCGAAGATGCTGCGCTCGCTGGCCAGGGTCCAGCGCCCCACGGCCTCGGCCAGGGCGATCTTCAGCACCGTGCCGATGATGGCCGCCCACAGGAGGGCGTAGCCGAAGCGCGAACCCGCGATCAGGGTCGCCACCAGATCGCCCGCCCCTACCCCGGTCGCCGCAACGACGATGCCCGGCCCGATCAGGGACCAGCGCCTTTTCAGCACAGCGTTCGGCTCGGACGAGGTCATGCGGCGTCTCCGGTCAGGCGAAAACCATCCGCTGTTTCGGCCGCGCTTGGCAACGCCGGTCGCCCAGCCTTGCTCTGGCGGGCTTTTTCGCCTATACGCGCCGCCTTTCCAGGGCTTCGGTCCTGTTGCGGAACGCCAAAGGGTTCGGGAAGTCCTCCCGGCCGCCGCTTCAGGAGCCATCGTGGACAGGACTACCCGGTCCCATTCACGCCGATGCCCACAAGGGAGACTACCGCATGGCTCTTTACGAGCACACGGTCATGACGCGCCAGGATATCTCGGCGCAACAGGCCGAAGCGCTGAACGACACCATCAAGGCTCTGATCGAAGAAGGCGGCGGCAGCGTCGCCAAGATCGAGTACTGGGGTCTGCGCAACCTGACCTACCGGGTCAAGAAGAACCGCAAGGCTCACTATTCCCTGCTCGCTCTCGACGCCCCGGCTGCCGCCGTGGCCGAAGTCGAGCGCCAGCTGTCGCTGAACGAAGACGTCCTGCGTTGGCTGACCGTCCGCGTCGAGGAACTCGACCTGGAACTGTCGCCCCTGCTGGCTCGTCGTGAACGTGAGCGTGACCGCGATCGCGGCCCGCGCACCGACGAAGCTGCGGCCTCGGAATAAGGAACCGGATCATGACCGACACCACCGCTCCCATCCCGGGCGCCCCGGCCGGCTCCGGCTCGGCCGGCCGTCGCCCCTTCTACCGTCGCCGCAAGGTCTGCCCGTTCTCGGGCGCCAACGCGCCGAAGATCGACTACAAGGACGTGAAGCTGCTGCAGCGTTACGTTTCCGAACGCGGCAAGATCGTGCCCTCGCGCATCACCGCCGTTTCCGCCAAGAAGCAACGCGAACTGGCCAAGGCCATCAAGCGCGCTCGCTACCTGGCCCTCCTGCCGTACGTGGTGAAGTAAGATGAAGGTCGTTCTGCTGGAACGCGTCGAGAACCTCGGCGCCATCGGCGACGTCGTCACCGTCAAGGACGGCTTCGCTCGTAACTACCTGCTGCCGCGCGACAAGGCTCGTCGCGCGACCTCGGCCAACCTCAAGGCGTTCGAACTCGACCGCGCCGCCATCGAGCAGCGCAACGAGAAGAACAAGGCCGAAGCTCAGAAGATCGCCGACAAGATCGACGGTCAGACCTACGTCATGATCCGTCAGGCCGGTGAAACCGGTCACCTGTACGGTTCGGTCGCCGGTCGCGACGTGGCTGAAGTCATTCAGTCCGAAGGCGGCAAGGTCGAGCGTTCGCAGGTCGTTCTGAACGTCGCGATCAAGTCGCTGGGCGTCCACGAAGTGCCGGTTCGCCTGCACCCCGAGGTCCGCGCCACGGTCAAGATCAACATCGCGCGCTCGGCCGAAGAAGCCGAACGTCAAGCCAAGGGCGAGGATGTCATCCGCGCCCAGTTCGACGACGAGCGTAACGCCGCCGAACAAGCCGCCCAAGAACTGATCGAAGGCGGCGCCGGTCAACAAGAAGGCTTCGGCGACGAAGCCTGATCTGTCGACTGACGGTATCGATCAAGGGGCGCGTCCTTCGGGACGCGCCCCTTTTTCTTGGCCAGATTGTTTAGTTTTTCTGCGCGTTCAGCGACATATTCTCGATATTCCGCGCCGTCTTCGCACCGCAATATCGTCACAGCTCATCCTCCCTCGATGGGCGGGAGATGACGATGCGAATGCGCCTGTACGCCACTACACACCGCCCGGTCGTTCGACCGGCGCGATGTCCAGCCCGCCGCTGATCGCCTTCCGGCCGGTCCGCCGCCGGCCCTGACCACCCAGACAATCGACGCAGCCTCACGACGCCGTTCGACGGCGCCGCCCGCTTCCTTGCGTCCAAATCAGAAAAGCTGACCTCTCGAGATGACCCGTATCCTTGCTTACCGTTCCGCCCTGTTCGCGGCCTCCTCCAGCGCTGCCCTGCTGATCGCGGGCGCCGCCGCCGCGCAGCAAGCCCCCGCCGACGCCACTTCGGTCGACGACATCGTCGTCACCGGCAGCCGCGTGCCCAGCCGCTCGCGCCTCGACACCCTGGCCCCCGTCGATGTCGTGACGGCCGAGACCCTGTCGACGCGCGGCACCACCGAGTTCGCCGCCGCCCTGGCCCAGAGCGTGCCGTCGCTGGTCTTCGCCCGCCCGTCGGTCGTGGACGGCACCGACTCTGTCCGCCCGGCCACTCTGCGCGGCCTGTCGCCGGATCAGACCCTGGTGCTGCTGAACGGCACACGCCGCCACGCCTCGGCCCTGGTCAACGTCAACGGCTCGATCGGGCGCGGCTCGGCCGCCGTCGATCTGAACGCCATCCCGACCGGCGCGCTTGACCGGGTCGAGGTCCTGCGCGACGGGGCCTCGGCGCAATACGGCTCGGACGCCATCGCCGGGGTCATCAACCTGCGCCTCAAGGAAGCCCGCGAGGGCGGCGGCGCCAGCGTCACCTACGGCCAGTATTTCACCACGGTCGAGACCGCGCGCGGCGAACGTGACGAGACCGACGGTCGCACCGTCACCGCCTCGGCCTGGCAGGGCCTGGGTCTCGGCTCCGACGGCTTCCTGACCCTGTCGGCTGAATACCTGAACCGCGAGCCGACCAACCGCTCGGACCTGGACCCGCGCGTGACGCCCAACGCCGTCACCGCCCGCGCCGGCGACCCCAAGGTCGAGCAGTGGACCGTCTTCGCCAACGCCGGCAAGCCGCTGGCCGCCGGTTGGGAAGCCTACGGCTGGGCCGGCTATCAGGACCGCGACAGCCAGAGCGCCGCCTTCCCGCGCCTGCCCAACAACACCAACAACGTCGTCAGCATCTATCCCAACGGCTTCCTGCCCAAGATCGCCGTCAACTCGCAGGACCTGTCGCTGGCGGGCGGCGTGAAGGGCGAGATCGCCGGGTGGAACGCCGACTTCAGCCTGGTTTACGGCCGCAACGCCCTGGACTTCCGCACCGAGGACTCGCTGAACTCCACCTACGGCGCGGCCTCGCCTACCAGCTTCGATTCCGGCGGTCTGACCTATGACCAGTTGGTCTTCGGCGCCGACTTCACCCGACAGTTCGAGGTGGGCCTCAGCGGCCCGCTGAACTTCGCATGGGGTCTGGAAGCCCGTCGTGAAGGCTACAAGATCGACGCCGGTCAGCCGGAATCCTGGAATCGCGGTCCGCTGGGCGGCAACACCGCCCTGGCCGGCGGCGCCCAGGGCTTCGTCGGCTTCCAGCCCTCGAACGAGGTGGACGAGGACCGCGACGCCGTCGCCCTCTACGCCGACGTGGAAATCCCGCTGACGGACAAGTTTACGGTCGAAGGCGCCCTGCGGGTCGAGGACTATTCCGACTTCGGCGACGCCCAGACCGGCAAGCTGGCGGCGCGCTACGACTTCAGCCCCAACTTCGCCCTGCGCGGCTCGGTCTCGACCGGCTTCCGCGCCCCGTCGCTGCAACAGAGCTTCTTCACCTCGACCTCGTCGGTGATCCAGAACGGCGCCGTGGTCGAAACCGGCACCTTCCCCGCCACCAGCCCCGTCGCCACGGCCCTGGGCGCCAGGGCGCTGAAGCCCGAGACCTCGACCAACTATTCTCTGGGCGCCGTCGTCCGTCTGGGGAATTTCGACCTGACGGTGGACGCCTACAAGATCACCATCGAGGATCAGATCGTCCTGTCCGAACTGATCAACCGCAGCTTCTCGCCCCAGGTCGCCAGCCTGCTGGACCCGCTGGGCGTCCAGGCGGCGCGCTTCTTCCTGAACGGGGTGACGACCGAGACCGAGGGCGTCGATATCGTCGGCCGCTATCGTTTGCGCACCGAAAGCATCGGCGATTTCGATTTCACCGTCGCCGCCAACATCAACGACGTCAGCGTGACCAAACTGCCGACCTCCTCGTCGGTGCTGAACCCGGTGCCGACCCTGTTCGCCCGCAGCCGCATCCTGACCATCGAGGAAGGCACGCCGGACACCAAGGTCTCGACCTCGGCAGACTGGCGCCTGGGCCGCTGGGGCGCGACGGCGCGGGCGACCTACTACGCCGACGTGCTGCAGCCCGGTTCGACCGCCGCCAACGACTATTCGACCGGCGCCAAGACCACGGTCGATCTGGAAGGCCGCTTCCAGGTCACGGATCGCATCGGCGTCGCCGTGGGCGTGGACAACGTCTTCGACGAATACCCCGACTTCGTTCCCGCGACGCTGAACAGCAACGGCGTCCTGGGCTTCCCCTACTACTCTCCGTTCGGCTTCAACGGGCGCTACGGCTACGCCCGTCTGAGCGTGAAGTGGTGACGGCGGCGGAGCCTGAGCGCGAGGGGATCCTCCCCTCCGCCTCGCGCCGGGCTCTGCTGGTTGGGGGCGGCGTGGCGGCTGCGGCGGCGACCGCCGCGGCCGCTGCGCCCCGTCCGGCCGAAGCGGCGGTCCAGGTGGGCGACGACAGCACCCTCAGCC
>NZ_JBOHLI010000086.1:0-7486 GCF_050729455.1 Brevundimonas sp.
GGCCGACCCGCTGCGCAGGATGAAAGCTGCGCGGCCCGGCCTGTTGCTCACCCCACGCTGCGAGGCGTAACTAACCCAAGGACTCTGGTCGCCGCTGGATGAAACCTCAGAGGCACGTCACGCTCCTTCGCCTGCATGGTTTCCGCCCTGGCGCTTGTCGCCGCCGTCCCTGCCGTCGCCGCCGCTGAACCCGCCGCCCCAGCCCAGGCCGCATCGGCCGCCGTCACGCCCTACACCGCCGCCCAGTTCTTCGAGACGACCAGTTTCTCGATGGCCAACCCGGACGGTCTGGCCTTTTCCGAGGGGCGCAGCCACGTGCTGATCTCGTCAGACAAGATGGGGGTGTTCAACGCCTACGCCCTGCCCGTCGCGGGCGGCGACCCCGTGCCGCTGACCGCCTCGACCGCCAACGCCACCTTCGCCCAGAGCTACTTCCCCGACGGTCGCCGCGTTCTGGTGGCGGCGGACCAGGGCGGCAACGAACTGACCCACATCTATGTGCGCGAGACGGACGGGACGCTGCGCGACCTGACGCCGGGCGACAAGCTGAAGGCCGGCTTCGTCGGCTTCAGCGACGACGGCCAGACCTTCTGGCTGACCAGCAACGAGCGCGACGCCGAGGTCTTCGACCTCTACGCCTATGACGCCGCCACCTATGAGCGGAAGCTGATCTTCCAGAACCCCGGCATGGATCTGGCGGCGGTGTCCGGCGACGGGCGGCTGGTCGCCCTGACCAGGTCCCACACCAGCGCCAACTCCGACATCTATCTGGCCGACCTGCAGGCGGGGGGCGAGCCCTATCTGATCTCGCAGCACACCGGCGACGTCTCCTATGACGTCAGCCGCTTCGGCCCCTTCAACGCGACCCTGATCTACACCAGCGATCAGGACGGCGAGTTCAGCCAGGCCTAGGCCTATGACATCGCCAACAAGGCCCACAACCGCACGACCCAGGCCGACTGGGACGTCATGTACGTCGCCTTCTCGCCCAACGGCCGATACCGCGTCACGGCGGTCAACGCTGACGCCTCGACCGAGCTGACCATCGAGGACGCCCAGACCCGCGCGCCGATCCGCCTGACCGGCCTGCCCGAGGGCGACATCACCGGGGTCCGCTTCGATCCCGCCGCCGGTCTGGCCGCCTTCACCGTGGTGTCCGACACCTCGCCCGCCGATGTCTTCGTGGCCGATCTGTCGACCGGACAGGCGCGACGCCTGACCCACGCCCTGAACCCGGCGATCAAAGAAAGCGATCTGATCGAGGCCTCCATCGTCCGCTATCCGGGCGAAGGCGGCGTTCAGGTTCCAGCGGTTCTTTATCGGCCCAAGGGCGCCTCGGCCGCCAACCCGGCCCCGGCGGTCGTTCTGGTTCACGGCGGGCCGGGCGGTCAGACGCGGCGCGGCTATTCCGCCATGGTGCAGCACCTGGTCAATCACGGCTATGCGGTGCTGGGGGCCAACAACCGGGGCTCGTCCGGCTACGGCAAGACCTTCTTCCACATGGACGACAAGAAGCACGGCGAGGCCGACCTGCGCGACATCGTCGCCGGCGGCGACTGGCTGCGGGCCCAGGACTGGGTGGCCGACGATCAGGTCGCGGTCATGGGCGGCTCCTACGGCGGCTACATCACCGCCGCGGCCCTGGCCTTCCACCCCGAGAAGTTCGAGGCGGGCATCGACATCTTCGGCGTGACCAACTGGGTGCGGACCCTGCAGTCCATCCCCCCTGGTGGGGCGCCCAGCGCGTGGCCCTGTTCGACGAGATGGGCGACCCGGCGGTCGACGCCGAGCGCCACCGCGCCATCTCGCCCCTGTTCCACGCCGACAAGATTCGTCGCCCTCTGCTGGTGGTGCAGGGCGCCAACGACCCGCGCGTGCTTCAGGTCGAAAGCGACGAACTGGTCGAGAAGGTCCGCGCCAACAACGTGCCGGTCGAATACGTCGTCTTCCCCGACGAAGGCCACGGCTTCCAGCGCCGCGCGAACCGCATCACCGCCCAGGAATCCTATCTGGCCTTCCTGAACCGCTACGTCCGCAAGGCCGACTGACCCGGCAGGCGGTTCCGCCCCGACGCGGAACCGCCTTCACCACGTCCCGGCGGCGATCCGGGCGCGGCGTTCCCGTTCGGCGGGGCTCGGCGCCATGTCCGCGCCAAAGTCGCCGGGCTCGACGACGCCGTCCGGTTCATAGGTGGCGATGACGACGCCGCGCGGCGTGACCTCGTGCTCGACCATGCGCATCGAGCCGGGCGGCGTGCCCTCGCCGAACAGCCGCTTGCCGCTGCCCAGAACCACCGGAAAGGTCATCAGGATCAGCCGGTCGATCAGTCCCGCAACGAGAAGCTGCGGATAGAGGGTGCTGCTGCCCTGAATGATCAGGTCCGGCCCCTCCCCGCGCTTGACCTCGGCCAGGGCGTCGAGGCCCGCCAGACGATGGCTGTTCTGCCAGGACAGCGGCTGCGCGCCGCGTGTCACCACGTATTTCGCCGCGTGATCGAACCGCGCGCCCAGCCCTGCGTCCTCGCCTTCGACGAAGGGCCAGTAGGCGGCGAAGATGTCATAGGTCCGCCGCCCCAGCAGCAGGTCGAACGGCCCGCCGAACAGCGCATCGATCCGTCGCCCGCCCGCTTCGTCGAAATAGGGAAACAGCCAACCGCCCAGCGCGAAACCGCCCGACCGATCCTCCTCGGGAGCGCCCGGCGCCTGCATCACCCCGTCCAGCGACACGAAGGCCGCACCGATCACCTTGCGCAATGACCCTCTCCTCGCGCGCCGCTATGGAGCCGACAACCGCCGGTCGGGCTGTTCGTTCCCCTACGGCAAGTCGGCTTGGCCCCTTAACGCCGAAGCCTGCTCCCCAGCCCTAGGTGAAAGTCTGCTTTCGACCCGTTGCGGACATTGGGAGACTTCAAGATATAGTCGACGGATGACTGAGATCATCTACCTCGCCCCCGACGAGCAATTGCCCGACGTCGGTGACGGGCAGCCATGGTTGATCATCGAGGCATCCCAGGACGGTCAGTTCTTCGGCACGGGCGCTTCGTGGAAAGCCGATGGTGATTGGATTGGCTATGGTTCTCTGAGTGAGAACGACATTTCGCTCGAAACAGCACTTGCGGCGGCACAGGATTGGGCAACCAAATATGGCGTGCCAACCATCTGGGTTCAGGTGACGCCTTAAGGCCGCTTGCCACCCTTAGCGGACATCTAGAACGTCCGCTTGCCGCCAGCCCCTAAGCCGCCTCGTCCTTCGGCAGGACATCGCCCACCGTAGGCCTGTTCTCGGCCCAGGTCAGTTCGATGTCGCGGGGTTTGACGATCTCGTTGCAGTGGCCGCAGGCGATGCGGGGCTTGAGGTCGTGGCCGCAGGTCTTGTGGACCATGGCGATGCCGCTGTCGGCGTCGCCATAGACGTGCTTCTCGCCCCAGGCGTGCAGGGTCACCAGAACCCCGTACAGGTCCTTGCCCTTGGCGGTCAGGACATATTCGTTGCGCGGCGGGCGTTCGGAATAGAGTTGCGGCTCCAGCACCCCGTGCTGCACCAGCGACTTCAGCCGCGCCGCCAGGACGTTGCGCGCCACGCCCAGCCGGTCCTGCCACTGCTCGAACCGGCGCACGCCGTTGAAGGCGTCGCGAATGACCAGAAGCGTCCACGGGTCGCCGATCACCTCCAGCGTGGCGGCGATCGAGCAGCTCTGGCGGCTATAGTCGGCGGTGCGTCCCATGCCGGGAAAGTGACCCCGCGTCAGGCTTTTGACAAGTGGGTTGCCAATCGGGACGCAGTTTGTCAGTTTCTTTTGGCAACGAACTTGCGGCTCCCCGGCCGCGGTTTCTGCGTTCCTCGACTTGCGGGCGGCGACGCTTCAGTCTCCGCCCGCCCCTTTCGCCTGCTGTTGCGTGGACCGATGACCGAAGCCGACCTGCTGCACGACGCCCTGACCCTGACGCCCGGCGAGGAGGGCCCCGATCAAGGATTGAGCGCCCATCTGACCGGCGACTTCTCCAACGGGCCGATCGCGGCCCCGCCCGAGGCGGGCTTCCCGTTCGGCGGTCTGCTGGCGGCCCTGTGCGCCGGGGCCATGCGGCAGGGTTTGGACCTCAAGGCGCCGCTGCGCAGCCTGACCGTTCAGTATCTGGCCGCCGCCAGATACGGCCAGGCCATCCACTTCCGTCCGCGCCTGCTGCGCGGCGGCCGCAACGTCGCCTATGCCGTGGTCGAGGGCGGGCAAGGGTCGCGCCTGACCCACCACGCCAGCGCCACCTATGGCGCCGACGGCAAGACCGCCCAGACCCTCAGCCCCCTTCTGGCCCCGCCCCCGTCGCTGGACAGCCTCAAGGACGCGCCGGGCATCAGCGGCCCCATGGCCCCGCGCTTCTCGCAGCACGTGGACTATCGCTTCGACGGCGGCCCCAACATCCTCGGCGGCAACGAAGGCAAGCCCGCCGTCGAGCGGGTCTGGATGCGGACGAAGGACGGCGCGCCGCTGGACGAACTGCGGCTCTGCTACCTGCTGGACGCCCTCTACCCGCCCGCCTGGACGGCCTTCAAGGCGCCGCCGATGATGACGAGCGTCGATCTGCGCTACGACTTCATCAACGATCCAACGCCGGAAACCGCGCCCGACGGCTGGGCCTTCTTCGAATACCGGCTGCTGGACCACGGCCTCGGCTGGTCGGTGGACGAGGCCGTCGCCTGGGGCGCGGACGGCCGCCCGCTGGCCCTGGCCCGCCAGCGCCGCAAGCTGCTGTAAGCCGCCCCGCTTGCCAGCGGGCCTTCGCCTCCCCTAATCCCCCGGCAAACGATTCATACTGGAAACGCCCTCATGACCGCCGCATCCGATCCCGTCGTCATCGTCTCCTTCGCCCGCACGCCCATGGGCGGCTTCCAGGGCGCGCTGTCGCCGGTCAAGGCCACCGACCTGGGCGCCGCCGCGGTCAAGGCCGCCGTCGAGCGCGCCGGCGTCGCCCCTGAAAAGGTCGAGCAGATCTTCATGGGCTGCGTCCTACCCGCCGGCCTGGGCCAGGCCCCGGCGCGTCAGGCCGCCATCGGCGCGGGCCTCGGCAAACACGTCGAGGCGACGACGGTGAACAAGATGTGCGGCTCGGGCCTGCAGGCCGCCATGATGGCGCACGACGCCCTGCTGGCCGGCACCGCCGAAGTCATCGTCGCCGGCGGCATGGAGTCCATGACCGGCGCCCCCTATCTGATGAACAAGCACCGCGGCGGCGCCCGCATCGGCCACGACGTCATCATCGACAGCATGATGATGGACGGTCTGGAAGACGCCTATTCCCCCGGCAAGGCCATGGGCGTCTTCGCCGAGGACGCGGCGACCCAGTATCAGTTCACCCGCGAACAGATGGACGAATACGCCATCGAGAGCCTGACCCGCGCCCAGGCCGCCATCGCCTCGGGCGCCTTCAAGGCCGAGATCGTTCCGGTCGAGGTCGCCACCCGCAAGGGCCCCGTCACCGTCAGCGAGGACGAGCAGCCCGGCAAGGCCGACGCCGCCAAGATCCCGACCCTGCGTCCCGCCTTCACCAAGGACGGCGCCATCACCGCCGCCAACGCCAGCTCGATCTCGGACGGCGCCGCCGCCCTGGTCATGACCCGCGAGAGCACCGCCAAGGCGCTGGGCCTGCCGATCGTCGCCCGCGTGGTCGCCCACGCCGCCCACGCCCATGAGCCGGGCCTGTTCACCACCGCCCCGGTCCCGGCCATGCAGAAGACGCTGAAGAAGGCCGGCTGGTCGGTCGAGGACGTGGACCTGTGGGAGGTCAACGAGGCCTTCGCCGTCGTCGCCATGATCGCCCAGCAGGAACTGGGCATCGACCGGGCCAAGCTGAACGTCAACGGCGGCGCCACGGCGCTCGGCCACCCCATCGGCGCCTCGGGCGCGCGCATCCTGTCCACCCTGCTGGCGGCGCTTCAGGCGCGCGGCGGCAAGAAGGGCGTGGCCTCCCTGTGCATCGGCGGCGGCGAGGCCGTGGCCATGGCCGTGGAACTGCCCTGATCCGACTGCGTTTCCACGGTCAAGCTAGCACCTTGGCCGTGGAGACCCCGCCTTGAAACACCCCCTGACCATCCTCGCCGCCGCCGCCGCCGTCACCCTGGCCGCCTGCGGCACGACCCAGGCGCAAGGCGGGCCTGCGGACGGCTCCGTCGGCGCTCAAAACCCCGACGACCTGAAAGCCTTCCCCGCCGCCTCCGCCGGCCAGACCCGCCACGTCATCCGCCTGCCCGCCCAGGCCGACGAGGACGCATTGAAGATCGAGGTCATCGTCGGCAAGACCATGAAGGTCGACTGCAACCGCCACATCTTCGGCGGCCGCCTGCAGGAACGCACGGCCGAGGGCTGGGGCTATAACTACTACGTCCTGGACAGCCTGGGTCAGGCGGCCTCGACCATGATGGTCTGCCCGCCCGGCTCCGAACATGACGCCTTCGTCCGCAGCCGCGCGCAGGACCTGATCCGCTACAACAGCCGCCTGCCGCTGGTGGTCTATGCGCCTGCCGACGTGGAGGTCCGCTACCGCGTCTGGCGCGCGGGCGAGGAACAGACCGCCAGCTGAGGTCGGTCGCCGGATCGCGTTCGGTTCGGGGGCGTCGGCGCCGTCAGCGACGACGGCTGCGCCCCCTGATCGGCGCGCATCAACAGCGCCAGCGAGGCGCATCCAGCGGTCAGGATGATCACGGCCGACTCCTGCATTTGCGAACCATTTGCAGATTTGCGCAGAGTCGGCCGACGTGCAAGCGTCAAGTTCGACAGCTTAAGGAGCGGCCCCATGCGCGAAGACGGAAAACTGGACTATCTCGAACTGCCCGCCACGGACATGGCGGCGCACAAGGCCTTCTACGCGGCCGCCTTCGGCTGGGTGTTCCAGGACTACGGCCCCGACTACGCCGCCTTCGGCGAGGGACTGGACGGCGGCTTCACCACCGAGGCCATGACGCCCAAGCCCCTGCCCATCCTCTACGCCCATGACCTGGAAGCCATGCAGGCCAAGGTTCAGGCGGCGGGCGGGGAGATCACCCACCCGATCTTCGCCTTCCCCGGCGGCCGGCGCTTCCACTTCCGCGACCCGTCCGGCAACGACCTGGCCGTCTGGTCCGAATAGGTCTCTGGCCTACTTGGGGTCCACCGACTGGGCGATCCGCTCGGCGGCGTCGCGATCGGCGCCTTCCAGGCTCATCAGCCAGACGTGGATCTCGGCGGGGGCGGCAGGACGCTGGAACAGATGTTCCATGGCGATGCGACGCGTGCCCTCGGGCACCACGACCGTGACGCGGCCCGCCGCCGACACCTGTTCGCCGTCATAGATGGGAAACTGCGACGACGGCCCGGCGTAGATCATGGCGAAGGTCTTGCCCGCCTTGCGCACCTGATAGACGCGCGCATCCGGCCCGCCCCGTCCCTCGAACAGCTGGAAGCCGGTCGGCAGGTCGACGCGGAACGGCAGGGCCGCCACAGCGGCGGGGCCGAGGG
>NZ_JBOHLI010000087.1:0-7135 GCF_050729455.1 Brevundimonas sp.
GTCAGGGCGCGGGCGGCGGCGTCGGGGGCGGCGGTGGGCGTGAAGACGGACAGGGCGTCGGCGGCGAGGGCCTCCAGCCGTGCGGCGAGGGCGCAGGCGCCGGACAGGCGGGCGGCCTTCCACTCGGGCAGGGGCTGGCCGCCGCGACCGGGCTCGGCGGCCTTGAGCAGGCGTTTCTGCAGCTCGGCCCAGGCGCGCGGACGGGGGCCGCGCAGGGCGTGTTCTTCCAGCGCCGAGGCGGCGTCGGGCAGGCTGGCGCCGTCGAGGTCCAACCGGGTCAGCGGATGCTTGATCAGACCCAGAAGGGTCTGGGGCTTGAGCGGCGTCTCGATGAAGCGGGCGCACAGGTCGACCAGAACCCCCGCGCTCATGCGCGACAGGGGGGCGCCGGTCGAGGCGTCGGGGACGATGCCCCAGCGCGCCAGCCGGGCCTCGACGCGGCGCGACAGGTCCAGGTCAGGCGTGACGAGGGCGCAGGTCCGGCCGGGCGTTTCCAGCGTCTCGCGCATCAAGAGGGCGATGGCCGTCGCGGCCTCTTCCTCGGCGCGGACGCTGAGCGCCGACAGGCCCTTCAGGCCCTCGTTGATAGGGTCAGCGGCTTGCCCGGCCTCGGCGGCGTCGGCGCGCAGGCGGGCGATTTCGGCGCGCCAGTCGTCGGTGGCCTCGGCCGGGCGCAGGGCCTCGTTGATCAGGCGCTGGCGGGCCAGGCCGCGCGCCTCGACGCGGGGCTCGACGGCGGGCTTGAACCAGGGGCGGACCTGATCGCGCGAGACCTCGGCGCGGGTCAGAAGGGCCTTCAGCGCGGCCTGAGGGTGCTGGTCGTCGATGCGGTCCCAGGCGCCGTCCGCCAGATCGAGATCGAGGCCGGGCAGGACCACCACGCCCTGCGGCGCCCGCGCCACGGCGGCCAGAACGTCGGCGGCGGCGGGGACAGTGCCGGTCGAACCGGCGGCGATCACCGGCTGTTGCGGCGGGCGGGCGTCCCAGGCCTCGGCCAGACGGCGCAACAGGGTGGCGCGGCGCCAGGCGGGATCGACCAGACCGAGGGCTTCCAGCCGCCTGGGCCAGGCCTCGACGGCGAGGCCGAGGAAGCGGGCGCTGTCCTGCCAGTGGGCGGCCAGATCCTGTTCGGCCAGCCCGGCGATACGCGACAGGTCGGGCACCTCCTCAAGCTGGCAGGAATCGAGGAAGCCGCCGAGGGCGTCGGCCATTTCCAGCGCGCGCAGGGGCTTCAGGCCCGGCTCAAACTCCTCGGCGATCATCCGCGCCATCTCGAAACGGCGGGTCAGGGCGGGGATGGCGGGCGGCAGGTCCAGACCCAGTTCGCCGGGGGCGAAGGGCGGTTCGTCCTCTTCCAGATCGCCGAGCGGGCGCACCTGCGGCAGCAGGACGGGGCGGTCGCCGGCCAGCTTGCCGAGCGCCGAGGAGAAGGCGCGGGCGGCGCGGCGGTTGGGCAGCAGGATGGTGGCGTCGGTCAGGGTCTCGGGCGTCTGATCGCCCAACCAGTCCAGCACGCCCGCCGCGAGGTCTTCGAGGAAGGGCCGCCAGGCGGGCACGGCGCGCCAGCGCGGCCCGGTTCCGGCGAACGGATCGAAGCGGCCCCCCGACATAATCAGCCTTCCGCCTTCAGCCGCGCTTCGGCCTCGTCGCGGGCCTGCGGGTCGCCGACGTGCATCCAGTCGCCGTCCAGCACGCAGCCGAACAGGCGTCCCTCGGCGGCCGAGGCGCGCCACAGGGGGCTGAGCGAGAAGGGACCGTCGGGGCCGTGGTCGACGTATCCGGGGCGGGTGATGTGGACGCCCATGTAGGCGAAGGGGGCGTGGGGCGCCTCGCCCCGGAAGGTCAGCTGGCCGTCGTCGGCCAGGAAGAAGTCGCCGCCGCCCTCGAAGCCGATGGAGCCCTCGCGCCGGGCCAGCAGCAGGGCGGCGTCCATGCGCTCGGGGTCCCACAGGCGGATCAGATCGCCGAGCGCATCGCCGCGGTCGATCCAGACGCTGTCGATATTGGCGACGAAGACGGGATCGTCGCCGAGCAGGGGGCGGGCCTTCTTCAGCCCGCCGCCGGTCTCCAGCAGTTCGGCGCGCTCGTCGGAGATGACGACGGCCGGACGGGTGCGGGCGGCCAGATGGCCTTCCAGCCGGTCGGCGAACCAGTGGACGTTGACCACGGCTTGCTCGACGCCTGCGCTAGCCAGCCGGTCGAGGACGTGGTCGATCAGGGCGCGACCGCCGACCTCGACCAGAGCCTTGGGTCGGTCGTTGGTCAGGGGGCGCATCCGCGTGCCGAGCCCGGCGGCGAGGACCATGGCCGTCTTGGGAGAGCTCATCGACGCAGGTCCTCCGGCACGTGGCGGTCCATCCAGGCGGCGACGGCCTCGAGACCCGGCGCCTTCAGGTTGGCGTTCAGGTGGGCCCACATGCGGGGCATGAAGGCGGCGTATTTGGGCTTGGCGTCGCGGGCGATCAGGCGGGCGAAGACGCCGAGGATGCGGGCCTCGTTCAGGGCGGCCAGACCGGCGTAGGCGGCCATGAAGGCCTCGCGGTCTACGGAAGGGCGTTGATAGAAGTAGCGATCGAGCGCCCACCCTTCTGTTCCACGGCCAAGATCGCGCCTCGCATCCTGAAGCAGGGAGTGCAGATCCCAGCAGGGGTGGGCGCGGACGGCGTCCTGAAAATCAATCATGCCCGCCCTGGCAAAGCCGCTGCGTTGTGGGAGCCAGATGAGGTTCTCGGCGTGGAAGTCGCGGTGGGCCATGACGGTGGCGCCCGCCTCACCCATCGCGGTGATCGGCGCCCAGACGGCGCGCCATTCGGCGACGGCGGCCTCGTCGAAGCTCAGCGAGGGGATCAGTTTCGGCAGCCATTCGACGAACAGGTCGGCGCCGCCTTGCAGCGCCGTCTGGTCGTAGGTCAGCAGGGGCCAGTCGCCGGCAAGACCGTGCAGCACCTCGGGCGTAGGGGCTTCGTGCAGTATGACAAGCGACTGGATGGCGGCGGCGTACATCCGTTCCTCGGGGTCGCCTGCCGCTATGACGCTAGTGAACAGGGCGTCGCCGAAGTCCTCGATCACGGCCAGACCGTTCGGGGCGTCGACAGCGATGATGTCGGGCGCCGAAAGGCCGAGCGACTTCAGGTGGGCGGCGACGGCGGCGAAGGCTTCGATGCGGCCGGCCGACAGGCGGGCGACGGCGTTCCAGCCGTGGGCGTGGCGCTGTTCCGGCGTCCACGACGGATCGCAGGGCTGGCTCTCGGCGGCGGGGGCCTGATCCATCAGCATCAGGGTGGCGCCGGAGGCCGTGGTCAGGCGCTCGTAGCGGCGCGTCGAGGCGTCGCCGGGCAGGGGCGCGCGGACGGCTTCGGCCAGACCGGCCGAGCGCAGGAAGTCGAGACGGAGGGCTTCGCGGTCAGACATGGAGTTCCTTCAGTTTGGCTTCCCACGATCCTGCGCCAGAAACGGTCGCAAGTCGGCCTTGGCCGTCTTCGGATATGGTGATGGCCAGCCGGTCGGGGCCGAGCATCCGGCCCGGATCCTCGCCCAGACGTTCGGGCCATTCGATCAGGGCGCAGCCCTCGTCCAGGGCTTCGTCCAGCCCGATCTCGAAGGCTTCCTCGGGGCGGGTCAGGCGATAGAGGTCGAAGTGGGCGACGGGCGGGTCGCTCTCGTAGAACTGGACCAGGGTGAAGGTCGGGCTGGGCACGTCCTCGTCGGGCGAGGTCAGGGCGCGGATCAGGCCGCGCGCCAGCGTCGACTTGCCCATGCCCAGGGGGCCGTAGAGCAGGACGGATTCGCCGGGCGCCAGCAGGGGGGCGACGGCCTGGCCCAGACGGGTGGTGGCCTCGGCGTCGGCGAGAAGGAAGACCGTCATGCGAACACCGCGTCGGGGTCGGCGGCGAGGACGCGCTCGACGAAGGTCTTCAGCGCCTCGGTGGCGCGGGCGGCGTCGATGTCGAGCGCTTCGGGGGCGATGGGTAGGCCGACGCTGAGGTCGAACTCCCGGCCCTGCTTGTTCAGCAGTTCGTGGAAGAGAGTGATGTCACGCAGTTCCTGCGAGAAGCGGTCGAACAGGTGAAACAGACGGCTGGACGGTCCGGCGACGTGGATCGGCGTGACGGGGGCGGCGTATTTGCGCGCCAGCGAGGCGGCGGTCGTGGCCCATTCGGGATCGGTCAGGCGGCCTTGCTCATCGACGCGGGCCAGCCGCCCGGCGGGGAACATGACGACGCAGCGTTCGGCCTCGAAAGCCTCTTTCGCGGCCATCAGGGTGGCGCGGGTCTTCTCGCGGGTGCGCTTGGCCGTGACCCATTCGACGGGGATGACGCTCTCGGCCAGGCGCGGCGAGACGCGCAGGGCGTCGGCGTTGGCGAAATAGATGACGTCGTCGCGCACGCGCCGGATGGCGTCGTGGACCGCCAGACCGTCGGCGATCCCGGTCGGATGATTGCACACCACCAGACAGCGACCCGTGGCGGGCAGGCGGTCCAGGTTCAGCGTCTCGGTCTTCAGCGCCAGCAGGCCGGAGACATGGCCCAGCGCCGCCTGCCCCGACAACGGCCCGATAGCGTCGGCCATGGCGCGCGCCCGGTTATAGTCGAGCAGCCGATAGAGCAGGGGCCGCACGGCCGGCCAGGCGGCCGAACCGGTCAGGCGCGGCGCACGCTCGGCGATCAGGACGTCGACGATATGCGGGTTTGGGGCGGGCGGACTCATCGTTCCTGCTTGTCGCCGGTCCGGGCGACGGCGGCAAGCGGTCCTGACCATGGTCGCGGGCCCAAAGCCGGGTTTGACGCGAGCGTCGCCGGTGCTACGCCTGCCGCCAAGATTTCAGCGAAGCCGAGAGGATCATCGCCCATGCGTCACCTGCCCCATCTCCTGAGCGGCCTCAGCGCCGTCGCCCTGCTGGCGGCCTCGGCTCTGCCGGCCCTGGCCGAGGCGCCCGTCGCGGCGGCTGCGGTCGCGGCTCCGGCGGCGACCAAGGCAGTGTCGAACGCCTTCACCTATCAGGACATGATCTCGGCCAATCGCCTGGGTGATCCGCAGGTGTCGCCGGACGGCGAGTGGGTGGTCTATGCCCTGACCCAGACGGACGTGGCGGCCAACCGCCGCTCCAGCGCCCTCTACATCCTGAGCCTGAAGGGCGAGGGCGAGGCGCAGAAGCTGGCCATTTCCGAAGGCGGCGCCAACACCGCCCGCTGGGGCGCGGACGGCAAGCTCTACTTCCTGTCGGGCCGTTCGGGGTCGAGCCAGGTCTGGGTCTCGGGCGACAAGGGCGCGACGGCGACCCAGGTCACCAGCCTGCCGACTGACGTCAACGCCTATCGCATCAACGCCGCGGGCGACGCGGTGGCCGTGTCGCTGGCCGTCTATCCCGAAGCCGCCGACCTGAACGCCTCGGTCGAGCGCGCCAAGGCCGCCGCCGAGGTCAAGTCGACGGGTCAGGTCTATGACCGGATGTTCGTGCGCCACTGGGATGCGTGGAGCGACCACACCCAGAACCACCTCTTCGTCCAGACCATCGGCGCGGACGGCAAGGCGGGCGGCGACCCGGTCTGGGTGACCAAGGGCTTTGACGGCGACACCCCCTCCAAGCCGTTCGGCGACGAGAGCGAGTTCGTCTTCGCCCCTGACGGCCGCTCGCTGGTCTTCTCGGCCCGTCACGCGGGCAAGAGCGAGCCGTGGAGCACCAATTTCGACCTCTACAGCGTCGCTGTCTCGGCGCCGGGCCAACTGACCAATCTCACCGAGTCCAACCCGGCCTGGGACACCGGCCCGGTCTTCTCGCCGGACGGCCAGACCCTGGCCTATCGCGCCATGGCCCGCCTGGGCTTCGAGGCCGATAAGTATTCGATCTTCCTGCGGGACACAGCTACCGGCCAGACGCGCCAGATCGCGGCCAACTGGGATCGCTCAGCCGACGGCCTGCAGTGGTCGGCGGACGGCAAGACGCTTTACACGACCGCCGGCGACGTCGGTCAGACCCGCCTGTTCGCCATCGACACGCGCAACGGCTCGGTCATGCCCCTGACCGGCGAGGGCCATGTCGGGGCCTTCCAGCAGACGCCCTCGGGCTTCGTCATGTCGGTCGACACCCTGACCTCGCCCGCCGACCTCTACTTCAAGACCTGGCGCGGTCGCGAGATGCCGCGTCGCCTGACCAATGTGAACCCGCAGCTGGCCGGCAAGGCTTTCGGCGCGGCCGAGCAGTTCAGCTTCCCCGGCTGGAACAATGAGACGGTCCACGGCTTCGTCATCAAGCCGGCGAACTATGTCGAGGGGCAGAAATATCCGGTCGCCTTCCTGATCCACGGCGGACCGCAGGGGTCGTTCGGAAACTCCTGGTCCTACCGCTGGAACCCCGAGACCTATGCGGGCGCCGGCTATGCGGTGGTGATGATCGATTTCCACGGCTCGACCGGCTACGGCCAGGAGTTCACCGACGCGATCAGCCAGCACTGGGGCGACCGCCCGCTGGAAGACCTGCAAAAGGGCTGGGCCGCGGCTCAGGAGAAGTACAGCTTCCTGGACGGGAACAACGCCTGTGCGCTGGGCGCCTCCTACGGCGGCTACATGATCAACTGGATCGCCGGCAACTGGTCCGACGCCTTCAAATGCCTGGTCAACCACGACGGCGTCTTCGACACCTTCGGCATGGGCTATTCGACCGAGGAGCTGTGGTTCACCGAGTGGGAATACGGCGGCCTGCCGTGGGAGAACCCGGAGGGCTATCAGAAGTTCAACCCGGCCAATCACGTCCAGAACTGGAAGACGCCGATGATGGTGATCCAGGGCGACCTCGACTACCGCATCCCGACGGCCCAGGGCCTGTCGACCTACACCGCCCTGCAACGGCGCGGCATCGAAAGCCGCCTGGTCTTCTTCCCCAACGAGAACCACTGGGTGCTGAAGCCGGCCAACAGCCTGCAATGGCACAATGAGGTGTTCGGCTGGCTGGACAAGTATCTGGCCAAGTAGGGTCGGACGACTTCCGGGGCGCGGTTCGCAGGGACCGCGCCCCTTGGTTTATGGGGGGACGGGGATGACGCGACGAGGGCTTCTGGCGCCCCTGCTGGCGACCGTGGCGACGGCGGCCTGCGCGCCGCTGGCGGGGCCGGGCGGCCCGACGTCCGGTGCTCTGGGG
>NZ_JBOHLI010000088.1:0-6860 GCF_050729455.1 Brevundimonas sp.
CTCCCCCGCCAAAACCCCGGAAATCCAGTCCCCGAAGCCCCGTGGGCCAGCCCGTCGCCGAGCGAGGTGGCGATATACAAACCACCCCCCGACGCCACAACCCCTAAATGACGAAATCGCAAAAAACCGAACGAACACGAATCCTTGGCCGTCGCTCGATCGCTGCGTCGCTCTATCCCGCCGCTATATAGGTGCGCAGGCTCTCGGCTTCCTGGGTGGCTTCGGCGATCTGGCATTTGACGACATCGCCGATGGAGACGACCCCGGCCAGTCGTCGGTCCCGCAGCACCGGCAGGTGCCGGATCCGGCGGTCCGTCATACGTCCCATCAGGACGGCGACCGTTTCCGTGGGCTCGGCGAAGATCACTTCGGCCGTCATATAGTGAGAAGCGGGCCGCGAAAGCGCATCTGCGCCGTCCTGCGAGATCGCCCGGACAATGTCCCGTTCCGAGAGAACGCCGACGACATCCTCTCCCTGGCAGACGATCAGGGCGCCGACCCGCTTGCGGTCCAACTCGGCGCAGGCCTCGAGCAGCGGCGTTTCGGGCGACAGGGTGAAGACGGCCTGTCCCTTACCTTTCAGAATCTCGGCGACCAGCATGGCGGCTCCTTCCCGTTCGATAGCGAGGCGACCGCGGACCGGCCGCTACGCTGGAAAGATCGCTCAGACGCGGGCGGGACGCAAATCCGATCCCGGCCCGAGCCAGCGCGCCAGTGGGCCGATAGCCAGTATGCCGAACAGGAAGCCGAAGGCGTGCGCCTCCCAGGCGATGCGCCCCCCCCCGGCGCCGGGCGCGAAACCAATCAGGCCGACAACCAGGTTGACCAGCATCCAGACGGCCGAGGCCTTCAGCACCAGAGGGTGGAACAGAGGCAAGATGCGTCCGTGCCCGCCCATCAGCCGCGTCGCCGCACCGATCAGGCCGAACACCGCCCCCGAGGCGCCGACCAGCGGGTCCATGCTCCCGGGATGGCACAGGCCGTAGCCCAAAGCGGCGACGGCGCCGCTGCATATATAGAGAGCGATGAAGGCCAGGGGCGCGAACCCGCGCGACAGCAACCGGGCGACCGGCGCGCCAAAGGCCAGGGCCCCGACCGCATTCATCGCCACATGGGCCCAGCCGCCGTGCACCAACATGGAGGTGAACAGGCCGCTCCACTGGCCGCGCGCCAGATCGCCGGCCCGGAAGGCCATGGACAGTCCCTGATCCGACAGCCGCTCCTGAAGGAAGAACAGCACGGGCATGGAGGCTGCGATCAGCGCGGGCAGGAAGGGCGCGTTCAGGATCTTCTCGCGCGGCGCGCCGGTCGGTTGGTCGGCTGGGTTCTGCATGGCTCCCTTGATGGACAATGTCCGCGTTAACCTCAAGGCGTCCTCAAAACGATCATTTCGCTCTGGCACGACCGTTGCTGAATGACCCGCAGAGACACTGCGGAGCCACTCATGCCGTCCCAAAGACTGACACTGCCGGTTGCGACCCTGACGATGAGCCTGCTGGCCGTCGCCGGCGCCGCCTCGGCCCAATCGGCGGGTTCCGCAGGCGCGGCCCAGTTCCAGGCCGGCTACGGCGGCTCGCGCTACACCACCGCCCAGAACGCCACCGGATCGACGCGCGACGCCAACGGCAACCGCCTGATCGTCGATGGCATCATTCAAGCCGGGGCCAGCAGCTACTCCAGCAGCAGCGCCGGCGTCTCGGTCGGTCAGATCGGCTCGGGCAACGGCGGGACCAACATCGCCGGCGCCACCGCCATCGGCAACAACCTGAACGTGGTGGTGCAGGGCAACCGCAACACCGTGATCGTCAACTCCACCCAGACCAACACCGGCAATATCACCGCCGGGACGGCCCTGAACGGATCGCTGGTTTTCCCATGATCATGACCTCTTCCTTCCGCGCCCGCGCGGCCGTCGCGGTCGCCGCCGCCGCCGCCCTGCTGGCCGGTTGCGCCAGCACCAGCGCCGGACCCTCGGGCCAGTACGCCAAGCCGATCGGCAACGCCCCGGTGACGTCGAACCCGACGCCCTACTCGACCGCGCTCTACTGCCTGGCCGACTATGCGCGCCGCTACAACCTCCCGTCGCCGCGCATGGCTGTGGGCCGGATCAGCGACTACACCGGCACGGTCTCGGCCGACGGCGGCCGCCAGATCACGCAGGGTGCCTCGCTGATGGCGAACACCGCCCTGGCCAAGGCCGGCGCGCGGATCGTCGAACGCTACGACACCTCGGTGTCGGAGCTGGAGCTGCGCTACGCCAACAACAAGCTGATCGGCGACGACCTGCCCAACGGCGCGCCCCAGGACGCCGCCTACCGCCGCATCCTGGCCGGTCAGGTGCCGGGCTCGGACTTCTATGTCGTCGGCGGCATCACCGAGGTGAACTACAATATCCGCTCGGGCGGGTTCGACATCGCCGGCGGCGAGGTCGAGCAAGGCGGTGGCTCGGGGATGCTGACCGGCAAGGTCTTCGTCATGAACGTCGCCATCGACCTGCGACTGGTCCAGACCACCACGCTCGAGGTCGTCGACGTCGTCTCCTATCAAAAGCAGATCGTCGGCCGCGAGATTTCGGCCGGGGTCTTCGACTTCATGAACGGCAACGTCTTCGACATCTCCGCTGGAACCAGCGGCATGGAGCCGGTGCAACTGGCCGTCCGCGCCCTGGTCGAACGCGCCACCGTCGAATTCATGGCCAACCTGTACGGCGCCCCCGGCCCCGAGGTCTGCCTGAACCCTGCCAACGATCCCCTGGGCGACTCTGCGGTCGGCCCGACCGGCGGCTTCTATCCCGCCTACGCCAACACGGACACGAACAATGGCCAAACTCGCGCGGACCCGTCTCGCTGGCACGATCGCCGCGACAGCGCTGTGCGCGGCAGCCGCTAACGCGGCTTCCGCCCAGGACGGCGCGCTCGTCCTGAACAACCAGCTGCAGCTCGGCGACGTGGTCGCCGGCCAGACGCTGAACGTCGTCGACGTTCGCGGACAGGTCGCGGCGTCCAACGCCGCCCATTCCAACATGGCGGTCGGCGGGGCCGACAATGGTGAGCTGAACCTGCGGTCCGACCAGGTCGCGGAGGGGCGCACCATCGCCCGCACCTCGATGACCCTGCGCGGCGACACCGGCGGTCCCGTGATCGGCGTCGTTCAGGCGCGCGGCAACTATCTGGCCGCAACGACGAACAACGCCGTCATGAATACCGATGCGCGTCAGACCGTCAGCGACGACGTCCATGCGCGCAGCGAGATCGTCAACAGCGACGCCCGCCTTCTCGGCGGGGCGAACATCGCCGTCGGCGCCTTCGGCAACACCACGGCGCTCGGCGGAACCAATACGTCCGTCTACGGAACCGTCGAGCAGACCGCGTCCGCCGACGTCCGCGCCCACAATGGGGCAGCGACCCAGTACATCCCGGCCGCTGCCGACTTTTCCGGCCAGGCCGCGGCCAACGCCGTCCAGATCACCTCAGCCGGCGCCTCGAACCAGGACACCACGATCCGGCAGCGTTCGCAGGGCGGCATGGTCGAGGCGGCCGTGAATCCCAATGCGGGAAACGCCTGGGATCTGGCCGGCCGCGCCAGCGCCGCGGGCAACCTGGCGGCGACCTACAATCACGGCGGCGCCCTGATCACCACCACGGATCAGGAAAACGACGCCCGGATCCGCAGCGCCGCGCGTGTCTTCGCCTATGACTACGGTCGGGCGGTCGCCACCGCCAACGGCGTCGGCAACGAGGTCTCGGTCGGCAACCAGGATATCTACGTCAAGATCGACAACAGCCAGCTGAACAGCGGCGGCGTCGACGTCACGGCGACCTTCGAGGGCGCCAAGGGCTATGACGCCTATGTCGGCGCCGACGCCGTCGGCAACTCCGTGACCGGCTACGCCTGCTCGACCTGCGGCGGCGACCTCAACGCCACCAACGTCCAGGTCAACACCGGCGCCATCAACGCCACGGCCAACACGATGATCAGCGGCAGCGCCCGTCACGTCATCAGCGGCGCCAACGCCGTGGGCAACGCCGCGAGCTTCTACGTCACGGGGAACGGCGGAAATTAACTTTCAGTAACTTGAGGCAGTCAAGCACGTTTGTCACTCTAGCCAAACGTGCAGGGCCGCAGTCAGTCTCGGGGGGCGGCCTGATCGCACGATCCGGAGCTTCACCGAATGCGATCGCCTCGCCACCTGCTGCTTGCCGCCTCCAGCCTCGCCCTTTTGAGCGGAGCCGCCCTGCCCGCCGTCGCCCTCCCTGTCGGCCTGACGGCGCCCGCGGCCGTCGCCGCGCAGGAGGCACAACCGTCCACGCCCTGGGCCCAGGCCGCCAGCGACATTCCGGCCGACGCCAACGTCCGCTTCGGCACCCTGTCGAACGGGATGCGCTACGCCATCCTGAAGAACGCCACGCCTCCGGGTCAGGCCTCGCTGCGCCTGCGGATCGACGCCGGTTCGCTGATGGAGAACGAAGACCAGCTGGGTCTGGCCCACTTCATGGAGCACATGGCCTTCAACGGCACGACCAATGTGCCCGAGAACGAGCTGCTGCGCATTCTGGAACGTCTGGGTCTGGCCTTCGGCGCCGACACCAACGCCTTCACCAGCTTCGATCAGACCGCCTATACGCTGGAACTGCCCCGCACTAACGACGAGACCGTCGACACCTCGCTGCGCATCATGCGCGAACAGGTGTCCGAGGCACTGATGAACGCCAAGGACATCGACGACGAGCGCGGCGTGATCGAGGGTGAAGAACGCCTGCGCAACACCCCCGGCCTGCGCTCGCTGAAGGCCCAGATCGCCCTGCTGGCCCCCGGTCAGCGTCTGGCGAACCGCCTGCCCATCGGCGATCTCAGCATCATCCGCTCGGCCCCGCGCGAACGCTTCGTCGAGTTCTACGAGGCCTATTACCGCCCGGAGCGCGCGACGATGATCGCGGTCGGCGACTTCGACGTCGATCAGATGGAAGCCAAGATCAAGGCGACCTTCTCGGATTGGCAGCCCAAGGCCGCCGACGGCCCGAATCCCGATCTGGGAACGGTCGCCGCGCGCGCGTCGGAGACCCGCATCCTGGTCGAGCCGGGCGTGCAGTCGTCGATCCAGCTGAACTGGGTCCGCAGCCCCGACCTCGACCCCGACACCGTCGCCGAACGTCGCGACAGCCTGCTTCATAACCTGGGTCTGGCCGTGCTGAACCGACGTCTGGGCGAAATCGCCCGCGCCGACAATCCGCCCTTCATCAGCGCCAGCGCCGGCAACGGCAGCCTGTTCGACAGCGTCGACATCGGCTCGGTGTCGGCCAACTTCAATCCCGGCGGCCTGAAACGGGCGCTCGAAACCATCGACCAGGAGCAGCGCCGCCTCCTGCAGTTCGGCGTCACCCAGGCCGAACTGAACCGCGAGATCGCCAACAGCCGCACCGCGCTGGAAAACGCCGTCCAGGCCGCCGCGACCCGCAGCACGCCCGGCCTGGCCAACGCCATCCTGGGCGCGGCCAACGACGACCGCGTCTTTTCGGCCCCCGCCACCAATCTCGCCCTGTTCGAGGCTGCTGTGAAGGATCTGAAGGCCGAACAGGTCGGCACGGCCGTCAAGACGGTGTTCGAGGGCTACGGCCCGCTGGCGCTCGTCGTGACGCCCGAAGCCATTGAAGGCGGCGAGGCCGGCGTCACCGCCGCCCTGCAAGCCAGCCGCGCCGTTCCCGTCACGGCCCGCGCCGAACAGGCTGAACTTCAGTGGCCCTACGCCGACTTCGGCGGCGGCGCCGCCCCGACCAGCCGCACCGAGGTCGCCGCCGTCGGCGCCACGGTCGTCACCTTCCCCAACGGCGTGCGCCTGACGGTCAAGCCGACTGCCTTCAAGGACGAGCAAATCCTGATCTCGGTCCGTACCGGCATCGGCGAACAGGCCCTGCCCACGGATCGTTTCACGTCGCAGATGTTGGCGCCGATGGTCTTCACCCAGGGCGGCCTGGGCAAGCTGACGGCCGACGAACTGAGCCGCGTCCTGACTGGAAAGATCTACAGCACCGGCTTCGCCATCGACGGCGACGCCTACCAGCTGTCAGGCGCGACCCGTCCCGCCGATCTGCAGCTGCAGATGCAGGTGCTGGCCGCCTATCTGACCGATCCGGGTCTGCGCCCGGCGCCGTTCGAGCAGATCAAGGCCTTCTTCCCGCAGATCCTGACCCAGCAGCTGGCCACGCCGGGCGGCGCCTTCGGCATTCAGGCGTCCGGTCTGCTGGCGAGCGGCGACAAGCGCGAAACCATGCCGTCGGCCGCGGAGATCGCCGCCTTTACCCTGGATGAGCTGAAGCAGGGCGTGGTCGAAGGCCTGTCGGCGGGTCCGATCGACATCGTCATGGTCGGCGATGTGACGTTGGACGACGCGGCCGCGGCCGTGGCTTCGACCTTCGCCGCCCTGCCGACCCGCGCCCCGGCGGCCCAGCCCCTGCCCGGTTCGGATCAACGTCGCTTCCCGGCGCCGACCGCGCAGCCCGTTCGCCTGACGCACACCGGACCGGCCGAACAGGCTCTGGGCTATGTGGCCTGGCCGACCACCGACGCCGTGGATGACCGCACCGAGGCGCGCAAGGTCAGTATCCTGTCGGAAGTGTTCAAGCTGCGTGTGCTGGAGGAAATCCGCGAGAAGCAGGCCCTGGCCTATTCGCCGCGCGTCTCGTCCTCGGCGTCCGACGTGTTCAAGGGCTATGGCTCCATCTCGGTCATGGCCGAGACGGCGGCGGACAAGATCCCGGCCTTCTACTCCGCCGTGGACGCCATCATCGCCTCGCTGCGCGATGCGCCAATCACCGAGGACGAGTTGAACCGCGCCCGCCTGCCGACGATCGAGTCCCTGCGTC
>NZ_JBOHLI010000089.1:0-6852 GCF_050729455.1 Brevundimonas sp.
GTGTCGTAGCCAGCGGCGCTGTTGTTCACCAGGCCGCGGATGTCCGACTTGGACAGGGTGACGCGGTTCGAGGTGTTGCAGCCCGCCAGGTTGCTGTCGATCGTGACGTTGGCGGCGGCGGTCATGTCGAAGGCGGCGGCCGGACCGGTGTTGTCCGAGGCGTAGATGCCGATGGTGCCGAAGTCGATCGTCTGCGAGTTGCTGCTGCCCGAGTAGTAGGCGCAGTCCGTCGACACCGCGCCCTTCAGGGTGAAGGTCGCGCCGTCGCTGTTCGACGCCGTGCCGTTGTTGTCTTGCGAGCCGCCCGTGGCGTGCCATGAGGACAGAGCGGCGGCGCCGTTCTGCGAATTCGCGCGGTTGTCGGCGGCCGACCAGCCGGTCAGGCCGGTCACGAAGCCGGGGCTGTTGAAGGTGACCGGGATGCCGAACACCGGAGCGGTGATCTGGCCACGGTTGATGGTGTCGGCCGAGGCGGCCGAGGCGGTCAGGGCGACGGCGGCGACGCCGGCCAGAAGCGTAACGATCTTCACAACAAATTCTCCAAGTGAGGTTCTGACAATTCTATCGACCGAGATAGAGAAATCTCCCCGATCTGGCCGAGACGCTAACGAAATGTAAAAAGTTATGTCAACTAGAAAAACAACGTTCTTTAGTGAAATCAATATATTCGCCTAACAGGCGAAAACTGAATTACCGCAAAGATAGGTCATTTTTCACTACAAGACATGACACAGATACCAACAACTGACGATCTTTACACAAAATCACTAAACTCGAGGCTGAAGAGTTACATTCAAGACTTCGACATACTCGCCAGCCAGCAAACCGGCGCCTTGCGGTCGCTGCGTGCGAATTTGCAGGCGCCCCCCGCCGGCCGCGATGGCGTCGCCGCTCGAGAGGGTCTTGCGCGCCATCAGATCGGCGCTGGAATAGGCGGCGCTCATCATCCCGTCTCGCGGCGCCAGGGTCGGCACGGCGACGTTGAGCGTGTAGCCCAGGGTGCCGGCGAACGGCCCCTCGCCTCGCGGCTTGGTGACATGGGCCAAACCGCCGCGAGCCGATTCAAAACTGATATCGAAGGGAACATTGCAGCGAAGGCTGAAGTCGGCGGCGACGACCTCGTTGCCGGTCAGCTCGCCCAGGTCGATCGTGCCGCCGCCGGACAGACGGCAGTCGGACACGATCCGGCCGGTCACAGCCACGTCGAAGCCCGACGCGCTTTCGATGGAGTCCGCGCGGACCGCGCCCGCAGCAGCCACCATCACGACAGCGCTCAGAGCCGCGCACGTCCGCGCAGCCGATCGCACGCTCACAGCGCGCCCCGCATCGGAAGTGGTCAGAAACATGCCCACTGTTCGCCTCCCCAAGCCGCACGTCGCGGCGCCCCCCGCCACAAGGTGGGGGTTCGTTGGTCAGCGTTCCAAGAGACGTGCCATCCCATTTTGGCACACCCCTGAAGCAGGCAGGACGTCAGCCCCTAGCCGCAAGGGTTAATGAAACGTTAACGGACGCCGTTCTACGAGCGCCGTTAAGCTTTGGCAAGCGATTGCCCCATTTTGGGAAAGCGTCGTTTTAGCGCAGGTCAGACCTGCCCGCCTTGGCGCGACGCCGCCACGCGGTCAGCAGGTGCTCGGTATAGCCGTTGGGCTGCTCGCGACCCTTGAACACCAGGTCGCAGGCGGCGTTCCAGGCCGGGCCGTCGAAGGCCGGAGCCAGAGGACGATAAGCGGGGTCGCCCGCGTTCTGACGATCGACCACAGCCGCCATGCGCTCCAACGCCGCCCTCACCTCGCCCTCGGTGACGACGCCGTGGCGCAGCCAGTTGGCCAGGTGCTGGCTGGAGATGCGCAGCGTGGCCCGGTCTTCCATCAGGCCGACGTCGTGAATGTCCGGCACCTTGGAGCAGCCGACACCCTGGTCGATCCAGCGCACGACATAGCCGAGGATGCCCTGGGCGTTGTTGTCCAGTTCCTGCCGGATCTCGTCGGCGCTTGGCGTTTCGGTCGCGAACGGCGGGGTCAGCAGCGGCGTCAGCCCCGTGGCGGGACGCTCAGCGATCTCGGCCTGACGCGCCCAGACGTCGGCCTCATGATAGTGCAGGGCGTGCAGGCTTGCCGCCGTCGGCGACGGGACCCAGGCGGTTGAGGCCCCGGCGCGCGGATGGCCCGCCTTGGTCGCCAGCATCTCGCCCATGCGGTCGGGCGCCGCCCACATACCCTTGCCGATCTGGGCGCGACCCGCCAGTCCCGCCTTCAGGCCGATGTCAACGTTGCGGTCCTCATAGGCCTTGATCCAGCCGGTGTTGCGGATCGCCTCCTTGCGGACGACCGGCCCGCCCTCCATCACCGAATGGATCTCGTCGCCGGTGCGGTCCAGGAAGCCAGTGTTGATGAAGGCCACCCGCCCTCGGGTCGCCGCGATACAGTTGGCCAGGTTGACGCTGGTGCGGCGCTCCTCGTCCATGATGCCCATCTTCAGCGTCAGCGGCGGCAGGCCGACCATGGCCTCGACCGCGCCGAACACCGCGTCGGTGAAAGCGACCTCCTCCGAGCCATGCATCTTGGGCCGCACCACATAGATGGAGCCGGCCGGGCTGTTGCGCTGATCCGCCGGGCGCTTCAGGTCGTGCAGGCCGATCAGGCCGGTCATGGCGATGTCGATCAGGCTCTCGGGGACCTCGCGCCCCTCCCCGTCCAGCACCGCGTCGGTCGTCAGGTGCAGTCCGACGTTGCGCACCATCAGCAGGCTGCGCCCCTTCAACGACAGGGCTGAACCGTCCGCCGCCGTATAGGCCCGGTCGCCGTTCATGCGCCGCTGCATCGTCTGCCCGTCCTTGACGAAGCCCGCCGACAGGTCGCCGCGCATCAGGCCCAGCCAGTTGGAATAGACCAGCCGCTTGTCCTCGGCGTCCACGGCCGCGACGCTATCCTCGGCGTCGGCGATGACCGACAGGGCCGCCTCGACTGCGACGTCGGCCACGCCCGCCGGGTCATTGCGGCCGATGGCGTGCTCGCGGTCGATGACGATCTCCAGATGCAGGCCGTTGTGGCGCAACAGAACGCCCGAGGGCGCCATCGCCTCGCCCGCATGGCCGACGAAGGCGTCCGCGCTCGCCAGACCCGTCTCGATCCCGCCGTCCAGGGTGACGACCAGACGCCCATGCTCGACGCGGTAGCCCGTCGCCTGGGCGTGCGAACTGACCGCCAGCGGCGCCGCCTGATCCAGCAGGGCGCGGGTGCGGGCGATGACCCTGGCCCCGCGCTCGGGGTCATAGCCGCCGCCCTTGGGCGCCGCGCCCAGGGCGTCCGTGCCGTAGAGGGCGTCATACAGGCTGCCCCAGCGCGCGTTGGCGGCGTTCAGCAGATAGCGAGCATTGGTCAGAGGCACGACCAACTGCGGCCCGGCCATGGTCGCGATCTCGGGATCGACATTGGCCGTTTCGGCGCGCGTGTCGGCCCGCTCGGGCTCGATGTAGCCGATTTCGCGCAGGAAGGCCTGATAGGCCTCGGGGTCCGGTTGGCCCGGATGGGCGCGGTGCCAGCTGTCCAACTGCGCCTGCAGTTCGTCGCGGCGCGCCAGCAGGGTGCGGTTCGTCGGCGCGTGTTCGGTCAGCAGCCCTTCCACCCCGGCCCAGAAGGCGTCGGGCGTGACGCCGGTGCCGGGCGCCGCCTCGTCGCGCACGAAGGCGTCCAGTTCGGCGGCGACGCTCAGGCTTCCGTGGCGGACATAGGTGGTGGACATGGCGGCTTCTCCTTGAGCCTCAAACCTAGCGACGCGCCCGCCGCCTAGCCACGACGAAGATCGACGGTTATCTTTGCTTAAATCGCAACGATGAGACCGCGCCATGCTGGCCGAGTATGAGATCTTCGTCCGGGCGCTGGAGGAAGGCAGCCTGTCCGCCGCCGCCCGACGGCTGGACCTGTCGCCCGCCGTGGCCTCGCGGCGGCTGGCGCGGCTGGAGGACCGGCTAGGGGTGCGGCTGATCGAGCGCACCTCGCGTCGCCTGGCCCCGACCGAGGCGGGACGGCTGGTCTATGACCGCGCGATGCAGCTGTTGGACGGGGTCGAGGATCTGGAGGCCTTGGTGTCGCGGCGCACCACCCAGGCGCGCGGCCTGCTGCGGGTCTCAGCCCCGACCTCGTTCGGGCGGCGGCGTCTGGCCCCGCTGCTGACGCCCTTCCTCGACGCCCACCCCCGGCTGACGCTGGAGCTGAACCTCAGCGACGCCTTCGTCGACCTGATGGCCGAGGACGTGGACGTGGCGGTGCGCATCGGCAGCTATGAGGCGGGCGATCCGGCCATGCATCGGCTGGCCCCGAACCGGCGCGTCCTGTGCGCCGCGCCGTCCTATCTGGCCCGCCATGACGCGCCGCAGACACTGGATGATCTGCGACACCACGCCCAGCTGGCGGCCGAGAACCAGTCGGCCTGGCGGCTGGAAGGCCCCGACGGCCCCGTGACCTTCCGCGCCCGCAGCCGGGTGCGGACCAATTCGTCGGAGGTGGCGCGTGAACTGGTGCTGGCGGGGGCCGGGATCGCCCTGCGCTCGACCTGGGACGTGGGCGAGGATTTGCGCGACGGGCGGTTGCTGCGGGTCTTGCCGCAGTATGCGGGGGCCTCGGACGTGGCCATCTTCGCCCTGACCGCCGGGCGGGCCCGCGCCGAGAACCGGGTCCGGGCCTTTATCGACTTCCTGTCCGGCCTGTACGGCGATGTGCCAGAATGGGACAGATAGAATCTTTCCTCCCCATTCCATGGGGAGGTGGCGCGGCGCGATAGCGACGTGACGGAGGGGGCGACTCCACGGTAACCGCCTGTGCCGCCCCCTCCACCACTTCGTGGTCCCCCTCCCCACAAAGTGGGGAGGAAAGAGGCTTACTGCGCCGCCGCCGCCGCCGTCGCCTTCGGCTTCAGATAGCGGTCCAGCCAGGCGGCCATTTCCCACTGGGTGTGGCCGACCGACTCCCGCGCGCGATAGCCGTGGGCCTCCAGCGGCAGGACGACGTAGCGCACCGTCGCCCCATTGCCCTTCAGCGCCGCATAGAAACGCTCGGACTGCACCGGGAAGGTGCCCGAGTTATCGTCAGCCCCGCCGTGGATCAGCAGGATCGGCTCATTGACCTTGTTGGCGTAGGCGAAGGGCGACATCTCGTTATAGGTCTCGGTCGCCTCCCAGTAGGAGCGCTGCTCGGACTGGAAGCCGAACGGCGTCAGGGTGCGGTTATAAGCGCCCGAACGCGCGATGCCGGTCTTGAATAGGTCGGTGTGCGCCAGCAGGTTCGCCGTCATGAAGGCGCCGTAGGAGTGGCCGCCGACGGCGATCCGCTCGCGGTCGGCGACGCCCAGGGCCACCACGGCATCGACCGCCGCCTTGGCGCTGGCCGACAGCTGCTCGATGTAGGTGTCGTTCGGCTCGGCCCCGTCCTTGCCGACGATGGGCATGGAGGGGTTGTCGAGGATGGCGTAGCCCTGGGTCAGCAGGAACAAGTGGCTGATGCCCGCCGGACGCACGAAGCGGTTTTCGGTGTCCACCACCTGGCCGGCCACGGCGGCGTCGGTGAACTCGGCCGGATAGGCCCACATCAGCAGCGGCAGCGGGCCGTCGCGATCCTTGTCGTAACCTGCGGGCAGATACAGCGTGCCCGACAGCTGGACCCCGTCGTCGCGGGTATAGGTGATCAGTTCGCGCTTCACCTCGGCCAGTTGCGGGGCTGGATCGGGGAACTGGGTCAGCTGCGTCACGCCGCCGTCCAGGTCACGCAGGCGCAGGTTGGCCGGATCGGTGCGGCTCTCGCGATAGGTGACCAGCTTGCGGCCGTTCTCGTCCAGAATGCCGACGACGGTTTCAAACTCGCCCTGGGTCGAACGCCACAGACGTTCCGTCTCGCCGGTCTTCAGGTCCAGGGTGTCGAGGAAGGGATACTCGCCCTGACGCGTGGCGCCCTCGCCTTCGACGAAGACCCTGGAGCCGTCGGCGGTGAAGCGGATGACCGCGCGGCCGCGCGCGTTCGGCTCGACGACCACCGAGCCCGGATCATTGTAGCGGTCCTGATAATTGCGATCGGTCAGGACGCGGTCCGCGCCGGGGTTCGACGGGTCGACCAGGGTGCGGGTCTCGTGACGGGTGTTGAACCAGCGGCTGTTGACGATGGCCACGTCGTCTCGGCCCCACTGCACGCCGGAATAGCGCTCCTTCAGGTCGATCAGGGTGCGGGGGCGGTCGTTGAAGGGCGCCGGCAGCATGAAGACGCGGTCGCGCACCTCGGCGGCAGTGCGCGGATCGCCGCCGTCCTGAGCCTCGACCCAGACCAGGGTGGCGTCGGCGTCGGCCCGCCACTGGGCCGCGCGCGGGCCGGGGGCCACGGCGTCGAACGGCGTCGGCACGTTGTCGCGCAGCGGCAGATCGGCGACGCGATGCACCTCCCGCCCGTTCAGGTCAGTGATGACGACGTCCGCCGGGAACAGGTTGGCTGGCACGACATAGGAGTAGGGCTTCTTGGCGCGGGTCTGCAGGATGAAGCGGCCGTCCGGCGACACCGAGGCGTTCAGGAAGACGCCCGGCTGGCCCAGGGTCCGGGCGCGGCCGTTCAGCGGCACGACGGTCAGTTGGCTGGTGAAGTAGTGGTCAAACAGGGCCTCGTCGTCCGCGTCGGCCAGCAGGTCTTGATAAGTCCGCACCGGCGCCGCGCGACCACCGGTCTCGGCCACGGTCGGCCCCGAGGGCGGGCGCGTCACGTCGGGCGCGGCGCGACGGCCGGCCGGCACGGCCTGCACCAGCAGGCCCGAAGCGTCCGGCAGCCAGCTGAAGCCCGAACCGGCGGCGGCGTTGACGCTCGGCCCGGTCAGGCGGCG
>NZ_JBOHLI010000090.1:0-6780 GCF_050729455.1 Brevundimonas sp.
AGCACGGCGCCTGGAAGTCGCCGATGGCCCTGAACGTCAACATCCCGGTCCCCTCCAAGTCGCTGCTCGCCGGCGCCTATCAGGGCGACCTGACCGTCAACATCGCCGCCTTCTAAGCGAACCGACGCCTGACGGAGGGGCTCAGGCTCCTCCGTCTCCGGCGTCGCCCGACATCTGAACAGGAATCATCAAATGAAAACCGTTTCGCTTCTCGCGGGCGTCGCCGCCCTCGCCCTGTCCGCCGTCGCCGCCCAAGCCGGCGAAGTCTATCACGCCACGGCGACCACTGGTTCGGTCGCGGGTCCGGCCGTGAACGTCCCCGGTGCGCCCGGCGTGTATCTGCTGCCCAACAGCACGATCGACGAAACCTATAATCAAGCTGGCTATCCGGCCAACATCGGTCGCGACTACCTGAAGGCTATCAGCCCGCTGGTGATCGACGACTCGACCGCCCAGATTTCGATGATCGAGATCAAGGGTCTGTCGGCCGACAACAACGGCACGGCGTCGACCAGCGACGGCGCGACCTTCACCCTGAAGGGCGCGGTGTCGACGGACTGCGCCTACTACTCGGGCAGCAGCAACTCGCAGACGATCGACTTCGGCACCATCGGCATCTTCGCCTCGGACAACACCGGTCCGGCCGCCGCCTTCGACATGACCGCCGCCGCCAACGTCACGATCGACAGCAACCTGGCGGGCTGCAACACCTCGAACCGCGTCACCCTGTCCAAGTCGGACGTCCGCGGCCTGGTGAACAACAGCGCCGCCGGCTACGACACCAACGTCTTCCAGGCCAACCTGCCGTTCTCGGTGACGGCCAACTACACCGCCGGCGCCGTCGGCGTGGCGGGCGCGGCTTCGCCGACCTCGCTGGTCCTGGCCGCCGGCTCGAACAGCGTCACCGCCCAGCACGGCGCCTGGAAGTCGCCGATGGCCCTGAACGTCAACATCCCGGTCCCCTCCAAGTCGCTGCTCGCCGGCGCCTATCAGGGCGACCTGACCGTCAACATCGCCGCCTTCTAAGCGAACCGACGTCAAGACAGGTTGCGCGCGGGGCGGCTTCGGCTGCGCCGCGCGTTTTCCTTTCGGTGATCATTGATCGCTATGGTTTTTCGCGGCTTTTCGCCTGTGGCGCGAAGTTTGCGAGACTCGGGTTTGTCGCCATGGGGGCGGCCAAGAACGGAACACCGTCGGAAGCGGCGGCTTTGGGGAAGTGTTCGACGATGGCGCGACGGGGTGTGCGTTTCCCGCGGATGACGCGGGTCTTCGGGGGTGTGGCGGCGCTGGTCGCCGGGCTGCTGTTCATCACGGCCGCCTGGGCGATGCGGGTGTCGCCGATGGTTTCCGAACTGACGACCTCCGGCGCTGGATCGGCCGCCCGGATCGAAGTCGGCAACGTCGGCTCCGCGGCCCTGCCGTTCGAGACGCGCATCACGCGCATGGACATCGACGCCGACGGCAACATGGTCGAAACGCCGGCCGACGAGGACTTCCTGGTCTTCCCGCCGCAAGGGCTGGTGCCGGTCAGCGGCCGTCAGGTCGTGCGCGTTCAATGGGTCGGTGAACCCAATATCGATGTGTCGCGCGCCTATTACCTGTGGGTGAAGCAACTGCCGGTCGCCACCGATCCGAACGTGCCCGAGGGCGGCGGCGCGGTGGCGGTGCAGGTGCTCTACACCATGAAGGCCCTGATCGTGGTCGCGCCTCCGGGCGCCGAGCCCAAGGTCGAGGTCGTGTCGGTCACGCCGGCTATGGTGACGCCGCCCGCGCCCGAAATTGATCCCTCGTTGACGGGCGGGGCGCCCGTCGCCCAGCCGCCGGCCGAGCCGGGTGTCGAAATCGTCGTCTCCAACAGCGGCAAACGCTATGCCCTGATGAGCGGCGCGACCTGGGTGATCGAGGGCACGGACAAGGCGGGTCAGCCTTTCCGCCGGGAATACAACAGCGACGAAGTCTCCAAGACCGTCGGCGTCGGCTATCTGGCGCCCGGCGGCGGCCGTCGCACCTTCAAGGTGCCGACCGGCGTCGAACTGGATCCCGCCAAGCCCGTGAGCCTGCGGTTCGCGCGATGACGATGGGGGGGGCGAAAATCAGGGGAACGGCGTCCCGTATCGCGTTGATCGCGGCGATGCTGGCTGCGCCGACGGGGATGGCGCACGCCGAGAGCGATCAGGACCTGCCGGGCGGCGCGTCGATCGCGGTGGCGCAGCAGCGCCCGAACATCAACCCCTACGACCGCGACATCGCCATGACGGTGCCGCTGAATTTCAACCGGCGCGTCCTGGGCGAAATGCCGGTCCTCCTGACGCGCGACGATCGGTTCATCGTTGAAAGCGCGGGCTTCCAGCGCCTGATCAACCCGCTGTTGACGCCGGAGGCCCAGGCTGAACTGGCGGCGCGGCTGGCGGGCGTCGAATCCTTCGCGCCCGAAGAGATCAACACCACGGGCATCCGCCTCGAGTATGACCCGGATCAGCTGGCGGTGCTGGTGCTGCGGATCGACCCGACCAAACGGTCGATCGAATCGCTGTTCCAGGGCGGACGTCCGGACGAACCCGGGGCGTCGCCCGAGGACATCTCGGCCTATCTGAACACCAATATGTTGGTGCAGCGCCGCAACTCGACCGGCGATGTGGCGGCGCCGAGCGTCTATCTGAACGGCGCCGTCCGGTTCAAGAATCTGGTCTTCGAGTCGGACGTGCAGGGGCGCGAGGACCTGTTCACCGGCGAGTATGAAGTCGACCGTCGCTACGCCCGTTTCGTTTATGACGAGCCCGAGGCGTTCCGGCGTTGGTACCTGGGCGACATGGACCCGGAGACCCGCGGCCGTCAGGGCTATATCCAGATGGGCGGCGTCGGCGTGGCGCGTCAGCGTCAGCGGTTCGAAACCTTCCGCAACAACGTCCTGGCGGGCGGCCGCCAACTGGTTCTGCAGGAAGCCTCGACGGTGCGGGTGCTGCGTAACGGCGTCTTCGTGCGCGAATTCCGTCTCGACCCCGGCCAATACGACCTGTCCAATCTGCCGCTGGAGACTGGATCGAACGATGTCCAACTGGAGGTCCAGAACGAGTCCGGGCGGACCGAGACCATCGCCTACAGCGCCTATCTGGACGCCATCGACCTGGAGCCAGGCGACTATGAGTACGGCGCCTATCTGGGCGTGACCAACACCGGCCTGTTCGGGTCGCCGGAATACAACGACGGCGAGCTGGCCTTCACCGGCTACTGGCGCAAGGCGTTCGAGAATCGACCCGCCCTGGGCGTCGGCCTTCAGGCGTCCGAGCAGGTCCAGAACCTGACCGGCCAGAGCCAGATCATCCTGAAGAACGGCGCGCGCGCGCGGCTGGACGCCTCGGTCAGCAACAGCGATCGCGGCGGCGGCTACGCCTATGCGCTCAGCTATGACCTGGCCGTCGATCAGGGCGACACCTACGACAGCTGGACTTTCGTGGCGGACTATACGTCCGAGGACTACGCCAGCCTGGGCAACGCCACGGCGCAGAATCCGATCTCGTGGATCTTCACGGGGGCCTATTCGCATCGGTTCTCGGCGGACTGGTTGGCCAACGCCACGGCTTCCTACCGGATGAGCCGCAGCGCCTTCCTCGATGATTCCTACACCCTCGGCGCGACCACCACCTATCGCGTGACGCCAGAGTGGGGGGTCCAGTTCGGGGCGGAATACACCGACTACGGCAACACCTTCGGCTCATCGCGCGACGGTTTCGGCTTCACGGTCGCCCTGATCTGGTCGCCGCGCTACGATCGTCGCGGCGAAGCGCGCTACGGCTCCGCGCGCAACACCGGCAGCGTGCGCTTCCAGCAGTCGAGCGAGAACCGCGTCGGATCCCTGGGCTATTCGGTCCAGTCGACCTATGACGATGGGCCCGGCACGGTTTCGGGTCAGGTCGATTATGTCGGCAACCGCTTCGACGCCAGCCTGTCGCACACGGCCTTCGGCCAGTCCTTCAGCGATATCACCGAAGAACAGATCACCACCTTGCGGATCGGCAGCTCTATCGCCACCACCGGCGGCAAGGTGGCGGTCGGACGCAACATCTATGACAGCTTCGCCATCGTCTATCCGCACGAAACCCTGGACGACCACCCGGTCATCGTCGGCGAGTCGTTCCAGCGCGGGAACTACACCGCGCGCTCCGGCGCCCTCGGTCCAGCGTTGTCGAACACCCTGACCTCCTATGTGAACCAGTCGGTGCGCTATGACGTGCTGGACGCGCCGTTGGGCTATGACATCGGCGACGGCATTCTGCGCGTGCGGCCGACCTACAAGAGCGGCTATGCGATCCAGGTGGGCAGCGACGCCTTCGTGTCCGCCCTGGGCCGGATTGTCGGCAACGGCGGCCGTCCCGCCGCGCTGTTGTCGGGCCGCGTGCGCCCGGTCGACGAGCCGAACGCCGAGCCCGAACTGTTCTTCACCAACTCGGTCGGCCGTTTCGCCGTCCAGAAGCTGAAGCCCGGCAAGACCTATCGCGTCGATCTGTTCACGAGTCCGGCCGCCGGTTTCGAGTTCACGGTCCCGGCGGACAACGAAGGCCTGCTGGATATGCAGACCGTCACCCTGCCGATCGACGTGCCGGAAGAATGACTGGAAGGAAGATGACCATGATCTCCGGATCCGTTCGCAACACCCTGATGGCCGCCGCCGTCGCCATGGGCGCGCTGACCCTGGCGGGGCAGGCCTCGGCCCAGGCCAAGTGCAATCTGACGCTGGATCCCGGCGCGGATCAGTGGATCATCCGCTACAATCCGCTCGAGGATGATGCGGCGGTCCGCGATTTCGACCTGGCCCTGGTGAACACCGGAAAGACGCCCTGCAACGGACGCTTCAACGTTTCCTTGCGCGGCGAGCCCTTCGGTCTGGGGGCGCCTGGAACTTCGGTGCGCGTGCCCTACGCCATGCGCGACCAGCGGAGCGGGGCCGATCTGACGCCGCGTTCGGGAACCAGCGAGAACGTGACCGGGGCGCAGATCCATGTCCCGAAGGAAGGCCGCGAGATGGCGCGCATCCGCGTCGCCGTGCAGCCGCCGGCCAATCTGGCCTACGGGCGCTACACCCAGACCGCCTATATCGCCTTGCGGGCCGCCAACGGCGAGGTGCACGCTGAACGGCCCGTGACCCTGGTGCTCGAGACGGCCGCCGCCGCCGTCATCGGCTTGAAGGGCGAGTTCACCCGTCAGAACGGCATCCCCACCATCAGCCTGGGCGAGTTGAGCCAGGGCACGCGCGCGCTCAACACCTCGGTCTATGTCCACAGCACCGCCGGCTACCGGGTCTCGGTCACGTCCCAGAACCTGGGCAAGCTGCGTCAGGCCGGGACCGCCTGGTATATCGACTACGGGCTCCAGCTGGGCGCCCGGAACGTCAACCTGACCGCGCCCTACAGTTTCGATGTCGTCTCGGCCCAGGCCCGCAACGACGACTATCCGTTGACGGTGCGGATTGGCGACACCGCTGGAAAGCGGGCCGGGGACTATAGCGACATCCTGACCTTCACCGTCGCCGCGCTCTGATCGCCGGCGGCGGCGACGCCAGTCTTCGATCAATGAAAAAACGCCCCGCAGAGCATCTGCGGGGCGTTTCCTGTTTGGGCGTCGGTCGCCGCGTCAGATTGGCTGGATCGTCAGGGCCAGGATCAGGGGCTCGTTCAGTTCGACCTCGTCGAAGCGATAGTCGACGGTGCGGATGGTCGCCATACTGGAGCGGCGAAGCTCCAGCATACCGTCCTTGGCGAGGTTCAGGGATCGGTCGCCGTAAATGATCTTGGCCTTCTCGCTACCGACCAGCGGGCGATATTGGGCCGAAACCGTGAACCCGCCGGGGCTGTTGCAGGCCTCGACGACCGAGCCGGCGCGGCCGGTTTCCGCCATCACCGTTCCACTTGGGCGCACCCAGCAGGACACCGGGACAGTGGCCTTCAGTCGATAGGAGTATCCCGCCGAAGGGCCGGCCGAGGCCATCTGCGGCGCCAGTACGGCGGCCAGGCCGGCGGCGATAGCCAGAAACGCGCGGCGTTTTGCCGATCTCTGCTTGGTCATGACGTCCTCATCACCCTTGATTTCAAGGTGACGATACTTGTCGGCCCTTAACTTCCAGCGATTAGACACGCTTAGCGGGCGCTTAAGTCCTATCGTAAACCGACGATAACCTTACTTCTCCTTCAACGCCCCGGCGCTCTGGTCGAAGCGGCTTCGGCGGCTTTCGGAGCCGACCACCGGAGCCGACCACGGCGTCGTGCGGGGCAGGACGCGGTGACCACTCGGGCGCGGCTGCCAGACTGGAGCCGTCCGGAAAAGGACGTGGCAAGGCGCTCCGAGGTCATCTGATCTCCGGGATGGCAGAGTTCTGATAGTTGTTGATGCCTGCCGCTATACGGGGCATGAGCCGATCCGAAACGACCGGGGAAACCGATGAATCACATGGCGGTTATGAAGACTGATTTGGCAGATCGCCTTGAGAGAAAGACCGCTCTTGGTGTGGATGTGATCTCCACATCCGACTTGCTCATCAAAAATAGTGTCCACGGCGGTCGGGTCGAGCGCGAAGCGCCTGACCTGAAGGTTTACTCCAACCTGCTCTTTTGTACCTGGGTATAGATGCCTGTTCACTGAGGACGGCAATCGCGTCGATGCGACGATGTCGATGGCGCCCTGACGTGCCCCTGAGAATTTCCTCCACGCGGAGCTAGAGTCCGGCCCTTGAAAGGACGGACGGAATGAAACGAGCGAGATTCTCGGAAGAGCAGATCATCGGGATCC
>NZ_JBOHLI010000091.1:0-6413 GCF_050729455.1 Brevundimonas sp.
CGGCCTCGTTCTCCCGCAGGATCCCGATGATCTGCTCTTCCGAGAATCTCGCTCGTTTCATTCCGTCCGTCCTTTCAAGGGCCGGACTCTAGCTCCGCGTGGAGGAAATTCTCAGGGGCACGTCAAGCGCATTCTGAGCCTCGTGGGGTGCGTGATGACCTTTGGAGGCTTCACCATGCGCATACGGATGCGGTCTGTCGAAGTCTTAATGAGCGTCGTTCTGCCACGCCGGGCCCGGAACGACGAAAGCCGGCCGAGCTTGCGCACGACCGGCTCCCGTCATCCTTTGACGCACACCACCTGACGCAGGGTGTGCACGACCTCGATCAGGTCGGCCTGGGCGGCGATGACCGCGTCGATGTCCTTGTAGGCCATCGGGGTTTCGTCGATCACCTCGGCGTCCTTGCGGCACTCGACGCCTTGAGTGGCGCGGACGTGGTCCTCGACCGTGAAGCGACGCTTGGCCTCGGTCCGGCTCATGGCCCGTCCGGCGCCGTGAGAGCAGGTGCAGAAGCTGTCCGCATTGCCCTTGCCGCGCACGATGAAGGACTTGGCGCCCATCGAACCAGGGATGATGCCCAGTTCGCCGTCCTTGGCCGACACCGCGCCCTTGCGGGTCAGGAAGACGTCCTGACCGAAATGCTTCTCTTTAGAGACGTAGTTGTGGTGGCAGTTCACCGCCTCCTGCGTCGTCGTCAGATCGGGCCAGATGGTCTTCAGCACCCCCAGCACCTGCTCCATCATCACCTCGCGGTTGGCGCGCGCGTACTTCTGCGCCCACGACACCGCCCGGACATAGTCGTTGAAGCCTTCCGTCCCTTCCGGGAAGTAGGCCAGGTCCTGATCCGGCAGGTTCAGGTGCCAGCGACGGGCTTCGTACTTGGCTCGCTCGATGAAGTAGGTCCCGAAGCGGTTGCCCACCCCGCGCGAGCCCGAGTGCAGCATCACCCAGACGTCGCCGGCCTCATCGAGGCACAGCTCGATGAAGTGGTTGCCGGTGCCCAGCGTGCCCAGGTGGCCGAAGCCGCGCGGGTGGCCCGCCTTGGGGTGCCTTGCCACCACGGCGTCGTAACCGGGCTTGAGCTCGGCCCAGCGCGCTGCGGCCGAGGCCGGCGGCTCGGACGCCCAGGCGCCCTTGTCGTTGCGCCCGCCGTTGTCGGTGCGGCCGTGCGGAACCGCCGCCTCGATGGCGGAGCGGATGCCCGACAGGTCGTCCGGCAGGTGCTCGGCGCGGATCGAGGTCCGCACCGCCATCATGCCGCAGCCGATGTCCACGCCCACGGCGGCGGGGATGATGGCCTTCAGCGTCGGGATCACCGAGCCCACCGTCGCGCCCATGCCCCAGTGCACGTCCGGCATGACCGCGACGTGTTTGTGGATGAAGGGCAGCGAGGCCACGTTCTTCAACTGCTTCAGCGCCGCATCCTCGATGGGCACGCCCCGGGTCCAGGCCTTGATCGGCACGCCCAGGCTGTCGATTACGTCATAGCCAGACATGGCCGACGTCTCCTCTTCTGTCTGTGATCCTCCCGATCCGGACAGAGGGATGTCGCTCGCGCAGACAAGAAACCCCTCCGGCCGGTGGCGGGAGGGGTTTCTGGAAAACCGAAGTCGAATGACCGACGGTTCTTCTAGACCCCTCCCACGCGCGCGCCTTTGCCCTCGACCGGCAGGCGGTCGACGGTCATGGGCCGTTGCGAAGGGTTGATATTGAAGAACATGGATCTCTCGATTTCGGAGCGGGGCTTCTACACGCGCCGGCGGCGCCCGCCAAGCCCGAAAATCAGGCGGCGACGGCCGTCGTGCCGCTGATGAAGCCGCCGCCGAGGACGCGGTCGGGATCGGCGGGGTCGTAGAGGGCGCAGGCCTGGCCGGGGGCGACGCCTTCTTCGCCCTGTTCGAAGACGACCGAGACGATGTTGTCATCGTCCAGCGCCAGACGGGCGGGGGAGGGCTGGCGCGTGGAGCGGACGCGGGCCAGGACGGGAGCGCCGTCGCGGGCGGCTTCCTCGATGGTGGCCTGATCGCCCAGCCAGTTGGTTTCCTCCAGCGTCAGGCTGGCGGTCAGCAGGGCCTCGCGCGGGCCGACGATGACGCGGCGGTTATCGGGGTCCAGCCTGGTCACGAACAGGGGTTCGCCCACGGCGACGTTCAGGCCGCGGCGCTGGCCGATGGTGTAGTCGGTGATGCCGCCGTGCCGGCCCAGAACCCGGCCGTCCATGTGCACGATCTCGCCGGCCTCACGCCCTTGCGGACGCAGACGGTCAATCAGGGTGCGGTAGTCGCCGGAGGGGACGAAGCAGATGTCCTGGCTGTCCGGCTTGGCGGCGATGCGTAGGCCCAGGGCGGCGGCGACGCCGCGCACCTGGGGCTTTTCCAGATCGGCCAGGGGGAAGCGCAGGTAGTCGAGTTGATCCTGGGTGGTGGCGAACAGGAAGTAGGACTGGTCGCGCGAGTGGTCGATCGCCTTGCGCATCTGCGAGCGGTTGCCGACGGCGGCGCGGCGGACATAGTGGCCGGTGGCCATGGCCTCGGCGCCCAGGTCGCGGGCGACGTCCAGCAGGTCGCGGAACTTCACCGTCTGATTGCAGCGGATGCAGGGGACCGGGGTCTGGCCCTTCAGATAGGAGTCCGCGAACTGGTCGATCACCGCGTCCTTGAAGCGGCTTTCGTAGTCGAGGACGTAGTGGGGGATGCCGATGGTCTCGGCGGCCAGACGGGCGTCGTGGATGTCCTGACCCGCGCAGCAGGCGCCCTTTTTCTTGAGGGCGGCACCGTGGTCGTAGAGTTGCAGCGTCACGCCCACCACGTCATAGCCGGCCTTGTGCAGCAGGGCGGCGACGACGGTGGAATCCACCCCGCCCGACATGGCCGCGACCACGCGCGATCCGACCGGCAGGCCGACGGCCTGTCGCGCGCTCTCGATCGCGGCGTCCATGTCGGCGGCGCCGGACATGGGGGCGATGGTCGGAACGGGGCAAATGTCGTCAGCCAGGGTCATCGCCGCCATATAGAGGTCCCTGCGTTCGATTTCGAGGCATGGGCCCTAAAACGACAAAGGCCGCTTCCGTTTCCAGAAGCGGCCTTGTGATCTCGGGGCCTCAAGTAGCGCGAAGCGCGGTAGGCCCCAAAAGGAATGTTAATCCCGGTAGCTCTGGATGCGCGTGGTGCGCAGGCCTTGCATGCCCCATTTGTCGATCGCCTGTTGCCAGGCGATGAATTCCTCGGCCGTCAGGCGATACTTCGCCAGGGCGTCTTCCAGGCTGATCAGACCGCCGCGAACGGCGGCGACCACTTCGGCCTTGCGGCGGATCACCCAGCGGTTCGTTTCCGCCGGCGGAAGATCCCGCAGGGTCAGGGGCGTGCCCGTCGGGCCGACCACATATTGTTCGCCTCTACTATTAAGGCGTCGCTCTTGCAGCATGGGCTTAAGCCTCTTTCACCACCACCATCGACGCGTACCCTAGGAGCGCCCCGGCTAAGGGGCGTTTAAGCGTCGTGGTGAAGGAATGGCTAAGACGCATCCTCCGCGTCCGGCGCGTGCGAGGCGCCGGAAACGAAGGATTCATCGAGTCTAACGAAGGCTTACTCATCGATTCCGGTTAAGCGATCAGCGCTTGATGTTGATCAGTTCCGCCAGCATCTCGTCGGCGGTGGTGATGATCTTCGACGAGGCCGAATAGGCGCGCTGGGTGGTGATCAGGCCGGTGAACTCGGTCGACAGATCGACGGTCGAGGCCTCCAGCTGCGACGAACCCAGCAGGCCAGCGCCGCCCGTACCCGGGGCCTTCAGGTTGAAGGTGCCGGAGCTCTGGCTGACGCGGAAGGCGTTGCCCGAAACCTCGGTCAGGCTGTCGGCGCTGGGGAAGGTGGCCAGGGCGACCTGGGCGATCTTGCGCATCACGCCGTTGTCGAAGATGGCGGTGACAAAGCCGGTGTCGTCGATCTTGACCTCGGTCAGATTCCCGAAGGCCGTGCCGTTCGTGTAGGTGGCCTGGACGATCGAGGTGCTGTCGTATTGCGTCAGGCCGCCGGCCGCAGCCATCAAGTCGATCGAGATGGTCTGGGCGGCGATGCCGAGGCCCGTGGCCCAGGTGCCGTCCGGGGCCACGGCGGGCGGCGCCGGGGGAACGGAGCCGGAGGCGCCGAGCGTCAGGTTGGCCGTGGACGGGTCGGGGAACAGGGCGGTCGGACCGTTGAAGGTGGTGTCCAGGCGGCCGTCCTGAGTGAATTTCACCATGCCGCTTTTCAGCGGAGTGTTGGGGTTCACGACCGAACCGTCGGGGGCGTGGACCTCGGCGTACCATTCGTTGGCGTTGGGCCCCTTCAGGAAGGCGATGGCGATGCTGCGCTGGCCGCCCTTGGAGTCCGAAACGGGGATGGTGATCTCGAAGTCCGGCTTGACGCCCGTTCCGGTCACGGGGTCCCACATGGCCATCGAGTTGGTGGCGGGACTGTAGGCGGTGACGCCGGCAGGGGTGGGCACGGTCGCGGCGTCGGACACCTTCTGGCTGGACTTCAGGTTGGCGTTCAGGCCGACGCGGGTGGTCGGCTCGGCCGCGCCGCCGACCGACCCGACGTTGATCGTCTTCAGCCGGTTCACGTCCGACGGATCGCTGGCGACGTTGCCGTCGGTGTCCACCGGCCAGCCCTGCAGATACAGGCCCGCCGTGTTCTGCAGATAGCCCAGGTCGTCGATCTTGAAGGCGCCAGCGCGGGTGAACAGGCGAGCGTCGCTGTTCACCAGGTTCTCGGACTTCTCGGTCACGACGAAGAAGCCCTGACCGGCGATGGCCAGGTCGGTGCCCGAGGTCGTGCGCTGAAGCTGACCAGCCTGGCTGATGAAGTGGCGGGCCGAGGCCTGCACGCCGCCGGCCGAGAAGCCGACGCCCTGGGTCTGGCTGTTCACGACGGTGGCGAACTCGGACGTCGCGCGCTTGTAGCCGATCGTGTTCACGTTCGCGATGTTCTGCGAGATGGTCGAAAGGGCCGCGGCGTTCGCGGTCAGGCCGGACACGCCGGCCAGCATGGCGCCGTTGATGCTCATGTCTGGGGTTCCTTACGAGAGAAGATTGAGGGGATTGAAAGGGCTTGGTTTTAGGCTGTCGGCGTGACGGGCGGCGTGGCGGCGGTTTTCTGTTCTTCCAGCGCGATCAGGCTGGAGACCGGCATGATGGCGTTGCCGATGGTGACGAAGGCTTGGCCGTCGTACATTTCGACGCCGGTGACGCGGCCGTTGATCAGCACCTGGCTGTCGACCTTGGCGCCCGCGCCGTCCTTGGCCGTGACCCTCAGCGTATAGACGCCGCCGTCGTCGACCTTGCCGCCGCCGTTGGTCTGACCGTTCCAGGTGAAGTCGTGCATTCCATTGGTCTTTTCGGGCGCGTCACCGCTCCAGACCACCTTGCCGGCGCTGTCCAGCACCTCGAGGCTGGCCGAGGTCGCATTGCCGGCCAGCTCGTAGCTCCAGGTCGCCTCGCCGTCCTCGATCCGGGTCGAGGACCAGACGGCCGTGGCGTCCTTGCCGATATACTGCGCCGCGCCGGTCAGGCCGTCGCCCTGCTGGGCCTGAAGCAGGCTGTTCAGCAGGGTGTTGGTCAGCAGCTGCTGCTCGACGCCGGCCATCTGGGTCAGCTGGGCGGTGAACTCGTTGGAATCCACAGGCGACAGCGGGTCCTGGTTCTTCAACTGGGCGGTCAGCAGCGACAGGAAGGTCTCGAAGTTCGAGGCCAGCATCGACGAGCCGGTGTTGATCTTGCCCGTGGCGGTGTTGGCGGAGACGGCGTCAACCATCGTCAGACTTTCAGATCGACGCGGTCGCGCGTCAGCGAGAGGGAAGTCCAGGCCCCGGCGGGCGGAACGGCGACATCGGCCTCGGCGGCCACGCGGGCCGCGCCGGCGAAGGCGCGACGGTCCGGTGCGCGGTCGAAGGCCCCGCCGCCGAAGCCGGAGGAGGCGTCGCGCTCGGCGAACTCCAGCGAGTCCTGCGACAGCTGGAAGCCGGCGTCCTGAAGCTGGCGGCGCAGTTCGTCGGCGCGGCCGCGCAGATCGGTCGCGACGGCCGGATTGTCGAAGGCCAGACGCGCGGTCAGACGCCCGTCGGAATCGATCTCCAGGCTGACGTCGACGCGACCGAGATCTTCGGGCGTCAGGGCCATATCGAACCGGGTCGAGCGACCGTCCAGCTTCTTGAGGATCTGGGCGGCGATCTGGGCGGTGGTCTCGACCGTGGCGCGCGACAGCATCGACAGGCCCAGGTCGCGATTGGCGGCGGGGGCGCCGGTCTGGGATTCCAGGGGCGGCGGGGCGGCGGGCGCGGCGGCTTCGCCCTCGGCCGAGGCCGGGACCTCGTTGGCAGCAGCAGCGGGCAGGGCGGCCACGTCGTTTGCGCCCGGCGTGGCGGCGGCGAAGCT
>NZ_JBOHLI010000092.1:0-5943 GCF_050729455.1 Brevundimonas sp.
GCAGCCGGCTCGGCGCCGAAGGCGTAGCGCAGGCCCAGGGTCACGGTGTGGCTCTGGTCATAGTCGCCCGACCATTCGCCGAACTGGATGGCGCCAGGGCCGCCCGAGATCGAGGTGAACGAGGCGTCGCCCGTCAGGTAGCGGTAGGTCAGGTCGATGTTGGCGCGATCGCCCACGGCCCAGGCCAGACCGGCGATCGCCTGAGCGGCGAACTTGGTCGAGCTGTCGTCGGCGGCGAAGGACACGGCCGGGGTGGCGCGCAGACGGCCGACGGTGTCGGTGTTGACGCGGTTCACGCCGACGCCGAGGCCGACGAAGGGACGGATGCCCCAGGCTTCCCAACCGAAGTCGTAGAGGACGTTGGCCATCAGAGTCGTCGACTCGATGTCGCCTTCCGGCGAATGGCAGGGGCCGGTGGCCGGCGTCAGGTTGCACAGGCCTTGCGTGCCGGTGACGGCGCGCACGGTGCCGATGTCGCCCGAGCGGTAGCCGCCTTCCAGTTCAACGCGCCAGTTGGGGTTGAAGCGGTAGCCGAGACGCGCGAACGCCGCCCAGCCGTCGTTCACTTCCCAGTTCCAGTTGGCGCCGGTCGTGGACGATTCCGCGTTGATGTCGTCGATGATGTGGTAGCCGGCGTCAACCGCGCCGTACCAGCCGTCCGGCTCAGCCGAAGCAGCGCCCGCCGACAGGGCCAGAGCCGCCGCCGCGCTGGATGCCAGGATCAAACTCTTGACGCGCATATATGCGGCCCTCCGAGATCTGTTGTTCGAGGACGACGGATACGTCGCCTACCCAACCCTTATCAGCGTTGCCGTGGGCGGTCGAGCGGCAAACGTCACATTTACTAAAGGTTGCAACACACCGTGACCGCCAAGCTACAAAAACCTAACAAGACGACGGATTTCGTTAACGCAACGCCATGGCAGGGCCCCGATCTTCTCCTGAAACAGGCGCGCTTTCGGCCAGTTGGGTGAAGGCCAAAACGATATGATAGAGCGAACTCGCCGGAGCCGGTTCCTCGATGAAGCTGCCGTCCTGCAGCCTCGTGTCCCGCCACAGGCCTGCCGGGGTGAGGTACAGCCACAGCGCCCTCAGCGCGGCCGAAGCGTCATCCAGGTAGGCCGCGCGATCACGCCCCGAAGACTCCCGGGCCATGATCAAGGCGCTCTTCAGCCACTCCGTTTGCGGCCAGAGCCGCGCCCGCGCATTTCGCACCGAACCGTCGCCATTCAGAGCGTTCACCGCCACAAGATGGCGCTCGTTGACCCCCTCGCGCCCAGCGACATAGAGCCGCTGCGCCGCGACCATAGTCGCCTCGTTTCCCCTCGACTTTGCATAGCGCGCCAGCAACCAGGACCATTCGAACTGGTGCCCTGGCTCGATGAGACGCCCCTCGTCGCCCGGCGCCGGCGCCCAGGTTTCATCAAAGACCTCGCGCAGACGACCCGACACGGGATCGATAAAGGTCGTGCAGGCCAGGCCCGCTACGCGGTCCGCCAGATCTCGCCAGGCGGGATCGTCGCTGACCTCCTCCCACGCCAGAGCTGCTTCAAACAGGTGCATATGAGCGTTGGACTGGAAAGGACGTCCGCCCGCTTCACGAAGACCCCCGTTCGGGGTGGCGCGCATAACCAGGGCGTCACGAATCGCGACGCCGCGGGCGTGCACGTCGCCGTCGCCGATTCCGGCCTTCAGCGCCGTCGCCAGGGCCAGGAGCAGGAAGGCCTGATCATAGATCATGACGGTCTCGTCCAGCGGCCGATTTTCCGCACAGAGCAATGTGCGCATCAATCCGTCGTCACGGAGGAAGTCCGCATCAAGGCTCGCCAGCCCGGTTCTGACGGCGCGCGCCCACGGCCCCTCCCAGCCCATCAGCCCCGCTTGGGCGAAGACGTAGATCTGGCGCGCTTGCACACGGGCGCGCCTCGGCGTCTCCACCCGCCGACCGTCGAGCGCCAGGGACTCCGCGAAAGCGCCGTCCTCGCCCTGCCCCAGTGCGGACCAGAGCGGCAAGGCCTTGAAACGCAACCATTCCCGGAGCCGCAGCGCGCCGGCCGCCAGCGCCTCGTCGGGACGGCGCGCGAAATCCATATGCTGCGGCGACGACAGCCGGATGCGCTCGACGATCCTTTTCACGTCCTGCGACCGGCTCAGATCGCAGACGAGAACCGCATCAGGCTCGGCGATGATCGCCAGATTTCGCACCCCGATCGCCGCGACCAGCATCCCGTCGGCGGCGCGCGCCAGGCACCCTTCCGCGTCCTCGAAAATATGTCCGCCGATCTCACCCTCGCCGCTGGCGGCGATCGCGTCCCATGCGCCGAGATCGGACCAGCTGAAGTCGACCTCCAGAACGGAGGCCAGCCGCGTCTTCTCCATGACCGCATAGTCGATCGAAACCTTGGGCGCCTGACGAAAGGCGTCGCCCAGCACGGCGACTGAGCCGCGACCGGCCGTCGCGACCGCGGCCCTGACCGCGCTTGCCACCGCCGGCGCGTGGGCTTTCATTTCGGCCAGCAGGACCTCGGACGAGGCGATGAAATTGCCGCTGTTCCAGAGGTAGCCGTCGCGAATATACCGCCGCGCCATCTCCTGATCCGGCTTTTCTACAAAGGCTGCGATGGGGCCCAGACCCCGGCCGGTCGGCGCGATATAGCCATAGGCCGAAGACGGCTCGGTCGGCTTGACGCCCAAGGTGACGATACGCGCCTCGCGGGCGCCGTCCGCCGCCGCCGTCACCGCCGCTCTGAAACCCTCATGGTCGGGAATATGGTGATCCGACGCGATGAAAACGTTGATTCCCGCCGGGTCGCGGCCATGGGTCCAAACGGCCGCCGCCGCCATCGCCGCCGCTGAATCACGCCCCTCGGGCTCCAGCAGAATCTGGGCGTCGACACCGACCTGGTCCAACTGCGCCATGATCCACGCCTTGTGATCCACGCCGCCCACCACGACGAGGCAGCCGCCGTCGACCGCCAGGGGCGCCGCCCGGAGCACCGTTTCCTGGAACAAGGAACGGTTCCCGGCCAGGGCGATGAACTGCTTCGGACGGGACGGGCGGGAGGCTGGCCAAAGGCGCGTGCCGGCGCCGCCGCACATGATCACCGGGTAGAGAGTCATTCAGCTTGGATAGCCGACTTCGCCGTGATTGAAAGCGATGTTTTGGCTACAACGGCTGTGAGATTCATGGCCTTGTCAGAGGTACGTCGTGACTTGCGCCGTCTTCGCCGCTATCGAGCCGCCATCATGAAAGAGACTGAACGGCAATCCGAGGAACGCAGCTGGGAGACGGCGAAGACGCTCGCCGAGGCGCTGCCCTATATCCAAGTTTATGACCGCGAGACCGTGGTGATCAAATACGGCGGCCACGCCATGGGCGAAAGCGCCGTGGCCAAGCAGTTCGCCGCCGACGTGGTGCTGCTGAAGCTGATGGGCGTGAACCCCGTGGTGGTCCACGGCGGCGGGCCGCAGATCAGCGCCATGCTGGACAAGGCGGGCGTGAAGTCGGCCTTCGTCGACGGTCTGCGCGTGACGGACAAGGACACCATGCAGGTGGCCGAGATGGTCCTGTCCGGCGCCGTGAACAAGGAGATCGCCCACTGGATCACCGTCGCCGGCAAGGAAGCCGACGTGCGCGGCGTCGGCCTGTCGGGCAAGGACGCCGGCCTGCTGACGGTCGAAAAGACCAAGCGCACCAAGCGCGACCCCGACAGCATGATCGAGCACGAGGTCGACCTGGGCTTCGTCGGCGAGCCGACCAAGGTCGATCCCAAGCTGATCAAGGGCCTGATCGCCTCGGAGACCGAGGACTGGGTGCCGGTCATCGCCCCCATCGGCGTGGCCGAGGACGGCATGACCTATAACGTCAACGCCGACACGGTGGCGGGCGCGGTGGCCGGATCGCTGGGCGCCAAGCGGATGCTGCTGCTGACCGATGTGGCGGGCGTCAAGGGCGCGGACGGCGAGATCATCCGCCAGATGAACCTGGAAGAGGCGCAAGGCCTGATCGACACCGGCGTCGCCAACGGCGGCATGATTCCCAAGCTGGAGACGGCCATGGCCGCCGTCCGCGCGGGCGTCGAGGCCGTGGTCATCCTGGACGGACGCCGCCCCCACGCCATGCTGGTCGAGCTGTTCACCGAGTTCGGCGCCGGCACCCTGGTGAAGGCTCAGTGAGTCCAGGCGTGACGGCCTCGCCGCTGGCGGCGACCACCGAGATCGGCGCCGACCTGCGCCACGTCCGCTCCTGGGTGTTCGACCTCGACAACACCCTTTACCCGCCCGAAAGCCTGTTCCTGAAACAGGTCGAGCAGCGCATCAACGCCTATGTGGTGCGCACCTCGGGTCTGGAATCCGCCGAGGCGCTGAGCGTGCAGCGCGGCTATCTGCACGACTACGGCACCTCCCTGGCCGGTTTGATGATGCATTATCAGATCGACCCGCACGACTTCCTGGCCGAGGTCCACGACGTGCCGCTGGACGTGCTGACGCCCGATCCCGGCCTGCACGCGGCGCTTGAGCGCCTGAATGGCCCGCGCCTGATCTTCACCAACGGCTCGATCGGTCACGCCCGCCGGGTGATGGAGCGGCTGGAACTGACGCGTTTCTTCGACGGGGTCTTCGCCCTGGAGGACGCCGATCTGATCCCCAAACCGGACCCGCGCACCTTCGACAAGATGCTGGCCCGGTTCGGCGTCGATCCGACCACAGCCTGCTTCTTCGAGGACACGCCCAAGAACCTGGAGCCGGCGCACGCCATCGGCATGACCACGGTTCTGGTCGGCCCCAAGGCCTTCACGGCCGAGGGCGCGCACATCCAACACCGGGCCGCGACCGTCGGCCCCTTCCTGACCACCGCCATGCTGGACGGAGATCCGCAATGACCGACCTGACCCACCTGGAATCCGTGATCGAAGCCGCCTGGGAAGCTCGCGCCGAGGTTTCCGCCGCCACGCGCGGCGAGGTGCGCGACGCCGTCGACACCGCCCTGGCCCTGCTAGACGCCGGTCAGGCCCGCGTCGCCACGCGCGGCGACGACGGCGTCTGGACCACGCACCAGTGGCTGAAGAAGGCCGTGCTGCTGTCCTTCCGCCTGAACGACAACGTCATCATGCGCGCCGGCCACGCCCCCACCCTGCCGCTGTCAGCCGATCACCCCGTCGCCGTCGGCCCCTTCTGGGACAAGGTGCCCAACAAGTTCGGCGACTGGAGCGCCGCCGACTATCAGGCCGCCGGCTTCCGCTCGGTGCCGGGCTCCATCGTCCGCCGCGGCGCCCACGTGGCCAAGAACGTCGTGCTGATGCCGTCCTTCGTCAACATCGGCGCCTTCGTCGATGAAGGCTCGATGGTCGACGCCTGGGCCACGGTCGGCTCCTGCGCCCAGATCGGCAAGAACGTCCACCTGTCGGGCGGCGCCGGCATCGGCGGCGTGCTGGAGCCGCTGCAGGCCAACCCGACCATCATCGAGGACGGCTGCTTCATCGGCGCCCGCGCCGAGGTGGCTGAGGGCGTCATCGTGCGCGAGGGCGCCGTCCTGGCCATGGGCGTCTATCTGTCGGGCTCGACCAAGATCGTCGACCGCGCCACCGGCGAGATCTTCCGCGGCGAGGTCCCGGCCTATTCGGTCGTGGTGCCGGGCGCCCTGCCCGACCCGAAGGGCGGCCCGAGCCTCTACTGCGCCGTCATCGTCAAGCGCGTCGACGCCCAGACCCGCGCCAAGACCGGCGTCAACGAACTGCTGCGCGACTAGGCCGCCCAAGGCGAAATTGCTCCGGCCGCCTCTCGAAACAGGCTCGCCAACGGCACGAAATCCAGCCTAATAGCGGCCTGGGTTCGGGGAGGCGACGGTGGCGTTCAGCAATCTGCGCAGAGTTGCGATTTCGGTTGGAGTTCTAAGCCTTCTGGCTTTCCCGCTGGCGGCTTGCGGCGGCGGCGGAGGCGGGG
>NZ_JBOHLI010000093.1:0-5932 GCF_050729455.1 Brevundimonas sp.
GGCCGGAGGCGGCGTCGGCCAGGTGGGGGGCGCGTTGCGGCTTGCCCAGGCGGACCGGGCGATCGAACACGCGCACGGCCAGTTCGCGCACGCCGTTCAGCTGGCTGGCGCCGCCGGTCAGGACGATGCCCGCGCCCGGGTCCATGCCGACGCCGGCGTGCTTGAGCCGGTCGCGCAGCAGTTCCAGCGTCTCCTCGACGCGCGGGGCGATGACGGTCTTCAGCATGGCGCGCGGGACGATGACGGGACCGGCGGACGGGTCCTCGCCGCGCGGCGGGGCCTCCAGCATCTCGCGGTCTTCGTTGGCGCTGGCCATGGCCGAGCCGTGCAGGGTCTTCAGGCGCTCGGCCCCGACCTTGGAGGTCGACAGGCCGCGCGCGATGTCGGCGGTGACGTGATCGCCGCCGACGTTGAGGCTTTCGATATGCAGCAGGCTGCGCCCGCCCCAGACCGCCGCCGAGGTCGAGCCGCCGCCCATGTCGATGCAGACGCTGCCCAGCTCCATCTCGTCCTCTTCCAGCGCGGCGAGCGAGGAGACGACGGGGGCGGCGGCGACGCCCTGCAGGTCGAGGTGGGCCAGTTCGAGGCAGTGGCTGAGCGCGCCGAAGGAGCCTTCGGACATGGAGACGACCAGCAGGTCGAGGCCCAGCGAGCCGCCGCGCATCGAGCGCGGGTCATGGACGCCGCGCGCCCCGTCCACCGACCAGGCGATGGGCAGGACGTGGATCGGGCGGCGGTTGGGCAAACGGATCTGGGCCAGGGCCATGCCGATGGCGCGGGCCAGGTCGCCGTCGCTGATCGGATGGGCGCCCAGCGAGACGCGGGCCTGAACGCGGTGGCTGGCCATCTGGCCGATGGCCGTTGTGACGATGACGCCGGAGACGGGCGAGCCGGCCGCTCGTTCCGCTCTCTCGACCGCGTGCCCGATGGCCTGTGCCGCCTCGTCCATGTTGACGATGGCCCCGCCGCGCACGCCGCGCGACTGGACGTGGCTGGCGCCCGCGACGCGGATGGTGCGGTCGGCGTGGCGCACGCCCTCGGGCTTCATGATGAAGCAGGCGACCTTGGACTGGCCCAGGTCGAGCGCGGCCACGGCCGGAGCGCGCGGGGCGCCCTTGGCTTGGTCCGTGTTCGTGTCTCGGCTGCGTCCGGCCATGATGCTGGTGTCCTGGATATTCGTGTCAGACAGCGCCTTCGGAGGGCCGGACGGCGACCTCCTCGGGCGTGCGGAGATCGACCCGGGCGAAGCCCAGGTCGAGAAGGCGTTCGCGCTGGTCTAGCGCGTCGAGGCGGATCAGGGCGGAATCCTGATCGACGGCGGGCAGTTGGATCAGGCTGCCGTCCTTGAGGCGCAGATCCCAGCGGCGCTCGTCCACCCGGACCAGGGCCTCGATGCGGGCCATCAGGCGCGGACGCTGGGCCAGAAGCGGCAGGATTTCAGACGCGGTCTGATCGGCGCCCTTGCCGACGACCAGCGGCAGCTTGGGATAGCGGCCGGCGTCGGCGCCCGGAATGACCTTGCCGCCGCTGTCGATGACATAGGCGTGGCCGGCGGTCTGCCAGACGGCCAGACGGTCGTGTTCCTTGACGTCGACGATCAGGGTGTCGGGCAGCAGACGCACCACGCGCGCCTCCTTGACCCAGCCCACGGCCTGCACCCGGTCGCGCACGGCGTTGAGATCCAGGCTGACGATGGGCTGGTCGGCGCTGACGCCGACGGCCTGCTGGATCGCCGCCTTGGCCTCGGGCGAGGCGCCGGTGACGTGGACCTGCCTGACCTTCAGGCCCATGCCCGAGGTGACGCTGTCGAACTTATTAGAGACCGAGTTGGAGATGCGCTCGGCCCGTGCGCCCGTGGCCAGGACCCCACCCAGCACCACGACGCCCGCCACGATGGAGATCAGGACGGCGCGCGGCGACAGGTCCAGCCGACCGATGGCGGCGACCTTGCCCGGCGTGGCCGGGGCGTTGCGGGAGCCCTGCCCCCTGCCCTTCGTCGCGCCCTGTCGCCGACCGCCGCGCACTACCGCGGGCATGAGGCGTCCTCCACCATCCACCGAACCAGATCACGATACGCCATCCCGACATAGGCCGCCTGCTCGGGACTGAGCGAGGTCGGCGTCATGCCGGGCTGGGTGTTGACCTCCAGAAGAACGAGAACGTCGTTAACATCGTCATAACGGAAGTCGGATCGCGACACCCCGCGACAGCCCATGGCCGCATGGGCCAGCTCGGACTGACGCAGGGCCGCCTCGAAGACATGGGCGGGCAGTTCGGCGGGCAGGACGTGCTTGGACCCGCCCGGCGCGTACTTGGCCTCGTAGTCGTAGAAACCCTTGGTCGGGGTGATGTCGGTGACGGTCAGGGCGCGCGGGCCGGCGGCCTCGCCCAGAACCGTGACGGCCAGCTCCTTGCCCGCGATGAAGGGCTCGACCATGACCAGGTCGCCATAGGTCCAGCTGTCGTCGCCGACGATGGCGCAGGGCGCGTCGCCCGGCTGGATGACATAGACGCCGACCGAGGAGCCCTCGGCGTTGGGCTTGATGACATAGGGGGGCGCAATGACGTGATCCGCCGCCACCGCCTTGCGGTCGAACAGACCGCCGCCGGGGACGACGACGCCCGCCGCGCTAAGCACGGCCTTGGACTTGTCCTTGTCCATGGCCAGGGCCGAGGCCAGGACGCCCGAGTGGGTATAGGGAATGCGCAGGGTCTCGAGGATGCCCTGGACGCAGCCGTCCTCGCCCCATTCGCCGTGCAGGGCGTTGAAGACGACGTCAGGTTTCAGGGCCGTCAGCACCTGGGCCAGGTCGCGACCGGCGTCGACGCGCGTGACCTTGGCGACCTGCCCTTCCAGGGCGTCGGCGCAGCCGCGGCCCGAGGACAGCGAGACCTCGCGTTCCGACGACAGGCCGCCCATCAGGACAGCGACGTGAAGGGTGTTCAGGGGCGCGCGCATGGGACGATCCGACTACTAGCCCGCCCCTATGCCCTGAATACGGTTAACCGGTTGGAAACGATAGCGGGGCGGGTGCGGAATTCGTCGCGTCTTCGTTCCTACCCGGACGCCCCTCTCCCTGTGGGAGAGGGCTTGAGCCTCCAAGAGCGGAGCGATTGGAACAGGCGAAAGGGTGAGGGTTCGCGGCCAAGGTCGGCGCGAGCCGTCGCGCCAACGGCTATCGCCGACTGTCACCTCAGCCCCTCACCCTTTCGCGCAAGAACGATCGCCTTCGGCTCTCGTGCGCTCAAGCCCTCTCCCGCCGGGAGAGGGTTACTTCCGACCGATGCGCTTGATTTCCCAGTCCAGCTGGACGCCGGTCTTCTTCAGAACGTCGGCGCGGACGGCTTCGCCCAGGCCTTCAATGTCGGCGGCGGTGGCCTCGCCCGGGTTGATCATGAAGTTGGAGTGCAGCTCGCTGAACTTGGCGCCGCCGCCGGTCTCGGCGTGCAGCTTGCCGCGCCAGCCGGCCTCGTCGACCAGCTTCCACGAGGAATGACCCTCGGGGTTCTTGAAGGTCGAGCCGCCGGTCTTTTCGCGGATCGGCTGGGTCGTCTCGCGACGGCTGGTGATCTCGTTGATGCGGGCGGCGACGGCCTCGGGCGCGTCGGGCGTGCCACGATAGGTCGCCTCCATCCAGATGATGTCGGCCGGGGCGTTGGAGTGGCGATAGGTGTAGCCGAAGTCGGCCAGCGTCAGTTCGACCCGCTCGCCCTGGCGGGTCAGGCCCCAGGCCGAAACCAGAACGTCCTTGGTTTCCGCGCCGTAGCAGCCCGCGTTCATGGTCAGGGCGCCGCCGATGGTGCCGGGGATGCCGGCGTAGAATTCCAGCCCGGCGATGCCCGCTTTCGCGGAGGCTTTGGCCACCATCGAGTCCAACGCGCCCGCGCCCGCCGTAATGGTCTCACCCTCTGTCGTGATAGCGGCGAAGGCGCGGCCGGCCAGGCGGATCACCACGCCCTCGACCCCGCCGTCGCGGACGATCAGGTTGGAGCCGACGCCGATGATGGTGACCGGCACGCTTTCGGGCAGGGCCTTGAGGAAGTCGGCCAGGTCGTCCGCGTCCGCCGGGATGAACAGGGCGTCCGCCGCCCCGCCCACGCGGAACCAGGTGTAGGGCCCCAGCGGCTCGTTCAGCAGCAGCTTGCCGCGCACGGTCGGGAGGTTGTCAGTCCAGGCCATCAAATAATCCGCTCATCCCGGCGGACGCCGGGATCCAGTGCTTTGGCTGCATCCAGCCGTTTGACGTTCAATCCGATGTAGGGCGGCGAAGCTTCGTCGTGAAGCTCTCACTGGATCCCGGCGTCCGTCGGGATGAGCGGGAGCGAGGGTTTTCAGGCGAGGGCTTCGAGTTGCGCCGGCAGGGCGTAGGCCCAGCTGGTGATGTCGCCGGCGCCCAGCAGGACGACCAGATCGCCCGGCTTGGCTTCATCCTTGATGACGCGCGGCAGGACGGCGGCGTTTTCCAGGGCGGCGACGTTGCGGTGACCGTAGCGGCGGATGCCCTCGGCCAGCGCGTGCTTGTCGACGCCCTCGATCGGCTGCTCGCCCGCCGGATAGACGTCGGCGACCAGAACGCTGTCGGCGTCAGCGAAGCAGGTGGAGAAGTCCTGCATCAGGTCGCGCAGGCGGGTGTAGCGGTGCGGCTGGACCACGGCGATGACGCGGCCGGGGTTGTCGGCCGACTGGACCACCTGACGGGCGGCCTTGAGCACGGCGGCGATCTCGACCGGGTGGTGGCCATAGTCATCGATGACGCGCACGCCGCCGACGACGCCCGTGGTGGTGAAGCGGCGCTTGACCCCGCCGAAGCCGGCCAGACCCTGACGGATGGAGTCGTCGTCCACGCCCAGCTCGCGCGCCACGGCGATGGCGGCCAGAGAGTTGGAGACATTGTGCCAGCCGGCCATGGGCAGATAGAGGCCCTCGATCCGGGTCGGTTCTTCCAGCGCGGCCACACCCTGCCCCTGGATGACCACGTCGAAGCGCGAGCCGTCAGGCGACATCTGCACGTTCTCGGCGCGGACCATGGCCTGGGGGTTCAGGCCGTAAGTGACCAGGCGGCGGTTATCGATCTGGGCCGCCAGTTTCTGCACCTCCGGGTGGTCCAGGCAGACCACGCCGAAGCCGTAGAAGGGAATGTCCTCGATGAAGTCGCAGAAGGCCTTCTTGACCGCGTCGAAGTCGCCGTAGTGGTCCAGGTGTTCCGGGTCGATATTGGTGATGATGGCGACCGTGCACTTCAGGCGCAGGAAGGAGCCGTCGCTCTCGTCGGCCTCGACCACGATCCAGTCGCCCTCGCCCACCTTGGCGTTGGTGCCGTAGGCGTTGATGATGCCGCCGTTGACCACCGTCGGGTCCAACGAGCCGGCGTCCAGCAGGGCCGCGACCATGGAGGTCGTCGTCGTCTTGCCGTGGGTGCCGCCGACGCCGACCGAGAATTGCAGACGCATCAACTCGGCCAGCATCTCGGCGCGGCGGACCAGAGGAATGCGACGCTCGCGCGCCACGACCAGCTCCGGGTTCGTCGCCTTGACCGCCGTGGAATAAACCACCGCCGAGACGCCCTCAGTGACGTGCGCGGCGTCGTGGCCGATGTAGATGCGGGCGCCTAGCTTCTCGAGCCGCTCGGTGTTGGCGCTGGCCTTGGCGTCCGAGCCGGACACCTGATAGCCGATCTTCAGCATGATCTCGGCGATGCCGCTCATGCCGATGCCGCCGATGCCGACGAAGTGGACAGGCCCAAGGGCGAACGGAACGGGGCGAAGGCGTGCGATCATCCCAGCGCATTAGCAAGCTGCGCGCCTGATTGCACGACCCTGTTTCCTTCTCCCCTTTACGGGGGAAGACGGCCTCATGTCATCGCTCATCCCGGCGAAGGCCGGGATCCAGATGGTAGGGCGCGCCGTGACAGCCGGCGAGGCGATAGCGCCC
>NZ_JBOHLI010000094.1:0-5854 GCF_050729455.1 Brevundimonas sp.
ACAGGCCGACCCGCTGCGCAGGATGAAAGCTGCGCGGCCCGGCCTGTTGCTCACCCCACGCTGCGAGGCGTAACTAACCCAAGGACTCTGGTCGCCGCTGGATGAAACCTCAGAGGCACGTCAGGGGCAATACAGGGAGCGGTGTCTCGTAATCGAAGAGGGATAGCTGTACTGTCATCGGCCTGTAGCAGCGTAGAGGAAGGCTAGGCTATTTTCGAATGCCTCGTCCCAGATTTTGGCATGACGTGGGTCAAAATAGGCCCTTGCGTAGTGAAGCGGCATCTCAGATTCCCGCGTCCAGCCAAAAAACGGACGTAACCGGTGCAAGGCCTCATCGTGATCCATGCCCGAATCCATGAAACGCTGAAGTCGGATCACCGCCGATGTATGTCTAAAATCGTGTGCCGACAGTTTGGTAATACCGTCATATTCAAGCGCAACTTTAGCTTCTGGTGACAGGTGCTGTTTAGCAACTCCAAGTAGGTCATCGACCGAGCTTGCAGCTAGAGGGCGCCTTTCGGCAGAAGAAAAAAGGAAGACATGCTCAACGTCGCCCCTGTATTGACTGACGTAAGTGTCGATCGCAGCAGCCAGCGCTTGCGATAGGGGAATTTGACGAACAGCGCTGCTCGTCTTCAGTCTGGGGCGACGCGACCTTACATCGACCTCGTCGTCGGTACTGGTGACATCCAGCCAAAGCCGCACGTCACCAATGCCTGGATCGAACTGCTGCTTCACACCGTCTACCGTCAAGCTCAATGCTTCGCCTATGCGAAGTCCCAGCTGAACCAGAAGCATCAAAAGAACAAAATTTCGCCATTTTCCGCGAGGGGTCCGAAACGGATTTCTTAGGCTATCCGGATGAAAAATCTCGTAGATATCTTCCAGCGCCAACCCAGGGATGGCTCGGATTCTAGCCGATGGTTTGCGTGCTCGAACTCTTAGTTGGTCGAAGCGCTGCCGCATGAAGCGAAGGCGCTGCGACATCTCGCGACAGTCCGTGCCGACGACGTTCTGGAGAACAGAGAACACAAAAACACAAGCTAGCCGCCATCCGCGCAGATCCTGGCCAGCTTGTCGGACCAGGAGGTTAGCCGAAAGTACGGCCTCGACCCTAGGGAAGTCAGGCGCCATCAGCGCTGCATCCAAATCTACTGGCGGCACCATCGCTTCAGCTTGGCGATACATAGCGTCCGCCGCCTTAGCGTACGCATACCTCGTCGATGGCGCGAGGTGACCGTTTAGAACGTCGATCCAAATCGTTGCGCAATAGCGAGGGAGACCGATCTTGTCGGCGCAGTACGGCCCGGTCAGGGGCTCAGGAAGGGCAAGTTGCATAAACCAGACGCGCGATAAGGGTATCAAGTGCGCCTTGTCACAACCGCAGCGCTTCGATCAAGTCTGAACGTTGGTGATGTGGACCGCTCAAAGCCCAGCTGCTGCGCGTTTTGAAGGCTGCGCAGCTGGGCTTTGAGCTCCGTTGTGGTTGAGGTATGCAACACCATCGAACCCGTGTTTTATTCACATAATATATCTTATGCGAATGACGTCGTCGCGGGCGATTGTCGGTTTTTGTCGCTGAACTCAAACCCTGCGACTCGCATATGATGCGGCCTGGTCGCAGCCAGTATTCGTCTCGAGCGCCGTTTCTGTAACTCATTCATGCGACTCATCAGGCAATGTCGAGCGTATTGATCGCCTGTTGGCGCTGTAGCCGCCGGCGGGTCAGTCGCGCATCCCCAAACTCCAAGCGTTCTGCGGGCGTGAATCCGTCCGCCTCAAACCGCGCAATACCAGTCGCCTGACTATCGTGAAGCCGGAAGCTGGGCGACAGACCAGGTCGCGGGCCTGCAGAGGTCGCGCCGGGTCGCATGGATCATCGCCGGCGCAGCGGCGGCCGTCGCCGTGGCCGAGGCCTGCGCCCTCGTCATCCTCATGCCGCTGAAGACGGTCGAGCCCTATACCCTGATGGTCGACCGCACGACCGGCTTCGTCCAGGCGCTGAAGCCGCTGGATCCGGGCCAGATCACGCCGGACAAGGCCCTGGTTCAGTCCATGCTGGTCCAGTACGTCATCGCCCGCGAAGGCTTCGACATGGCCACCCTCCAGTCCGACTACCGCAAGGTCGGGCTGTGGTCCGCCGAACAGGCCCGCTCGGACTATCTGGCGCACATGCAGGCCTCCAACATCGACAGCCCGCTGACGCGCTATCCGCGCACCTCCGTCATCGAGACCCGGGTCAAGAGCGTGTCGCGTCTGGACGACCGTTCCGCACTCGTCCGTTTCGAGACCGTCAGGCGCGACGCCGACGGTCCCTATCATTCGCCCGCCCCCTGGGTGGCCGTCGTCGACTATCGCTTCTCGGGCGAGCCCATGTCGGCCGAGGACCGTTTCCTCAACCCTCTGGGCTTCCAGGTGCTGAAGTACAGGCGCGACCCCGAGACCCTCGCCCCGGTCGATGTCGAAACAACCCGCGACATCCAGCAGACTATGCCGATCGAGGCGGAAGAGGTCCGGGTCGACGCTCCGACGGAGGCGACGCCGTGAAACACCTCGCCGTCCTGCTACCTCTGCTCATCGGCGCCCCGGCGACAGCCCAGACACCGCCGACATCCGAGCCGCAAGCCTCCTCGCCGGGCGATCAACGCCTGCGCCTCATCCCTTACAACCCGGCCCAGGTCGTGCGGCTGGCGGCGGCGACCAACTACCAGCTGACGCTGATCTTCGGTTCGGACGAACGGGTCGAGAACGTCGCCATCGGCGACAGCGAGGCCTGGCAGGCCACGCTCAACAATCGCGGCGACGCTCTCTTTCTCAAGCCGCTGCGCTCGAACGGCGTGACCAATATGACGGTCATCACCGATCTGCGGGTCTACAGTTTCGAGCTCTCGGCGACCTATGGCCCGACCGCCGAGACCCCCTACACCGTCCGCTTCACCCACCCGGACAAGGCCCGGAACGAGAACGCTCCGACAGCTCAGGCCACGACCGGTCGATACCGCCTGCGCGGAGCCCGCGCCCTTCGTCCGTCGGCGATCAGCGACGACGGCGTGCGCACCTATGTTGAATGGCGCGCGCAGCAAACCCTTCCGGCGGTCTTCGCCATTGACGAGCGCGGCGACGAGGTGCTTCTCGACGGCCATATGCGTGACGGCCGCTATGTGGTCGACGCCGTCCACCCCACCCTTCTCTTCCGGCTGGAACGACAGACCGCGCGCGCCGACCGCATTCGCCAACGGCCCGCCCGATGAACCTCCACGTCCGCGATCCTCGCCAGGGCGCAACCGAGGCGGATATCCGTCCTATCGTCGCCCGACAGGGTCGCGACCTGCCCATCTGGCTGATCGTGGGCGGCGTCGCACTGGGCGGCGTCTTGCTGTTCACCACGCTCGACGCCCGTCGTCGTGCCCTGACTGTGCCGACGACACAGGCACGCGCTGCGGATATCGCGCAGGCTTCCGTCCCCTTGCCGCCTCTCTACATCATCCCCGATCCGCCGCCTCCCCCCGCGCCTTCGCTTTCCGCCACGGCAGAGACCGTGATCACGCCGACGCCATTGCCGCCCCAGCCTTCGCCTCAGCCGCCGCCCTCGCCGTTCGCGCCCCAGCCGCCGCCGCCCAACTATACGCCGCCGCCCTGGGCGTCCTCGCCGCCGCCGATGTCTCATTCGCCCTCACGGCCCGTCTCCAGCGGCGCCGTTCTGGTGATCGACGCCACGACGGGTCCTCCAAGGGCCGCCAACGCCAACGACGGCGCATCCGAGGCGAACAGGGCGGGCGATCAGGCGATTCAGTCGACGCGGCTGGATCGGCGGGCCACGACCGTACCCCAGGGCACGCTCATTCCCGCTGTGCTGGAGACGGCCCTCGACTCCACGCGTCCCGGTCATGTCCGGGCTATCGTCTCGCGCGACGTGACCGGCTTTGATGGAAGCCGCATTCTCATCCCGCGCGGCACGCGCCTGTTCGGCGAGTACCAGGCCGACATGGCGGCGGGCCAGAGGCGTGCCCTGGTGCAATGGACCCGGCTCGTCAGGCCTGACGGCGTCACCGTCGCTCTCGCTTCTCCAGCCGCCGACATCCAGGGGCGCGCCGGTATCCAGGGGCGCGTGGACAACCACTTCCTGGCCCGCTTCGGCGACGCCCTGTTGCAGACCACCCTCAACGTCGGCGCCAACCTCGCGGGGCAAAGCCTCAGTCGAGACGCCCCGGTCGTGGTCGCCCTGCCCGGCGCCATTCAGGGCGCCGGCGCCTCGGCCGCGCCGTCTCGCCCCCAGCCGACGCTTCGGGTGGACGCAGGGGTGCGGGTGACGGCGCTCGTCGCCCGCGATCTGGAGTTTCCTTCGGGCGAGGCGAAGCGATGACCCGGCCGTTACCCGACGGCCAAATCTACCTGCGAAGCTATCTGGCGCCCTTCGCCGACATCCTGGCCCGGGAGGACGTCACGGACATCTACGTCAACGCCCCCGGCGAGCTTTGGGCCGAGACCCTGGGCGGCGGCGTCGAACATCACAGGGTCGAGGGCCTGACCCCCGACGTGCTCATACGGCTGGCCCGGCAGATCGCCGCCTACGCCCATCAGGGCGTCAGCCGCGAGCACCCGATCCTGTCAGCGGCCCTGCCGGGCGGCGAACGGGTCCAGATCGTCATTCCGCCGGCGACGCGCGGCCATATCGCCCTGGCCATTCGCAAGCACGTCTCGTCTGATCTGACCCTCGACGACTACGTCGCGTCCGGCGCCTTTGAACACGTCCATTCTCACGACACGCGCCAGGCCAACCAGAACGCCGTCCTTCACGATCTTCTGGCTGCCGGCGACATCGCAGGACTGCTGGCGACCGCAATCAGGACCCGGCGCAACATCCTCATCTCCGGTGGCACCTCCACGGGCAAGACGACCTTCCTCAACGCCCTCATCAAGGAGATCCCAGCAGAGGAACGGCTGATCTTCATCGAGGACACGCCGGAGCTTCATCTGAGCCATCCCAACACGGTCGGTCTGCTGGCGGCGCGCAGCGCTCTGGGGGAAGCCTCCGTCACCGCGGATGACCTGCTGAACGCCTCGCTGCGGATGCGCCCCGACCGGATCATCCTGGGCGAACTGCGCGGCCCCGAGGCCTACACTTTCCTGCGAGCGGTCAACACGGGCCACCCAGGGTCGATGACGACCGTCCACGCCGACAGCCCGGAACGCGCCGTTGAACAGATCGCCCTCTTGGTGCTGCAAGGCGGAACCCGGCTCAGGCGCGAAGACATCCTCCACTACGTGCGCTCGACCATCGACGTCTATGTGCAGCTTGCGCGTACCGGAGGACGACGGGGCGTGTCTGGGATCGCCTTGGGATCGGAAAGCGTGCAAGCTTAACTATTAACTATTCAAATCAACTCGCAACCTTACGCTCCAGCCATCGTGATGATGCCGAAGATCATGGCGATGGCGCTGAACCGGACGCCGCCATCGGCGGTCGTCGGCGTGAGGTAGGCGACCGAGAAGCAGGGGATCGACAGCCCGTAAGGACGCCGATGGCCAGTTTTTGGGACGTCGGCCCGCGAACGGATCCGACGACTGCGCCTCCGGGGCCTGCGGAATGGAGCCGACCCGTTTCAGCGCCTGGGTCACAGGATGATCGTCCAGCTGCTGACCCGTCGGCGCCGTCCTGTCGTGCAGGCGCACACCCCGGGCGATCCCGCTACTGCCAGCGCTCCGCTGAAGCCACCTTTCAGTATGTGACGTGCCCCTGAGAATTTCCTCCACGCGGAGCTAGAGTCCGGCCCTTGAAAGGACGGACGGAATGAAACGAGCGAGATTCTCGGAAGAGCAGATCATCGGGATCCTGCGGGAGAACGAGGCCGGC
>NZ_JBOHLI010000095.1:0-5769 GCF_050729455.1 Brevundimonas sp.
CCGCCGCCGAAACGTTCCCGTCAGGGCGTGACAGGCCCCAGGCGATATCTTGCCGGATGAAACCGCCGGAAGGTCAGGTCAGCCCTGCGATCCGCGCCAGCGCCGCGATATCGAAGTGTGCTTCCAGCACGGCCGCGATCCGGTCCAGCGCCTGATCCACGCGCGCGGACTGATCCGCGCCGTCGCTGACCGCGCCCAGTTCCGCCAACAAGGCCGCGCGCGCCTCGGCCCGATCAAACAGGCCGTGGACATAGGCGCCGGCGACGCGGCCGTCGGCTGAAACCGCGCCGTGCGGCCGCCCTCCGATCAGGGCGAAGGGCTGGGCCGTCGCCGGTCCCTCGGTCACGCCAATATGGATTTCATAGCCGTCGAACGCGGCGTTCGAGTTCGTCAGACGACCTTCGACCCGGCGCAGCACCTTGTCGCCCGCCAGCACGGTCGCGACGTCCAGCAGTCCCAGCCCCGGCGCCGATCCCGGCGTCCCTTCAGCGCCCTCGGGGTCGCTGACCCGGCGGCCCAGCATCTGATAGCCGCCGCAGATCCCCAGCACCCGCCCGCCGCGCCGCACGTGGGCGGCGATGTCCACGTCCCAGCCCTGCGCCCGCAAGAAGGCCAGATCCGCCAGCGTCGCCTTGGTCCCCGGCAGGATGATCAGGTCGGCGTCGCCCGGCAGCGCCTGCCCCGGCGGCACGAAGCCAAAGTCCACGCCCGGTTCGTGCCGCAGAGGATCGAAGTCGTCGAAATTGGCGATGCGCGACAACATGGGCACGGCGATGCGGATGCGACGGCCCGCCTCCCCCGTCGCCGCCCGATCCAGCACCACGGCGTCCTCGGCCGGCAAGGATCTCGCGTCCGCCAGCCACGGCGCCATGCCCAGATCGGCCCAGCCGGTGCGCCGCTCGATCTCGGCCCGCCCCTCATCAAACAGAGCCGGATCGCCCCGGAACTTGTTGATCAGAAAGCCCTTGATCATGGCCCGATCCGCCGCGTCCAGCACGGCGTGAGCGCCGACCAGGGCGGCGATGACATGCCCCCGATCGATGTCGCCGACCAGAGCCACCGGCACATTCGCCGCGCGCGCGAAGCCCATGTTGGCGATGTCGCCCGCCCGAAGGTTGGTCTCCGCCGGACTGCCCGCCCCCTCGACGATCACCAGATCAGCCTCGGCCTGAAGCCGGTGAAAACTCTCCAGCACCGTGTCCAGCAGAGCCGCCTTGCGGTCCTGATAGCCCGCCGCCTGCCAGACGCCCTCGACCCGGCCGCGCACGACCAGTTGAGCGCCCGTGTCGCTCTGCGGCTTCAGCAGGACGGGGTTCATGTCGACGGTCGGCGCCGTGCGGCAGGCCAAGGCCTGAAGCGCCTGGGCGCGGCCGATCTCGCCTGCCCGCCCCTCGGCGTCGAGCGCGGTGACGGCGGCGTTGTTGGACATATTCTGCGGCTTGAACGGCCGCACGGTCAGGCCGCGATTGGCGAACAGTCGGCACAGGCCGGCGACCAGCACCGACTTGCCCACGTCCGAGCCGCAGCCCTGGATCATCAACGCCGCCATGGGCCCACCGCGAACAGAAGAGACGACTGGATCATCGTCGTCCCATAGCGGACCGGCCCGCCCGGCCGAACCCCAGGCTGCGCCTTGGGTGCGATCGGACAGGCCAGGCCTTCAGGATCAGAAGCGAACGCGGACGCCGCCGAACACGCTCTGACCGGCGGTCCCATAGTTCTGGACCGTCTGATAGGTCTCGTCGAAGGCGTTCTCGATCCGACCATAGACTTCGAGGTTGTCGTTGATCGGATAGGAGGCGCGGATGTCGACCAATGTGTAGGCGTCCAGGACCGCGCTGTTGGCTGCGTCGCTGAAGGCCTCTCCGACATAGCGGACCGATACGCCGGTCTTCAGACCGAGCGGCCAGACATAGTCCGCCGCCAGATTGCCCATATGCTCGGGCCGGCGCGTCAGCTGCTTGCCGTCGTTGACGCCCGAAGCGTTCTGGGCATCCGTCCAGGTATAGTTGCCGCTGAGGTTCAGGCGGTCGGTCACGTCGATGCGGCCGATCAGTTCGACGCCTTGCGCCTCGGTCTTCTGGACGTTCTTGTAGTAGCCCCAACGGCCCACGCCGTTGACCATGCACAGCGGATCGGTCGTGCCGAAGCTGCAGCTGTTGTAGCGGATCTCGTTGTCGGCCTGACGGTTGAAGTAGGTGGCCGAGACGACGGCGCGATCGAACAGGCGCTGCTCGACGCCGACTTCCCAGCTGTCGAACTCTTCCGGCTGAAGCGTCAGGTTGCCGTACTCGCTGTAAAGCTCATACAGGCCCGGCGCCCGGAAGCCCTGGCCCCAGCTGGCGCGCAGGACGGTGTCGCCCTCGTTCAGCGCCCAGGCCGCCGCGACCTGCCCCAGCAGGTTGTCGCCATACTGTTCGTGATCGTCATAGCGCAGGCCGCCGGTCAGGGTCAGGCCGTTCAGCACCGTCCACTGCACCTGGCCATAGACGCTGTCGATGCCGGCCTCGCCCTTGCCGAAAGCGGGGTTCAGGTTCCAGGGCGACGGCGAGCGGGTCTGCATCTCGGCGCGTTCGCTCTCGACGCCGAAGGTGGTGTTCAGCGTCTCGGTGACGGCGAAGGCGCCCTGATACTCCCAGCGACGGTTCTGGCCCTGGGCATCGAAGGTCAGCGGCTGGACCAGGGTGTCGGGGTTGTAGTTCTGGCGGTCCGTATCGGTCCAAGCGTAGCCGATCCGGTTACGGAAGCGACCGTCCAGCAGGTCGAAGTTCAGACCGGCGTAGGCCACCAGTTCGCGGGTGTTGCCGTATTCGCGCGAGTCGCCGTTCCAGGCGTCGAACTCGGCCCGGCCGTCCGACCAGACCGAGCGCAGGTCCAGCGACACGGCGTCCGTCAGCTTGAGGTTCAGTCGGCCCGACAGGCCGGTGTTGGTGTAGCCGTCGTCTTCCTTGCCGGCGGCGAAGGCCGAGAAGCCGTCGGTGTCATAGCGGCTGGCCGCCAGACGCCAGCTCAGGCGGTCGCCGGCGCCGCCGACGCCGCCGCGGAAATAGGTCGTGCCGCGCGCGCCGGCCTCGGCGTCGAGCGAGCCTTGCAGGGCCTCGGTCGGTTCAGCCGTCACGATATTGACCACGCCGCCGATGGCCTGGCTGCCCCACAGGGTGGACTGGGCGCCGCGCAGCACTTCGATGCGGGCCGTATCGCCGACCAGCAGGTTGCCGAAGTTGAAACCGCCCTGGGTCGAGGACGGGTCGTTCAGCTTGACACCGTCGATCAGGACGACGGTGTGGTGGCCTTCGGCCCCGCGAATATTCAGGCTGCTGGCGGCGCCGATTCCGCCGTTGCGCGTGTAGCTGACGCCCGGGGTCTGGGCCAAAAGCTCAGCCACGGCCGGGGTCTGGCGCGCCTCGATGGCGGCCTGGGTCAGGACCGTGACCGAGGCGCCGACGCGCTGAATCGGCTGGGCCGAGCGGTTGGCGGTGACGACCACGTCCCCGACCTGGGTCGCAGCGGCGCGGCCGGCCACGTCGGGGGCGGCGGCCTTCTGATCCAGCTCATCGGCGGCGGCGGGGAATGCAGCCAGAAGACTGGCGGCGGCGAGAGAGGCATAGGCGATCCGGTTCATCCGGCTGCTCCGTTGACGACGCCGCCCCACACCTCTCCAAGGCGTCGATCAGACGCGCGGAAGGGGCCGCGGGCGCGGCTAGGTTTCCACTTGTCGTCACGCGAGTCACCTCGACCGCTCGGCACATCCCGACCGTGCGGAGAACGACGGCGACAGGCAGGTCTCCTGGCTCGCGGATCAGGGCCGGTGCGCGTCGCCTTCCCAGGGGTCTTTCGAGCCGAAGCCTTCAGGACCGCCAGTGGCGTGTGACGCGCGGGCTAACCGCTTACAGTTGCGGGAACAGCCGGAGCATCACACTCCGTTCCCTTTTGATCCCCTTGCGGGGAACCTGACGCGACGGTGGCAGTAGGGCCGTGCGCCGGTCAGGTCAACCGATCCGGCCCGCGATTGCGGCGACGTCAGGCCGTCAGCCGATAGCCCACGCCGGGTTCGGTGGCGATCAGACGGGGCTGGGCGGGGTCGGCCTCCAGCTTCTGGCGCAGTTGGCCGATGACCACACGCAGATACTGGGTGTCGTCGGCGTGGGCCTTGCCCCAGACAGCGGTCAGCAGGTCGCGGTGGCCGACGACCTTGCCGGCGTTGCGCGCCAGATGGGCCAGAACGTCGTATTCCTTGGGCGTCACGCGCACGGCGGCGCCCGCGCGGGTGATCAGGCGACGCTCCAGGTCGATGACCACATCCCCCGCCGTCAGCGGCCCGGTCGCCTCGACGCGCGGGGCGGCCTGACGCAGGTTTGCGCGGACGCGGGCCAGAAGCTCGCCGACGCCGAAGGGCTTTTCGACATAGTCATTGGCGCCCAGGTCCAGGGCCGCGATCTTCTCGGCCTCCTTGTCGCGCGCCGACAGGATGATGATGGGGCCAGCGTAGAATTCGCGGGCGCGGGCCAGCACGTCCTTGCCGTCCATATCGGGCAGGCCGAGGTCCAGCACCACCGCGTCGGGGCTCCACAGGGCGATGCCGCGCAGGCCCTCCTGCCCGCTGTCGGCGCGGCGCGGTTCATAGCCGGCGGCGTCCAGCGCCGGGGACAGGAAGCGGTGGATCTGGGGCTCGTCGTCGATGACGAGAATTTGGGGACGGACAGCGGCCATGAAGGAAGTCTAGAGCAGGCTCGGGTGGGTGACGACGGCCTTGGGCAGGCTGATCAGGATACGGGTGCCTTTTCCGTCCATGATCGGGCTGGCGGCGGCGATGCGGCCGTTCATGGCCTCGACGAATCCCTTGGCGATGGCCAGGCCGAGCCCCGCCCCCTTGGTGCGGTCCGACGGCTCCTCCATGCGGCGGAACTTGTCGAAGACGCGCTCCAGTTCGGCGGTCGGGATGCCCTTGCCCTCGTCCTCGATGGAGATGACCACCGAACCCCGATCCTCATAGGCCGCCAGTTCGACCGTCGAGCCGTCGGGACTGTAGGCGATGGCGTTTTCCAGAATGTTGACCAGAGCCTGTTCCAGCAGCCCCTGATCGACCATGACCAGGCTGAGCTGGGCCGGGAAGTCACGCGTCATCGTCCGCTCGCCCAGACGCCGCGCCACCCGCTTGCCCGCGGCATTAAGAACGTCGCGCACGTCGACCCAGTCAGCGCGGATGTTGAGCCCCCCGCCCTCCAGCCGGGTCATATCCAGCAGGTCGCCGACATAGCGGCTGAGGCGCTCGGCCTCCTCGCGGATCGACAGCAGCAGATCGGCCCGCACCGCGGGTTTCAGCTTGTCGCCGAGGTCGATGAGGGTGGTCGAGGCGCCCAGGACCGTCGACAGGGGCGTCCTCAGATCGTGGCTGACCGAGTTCATCAGCGCGCCTCGGAAGCGGTCCGTGCGGCGCAGGGTCTCGGTCTCGACCGCCTGGCTGGCCAGATCGGCGCGCTCGACCGCCACGGCGCCCTGATCCAGCAGGGCCAGCGCCAGCTTTTCCTCGTCCGAGCCGGGCGACAGGGCGGCCGCCTCGATCCCCGCCACGCCCGCGCGGTCGCGCACGCCTTGCAGCGGCCGGAAGGTCCAGCGCGCCTGCGGCAGGGTGCCTGTGCCGTGGCCGGCCGGTTCGCCCTTCTCCCAGGCCCAACGCGCGGCGGCCATGGCCTCGGCGTCCAGCGGCGCCTTGATCGGCGCCCCGGCGATCAGGGTCAGTTCGTCGTTAATGGGCAGAAGCACCACGGC
>NZ_JBOHLI010000096.1:0-5427 GCF_050729455.1 Brevundimonas sp.
CCCTGAACCGGGGCCGTCAGGCGACTGCGTCCGGCCGGCAGGCGGGCGGCGGGGGCCTCGACGGCGGCCTCGGCCACCAGGGGCGTCTGGCCGCCCAGCTCGCGGATGCGGGCCTCCAGCGCGCGGGTCGCACGCTCTGCACGAGAGGCCTCGGCGCGCAGGACGGCGCGCAGGGCGATCTTGCGGGCCGAAAGGCTCTCGATCTCGGCGCGGCGGTCGCCCTGGGCGCTCTCGACGGTGAACAGGCGCTCGCTGGACAGGGCGGCCAGGCGCCGAATGCGGATGACCTCGGCCTGACGATCGACCAGGGTCTTGGCCCGCGCCTGAAGCTCGGGCGTCATGGCGCGGATCAGGATGGAGGCCCGCACCGTGTCCACCGCCTTGTCCGCCGGGATCAGCAGCGGCGGCGGCGGCTTGCGGCTCATCATCTGCAGGGCGGACAAGAGACGCCCCTGCCCGGCCCGTTCGCGCGACAGGGCGGCGACCAGCGCCGCCTCGCGGTCGCCGAGTTCCTTGAGGCGCGCGCGCTGGGATTCCATCTGCACGTCATCCGCCGCTTCGGCCCGACGCAGCTCGGCCAGCTGCCGGTCCAGATCGACCACCTCGTTGCCGGCGGCGGCGGCCTCGGCGCGCAAACGCCGCGCGCGCGCGGTCTCGTCGCGATACTCGGCCTGAAGCCGGGTTAGTTCAGGATTGGGCGCGGCCGCGCGCTGGCTCGACGCCGGGCCCGCCAGCATCAAGGCCAGCCCCGTCGACAACCAAAGAAGCCCCGCCCCCCGGCGCATCAGTCGCGGTGATAGGGCGAGCCGGACAGGATGGTCACGGCGCGGTAAAGCTGCTCGGCCAGCATGGCGCGGGCCAGAGCGTGGGGCCACGTCTGGGGGCCAAAAGCGAGCGTCGAACGGGCGGCGCGGCGCACGCTCTCGTCCAGGCCGTCGGCCCCGCCGATGGCGAAGATCAGCCGCCGCTCACCCTGATCGCGCAGGGCGGCCACATGGTCGGCGAAGGCGCGCGACGAATAGGTCTTGCCCCGTTCGTCGCAGGCGATCAGGTGCGCGCCCACGGCGGCGGCCAGGATCAGTTCGGCCTCGGGGGCCTTGCCGGATTTGCGGGGTTCGAGATCCAGAAGCTCCAGCGGACCGAGCCCCAGCGGACGGCCCGCCAGGGTCGCCCGCCGGGCGTAGTCGTCGGCCAGGGCGGCCTCGGGACCGCGGCCCGGCTTGCCGATGGCCGCGATCGCCAGCTTCATGGGGTCAGCTCAGTCCGAGGATCAGGCGGCGCCGGCGCCGCGGTGGGCGCTGTCGATCGCCCAGATCTTCTCGATATTGTAGAAGGTGCGCACTTCCGGGCGGAACAGGTGGACGATCACGTCGCCCGCATCCAGCAGCACCCAGTCGCAGTGGGGCAGGCCTTCGACCTTGACCTTGCCCAGACCCATGTCCTTGAACAGGCGCAGCAGGTGGTCGGCCAGGGCGCCGACGTGGCGGTGCGACCGACCCGAAGCCACGATCATGGCGTCGGACATCGGGCTTTTGCCGCGCAGGTCGATCAGGACCATGTCCTGGGCCTTGTCGTCGTCGAGTTTGGCGATGATGGCGCGTTCCAGATCGGTCAGGCCGACCGGAAGCGGGGCTTGATCGCCGGTACTGGGACCGCCTTCGGCCTGACCGTCGTCGGAATGGACGGACTCGATCGGGTCCATCTCGTGCGCCGAGTTGGAAACGGCGCTGTCTTGCGCATCGTGCGCGGGCGAGGGGGTCAGCGGAGGGCTCCGGGGGAGATTACTAAAGCGGCAGCCTAGCACGTCCCGGCCGAAACGTCACCCATCGCCGGGAATGGGGGCCTCGCCCCGACGAATCGCTGTCGAGGAGCGCGGATTCAGCGGTGCCGTCAGATAGGTCCAGGCCGGCGCCTCGAGGCTGGGCAGCAGCCCGGCCTGGGCCGCCGGAACGCGGTTGCGGGCGAAGCGGGCGGCGGCCGGCGCCCGGCGGCTGTCCAGTTGGCTGCCCGGCCGCGCGATCACCGCGACGGGCGTCAGCCGCATGATGTCGGTCCAGCCGCGCCAGCGATGGAAGCTGGCCAGATTGTCCGAGCCCATCAGCCAGACGAACTTCACCCCGGGATAGCGAGCCGTCAGCGCCCGCACCGTGTCGATGGTCCAGCGCGTGCCGACGCGGGTCTCGAAATCCGAGACGATCATGGCCGGGCCGACCCTGGCGGCGGCGGCGCGGGCCGAGGCCATGCGGTCGGAAAGCGGCGCGGTCTCGTGGTTCGACTTCAAGGGGTTTTGCGGCGAGACCAGCCAGACCACCCGGTCCAGACCCAGACGCCGCATCGCCGTCTCGGCCACATGGGCGTGGCCGTCGTGGGCCGGATTGAAGGAGCCGCCGAACAGGCCGACCTTCATCCCCGGATGCAGGTCCAGCCCGTCGCGCAGGGCGCCGGGTCGAGGGCCGAAGCCTTTCGGCGCGGGACCGGCGTGGAAGAAGGACAAGGGCGGCTCTTTGGCGGCGGCGACGAGAGGGCGGACTTATGCTCACCCGTGCCCTAACATGGTCTCTCGCGCCTGTCTCGCTTCAGCAGGCGGACGAAAGCCTCAGAACTCTTTCCAGCTCGAGCCCGGATCGCGCTCGCCCGGCTGGGCCAGCTGCTGGCCCCAGGTCACGACCATGAAGGCCTTGTGGCTGCGGATCTTGTACTGGCCGATCATCGGCGCGACCGCGCCCAGCGGCAGGCCGGTGCGGCCGTCGTAGAGGAAGCCCGAAAACTCGGCCACGCCCATGCGGTCACGGTTGGAATAGATCGACAGCTCGGGGATGGAGACGACGTTCAGCGTCTCGTTGATCGGCACCCTCATGTCGGGGATGCCGAAGACCCGGCGCATCTGCTCCAGCGACAGGGCGCCGGCGCGGACCTCGAAGATGGCGTCGGCGCTGTCGCGGTCGCGGCTGATGGCGTAGCCCGCGTCCGACAGGGCGGCGCGGATGGCGCTCAGCGCATAGCGGGCGTTCTCGGCCTGGAAATAGGTCTCGTCGATGAAGACGCGCGCGCCCTGGGGGATCGGCAGGGTCAGGCCCTCGACCGCCCGGTCGGCGGCGCGGTTGACCAGCAGCATGTCGGTGGCCGTCCGCGTCGGATTGGTCTCGGTCACGGAGGCGCAGCCGGCCAGAACGGCGGTCGCGGCCAGCAGGACGATCAGGCGCGCGGACGTCAAATCACCAGGCTCCGACGTTCGGCATGGAGGCCCAGGGCTCGGCCGGGGCCAGACGCGCGCCGGCCTGCAACAGTTCGACCGAAATGCCGTCGGGCGAGCGGATGAAGGCCATGTGGCCGTCGCGCGGCGGACGGTTGATCGTCACCCCGCCGTCCATCAGGCGCAGGCAGGCGGCGTAGATGTCCTCGACCTCGAAGGCCAGGTGGCCGAAGTTGCGGCCGCCCTGATAGTCCTCGGGATCCCAGTTGAAGGTCAGCTCGACCTCGGGCGACTTCTCGGCCTCGGCGCGACCCACGTCTTGCGGCGCGGCCAGATAGATCAGGCTGAAGCGACCGGCCTCGCTGTCCATGCGGCGCGTCTGCACCAGGCCCAGCAGGTCGCGATAGAAGTGCAGCGACGCCTCCAGGTCCTTCACGCGGACCATGGTGTGCAGGTAGCGCATGGCTCAGTGGGCCTCGGGCGGGCGGGCCGCCGGGTCCAGGTACTCGTTTTCCGGATGCGAATGCGCCGACAGGACGAAGCGGCGGTCGCAGTAGCCGCACTCGACGAAGTCGTCCTCGCCCATCTCCAGATAGACCAGCGGGTGGCCGAGGACGCCGCCGCCGTCGCAGGCGACGCGCTTGGACGAGACCACGATCTCTTCGGGGGCGGGGATGACGGCGTCGGTATTGCGGGGAGGCATGGGTCCGGTCCGGGTCTGGAAGGCTTGCGCCGTTCCTAGGCGGACCAGACCCTTTGGTCAAACTTCGGCGGCGGGTGCGACGGGCTGCGGTTTGCGACCGAACAGCTTGTCCAGCATGGCCTTGCGCTTCTTGAACAGGGTCAGGCCCAGGCAGCCGGCGCCGACCCAAAGGCCGATCTCGCCGATCAGGGCGGCGACGGCGGCGAGCAGGGCCGCATGGGTCATGTCCAGATGCTCCAGCTTGCCCGCCAGCAGGGCCAGACCCATGCCGGTGTAGCCGATGGCGCAGACGCCCATGGCGGCGAAACCGATCAGGCGGGTGCGGGTCAGGGGCTTCTTGGCGTTCAGGGCGGTCATCGGCGTCTCTCCATCAAGGCAGGTTGTCTTTATGACAAGGAAGCTAGACATGATGAAAGCGAGCGTCAAGTATCATTTACACAAAGACGTGCAAGCTTGTCCGATCGGAGCTTTGCAACGCCTTGGCGAATGCGCCTTCGCCCCCTACCTATGCCGCACGCTTCCGCCCTCCGAGTGAACGCCCGCATGACCGAGACCCCTGCCCTGCCCGTCAACGCCATCGAGGTGCGGGGCCTGAAGAAGACCTATGCGGGCACCAAGAAATCCCCGGCCAAGACCGCCCTGCGCGGCGTCGATCTGACCGTGCCGCGCGGCTCGATGTTCGGCCTGCTGGGCCCCAACGGCGCGGGCAAGTCGACCCTGATCAACATCATCGCCGGGGTGGTCAACAAGTCCGAGGGCACGGTCCGCATCTGGGACCGCGACATCGACCATGAGGCGCGCGACGCCCGCGCGGCCCTGGGCGTCGTGCCGCAGGAGATCGTCGCCGACGTTTTCTTCACCCCGCGCGAAGCGCTGGAGGTCCAGGCCGGCTTCTACGGCGTGCCCGCCCATGAGCGCCGCTCGGACGAACTGCTGGCGGCGCTGGGCCTTTCGGACAAGGCCAACGCCTATGTCCGCGCCCTGTCCGGCGGCATGAAGCGCCGCCTGATGGTGGCCAAGGCCCTGGTGCACAATCCGCCGGTCCTGATCCTCGACGAGCCGACGGCGGGGGTGGACGTCGAGCTGCGCCGCCAGCTGTGGGACTATGTGCGCAAGATCAACGAGGAAGGCGTCACCGTCATCCTGACCACCCACTATCTGGAAGAAGCCCAGGAGCTGTGTGACACCATCGCCATCATCAACCGGGGCGAGGTCGTGGCCTGCGAGCCGACGCGCCAGCTGCTGAAGCGTCTGGACACCCGCAATGTGGTGGTGACGCCGGAGACGCCGCAGGAAGTCCTGCCCGCGCTGGACGGATTCCACGTCGCGCCGCGCCCGCACGGGGCCTTCGTCGTCACCTACCGTACGGGCGAATCCAGCGTCGAACAGGTGCTGGCTGCCGTGCGCGCCGTGGGCGTGAAGATCAAGGACATCGCCACCGAGGACCCGGATCTGGAAGACGTCTTCCTGGCCCTGACCTACGGCGACGCCAGCCGGCCCAGTCCGACGCAGGATTAGCCACCCCCTCTCC
>NZ_JBOHLI010000097.1:0-5310 GCF_050729455.1 Brevundimonas sp.
CCGTCATCCTCCGGCGAGCGGAGCGAGACCGGGGGACCCAGCGGCGCCGAAGGCGATTTTTACTGCGCGTGTGGCGCATGGAGCTTTCGCCCTCCGGGCGCCGCTGGGTCCCCCGGTCAGCGCCGCTTCGCGGCTTGCCGGAGGATGACGGAAGGTTCTGGCCCACCGCCGCGATCCGCCCCTGCGCCCGTGCCTTGCCAAACCGCGTCGGGCGGCGCTTCTATTCCCCTATCGCTGATCGACAGGTCACGGAGAGCCCCGCCATGCTGATGCTGCTTGTCGCCCTGGCGGCGGCGCCCGCCGCGCCCCCGCAGGCCCCCGCCGCCGTCATCCGTCGGGCCGGGGACGCCGCCGGCTCCATCGGCGTGGGCCAGGTCGGCTATCTGACTCCGCCCGAGGCCGGGGCCATGGGCCAGGTCCTGCTGATCGAGGGGCCGGGCTATCGCACCCCGATCCACGTCCATCATCGCACGGACGAGAGCTTCTATGTCCTGTCGGGCCGGCTGACCCTGCACGTCGACGGCCAGACGCGGGTGCTGGGGCCGGGCGACTATGTTTTCATCCCGCGCGGCACGCCCCACGCCCAGGGCAACCAGGGCGAGGAGCCGTCCCGGCTGCTGCTGACCGTGTCGTCGGGCGACTTCATCGGCTTCTTCCGCGCCCGCGAGGAACTGGTGAAGACCTCGCCGCCCGGCCATCCCGACTACGGCCCGCGCATGTATGGCCTGAGCGACGTCTATGACGTGGAGAACCTGGGCGATCCGCCCTTCTAGGGCCTCTTAGGCCTCCGCCGCGATCTGCCGCAGCGCCGCTTCGAACGCCGCCGCCGGCTGGCCGCCGCTGATCAGGTACCTGCCCTCGACGACCACGGCGGGGACCGAGGTGATGCCGCGCGCGCGCCACAGGTCCTCGGCGCCGCGCACCTCGACGGCGTAGCGCCCCGAGGCCAGGACCTCACCGGCCTCGGCCCGGTCCAGCCCCGCCGCCTCGGCGGCCTCGGTCAGGACGCGGGCGTCGGTGAGGTTGCGGTTGTCGGTGAAGTGGGCCGCGAACAGGGCGCGCTTCAGGCCCTCCTGCTTGTCGGGCGCCGTCTCGTGGGCCCAGTGCAGCAGGCGGTGGGCGTCAAAGGTATTCCAGATGCGGCTGTCCGGCCCCATCCGCATGTCAAAGCCGACCTCGGCGGCGCGGGCGCGGATCATCTCGCGGTTGGCCGCCGACTGCTCCGGGGTCGCGCCGTATTTGGCGCCGATATGCTCGACGATGTTCTCGCCTTCCGGCGCCATCTGCGGGTTCAGCTCGAACGGCTGGAAGGTGATGTCGGCGGCGACGCCCTCGCCCTTCAGCGTCTCCAGCGCCGTCGTCAGCCCGCCCAGCCCCACGGCGCACCAGGGGCAGACCACGTCCGAGACGAAGTCGATCTTCAGGGTCTTCTGCGGGGCGGCGTCGGTCATAAGGCGGATCCTGGCGTTTGTTATCCGCACCATATTGTGTTGCTGATCGGCGGCGCCAGCCCCTCTTTTGATGACGTGGCCGACGCCATGACGTATGGCGGAATCCACCCAGTTTCACGGAGCCTTCATGGACCGCCGCGCCTTCATCGCCGCCTCTTCCGCCGCCGCCGCGACCCTGGCGACGCCCGCCCTGGCCCGGACGCGCAATAGCACCGACCGGCTGCAGATCGGCGTCATCGGCGTCGGCCTGCGGGCCCAGACCCTGCTGCCCATCCTGCTGAAGCGCGACGACGTGGACGTGGTCGCCATCTGCGACATCGAGCCCCTGATGATCGCCCGCGCCAAGGGCATGATCGCCGCCGCCGGCCGTCCCGCGCCGCGCGCCTACGAAGGGGCGCCCGACCGGGCCTATCTGGACCTGCTGGCCCATCCCGGCCTCGACGCCGTGGTCATCGCCACGCCCTGGGAATGGCACGCCCCGATGGCCATCGCCGCGATGGAAGCCCGGATCCCCGTCGCCTGCGAGGTCATCGCCGGGGTGACGCTGCAGGACCACTGGGACCTGATCGAAGTCCATGAGCGCACCGGCACGCCGTACATGGTGCTGGAAAACGTCTGCTATCGCCGTGACGTCCTGGCGGCGCTGAACATGGTGCGGGCCGGCCTGTTCGGCGAGCTGGTCCACCTGCAGGGCGGCTATCAGCACGACCTGCGCGCGGTGAAGTTCAACAGCGGCGACCCGCAGAAGCCCTATGGCGGCGGCGTCGAGTTCGGGCCCAAGGCCTGGTCCGAGGCGCGCTGGCGCACCTGGCACTCGGTCAACCGCAACGGCGAGCTCTACCCCACCCACGGCATCGGCCCGATCGCCAACTACATCGACCTGAACCGGGGCAACCGGATGGTCAATCTGACCAGCCATTCGTCGAAGGCGCGCGGCCTGCACGACTATGTGGTCAAGACCGGCGGGGCCGATCACCCCAATGCGGCGGTCAAGTTCAAGCTCGGCGACGTGGTCACCACCTCGATCACCTGCGCCAACGGCGAGACCATCCTGCTGCAGCACGACACCAGCCTGCCCCGCCCCTATTCGCTGGGCTTCCGGGTTCAGGGCACGGGCGGCCTCTGGATGGATCTGAACAAGTCGGTCCACATCGAGGGCCGCAGCGCCGCCCACCAGTGGGACGCGCAGGAGGCCTGGTTCGAGCAGTACGACCACCCGTTGTGGAAGACCTATGAGAGCGTCGCCGCCGGGACCGGCCACGGCGGCATGGACTTCTTCGTCATCCACGCCTTCATCGAGGCCCTCAAGGCCAAGGCCCCCATGCCGCTCGACATCTATGACGGCGTGAGCTGGAGCGCGATCACGCCCCTGTCGGAGCAGTCGATCGCCGAGGGCAACCGCACCCTCGACTTCCCCGACTTCACCCGCGGCGCCTGGCGCGAGCGCAAGCCCACCTTCGGCTTCGACGGACGCTACTAGGTTGCAGGGGGCTCAGGCCCCCTTGCGTCCCATCAGCGGCGACAGGGTCTGATTGACCTCGTCCATGACCGAGCCCTTGCCCGCCGCGACGCGGGCCTCCAGTTCGTCGGCGCGCGCCTGCAGACGGCGAATCTCCTCGACGCGCGGGTCGTCTTCCGGCACGGCGACCAGGGCCTCGCGCCGGGCTTCGATCTCGGCCAGCAAGGCGTCGAAGCGCGCGTGATCCAACCCTTCCCCCTGTTCGAACAGGGCGATGGCTTCGTCCAGGGCGGCTTCGAAGGCGGCTTGATCGGGCATGGCGATCCTCATTACGCTTACGCTTATCAATGAGCGGGGCACCCCGGCGGTTCCGCCTTGGCCGTCGCTCACGAAGGGTTTACGGGCGGGCGACCTGTTTCCAGCCTGCGGAGAGCGCCCGATGCGGCCCCTGACGATCCCGACCGTCCTGCTGGCGGCGCTGTCCCTGACCCTGGCCGCCTGCGACGGCCTGCCGCCCGCCGTCTCCGTCCCGACGGCCGAGGTCGCTGGCGCAACCTGCGCCGTCCCCGCCGACCTGGCGCCCGCCCGGCCCTACACGCCCCCCGCCGACGAGGTTGCCGCCGACGTGCCGGTCGCCTTCAACATGCTGGCCGTCAGCTGGTCGCCCCAGGCCTGCCGCTCGGGCAAGGACTATCCCGACGCGCGTCATCAGTGCGCCCGGAACCAGTTCGGCCTGACCCTGCACGGCCTGTGGCCCAACGGCGCGGCTGACAGGCACCCGCGCTACTGCGCCGCCCCCGGCCCGGCCATCCCGGTCGCCACGGTGCGCCGGCACTTCTGCATGACCCCCTCGCCCTCCTTGCAGCAGCACGAATGGGCCGCCCACGGCACCTGCGGCTGGGACAGCCCCGAGGCCTATTTCGAGCAGGCCGCCCGGATGTGGAACGGGCTGAACAAGCCGGACCTGGAGGCCATCCCGGCCGATCGCCTGACCGCCGGGACCATCCGCGACGCCTTCGTCGCCGCCAATCCCGGCCTGCCGCGCGACGGCGTCTTCATCGCCACCACCGACGGCTGGTTCCGCGAGGCGCGGCTCTGCTACTCCAAGGACTATCGCCCCATAGGTTGCCCGCGCGGTCTCGGCGCCCCCGACCGCGAGCGGCTGAAGCTGGCCCCGACAGGCGTCTCGGGGGACGTCTCGGGGAGAGCGCAAACGCCCCGTTAACCGGAACGGCGCAGCCTCGGCCCCAGTCCCTGTAGGCCGTCCTTGTGGAGCGTCCCATGTCGACCGTCCTGACCCAGAGCTACCGCCGCCAGCGCGACCATTTCGAGCCGAACGATCAGGACCCGCAGGAGCAGCGCCGACTGCGCGGCCTGCTGGAGCAGATCGACTATTCCGCCTTCGTCTCGAACCGCGAGGTCATCGGCCAGACCCTGTCGCGGGTCGACGTCGCCACCTTCCAGAAGCTGGCCGTCCTGACCGCCAACGCCCGCGCCCGCTGGGCCGCCGAGGCCCTGCGCCTGTCAGAATCCGGCTCGGCCGTGACGCCCGACCAGACCGCCCGCCTGACCGCCGCCCGCACCGCCTACGAGGAACTGGCCGAGGTCTATGAGGCCCTGCGCCGCATGGTCGAACGCGGATACCTGACCTTGCGCTAAGCGCTGCCGTTCCCCTTATCCAAGGGCATGAAACATCTGGCTCCCCTGCTCGCCGCCCTGCTCCTGCTCGCGGCCTGCGGTTCCTCGGATCGCCCCGAAGGCGCCCCCGCGCCCGTGGCCGACAATCGGGCGCTCGCCGCCCTGTTCAACGCCGATCAGAAGGCGCGCAAGGACGGCCGCCTCGATCTGGTGGAGGTCATGGCCGACGCCGAACGCTTGGCCGAAGTCCGGGCCATGCTGAAACGAGGCGAGGTCCGATCGGGGGAGGACTTCTTGCGGGCGGGCCTCCTCTTCCAGCACAGCTTCCAGACGGACGACTATCTGCTGGCCCACGCCCTGGCGACCGCCGCCTTGAGCCAGGGCGAAGAGCGCGGCGCCCGGCTGGCCGCCGCCAGTCTGGATCGCTACCTGCTGGCGACGGGCCGCCGCCAGATCTACGGCACGCAATTCGTCCAGATCGGGAGCGAGCCGACCAGACAGCTCGCCCTCGACCGCGACCTGCTCACCGACGCCATTCGCGAGGCGACCCTCGTGCCGCCCCTGGCCGAGCAGACGCCGCCGCCCAAACCCTAGTCCAGGGGCTGGGGCTTGGTGACGACCGGGGCGTCGGGGTCGCTCTGGGTCGGGCGGGCGGCGGTGGGCGGCGGAGCGGCGGGCTGAACCGGTTCGGGCGCGGGCTCGGGCGCGGGAGCGACCACCGCCACGGGCGGCGCCGCGACCGGCGACGCAACGGCTGAGGGC
>NZ_JBOHLI010000098.1:0-5219 GCF_050729455.1 Brevundimonas sp.
GGGCGAAGCTCTGGACGAACAGGCCCTGGCGGTCTGCAACGCCGGCTGATCCAGCCCCGGTTGCACTAGAAACGTGCGCTGAACGATAAAGGCCGCCTTCGCAGGAAGGCGGCCTTTCTTGTATCCGATCGGGTTGGAGACTCAGCCCGCCTCGCCCTTCAGGCGACGCACGATGGCTTCGCGACCGATCAGGGGGGCCATGGCGGCCATGTCCGGCCCGTGCGCCTGTCCGGTTAGCGCCAGACGCAGCGGCATGAACAGACCCTTGCCCTTGGCGCCGGTCTTCTCCTTCACCGCCGCCGTCCACGCCGACCAGGCACCGGCGTTGATGACCTCGGGCAGGACCTCCAGCGCCGCGGCGGCGAAGGCCGCGTCCTCGATCACCGGGGTGACCGGCCCGGTGACGATCTTCGCCATGTCGGCGACGTCGGCGAACTTGTTCAGGTTCGGCTTCACGGCCTCCCAGAAGCCCTCGCCCAGATCGACGCCCAGCGCCGCCAGACGCGGCTGCGCCTCGGCATAGGTCAGGCCGTGCAGGGCCTGGGCGTTCAGGCGATCCAGGTCGGCGGTGTCATAGCGCGCCGGCGAGCGGCCCATCTTGGAGAAGGCGAAAGACTGACCCAGAGCCTCGACCGAAGCCGCGATCTCCAGATTATCCGAGGTGCCGATCTTGCCCAGGTGGCTGGTAATGGCGATCGGCTCATAGCCCTGGTCACGCATGTCGCTGATCGACAGCGAGCCCAGGCGCTTGGACAGGGCCGCGCCATCGGCGCCGACCAGCAGCGGCATATGGGCGAAGCCCGGAACCTTGGCGTCCAGGGCCTCGAAGATCTCGATTTGCGCGCCGGTGTTGGTGACGTGGTCCTCGCCCCGGATGATGTGGGTGATGTCCATGTCGATGTCGTCGACGACCGACGGCAGCGTATAGAGGAACAGGCCGTCCTCGCGGATCAGCACCGGGTCCGACATCGAGGCGGTGTCTACCTCGGCGTGGCCGCGCGCCAGGTCTTCCCAGGCGACGCGCTTGCCTTCCAGCTTGAAGCGCCAGTGCGGACGACGGCCCTCGGCCTCATAGGCGGCCTTCTCGGCGTCCGTCAGGTCCAGCGCGGCGCGGTCGTAGATCGGCGGCAGACCGCGCGACAGCTGCACCTTGCGGCGACGATCCAGCTCTTCGGAGGTTTCGTAGCAGGCGTACAGTCGACCCGACGCCTTCAGGCGCGCAGCGGCTTCCTCATAGCGGTCGAACCGCTTGGACTGGTTGTAGCGCTCGTCCCAAACCAGACCCAGCCAGGTCAGGTCGGCCTCGATGCCGTCCTCGAACTCCTGCGTCGAACGCGCCAGGTCCGTGTCGTCGATGCGCAGCACGAACGAGCCGCCCTGCCCCTTGGCGAACAGCCAGTTCACCAGAGCGGTGCGGACATTGCCGACGTGCAGCTTACCCGTGGGCGACGGGGCGAAACGAACCTTGACGGACATGAGGATCCTGCGAGCCTGAAAGCGAAGGCGGCCGGGCGGCCCGCCGCGAACCTTGGCGATCCGGGCAGAGCGTCCAGTCTCTGAAAACGCCGAAAAGGCGTCGCACCCCGCAGGATGCGACGCCGTTCCGACAGGGGCCTAGGTCGATCACGTCTCTCTCGAAGTCAAGAGACGCACGGCCCTAAACCAATCAGCGCTTGGGTTTCTGGTCCAGAATCTCGATCAGCGACCAATGCACCGACGAGGCGTCCGCCGGAGGGTTGGCGACGGGCGTGCCGCGAACGCGCAGGCGATACTCGACGCCCGGTTGATGCTGGAAGCCCTCATAGCCGAAGTAGTGCAGCGTCCACGGCTGATCCTCGGCCTCGCGCACCTGCAGACAGGTCGTGCGCGCCACCCCGGCGGTGCAGGGCTGGACGTCAGCCGCCACGAAAACGGTCTTCTCGACCGCCCGACCGACCCCAGGCTTCACCGGCTCCGGATTCGGCGCAGAGGTCTGAGCGCAGGCGCCCAGGGCCAGCAGGCTGACAGCCGACAGGGAGACGAGAAAACGGGTCATGAGAAATCCTTGGTAGAGTTAGCAGGCCGACAGCAAAATCGTGCCGACCCGCTCCATATTGCAGCGCAACATGGCTCAACTTGGGACCTTTCCCGAATTTTTCGTCACCTTCCGGCGACAGTCGGCTCAGTCGTCGCGGTGAACCCGTTCGCGGCGTTCATGCCGCTCCTGGGCCTCGACCGACAGGGTCGCCGTCGGCCGCGCTTCCAGTCGGCCCAGGCCGATCGGTTCGCCGGTGTCCTCGCAATAGCCGTAGGATCCGTCCTCGATCCGGCGCAACGCATCGTCGATCTTGGAGATCAGCTTGCGCTGCCGGTCGCGGGTCCGAAGCTCCAGCGCCCGGTCGGATTCCGACGAGGCCCGGTCCACCAGGTCCGGATGGTTTTCGGTTTCGGCTTTCAGATTAACGACAGTGCCCTTGGACTCGCGAAGGATGTCGTCCTTCCACGCCAGAAGCTTGGCCTTGAAGTAGGCCAACTGCCGCTCGTTCATAAACGGCTCGTCGTCGGTGGGCCGGTACACGACCGACTCTCCCTCGATCACAGACGCTAATGCGTTCATCGCACTCACGCTCATCTATCTGCGCCCCCCTGCGGCGCACTGGCCGTATAGGCAAGCCAGAGAGTCGCGGCAATGGCGTTCGCGTGTCCGTGATATGGCACGGGTTCATTAATGCGGCGACAGTGTGGCAGAATATCCTCACCAGAACCGCTCGCACGGCGTTTCCGCCGCATTTCCCGGGACTTCTAGGCTCGCGCCCGTGCGGTTTCCGCCTTGGCCATTTCCACGGCGGCGCGCAGGTCGATCTGGTCCAGCACGCTGTTCAGGCCCGGATCGGCGTCCTCGGGCCGCTCCTCGCGCAGGGTCCGCGCCAGCCGCTCCAGCGCCGGCGCCCCGTCCTGGCCGTTCAGCAGCGCCAGCTTCAGCTCGTCCAGCCGGTCCAGAAGCCCGCCGCCGCGGCGGATCGCCCGACGTCGACGCTCGGTGGCGTCCTCGACCCCTTGCAAGGCCATCAGCGCCGATACGCCCGCCACGCTGGAAGCGGACGAAGTCGCGGCGGCCGAAGCCGGCCCTGACGCCGCGCCGCTTGCCGGCAGACTGAAGCCGCCCGCCGCTTTCGCGGGGCGCGAGCCTTGCGTCGATGTAGCGCCCGAGGGGCCGGTGACCTTCATGATCAATGCTCCCGATCAGTCTGGACCATCGGCCAGGACCGTCACCGCTTGGTTAACGACCCGGCAGAATCTGCCGCCAAAACACCGCCCGGTACACTGGCATCATTGAATTTCAACAAGTTTTATAGCGGCACAAACTTCGCATGGTTAATCGCGAACGCCTCCACAGGACGTCTGTCGTATGCAGAAGTTGCTCACCGCCCTCCTCGCCTCCGCTTCCGCCGCCCTGATTCTGGCTGCGACGCCGCACGCGGCCGAGGCCCAGTCGCGGATCAAGGACATCGTCTCCATCGAGGGCGTCCGCACCAACCAGTTGGTCGGCTACGGCCTGGTGGTCGGCCTGAACGGCACCGGCGACTCGCTTCGCAACTCGCCCTTCACCCGCCAGTCGCTGGAAGGGATGATGGAGCGTCAGGGCGTCAACATCCGCGGCGCCAACCTGAACACCAAGAACGTCGCGGCGGTCATGATCACCGCCGACCTGCCGCCCTTCGCCACCCCGGGCTCGCGCCTGGACGTCGCTGTCTCGGCCATGGGCGACGCCAAGAGCCTGCTGGGCGGCACCCTGCTGGTCACGGCCCTGCAAGGCGCGGACGGCGAAATCTATGCCGTGGCGCAAGGCTCGGTCCAGACCGGCGCCGTCTCGGCCTCGGGCGGCTCCGGCTCCTCGGTGACACGCGGCGTGCCGACCGCCGGCCGCATCGCCTCGGGCGGGGTGGTCGAGCGTGAGACGGGCTTTGATCTCTCGGCCATGCCCATCGTGCGCCTGACCCTGCGCAACCCCGACTTCACCACGGCTCAGCGCGTCGCCGCCGCCATCAACCAGTCCTATCCCAACAGCGCCTTTGCCGAGAACGGCACCGTCGTCGCCATCCGCGCGCCCCAGACCCTCGGCATGGCCGGCTTCGTCAGCCAGGTCGAGAACCTGCCGGTTCGTGTCGACGCCCCGGCCAAGGTCATCATCGACGAGGTCAACGGCGTCATCGTCATGGGCGAGGCCGTCCGCGTCTCCACCGTCGCCATCGCCCAGGGCAATCTGACCGTGTCGGTGCAGGAAACCCCGCTGGTCAGCCAGCCCGAACCCTTCAGCCGCGGCGGCCAGACGGTCGTCGTCCCGCAGACCGACATCTCCGTGGAAGAAGAGACCGGCCGCCAGATTCGGATCGTCAACGGCGGCGCCTCGCTCTCGACCCTGGTCAACGGCCTGAACGCCCTGGGCGTCAGCCCGCGCGACATGATCAGCATCCTGCAAGCCATCAAGGCCGCCGGCGCCCTGCAAGCCGACATCGAGGTGATGTAATGGACGCCCTTTCCGTCTCTCCCGACCTGCTGCGTTCGCCCGAGACTGCCGCAAGGCGCGGCCAATCGCCGGAACAGATGCGCGAAACCGCCGAGGCCTTTGAGGCCGGCTTCCTGTCGCAGATGCTCAAGCCCATGTTCGAGGGCATTCAGACCGACGGCCCGTTTGGCGGCGGCGAGGGCGAGGCCACTTGGCGGAGTTTCCTGATCGACGCCATGGCCAAACAAACCGTCAAGGCCGGCGGCGTCGGCCTGGCCGACAGCGTCGTCTCCGAGATGCTCAAGATGCAGGAACAGCCCGCGTGACCGCCGACGTCGAGACCTCCACCCTGCGCGCCCGCCAGCTGGTCAACCTGACCCGAACCCTGACCGAACGCCTGGCCGCTGAGCGCGACGCCTTCCGCGCCCACCGGCCCCAGGACGTCGCCGCCGGCATGGCCGAGACCCAGGACCTGGCCAACCTCTATCGCCGCGAGTCTGCCCAGGCCAAGGCCGCGCCTGCCTTCCTGTCGGTCATCCCCGCCGCCGACCGCGACGCCCTTGTCGCCGCCACCCAGGCGTTCGAGGCCGTCCTGGCCAAGCACGCCTCGACCGTCGACGCCGCCCGCCAGGTGTCCGAAGGCCTGGTCCGCACCATCGCCGCCGAGGTCGCGGGCGCCCGCGCCCAGGGCGTCGGCTACGGCGCCTCCGGCCGCGCCACCGAGGGCGACGGC
>NZ_JBOHLI010000099.1:0-5165 GCF_050729455.1 Brevundimonas sp.
CCGTCGCGCCGGTTCAGCCCGGCGGCCACGGCCAGCGGCTCGACCCAGTCCAGACGCGCGACATGGACGACGGGCAGGCTCATGCCGTCAGCCGCGCCCGGATGCGCTCGGCCAGAGCCGCGTCCACGCCCAGGGCCTGTTCCAGATAGCCGCCGATCGACCCATGCCGCGCCGCGATCTCGGCGAAGGCCCCGTCCAGATACTCGGCCTCGACGCCGAGGAAGGCGACCACGGCCCCGTGCGACGCCGGACGGCCCGTCATCTCGGTCAGCTTCCTGGCGATGCCGTCGGCCCTGCCCTCCAGATCGACGGCGATATTGGTCAGCAGATAGTCGGCGATCAGGTCCTCGTGCGACACGCCCAGCAGGCTGTGGGTCAGGGCCGCCAGCAGGCCGGTGCGGTCCTTGCCCGCCGCGCAGTGGATCAGAACCGATCCCTCGGCCTCGGCCAGTGCGCCGAAATAGCGGCTGAACAGATCGACGTGCGCGGGCTCAAACGGCAGGCGGCGATAGGTCTCGGTCATGAAGGCGCGACCGGAAGCCTCGGTCAGGTCGGCGCTCTTCAGAAAGGTGAGATGCGGCGCCTCGCCGCCGTCGTCATGGGCGCTCTCGATCACCTGCCCGGCCCAGCCGGCCGGTCGCCGCGACGGCTGGTCGCGCCGCTCGCTGGGACGGCGCAGATCGACCACCGTGGCGATGGCCAGCCGTCCCAGCCGCTCCAGATCGGCCTCGGTCGCCCGCGCCTGATGCGCCGAGCGGTACAGCCGCCCGCGCGCCACGCGCCCCGTCGCCACCGCGTAGTCGCCGTAGTCGCGGAAATTATCGATGGCCTGAAAGGGCGGAAGGCGGTCGCTCATGACCGCCTTCCTTAGACTATTCGCCGATCAAGGCTACCGGGCGCCGACCAGACCGGACATGGCGTCCAGATAGGCGACGAAGGCGTCCCGTCCAGCCTCCGTCATGGTCGCCCGCGTCAGGGGCTTGCGGCCCTGAAAGCACTTGGCGACCTCGACGAAGCCCGCCTCCTCCAACTTCCTCAAGTGCACCGACAGATTGCCGTCCGTGGTCTGCAGCCGGGCCTTCAGCTCGTTGAAGTCAGCGGTCCCGACGCCCGACAGATAGGCCATGACGCCCAGCCGAACCCGACCGTGGATGACCTCGTCGATGCGGCCGATGTCGAAGGTTTCGGCCATGATCAGATCACCTCCGACGGTTCCTGGCGCACCAGCAGGACGCCGGGAACGAGGGCGAACAGGAACAGGCCCGCCGCATAGCCCAGCCACATCAGCGGACTGCCGGTCAGGAGGGCGATCAGCGGCGCGGCGATCCAGCAGCCGATAGCCAGCTTCCACTGCCACTTCTGGTCGCTGACGGTCGCCGACATCGCCCAGCCCGAGCCGTAGAGGGCGAAGATCAACGACGGGAAGGTCATAAAGGCGACGTCGCTCTGCGCCTTCCAACTGACCACAGCCATCGACAGCGACATGACGAAGATGGCCAGACCGACGCCCATCCACCCGGCGCCGCCGGCCCGGTTCACCACCGAATGAGCGCCCGGCCGGCCGTCCGTCTTACGGATCTGCCAGATCAGCGCCGCAAAGAAGGCCAGCGTGGCCCCGCCCCACAGGACGGCGTAGGCGACGGGCGGCACCGCGAGGATTCCGCTGTCGATGCCATAGGCCACGACGGAGGCCAGACCGAAGATCAGACCGGCGGCGATCAGGATCCGACCGCCCAGCAAAGGGGCCTGCCGCCCTTCCTGGGCCAGGGCCTTCATATAGGCGATGTCGTCGTGGACGGACTGCACTTGGTCGCGGGTCATGGCGTCTCTCCCTGCCTGTGGATCGGACAGTGCGCCAAGAACTTTATGTTGTAAAGTTCTTTTTCTGAGACGGAAGACGCGACGCATTCTAGGCCTTGGCCATGCGCGTCGCCTTTCATCACATCGCCTATCAGCCCCTGGCCGTCTGCAACGCCCTGTCGATCGACCGGCTTGAGGCGACCGCGCGGCAAGCGGGTCTGGCCCCCGGCGCGGCGGTCATGGACATCGGTTGCGCCTATGGCGCGGTGTCGATGCATCTGGCCCGCGCCCTGGACGCCCGCGTCACGGCGGTCGAGCTGGACCCGGTCATGGCCGAGGGCGCGGAGGCCCGCGTTCGGGCGGCGGACCTGTCGGCGCGGATCAATGTACGGCGCGAGACCTCGGCGGCGGCGCTGGCGGCCCTTCCACCCTTTGACCTGATCGTCGCCATCGGCTCAACCGAGCCGGCGGGCAAGGGACTGCGCGACCCCGCCGCCGTCTTCGCCGCCCTGAGCCGGCGCCTGACGCCGGGCGGCGCGCTGCTCTGGGGCGATCTGTTCTGGAAGGAGGAGCCGCCGGCCCCCTTGCGCCAACTGGTCGAGACCGGCGGCTATTACGTCGGCCATGACGCATGGCAGGCCGCCGCCCGCGACGCAGGACTGGAGGTCGTCTCGGCCGAGATCAGCGACGACGCCGAATGGGCGACCTATCGCACGGCGATGGAGACGGCCGTCGCCGACTGGCTGGACGCCTATCCCGACCACGCGGACGCCCCCAGCGTCGCCGCCACCGCCCACCGCATCAAGATGATGCTCGACTTCGGCGCGCCCTTCCTCGGCTTCAGCCTCTACCTGTTCAGGAAGGGCTGAATGAAAAAGGCGCCCGAAGAAATCCCCGAGCGCCCTTTCATTAAGTCATTGCGTTGCGCTCAAGCAGCGAGGCCCCGCGGGCCAAGCGATAGCGCCCTTCTTCTTACCGGAATGGCGGCTCGTCGAAGGCGCGCAGCTTGCGCGAGTGCAGCTTGGCGCCCTCGGCCCGCAGCAGGTCGACCGCCTGGATGCCGATCTGCAGGTGTTCCGAAATCGAGCCTTCGTAGAAGCGGTTGGCCTGGCCCGGCAGCTTGATCTCGCCGTGCAGCGGCTTGTCCGAGACGCAGAGCAGGGTCCCGTAGGGCACGCGGAAGCGATAGCCCTGGGCGGCGATGGTGGCCGATTCCATGTCGATGGCGACGGCGCGGCTCTGGTTGAAGCGCAGGGCCGACTTGGAATAGCGCAGCTCCCAGTTGCGGTCGTCAGTGGTGACGACGGTGCCGGTGCGCAGCCGCTTCTTGACCTCTTCGCCCGGCGCGCCGGACACCTGTTTCGTGGCGTCGTAGAGGGCGCGCTGCACCTCGGCGATGTTCGGGATCGGGATGTCCGGCGGCAGCACCGCGTCCAGGACGTGGTCGTCGCGCAGATAGGCGTGGGCCAGGACATAGTCGCCGATGGTCTGGCTGGCGCGCAGGCCGCCGCAGTGGCCGATCATCATCCAGGCGTGCGGCCGGGTGACCGCCAGGTGGTCGCAGATGGTCTTGGCGTTCGACGGCCCGACCCCGATGTTGACCAGGGTGATGCCCGTCCCGCCCGGCGCGGTCAGGTGATAGGCCGGCATCTGATGGCGGCGCCAGGCCGCGTCCATGATGGCCGTCTCGGGATTGGGCGTCTCGCGGTCGATGACCACGCCGCCGGCGCAGGACAGGGTCTCATAGGCGCTGTCCGGATCGGCCAGCTGGGCGCAGGCCCAGCGCACGAACTCGTCGACGTAGCGATGGTAGTTGGTGAACAGGACATAGGACTGCACGTCCTCGACCGGGGTGCCGGTGTAGTGACGCAGCCGGGCCAGAGAAAAGTCGGTCCTCAAACCGTCGAACTGGGCCAGGGGGAAGTCCTCGCCCGGCGCGAACAGGCCGTCCGAGATCTCGTCGCCGATGTGGGCCAGGTCCGTGGTCGGGAACCAGCGGGCGATGGAGGCCGTCATGGTGCTGTCCAGCGCCACGCCCGAGCCGTCCAGCACATAGGGGAAGGGGATTTCCTGATCCGACGGCTCGACCGCCAGGGTCACGCCGTACTCGCTGACCAGCAGGGTCAGCTGTTCCAGCAGATAGGCGCGGTACAGGTCGGGGCGGGTGACGGTGGTCGTATAGACGCCGGGGCGCGACAGCCGGGCGAAGGCGCGAGTCTCCAGATCCTGGGGACGGTCGCCGAACCAGCTGACGGTCAGTCGGGGATAGGCGAACAGGCCGGCGGCCCGCGCCTCGGGATCGGCGCGCTCGCCGGTCTCGAGGAAGCGCTTCACTGCGGCGCGCAGGTTGGCGACGGATTGATTGTAGAGGGTTTCGAGGCGGTCCAGCGCCGCCTGTGGGGTCATCTTGTCTGTCATGACTTCCTCTAGCGGAAAACCGTGACCGTGGCGAGACGGGGGAAACACAAGGACACGACTGTTGACCGGACGGCGCGGAAAGCGTTCCACTGTCGCTCAGGAGGATCACCATGCCCGGACGCCTGATTTCGACCGCCGCCGCCCTGCTGGCGCTGAGCGCCGCGCCCGCCCTGGCCGAGGTGAAGTCGGCTGCGCCCGGCGGCTTCGAGGTCGGCGGCTCGGTGGCGATCAACGCCCCGCCCTCCCGCGTCTGGGCCGCGCTGACCGCGCCCGACGGCTGGTGGAGCCGCGACCACCGCTGGTTCAAGGCCTCGACCCTGTCGCTGGACCTGACGCCCGGCGGCTGCTGGTGCGAGCAGGCGACGGACGGCCGTGTTTCCCGCCATCTGGAGACAGCCCTGGTCGAGCCGGGAGCGAAGCTGGTCCTGCGCGGCGGGCTGGGTCCTCTGCAGGGCCAGGGCGCGAGCGGCGGGCTGACGTTCGACGTCAAGGCCGAGGGCGAAGGCGCCGTCCTGACCTGGTCCTACATCGTCGGCGGCTATGCGCCGGGCGGTCTGGAAGGCTGGGCCGCGCCGGTCGACGGCGTTCTGGCGACGCAGCTCGCCAATCTGAAAGCGCGGGCCGAAGCGGGCGACTGAACCGCCATCCGACATGATCCGTCACCCTCGGGCTTGTCCCGAGGGCCTATCGGTCAGCGACGAACCGGGCCCGGATCAGCGCGACGGCTTGACGATTAGGGCTTGGCGCGCCCTTCGGCATAGCCCCTCGGGACAAGCCCGAGGGTGACGGCGTTGGCTCTAGCCCAGCACGCCGCGCAGGAAGGCGACCGCTCCCGCCATGTCGCCCGCCGCCCCGCGCCAGACCGGCGCCGCGTCCGCCGCCCCGCCATAGGCCGAAGGGTCGGTGAAGGTGGCGTCAGGCCGTTCGGGCGCGCCCAGGGCCGCCGC
>NZ_JBOHLI010000100.1:0-4747 GCF_050729455.1 Brevundimonas sp.
GGGCTCGGCCGCGGGCCCGGCGGCAGGAGCGGAGGGGCCGGCGGCCTCGGCCGGAGCGGCCGCCGCGTCGGCCGCCGGAGCCGCAGCCGCGCCGGGCTGGCGAGCCGGGTCCGAGGCCGGGATGGCGAAGCCGCCCGAGCCCTGCGTGCGCAGCCAGGCGATCAGGTTGATGCGGGTCTTCTCGTCGCGGATGCCGGCGAAGGACATCTTGGTGCCCGGGACGTAGCGGCCCGGCGCGGTCAGGAAGGCGTCAATCTGGTCATAGCCCCAGGTCGGCGCCTCGGCCTTGTGCTTGGTCATGGCGTCCGAATAGGCGAAGCCGGCGCGGTGCATGACCGGGCCGCCGAGGACGCCGTTCAGGTTCGGACCGATGCCGTCGGCGCCGCCCGCGTTGGCGGTGTGGCAGGCCTGGCAGCGCGCGAAGGCGGCTTCACCGGCGGCCAGGTCGGCGGTCGGCAGGACCGTGCCCCAGTCGATCGGCAGGGCGGCGGCTTCACCGCCGGCGGCTTCTTCCGGCGCGTCGACGAAGTAGCCCATCTTTTCGGGCTGCTTGGTGTGATACACCATGCCCGAAACCTGCTGGACCACCAGGATGACAAAGGCGGTGCCCAGGCACGCGCCCATAATCTTGTTCCACTTCAGATCGCCGCTCATGCGCGTCGTCGCTTCCCGTCTCTAAAGGCCCAGACCGCGATGCGGCGTTCGGGCGTATCCTTGCGTGGGCGTCTCTTACACGCTAGCGCGGCCTTCGCAACCGGCCCGGACGTCTCCGGGCGTCTCTGGACGTCGTCAAGCTGATGAATCCGCTGATAATGATACCCGCTCGCATGGCGGCGACCCGTTTGCCGAACAAGCCGCTGGCCGATATCGGCGGCAAGCCGATGATCGTGCGGGCCTGGGAGCAGGCCGCCCTGTCCGGTTTTCGCGTCGCCGTGGCGGCGGGCGATGCCGAGATCGTGGCGGCGGTCGAGGCGGCGGGCGGCCTGGCTGTCCTGACCGACCCTGACCTGCCCAGCGGCTCGGACCGCATCCGCGCCGCGGTCGAGGCGGTCGATCCCGAGGGCGCGCACGACGTGGTCATCAATATCCAGGGCGACATGCCCTTCGCCTCGCCTGACCTGGCCCGCGCCTGCGCCGATCTGCTGGCGCGCGAATCGGCCTGCGACATCGCCACCCTGGTGGCCGCCGAGGCCGACGCCTCGGATCGTTCCAATCCCGACGTGGTCAAGGCGGTCCTGGCTCTGCCGGAAGGTGAGACCAGCGGCCGCGCCCTCTACTTCACCCGCTCGACCCTCTACGGCGACGGCCCGATCTGGCGCCATGTCGGCATCTACGGCTATCGCCGCGAGGCCCTGATGCGCTTCTGCGCCGCCCCGCCGTCGCCGCTGGAGACGCGCGAGAAGCTGGAGCAGCTGCGCGCCCTGGAAATGGGCCTGCAGATCTGGGCCTCGGTGATCGACGAAGCCCCGCTGTCGGTGGACAATCCGGCGGATCTGGAAGCGGCCCGGGCGCTGGCCTGATTCCCTGCTTTCTCCCTCCCCTTCATGGGGAGGGTGGCTGACGCGAAGCGGCAGACGGGTGGGGGCGCTTTGCAAATCGAGCGCCGCGTCTGGTTCGCCTCGTCCTCCCCACCCGGTCGCTGCGCGACCACCCTCCCCATGAAGGGGAGGGAGAGGCGTTAAGCCGTCTCCTCCGCCCAGGTCTCCAGCAGCCTTCGCGCGATGGCGAAGGGCGGCGGGGCGTGGATCGTGCCGTGCGTCCCGGCCAGCACCGCCCGCGTCTCGGCGCGGGTCAGCCAGGCCACGGCCTCCAGTTCGGTCTGGTCCGGGGCCGCGTTGTCGCTGGTGACCTCGGCGATCAGGCCGATCATCAGCTGGGCCGGGAACGGCCAGGGCTGGCTGGAGTGATAGGCGACGTCCGAGACGGTCAGCCCGGCCTCCTCCATCACCTCGCGGGCGCAGGCCTCCTCGATGGATTCGCCGGGCTCCATGAAGCCGGCGAGGGCCGACATCCGGCCCTCGGGCCAGATCGCCTGACGCCCCAACAGGCAGCGCGGTTCTGGTCCGCCTTTATAGACCGGCAGCATGATGACGACCGGATCGACGCGCGGGAAATGCTCGACCCCGCAGGCCGGGCAGATGCGCCGCCAGCCGCCCGAGGCCTGATCCGTCGCCTTGCCGCAGGCGGCGCAGAAGCCGTGACGGCGGCGCCAGTCGAACAGGCTCTTGGCCGTGCCGGCGATGGCGACGTCGGTTTCCGGCAGGGCGGCGGCGGCCGCGCGCATCTCGAGGAACTGGCCCAGGCCGCCGGCGGGGCCGGTGGTCGGGTCGATGGAGCTTTCGAATTCCACCGCAAAGACCGGCGCCCCCTTCCATAGGCCAAGGAAGACGTCGCGGTCGGGAACCAGGTCGCGGCCGTGGCCGAGCGCCAGCCAGACCAGCCGCTGCCCGCCCTCATGGTCCTCGACCAGGGGCCGCCCCTCCCACAGCACCATGGCCAGGGCTTCGGGGTTGGCTTCCTGCTCGCCCAGCCAGGCGATGTCGTTGCGAAGGTCGCCGGAGCGGTCGAGCGGATTGCCGGAGAAGGCGTTGCGATGGGGCATGGCGCTTCATACCCCCGACGAGACGACGCGGGGAGGGGTCTTGATTCTCACGCTGCCAACCGTCATATCCCTCCACGGAGATCACGGGCGAAGGCTTCGCCAATCTGGTCAGGGCCGGAAGGCAGCAGCCACAACGAATTCCCCTTCGGGTCGTGGTCTCCACCCTCATCTTTCTTGCGCTATCGTAGATCACGCGGTGATCGACTGCTTGAGCGTTGGCTCGCCGCTCGAGCGCGATTTTCAGACGATTCAGACGAATTGGACTCTGTTTTCGGACAGGGTCGTCCAGCCCGTCGCGCAAGCTTCACGGAACCGGAACGCGGTTCGTTCGCTGAAACGGCTTCACCCTTTCGGAGCGAGCGGATGAGCATTCTCGGGTCTATCCTCGGCGGCATTTTCAAAAAGAAAAAGCCTGAAGTCGTCACCCCGACCTCGGGCCCGGCGCCCACGGTCGCGCCGACGGCCCAGGCGCAGTTCACGCCGGCCCCCGCCGCGGCGGCCGTGGCCGAGGCGCCGGAGGTCGATGTGGCCGGCATCCTCGACTTCATGAACGACCAGCGGGCCCAGAAGCTGAACTGGCGCACCTCCATCGTCGACCTGATGAAGCTGGTCGGGCTGGAAAGTTCGCTGGCCGAGCGCAAGGAACTGGCCGACGAGCTGGGCTACACCGGCGACAAGTCCGACAGCGCCTCGATGAACATCTGGCTGCACAAGCAGGTGATCCAGAAGATCAAGGACAACGGCGGGCGTCTGCCCACCGATCTCTGAGCCCCGTCTCTCGCGAGGGGGTGCGCGACCGCGCCCTCTCGCGCTAAGACAGGATCATGAGCGACGTCGATCCGAGTCTTGATGGCCCTCCGTGGGAGGAGGACGTTCCCGAGCGGGACGAGAACACCGACGACATGTTCGGCGCGCCCGCGGCTGCGCCCGAGCCGGCTGCGGCCCCGGTCGCCGCGCCCGCGACCGCCCCGACCAAGGCCGAACCCTTCGCCGACGAGCCCGCCGACGACGGCGCCTACAAGGTTCTGGCGCGCAAATACCGTCCGCGCACCTTCGAGGACCTGATCGGTCAGGAGGCCATGGTCAGGACCCTGACCAACGCCTTCGCCACGGGCCGTATCGCCCACGCCTTCATGCTGACCGGGGTGCGGGGCGTCGGCAAGACGACGACCGCCCGCCTGCTGGCGCGCGCCCTGAACAACGAAACCGACGTCATCGACAAGCCGTCGCTGGCCCTGACGGCGCACGGCCGTCACGACGCCTCCATCATGGCCGGCCAGCACATGGACGTCATGGAGATGGACGCCGCCTCGCACACCGGCGTCAACGACATCCGCGACATCCTGGAAAGCGTCCGCTACGCCCCGGTCGAGGCCCGCTACAAGGTCTATGTCCTCGACGAGGTCCACATGCTGTCGACGCAGGCGTTCAACGCCCTGCTGAAGACGCTGGAGGAGCCGCCGCCCCACGCCAAATTCATCTTCGCCACCACCGAGATCCGCAAGGTTCCGGTGACCATCCTGTCGCGCTGCCAGCGCTTCGACCTGCGCCGCGTCGAGCCCGAGGTCCTGGTCGGGCATCTGGGCCGCATCGCCGACCGCGAAGGCATGAAGATCGAGCAGGAGGCCCTGGCGCTGATCTCGCGCGCCGCCGAAGGCTCGGTGCGCGACGGCCTGTCGCTGCTGGATCAGGCTCTGGTTCAGGCCGAGAGCGGCGCGACGGTGCAGACCGCCACCGTGCGCGACATGCTGGGCCTGGCCGACCGCACGCAAACTATCGCCCTGTTCGAATCCGTCATGGCCGGGCGCACGGCCGAGGCGCTGGAAAACTTCCGCACCCTTTACGGCTATGGCGCCGATCCGGTGCAGGTGACCAACGACCTGTTGGAGCACTGCCACGCGGCCTCGGTCGCCAAGATGCTGGGCCCGAACGCCACCCGCCTGCCCAACGACCAGGCGCAGAAGCTGACGGCTCTGGGCGCGGCCATCTCGGCCGGTACCCTGTCGCGCACATGGCAGATGCTGCTCAAGGCCCTGGACGAGGTGCGGCGCGCACCCAACCCGGCGGATGCGGTGGAAATGGCTATCGTCCGTCTGGCCTATGCCGCCGACCTGCCGGGACCGGAAGAGGCGCTGAAGGCCATCC
>NZ_JBOHLI010000101.1:0-4609 GCF_050729455.1 Brevundimonas sp.
CTCGTGCGCTCAAGCCCTCTCCCATCGGGAGAGGGGCGACTTTCAACGGCCCGCGACTCCGGCTAGGAACGGAGCATGAACACGCTCGAACTCATCCTGCTGGTCGTCGCCGTGGCCGCTGTCGCCGGCTTCTTCTGGGCCTTCATGGGCTGGCAGAAGGCCAAGGGGGCGCTGGACGCCGCCGACGCCCGGCTGGAGCTGATGGAGGAGAGCCGCGATTCCATGGCCGAGTTCCTCAAGGCCCAGGCCTCGCAGTCGGCCGAGGCCGTGGCGACCAAGCTGGTCGCCCGCGCCACCGAGAGCTTCCAGGCCCAGGACCGCGTCGCCCGCGAACGGATGGAGGCCCAGCTCAAGCCCGTCTCCGAGACTCTCGCCAAGTTCCAGGAGCACGTCGCCGCCCTGGAGAAGACCCGCGCCGAGGACACTGGCGGCCTGAAGGAGCAACTAGCCGCCCTGATGACCGCCTCGACCGCCACCCGCGACGAGGCGCGCCGCCTGACCGAGGCCCTGAAGGGCAATACCGGCCGCCGCGGCCGCTGGGGCGAGCAGACCTGCCGCAATGTGCTGGAGGCCGCCGGCATGGCGGGCCGCTTCGACTTCGAGGAGCAGAACTCCTCGGCCAACGACGAAGGCCGTCAGCAGCGCCCGGACTTCATCGTCAAACTGCCCGGCGGCGGCATGTTCGTCATCGACGCCAAGGTGTCGCTGGCCTTCGCCGACGCGGCGGACGGCGACGATGAAGCCCAGGCCCAGGCCATGTCGCTGCGCACCGCCGCCAGCATGAAGACCCACGTGCGCCAGCTGTCGTCCAAGGCCTATCAGGATCATTTCAAGCCCAGCCCCGATTTCGTCGCCATGTTCGTACCCGGCGACGCCTTCCTGGCCGCCGCCCTGGATCACGAGCCGGACCTGATGACCGACGCTATGGCTTCGCGCGTGGTCATCGTCACCCCCACCACCCTGTTCGCCCTGTGCAAGGCGGTCGCCTATGGCTGGCGTGCCGAGGAGCAGGCGCGCAACGCCGAGGACGTCGCCAGGCTGGGCAAGGAGCTTTACAAGCGGCTGTCGGTCATGGGCGGCCACGCCGCCTCGGTCGGTCGCGCGCTCGAAACTGCGGTCGGCAAATACAACCAGTTCGTCGGCTCGCTGGAGAGCCAGGTCATGGTCTCGGCGCGCCGCTTCGAGGACCTGCAGGTCGATCACGAGGGCAAGGACCTGCCCGAACTGCCCGCCGTCGAGCAGTCACCGCGCCCCCTCAGCCGCCCCGAACTGCTGAATGCTCCGGCGGCGGAGTAGGGTGCATTCGGGGTGATGACCTCGCTTGACCTGTGTTGGGGTGAATGTAAAACAGACTTGTCTGTCGGCAGTGAGAGCGCCCATGTCATCGAAGCCCATTAAGCCGTTAGGCGCATCCGCCATGATCGGCATGATTGTCGGTACGCTGGTTCTGGGGCTTCTGGGCGGCATGGGGTCGGTTTTCCTCTCAGAGCTTCCTGGTCAGGTCGGTCTGATCCTGACGGTCGTGGTCCTGTCTTTGCTCATGGCGGGGACGCTCTGGATTTGCGGCTGGTGGTGGCGGCGCCTGGATGAGGCCGCGCGCGAGGCTCATAAATGGTCGTGGTTCTGGGGCGGAACCTGCGGCATGGCCGTCGGTGCGATCGGCCTGCTGACGCTCTCGTTCCGGGGCGCAGAGATCGCACTTCCCGCATGGGTGGGGGAAACGCCGCACGACCTGCTGGTTTCGGGCATGACGGCGATCCTGACTTTCCAGCTCGCAGGCTATTTGATCGCCTGGGCCTGGTGGTGGCTGGCGCGGCGATAGGGGGCGAGCATGAACAACCGTCTCAAGGTGCTGCGCGCCGAACGCGACTGGAGCCAGGCGCACCTGGCCACCGAGCTCGGCGTCTCGCGCCAGACCGTCAATGCGCTGGAGACGGGGCGCTACGACCCTTCCCTGCCGCTGGCCTTCAAGATCGCGCGACTGTTCCAGCTGCCGATCGAGTCCATCTTCTCCGACGGCGAGGGCTGAAGTCGGCCCTCGCGGCCGCCTGATCCTCGTCCCGCCGTCCTGAAAAGGAGCCTCCATGACCTTCGCCCGTATCTGGACCCGATCGGTCTGCGCCCTCGCCGCCGGCGTCGCGGTTTCGGCCCTGTGGCTGGCGCCGTCGGCCCTGGCCCAGACGTCCGCCACCGCCGAGCTGGTCGCTGTGACGGCCGCGCCCAAGGGTTCCGGCCCAGGCCTGTGGGTGGTGAAGGACGAGGATTCCACCCTCTATCTGTTCGGCACGGTCCATGTGCTGAAGCCGGATACGCCGTGGGGCACGGCGCGCGTGGACAAGGCCTTCGCCAGCGCCGATGAATACTGGTTCGAGATCGCCGATCTGAATGACCAGTCCGGCGTCATGTCGCTGATCCAGGCCAAGGGGATTTCGCCCGATCGTCCCCTGTCCAGCCTGCTGACCGCCGAGGAAACGGCCGACCTCGACCGCGCCGCCCGGACCATCGGCTCCAGCGCGGCGCAACTGGACCCGCTGCGGCCCTGGCTGGCCAGCCTGCAACTGGCGCTCGCCTCGATTCAGAAGGCCGGCTATGTCGCGGCCAATGGCGGGGACCAGATCCTGCACGCCCGCGCCGCCGCTGCCGGCAAGCCGATCAAGGGCTTCGAGACCGCGTCCCAGCAGATCGGCTTCATCGCCGGTATGTCGGAGGAGGCCCAGCTGGCCATGCTGCGCTCCGGCCTCAAGGAATTCGATCAGGCCGACGCCTTCCTCGGCCGCATGGTGGGCGCCTGGTCCACCGGCGACGTCGACGAACTGGACGCGCTGATCGGTCAGGAGATGGCTACGGAATCGCCGGAAATGTACGCCGTCATGCTGACCCGCCGGAACGAGAACTGGGCGGATCAGATACAGACCCTGCTCGCCGGTTCGGGCACGGCCTTCATTTCGGTCGGCGCCGGCCACCTGGCCGGGACCGACAGTCTGCAGGCGCAGCTGGCGCGGCGCGGCGTCACGGTGACGCGGGTCGTCGACTAGTTCGGACGCGAGATGCTGACCGCCGCCTCGCCGTCCCTGCCGGCGGCGCGGCCGGCGCAAGCGTGCCTTCGGCCGAGGGCGCGAGGCTTTTGTTCAAATCGTGATGAAATCGCCTTCGCAAGGACGGCTCGCCGAACCCGTTGTTCGACAAAGAAGAAATGGCGCACCCGAAGAGATTCGAACTCCTGACCCCCAGATTCGTAGTCTGGTGCTCTATCCAGCTGAGCTACGGGTGCGCACTGCCTTGCGGGCAGGGCCGGGTATCTAGCGGGTGGGTCGGGGGCTGGCAAGCGGCTTTTCTGAAAATGCCGATAGAAAATGCAGGCTTGGACTCTGGGGCTTGGGACACTAGGCATGAACCTCTCCCTGAACCCCGCAGGAGTTGTTGCGTGCGCGCCTATTCCATCCCTTCGTCGAACCGTCGGCGCAAGATTTCGCTCATTCTGACCGGGGCTGCCGTCGGCGCATTTATGCTGGCGGGATGCGCCACGGCGCCGGTCGCCGATGCGACGCCGGTTGAATCGGCTGCGGCCGTGGCGGAAGCCCCCGCGCGCGGGCCCTTCGTGTCGGCGGCCAATCCGCTGGCGGTCGAGGCGGGGATGCGGGTGTTGGCGCGCGGCGGGTCGGCGGTGGACGCCGCCGTGGCCGTGCAGGCGGTGCTGGGCCTGGTCGAGCCGCAGTCGTCCGGTCTGGGCGGCGGCGCCTTCATGATGTTCTACGACGCCGAGAGCGCCGCGATCACCGTCTATGACGGGCGCGAGACGGCGCCCGCCTCGGCCACGCCGGAACTCTTCTATGAGAACGGGCGGCCGCTGCCCTTCGTCGATGCGGTGCTGAGCGGTCATTCGACCGGCGCGCCGGGCGTCGTGCCCATGCTGGCTCTGGCGCAGAAGCAGCACGGGGTCCTGGCCTGGTCCGATCTGTTCGGCGACGCCGAGACGCTGGCTCAGGACGGCTTTGTCGTCAGCCCGCGTCTGGCGGGGATGATCAGCAGCAATGCACCCCAGGCCAAGACCCGTTGGGCGACCGAGTATTTCACCAAACCGGACGGCACGCGCTACGTCGCCGGGGACGTGCTGAAGAACCCCGCCTATGCCGACACGGTGCGGCGCCTGGCGCGCGAGGGCGCGGCGGGTCTGCAACAGGGGCCGCTGGCTGAAGCCATCGCCGCCGCCGTGGCCGAGGGGCCGCGTCCGGGCGGGCTGACCACCGCCGACATCGCCGCCTATCGCCCCGTCGTGCGCGAGGCCGTCTGCGGTTCCTACAAGGTTTATGTCGTCTGCGTGCCGCCGCCGCCGTCCAGCGGGGCCTCGATCCTGCAGCTTCTGGCCATGGGCGAGCACACCCCCGATCTGGACAAGGGGGCGCTGAGCCCCGAGGCCTGGGCCGCCTTCGCCCAGCTGCAACGGCTGATGTACGCCGACCGCGAACGCTATTTCGGTGATCCGGCCTTTGTCTCGGTGCCGGTCGCGGGTCTGCTGGACCCGGCCTATGTGGCTGAGCGCGCGGCGCTGGCCCCCGCCTTGCGCGGCGCCGCCCCGTTCGGGACGCCGCCGGGCGCGCCGCGCGTCGGC
>NZ_JBOHLI010000102.1:0-4494 GCF_050729455.1 Brevundimonas sp.
GACCGGCCCCGGCCTTGCCCGCCAGGGCGCAGCCGGCCACGGCGGCGGCGGTCAGGCGCTCGGCCCGGCCCATCAGGCCGCCGGGCGGACGCAGCAGCTGGCGGGCCTGGCGCGCCAGAATGTCGGTCAGGCGCAGACGCTCGGCCTCGGTCGCGACCCCCGCCAGACGCCGTCCGGCGCAGGCCAGGTGATAGGCGCGCCGCGCCAGGATGTCGGGGTCCCAGGAGAAGGGCGACCAGCGGTTGAAGACGTCGTCCCAGGCCAGGGTCAGGGCCAGGGCCTCGCGCACGCCGCGATCGCCGTGGGCCATCATCTCGGGCATCCAGACGAAGCTGTGCAGCTCGACGGCGAAGGCCCGGCTGGGCGTCGGCCGGTTCCACAGGTCGGCGGGACCCTCGGCGTCGAGGCTGAGGCCGGCCAGGGTGAAGCGGCCCGACAGCAGGGGGCGCGGGGCCTCGTCCCGCAGGGGGCGGAAGTCGCGCGGGCTGACGGCGAAACCCTCGGCGCGGGCGCCTTTCAGCGTCCATGTGTAGCCGGGCAGGCCGTAGAGTTCGATCCACAGCTGGCGCGCGGCCAGCTGTCCGGCCACGGCGGCCCAGAGGGCGGGATCGGCCTTGGCCCCGCCCGTGCGCACCGGGGTGCGGACCGGTGCGCCGCGCAGGCCGGGGATATGGCCTTCGTTCAGGCCGCCTTCCACATCACGCGGGGCGAAGGGGCCGAGGGGGCTCACGCGGCGGCGGCCTTCAGGGCCTGGATGTTGGCGGCATAGGCGTCCGGGCCGCCCTTGAAGACGAAGGAGCCGGCGACCAGGGCGTCGGCCCCGGCGGACAGGCAGGCCCCGGCGTTGTCGGCGACGACGCCGCCGTCCACCTGCAGATGGGCCTTGGACCCGGCGCGGTCGAGGATGGCGCGGGCGCGCTCGATCTTCTTCAGCGCCGAGGGGATGAATTTCTGACCGCCGAAGCCGGGGTTGACCGACATGATCAGCACCAGATCGACCAGATCGACGGCTTCCTCCAGGATCGACAGCGGCGTGGCCGGGTTGAAGACCAGGCCGGCCTTGGCGCCCAGCTGGCGGATGCGGCCGAGCGTCCGGTGGACGTGGGGGCCGCTCTCGGGGTGGATGCTCAGCAGGTCGGCGCCGGCCTCGCGATAGGCTTCCAGCCAGGGATCGACCGGGGCGACCATCAGATGGACGTCGAACGGCAGGCTTGTGTGGGGGCGCAGGGCCTTCACCACGTCCGGGCCGATGGTCAGGTTGGGCACGAAATGGCCGTCCATGACGTCGACGTGGATCCAGTCGGCGCCCGCGGCCTCCAGGGCGCGAATCTCTTCGCCCAGCTTGGCGAAGTCGCTGGCGAGGATGGAGGGGCAGATCAGCGGGGCGGTCGTGGTGGACTGGGTCATGGTTCTGCGACTTACGGCCATGGCGCGCGGGGGGCAAGCCGGGCGGCTGACGCAGGCCGTGTTCATTCGCGCTTCGTGAGCGGTCGGCGGTGGTCGTTGGCGAAGGGGCCGTGGTCGGGGGCGCAAGGCCGCTGGCGAGGCCCGGCGGGGCGTCGGAGAAAGAGGGCGACTTCCACGCCGTTCCCGAAAGGACCCTGCCATGATCCGCTCCCTCGCCGTCGCCGCCCTGCTGGCCTTCGCCGCGCCCGCCCATGCCCAGCCGGCCGACAACCGCCTGACCCTGACCTTCGAGACCGGGGCCGAAACCGGCGCGGTCATGGTCGCCCTTTACGACAGCGAGGCCGCCTATGAGGACGGCGCGCCGACGCGCGTGGCGCGGGTCGACGTGGCGGCGGGTCAACGCGAGGCCGTGTTCGATCTGCCCGCCGGCGCCTATGGGATGAAGGCCTTCCACGACGTGGACGGCGACGGGAAGATGAACGTCAACCCGTTCGGGATGCCGACCGAGCCCTACGCCTTCTCCAACAACGCCGTCGGCAACATGGGGCCGGCCAAGTGGGACCGCGCCCGCTTCGAGGTCTCGGGCGCGACGGCCCAGACCATCCGCATCCGCTAAGTCCAGACGCCCGGAGCCCTCGCCATGACCCCGACCCGCCGCACCCTGTTCATGGGCGCCGCCGCGCTTTCCGGCGCCTTGGCCGCCGCCCGCGTCCTGACCCCCGACAGGGCCTACGCCGCCCAGGCGATGGCGGCGACGGCCGACTGGTCGCTGGCCACCGCCGACGTCGAAGGCGACGTGGCCCCGCGCGCCCTGCGGCTGGTGCATGGCCGGGCGCCCGCCGGGCTGTCGGGCAGCCTCTACCGCAACGGCCCGGCCAGGTTCCGTCGGCCGGGCGGCTCGGCCCAGCACTGGTTCGACGGCGACGGCCTGATCCGCCGTTGGCGCGTTCAGGACGGTCAGGCGACGCTCGCCGCCCGTTTCGCCGACACGCCCAAGCGGCGCCAGGAGGCCGAGGTCGGGGCCATGCTGATGCCGGGCTTCGGCACGACGGCGGACCCGCGCGCCCGCATCGGCTCGGCCGACGACGCCAGCGCGGCCAACACCTCGGTGCATTTGGTCGGCGACAGGCTGTGGGCCCTGTGGGAGGCGGGGTCGCCGCTGGCCATGGACCCCGAGACCCTGGCGACCGAGGACTTCGTGACCCTGCGTCCCGACCTGAAGGGGATGCCCTTCCTGGCCCATCCGCGCATCGAGCCGGACGGCCGGATCTGGAACCTGGGGATGAACGGCAAGCAGGCCGTGGTCTGGCGGCTGGCGGCGGACGGGGCGCTGGAGGCGGCGGAGGTGATTCCCCTGCCGCGCGCCAGCTACGTCCACGACTTCACCGCCACGGCGCGTCATCTGGTCATCGTGCTGCAGCCCTGGGTGCGGGCCCGCAACGTCATGCCCCTGTCGGCGGGGTTCGACTGGACGCCGGAGGTCGGGACCCAGGTGCTGGTGATCGACAAGGCGGACCTGAGCCGACGCCGGGTTTACGACCTGCCGCCCTTCGGTTTCTTTCACGTCGGCGACGCCTGGGAGGAGGCGGACGGGACGATCCGCTTCGACCTCTGCGCCCACAAGGACATGGATTTCGCCGCGCGCGGCGCCCATGAGGTGCTGAACGGCGTGCCCCTGGGCGGCGAACCGGCCGAACTGGCCATGGCGGTGCTGGAGGCCGGCGGGCGCGGCCGACTGGAGCGGACGGGGGTGGTGGCCGAGTTCCCGCGCGGCGATCCGCGCCGCGCCGGTCAGGCCCGGCGGTTCAGCCTGCACACCACGGGCGAGCGCGCCGACCGGCCGCTGGCCTCGGCGGTGGCCGTCACCGACTGGTCGTCGGGCCGCACCCGGTCGTTCGACTTCGGCCCCGGCCATGTGACGGACGAGATGGTCTATGTCCCCAAGCCCGGCGGCACGCTCGAGGCCGACGCCTGGCTGGTCGGCCCGAGCATCAACCTGAAGGCGGGAGTCAGCGAACTGCACGTCCTGGACCTGATGCACGTCGAGGACGGCCCCGTCGCCACCTGGCGCGCCGACGTGGCCCTGCCGGCGGCGTTTCATGGCAACTGGGTGTGAGGGGTTATCTACCGCTGTTTCGAAGGTGTCAGGGGCGCGGCTGAAAGCGTTGGCTGCGGATCAACCGACGTAGGCCGCCAACCGCGAGCACGAGCCACAGGACCGGCGTTAAGAGGTAGCCGAGCATATAGAACGTCGGCCAGAGAACCGGTTCTTCCTCCCATGATCCACCATCAAGCAGGCGAATGGCGTCAGGTGATTGCCACCAAGGCGGGGGCTGACCGGGATGGGCACGCGCCCAAGTACCTTCTTCGCCCCCACCCAGGCCATTGTCAAACGACGGGTATGGCTTCAACATCAAGTGGTTATCGCCAAGCGCTCCTTCCAGGAAAACGCGGGCGGTCATGAGGTAGAGGATCGTCAGCGCGACGGCGAACACGGCGATCAGAAAGAGCCAGCGTCTCTGCATGCGTCCGCCCCTATTTAGTCCATGGGCGCAAGGCGCAAACCCTGCTCCCAGACGGCGAAGTCATCGGCGCCGTAGAGGTAGGGGCGGTCGCCGCCATGTCCGTTCCCGTGAGCTTTCACCACCACCCCGCTTCTCTCAGCGCCCGGGCGTAGCGGCGACTGACGGGGGCGACCGAGCCTCCGTCCAGCGTCAGGGCGGCGCGGCCGTCGCCGCGGGCGACGGAGGCGACGGCGTCGCGGGCCACCCACCAGCTGCGGTGGGTCTGGGCGCCTTCCAGACCTTCCAGTTCGGTCAGGGCGTCGGACAGGCGCATCAGGATCAGGTCCGAGCCCGCGTCGGTGTGCAGACGCAGGTAATGGTCCTCGGCCTGGACCGCGATCAGCCGCGCGCCGCGCAGCCTGGGCGGCAGGCGGTCGAGGAAGCGGGCGGGCGCGGCGCCGGGGGCGGCGGCGTGGGTCTCGACTGGGCGCTCGCGGCCGAGGAAGACGTTCAGCGCGCTGAGCACGGCGGTGATCAGCGCGACCGGCGGCAGGAAGTTGATCAGGGCGTCCAGCGGGAACAG
>NZ_JBOHLI010000103.1:0-4261 GCF_050729455.1 Brevundimonas sp.
CTCCTGCCTCGAGCCGGATCGACGCTGCCACATTATGATCATGGATCAGGATGCGCGGACCCAATACCAGTTCGACACGATCGCGTCTGAGGATAATCGATGTGACCATCGATCGCAGAAGCTTGCGGCGCTCGGACGCGGTACCCGCCTTGAGACGGCCAGCGATGACACCGGCCTCCGCGATGCGCTCCGCAATGTCACGCGCCTCCACATCCGCGATCAGATCGGCGATGGCCGGGCGATCCTCGAGCCATGTGCAGACACGATCGATCACAAGCCGTTCCAGATCATGCGCTGGAACGCGCCATGCTGCTCGATCGCCCTGGTGATCGACATGCGTTACATAATAGCGGTAGCGCTTGGCACCCTTCACCGCATGGCTCGGCGACATCGGCCGATCATGTTGATCGATGACCAGGCCGACCAACAGGCTTGGCTCCCTGGCGTTGCCGCCCGAACGTCGCTCAACCGCAGCGCCCTCGAGCTTACGCTGAACCCGATCCCAGAGCTCCTCGTCAACGACCGGTGCATGTTCGCCGGGAAAGGTCTTGCCCTTGTGCGCGACCATGCCGCGATAGATCGGATTGCGCAGCATCTGCTGGAGGCTGCCGCGCGACATCACAACCCCACCCCTGCTGTAGCCGCTGGCATAAACACGAACCTTGGATCGAACGCCGTCTCTCTTCAGCCGATCGGCCAGATCGCGCAACGAGGGGCTTTCCAAATATAGGGCGAAGATGCGCCGGACGGTTGCGGCTTCCACCTCGTTGATGACGAGCTTGCGGTCACCAAGATCATATCCGAGCGGTACGGGTCCGCCCATCCACATACCCTTGGCCTTGGAGGCCGCGATCTTGTCGCGGATCCGCTCGCTGGTCACCTCGCGCTCGAACTGCGCGAAGCTCAGCAACACGTTGAGCGTCAGCCGTCCCATGCTGGTGGTGGTGTTGAACGCCTGCGTCACGCTGACGAAGCTTGCGCCGTTGCCATCCAGGACCTCGACGATCTTGGCAAAGTCGGCAAGGCTGCGCGTCAACCGGTCGACCTTGTACACGACGATGATGTCGATCCGGCCCACCGATATGTCGGCCAGCAGCTGCTGCAATGCGGGCCGCTCCATCGAGCCGCCGGAATAGCCGCCGTCCTCATAGGCGTCGGCAACAAGCACCCAGCCTTCGTGCCGCTGGCTGGTGATATAGGCAGCGCACGCCTCGCGCTGCGCATCGAGACGGCTTTGTTGCATAACTTCCGATGGGCCTGATGCAGTTTCTATTTCGGATTACTATGCGACCCGGACGGTATTGGGTGTTCCGATTTGAGAGAAGCGATTGAGGATTACAGCACGGACTTTGAGTTCGGTTATCTGACGATCGAAGGTACGGGCCATGACACGATGGCCGAGCAGCTTGAAGCAGTGCATCTTTGTCTCGACGAGGCTCCGACGGTGATAGCCGCTCCATTTCTTCCAGATCGTCCGGCCCAGTCGCTTGATGGCGCGGAGCGTTTCATTGCGGGCGTCGACCCCCGGTCCCTCCTTCTGCCATAATCGTCCGTTGCGGCGGACTGGAATGATCGCCTCAGCCTCGCGCTCTGCTATGGCGGCATGGCACTTTCTGGTATCGTAGGCACCGTCGCCGCCAACACTGAGCATAGGCTCATCCGCAGGGATCTGCGCCAGCAGATCGGGGAGGACAGGCGCATCGCCAATCGCGTTGGTCGTCACTTCGATGGCCCGGATGTCGAGGGTTTCCGCATCGATTCCCAGATGCACCTTGCGCCATTGACGCCGATAAGAGGCGCCATGCTTGCGTGTCTTCCATTCCCCTTCGCCCATCATCTTGATCCCGGTGCTGTCGACCAGCAGGTGCAAGCCGCCCGAACTGGACCGCCCGCCGAGCGCGACCACCAAAGTCTTCTGGCGTCGGCACAGCGTCGTATAATCCGGCACCGGCCAATCCAGATCCGCCAGCTTGAGCAGGCTCGCCACCAACCCTGTCACCTGCCGCAGCGGAAGGTTGAACAACGCCTTCAGCGTCAGGCACAACTCAATAGCGCTGTCCGAAAAACGCAACGGGCGACCAGGACGGCCACATCGTGCCGATAGCCACTGCATATCTGGATCAAACCATACATCCAGTGATCCCCGCTGCTTCAGCGCAGCATTATAGGCATTCCAGTTGGTCGTACGATATGTCGGTGCTGCAGGTTTCGGCATCCCGCACACCTACACCACCGGATTCCCTCAAGGAATCCCCCGCCGCCGTTATGCAACAAAGCCCCTTTTCCGGCGTCATCTATGTGTTCCGGGCGAAGAAGGCGGACCGGATCAAGCTGATCTGGTGGGACGGAACCGGGCTGTGGCTGATGGCCAAGCGATTGGAGCAGGGCGGCTTTCGCTGGCCCGGCATTCATGACGGGATGATGCGGCTGACGGCCGCGCAACTCGGGGCGCTGCTCGAAGGGCTGGACTGGCGCCGCGTCCATGGCGGACGTCGTCCCCAGGCCCCGCAACTGGCCGGTTAAGCTGTTCGCACGATAGGCGTTGACGGGCAGCCAAGCGGCTGATTCTATGCTCTCGATGCTGATCGAGGCTACCCTTCCCGACGATCCGGATACGTTGCGCGCGATCATCGCGGCACAGGCCGAAGAACATGGGCAACTCACCGGGCAGATCGCCGCGCTCAAGGCCGCAGGTGCCCAGGCGGATGCGGAGATCGCCCGGCTTGCCGCGATCATCGCCGCTTTTCAGCGTCATCGCTTCGGTGCGCGCTCGGAGAAGCTCGACGATCAACTCGAGCTTGCCTTCGAGGAACTCGACGCCGCACTGGGGAGCGTGCAGGCGGGGCTCGATGTCGCGACCGCGCGCGCCGGGGCTTCCCGGCCACGCAAGGCCAACCGCGGATCGCTGCCCATGCATCTCGAACGCATCGAGCAGGTCATCGATGTCGAGAACAAGGCCTGCGCCTGCTGCGGTGGCGCGCTCCATGCCATTGGCGAGGATGTCGCCGAACGCCTCGACGTCGTGCCCGCCACCTTCCGCGTCCTGGTGACGCGCCGTCCACGCTATGGCTGCCGTGCCTGCGAGGGCGCAATCGTCCAGGCCCCGGCGGCGCCACGGATCGTCGAGGGCGGCATTCCGACCGAAGCGCTCATCGCGCATGTCATGGTCGCCAAATATGCCGATCACTTGCCCCTTTACAGGCAGGCGCAGATCTACGCCCGGCAGGGCGTCCATCTCGACCGCTCGACGCTCGCCGACTGGGTGGGCCGCGCCGCCTGGTGGCTGACCCCGCTGCGGGATCACCTGCTTGGCCAGTTGAAGCGCTCGGCCAAGCTCTTCGCCGACGAGACCACCGCGCCGGTACTCGATCCGGGGCGGGGCCGGACCAAAACCGGCCAGCTCTGGGCCTATGCCCGCGACGACCGGCCATGGGGTGGCGCCGATCCGCCCGCGGTCGCCTATCTCTATGCGCCCGACCGCAAGGCGGAACGGCCGATCGAGCATCTCGCAGGGTTCAAAGGCGTGCTCCAGGTCGATGGCTATGGCGGCTATGCCGCGCTGGCGCGGCGTGGCGACGTCCGGCTCGCCTTCTGCTGGGCGCATGTCCGCCGGCGCTTCTATGAACTCGCGGCCGTCGGATACTCACCGATCGCGGCCGAAGCGCTCGCGCGCATCGCCAGGCTCTACACCATCGATGCCGAGCTCCGCGGCAGACCGCCCGAAGATCGCCTTGCCGCCCGTTTGCAACACAGCCGCCCCATCGTCGAGGATCTCCGCCAGTTCCTCGACGCACGGCTTGCCCAGATCAGCCGCAAAAGCACGCTCGCCGAAGCAATCCGCTACGCGCTCACCCGCTGGGAGGGCCTGACCCGCTTCCTTGATGACGGCCGCATCGAACTCGACAGCAACAGCGTCGAGCGCGCCATCCGTCCGCTCGCCCTCAACCGCAAGAACGCCCTGTTCGCCGGATCGGACGAGGGTGGCGATCACTGGGCGATCATCGCCACCATGGTCGAAACCTGCAAGTTGAATGGCGTCGATCCCGAAGCCTGGCTCGCCGACACCCTCTCCAGGCTCGCCGCAGGGCATGGCAATCTCAGGCGCGACCAGCTCATGCCGTGGAACTTCAACCCCAACGTGGCCTGGTAACAGCGCTTACGTTCCTGGGCCGGTCGCTGGCGAAGTAGAATCCGCATCAACGCGAAAAAAAGGGCGGCTCATGACTGAGCCGCCCTTTTTCAATTCAGCGAAACCGCCGGA
>NZ_JBOHLI010000104.1:0-4188 GCF_050729455.1 Brevundimonas sp.
GTGCTGGACAGCGTGTCGCCAGCGAATTTTCCAAGGACCAATCCGGAGGTGCTCGGCCGCGTCGTCGAAACCGGCGGCCTGTGCCTCGCCCAGGGCATGGCCACGGCGACCGACGACTGGTTCCGGCTCGTTTCGGGGGCGCCGGCGGCGGGCGCCGACACATTCCGTGTCGGGGAGACGGTCGCGGTGACCGAGGGCGAGGTGATCCTGAGGACGCCGCTCTGCGAGGTCATCCAGTACAGGCCCAAAACAGCGACGGTGCAGCGCGAGCCGGTGGTGATCGTCCCGGCATGGATCCTGAAATATTACATCCTCGATCTGTCGCCGCGAAACTCGCTGGTGCGCCACCTGATCGAACAGGGCTTCACCGTGTTCATGATCTCGTGGAAGAATCCGACGCCGGCCGACCGCGACATCGGCTTCGACGACTATCGCAGGCTCGGAGTCTTGCCTGCGCTCACGGCCGCGCTGGCGATTACCGGCGCGACCAAGGCTCACGCTGTCGGCTATTGCCTGGGCGGCACGCTGCTGGCGATCGCTGCCGCAGCCATGGCACGTGACGGCGACGACCGGATCGCCAGCCTGACCTTTCTCGCCGCACAGACCGATTTCGACGAGGCCGGCGAACTCAAGCTGTTCATCAACGACAGCCAGGTGGCATTCATCGAGGACCTGATGTGGCAGCGCGGCGTGCTGGCCGGCTCGCAGATGGCGGGCACTTTCCACCTGCTGCGCTCCAATGACCTGGTCTGGTCGAAAATGATCCATCGCTACCTGATGGGCGAGCCGGATCCGGTTTCCGATATCTCGGCCTGGTTGGCCAATGTGACCCACATGCCTTATCGCATGCATTCGGACTATCTGCGCTCGCTCTATCTCAACAACGACCTCGCAGCGGGCCGCTTCAAAGTGGACGGCCGGCCGATCGTCATCCAGGACATTCGCACCCCGATTTTCGCGCTCGGTGCGGAATCGGATCGCGTCGCCCCCTGGCGTTCGGTCTACAAGTTTCGCCTATTGGCAGACGCTGATGTGACATTCGCCCTGACCAATGGCGGGCATAATCTGGGGGTCGTATCCGAGCCGGGCCATGAGGGGCGAAACTATCGGATCGGCCACTCCGGCACACGTGACCACTATGTCGACCCGGACAGCTGGTTTGGCGCGACGCCGGTCCGCAACGGGTCGTGGTGGCCCGCCTGGTTCGACTGGCTCCGCAGCAGGCCCAGCGAGCGCGTAGCACCGCCCCCGCAAGGTCGGCGCGAAGCTGGCTATCATTCGCTTGGACCGGCCCCCGGTAGCTATGTCTTCGAATGACACTTATCGTGTCCCGCGACAAGCCGACGTGGCCGGCCGACGGGGACGGTGTTGATTTCCGCGGAGAAGTGACCCTGGGTTTCCGCTGAGAAGTGACCCGCCCAGATGGTGTTATTTGTTCAGGTTGCGGTCAAGTTTTTGGCTTTCTCCCTGGCTGGTTTGTCGGGCTTTGCCGAGCTGTTCCTGAAGCGGAAGCTGTCGTTCCCGGTCTCGAGGATATGGCAGTGGTGGGTGAGGCGATCGAGCAGGGCCGTGGTCATCTTGGCATCGCCGAAGACGGTGGCCCATTCCGAGAAGCTGAGATTGGTGGTGATGACGACGCTGGTGCGCTCGTAGAGCTTGCTCAGCAAGTGGAAGAGCAAGGCGCCGCCCGATGCACTGAAGGGCAGGTATCCGAGCTCATCGAGGATGACGAGATCGGCGTAAGCGAGCCGGCCGGCGATCTGTCCAGCTTTGCCCTGAGCCTTTTCCTGTTCGAGAGCGTTGACGAGTTCGACGGTGGAGAAGAAGCGGACGCGCTTGTGATGGTGCTCGATGGCCTGGACCCCGAGGGCCGTGGCGACATGGGTCTTGCCGGTGCCGGGCCCTCCCACCAGGACGACGTTATGAGCATCCTGGAGGAACTCGCACCGATGCAGTTGGCGCACGAGTGCCTCGTTGATCTCGCTGCTGGCGAAGTCGAAGCCGTTGAGGTCGCGATAGGCCGGGAAGCGCGCGGCCTTGAGCTGATAGGCCGTTGATCGGACCTCTCTCTCGGCCATCTCCGCCTTCAGGATCTGCGACAGGATCGGCACGGCGGTCTCGAAGGCCGGCGCCCCCTGTTCCGTCAGGTCGCTGACGGCCTGGGCCATGCCGTGCATTTTGAGGCTGCGCAGCATGATGACGATGGCCCCGCTCGCAGGATCATGACGCATGGCGCACCTCCTCGGCCCGGCGCAGGGCGTCATAGCGTTCGACATTGGCGCGCGGCTCTGTGGTCAATGTGAGAGCGGAAGGGGCTTCGACCGTCGGCGCGGTCATCGGTGCGCCGTCGATCAGCCGATGAAGCAGGTTGAGGATGTGGGTCTTGGTCGGCACGCCGGCTTTCAGGGCCAGTTCGACCGCCGTCAGCACGGCCTCCTCGTCATGCTGCAGGACCAGGGCCAGAATCTCGACCACCTCCCGGTCGCCCCCTGGCGTCTTGAGCAGATGCTGTTGCAGGGAGCGGAAGGCCGGCGGCATCTCGGCAAAGGGGGCACCGTTACGCAAGGCCCCGGGTTTGCGCTGGAGGACGGCCAGATAATGCCGCCAGTCGTAGACCGTCCGGCTGAGACGATCATGCGAGCGGGCGAAGACCCGGCGATGTTCGCAGATCGCCTGCCCCTCGGCGACGATGACAATCCGGTCGGGATAAACACGCAGGCTGACCGGGCGGTTCGCAAAGGATGCCGGCACGCTGTAACGATTGCGCTCCAGATGGACCAGGCAGGTCGGGGAGACGCGCTTGGCATGCTCGACGAAGCCATCGAAGGGACGCGGCATCGCCATCAGGTGCCGGATCTCCTCGGCCCACGCATCGGCGATTGTACCGGGTTGTGTGCCGTGCGCGGTCTGCGACCACAACTCCCGGCACCGGGTCTCCAGCCAGGCGTTCAGTGCCTCCAGCGACGGGAAGTTCGGCAGGGGCTGCCAGAGCCGATGCCGGGCATCCTGGACGTTCTTCTCGATCTGCCCCTTCTCCCAGCCGGAAGCCGGGTTGCAGAACTCGGCCTCGAACAGGAAGTGGCTCACCATGGCCGAGAAGCGGATGTTGACCTGGCGCTCCTTGCCGCGGCCGACCTTGTCGACGGCCGTCTTCATGTTGTCGTAGATGCCCCGCCGCGGTACGCCGCCCAACACCCGGAAGGCGTGGTTATGGGCATCGAACAGCATCTCATGGGTCTGGAGCAGGTAGGCGCGCAGCGTGAAGGCGCGGCTGTAGGACAGCTTCACGTGAGCGACCTGCAGCTTGGTGCGCTCGCCGGCGATGATCGCCCAGTCCTCCGACCAGTCGAACTGGATCGCTTCGCCCGGCACAAAGGCCAGGGGCACGAAGGTGCCACGACCGCTGATCTGCTGCTCGCGCAGACGGGCCGCCTTCCAGTCCCGGGCAAAGGCCGCGACCCGATTGTAGGAGCCCTCATAGCCGAGCAAGACCAGATCGGCATGTAACTGACGGACGGTGCGCTTGTGCTTGCGCGATTTGCCGCCTTCGATCCGCAACATCGCCGAGAGCTTGTCGGCATAGGGATCGAGTTTGCTTGGACGGTCGGGAACGTGAAACCGAGGCTCGACGCTATCCAAGCGCAGGTACTTGCGGACCGTGTTCCTCGAAAGCCCGGTGCGCCGGGAAATCTCCCGGATCGAAAGATGATTCCGCCCATGCCAGCGACGGATGACACTCAATAACTCCATGTCGATCACTCCGAGGTCCCCCGCGTAGCACGCGTGAGACGTGGTCAAAACATGGGTCACTTCTCGATGGAAAAATCCCTGCCTAACGGGTCACTTCTCCGCGGAAATCAACAATCATCGCTATGATCGCGCTGTGCCCGGCAGCTACAACCTCCTCCCAACGGAGGCGATGAGCCGCCGGCTGTATCAGGACTATGCCCAAATGAGCGGTATGATTTTCGGCACTGCACCGAAATTCGAAGAGGTGATGGCAAGTCTTGCCGAGATAGCCAATTATCTTAACAGCGAGTTTGTCCCCGCCTCAAAGTTGGATTCGGATACAGAGGGTCCATCGGGCCCTGTGATGTAGCGGGCCGAGGGGCCGTTGGCGCCGTCAAATGGCTCGATGCTCATGCAACTCTCCCATCGACTGGATTTCTATCCGTTCAGGTGAAAGGC
>NZ_JBOHLI010000105.1:0-3754 GCF_050729455.1 Brevundimonas sp.
GGTCCAGGCCCCGGCCCGCGTCGCCCAGCCGGTGGCCCAGACGGTCGCCGCCCTGCGCGCCGGCGGCGCCGCCCGCAAGCCGACCCTGGCGGTGGTCACGGACGGCTGGGAGGAGTTCTGATCGGCCATGACGACGGCGGGGGCTGACACGGCCCCCGCTTTCGCCTATATGACCGCTCACATCGTTAGACCGGCGTCCAACGGCGTCGTTTCAAGCGGCGGCCCGGACGGACCGCCGCTTTTGTATTTGGACCTGAGCCTTGCGCGCCAAGACCGCTGAAGACCGCGCCCTGCTGGAGATGATCGACCCCGTGGCCGAGAGCCTGGGGCTGGCCGTCGTGCGCGTTCGCCTGATGGGCGGCACCCTGCGTCGCCGCCTGCAGATCATGGCCGAGCGCGTGACCGACCACGACATCTCGGTCGAGGAATGCGCCCGCCTGTCTCGCGCCGTGTCGGAAGTGTTCGACGCCGCCGACCCGATCGCCGGCGAATACCTGCTGGAAGTCTCGTCGCCCGGCATCGACCGGCCGCTGACCCGCCTGCTGGACTTCCAGCTGTTCGAAGGCTTCGAGGCCCGCCTCGAAACCGACCGCATGGTCGAGGGCCGCAAACGCTTCAAGGGCGTTCTGGCCGGGGTCGAGGGCGACAACGTCGCCGTCGATCTGGACGGCGAGGAGGACACGGCCCTGATCCCCTTCGAGTGGATCGCGGACGCCAAGCTGGTGCTCACCGACGAACTGCTGAAGCGGGGCGCGGCCCTGCGCGCGGCGCGCGGCGAACCCGAAGACGACGGCCTGCCGGAAGGTGAGGCCGAAACCGAACAAACCACCCCGACCTCGACCAAGGACAAAGCCTGATGGCCGTCACCGGTATTTCCGCCAACCGCCTCGAACTGCTCTCGATCGCCGACGCCGTCGCGCGTGAGAAGAACATCGACAAGGAAATCGTCATCGAGGCGATCGAGGAGGCGATCCAGAAGGGCGCCAAGTCGCGTTACGGCGCCCACCACGACATCCGCGCCAAGATCGACCACAAGACCGGCGAGCTGTCGCTGACCCGCCACGTCACCATCGTCGAAGACGACTGGCAGCCGGAAGACGAGCTGGAAGAGTTCAACGACAGCGCCATGGTGCGCCTGCGCGACGCCGCCAAGCGCGACCCGGAAGCCGAGGTCGGCAAGGAATACGTCGAGGTTCTGCCGCCGTTCGAGTTCGGCCGCGTCCAGACCCAGATGGCCCGCCAGGTCGTGACCGGCAAGGTCCGGGAAGCCGAGCGCGCCAACCAGTACGAAGAGTTCAAGGATCGCGTCGGCGAGATCGTCAACGGTACGGTCAAGCGCGTCGAATACGGCAACACCATCGTCGACCTGGGCCGTGGCGAAGGCATCATGCGCCGCGACCAGTCGATCCCGCGTGAAGTGTTCAACGTCGGCGACCGCGTCCGCACCTACATCTACGACGTCCGTCCCGAGGCCAAGGGCCCGCAGGTCATGCTGTCGCGCGCCCATCCGGGCTTCATGGCCAAGCTGTTCGCCCAGGAAGTGCCGGAAGTCTATGACGGCGTGATCGAGATCCGCGCCGCCGCTCGCGACGCCGGTTCGCGGGCCAAGATGGCCGTCCTGTCGAACGACAGTTCGATTGATCCTGTGGGCGCCTGCGTCGGTATGCGCGGCTCGCGCGTTCAGGCGGTCGTCGCCGAACTGCAGGGCGAGAAGATCGACATCATCCAGTGGAACGACGACGAGCCCACCTTCATCGTCAACGCCCTGGCGCCGGCCGAAGTGGCCAAGGTGGTGCTGGACGAGGAAGCCGACCGCGTCGAGGTGGTGGTGCCGGACGAGCAGCTGTCGCTGGCCATCGGCCGTCGCGGCCAGAACGTCCGCCTGGCCTCGCAGCTGACCGGCTGGCAGATCGACATCATCACCGAGTCGCAGGACAGCGAGCGTCGCCAGAAGGAGTTCGCCGAGCGGACCGCCCTGTTCCAGGAAGCCCTGGACGTCGACGAGACCATCGCCCAGCTGCTGGTCACCGAAGGCTTCGCCACGGTCGAGGACCTGGCCTTCGTCGAGCCTTACGAAGTGTCAGAAATCGAAGGCTTCGACGAAGAGACCGCCGAGGAGCTGCAGACCCGCGCTCGCGAGTTCCTGGATCGCAAGGCCGCCGAGCTGGACGCCAAGCGCGTGGCTCTCGGCGTCGCGGACGACGTCCTGGCCGTTCCGGGCGTCACCGGCGCCATCGCCGTCGCCCTGGGCGAAGGCGGGGTGAAGACGGTCGAGGACCTGGCCGACCTGGCCACCGACGAAATCCGCGGCGGCTATGAAGTCCGCAACGGCGAGCGCGTGAAGGTCGCGGGCGTGCTGGAAAGCTTCAACCTGTCGCAACAGGACGCCGAGCTGCTGATCCTGCAGGCCCGCGTGGCCGCCGGCTGGATCGACGCCTCGGAACTGCCGCAGCCTGAGCCCGAGCCCGAGTACGAGGAAGAAATCTTCGCCGAAGCCGGTGAAGAGGGCGCCGAATACGAGGCTGAAGCCGTTGATGTCGATGCGGAGGTCTTCGCCGAAGAAGACCTCGAGCCGTCGCAAGACGCCTGATGGGAGCCGCAGCCGTCCATGACCCCGAACGAGGCGCTGATCGATAGAGACCGTCAGGACCTGGTGACCCGCCAGGTTCTCGATGAATCTCGCCTGATCCGCTTCGTGCCGGCGCCGGACGGCTCGGTCGCTCCCGACCTGGCGCGCAAGCTGCCCGGCCGCGGCCTGTGGGTCGCCGCCGACCGCGCCTCGATCGAGACGGCGGTGAGGAAGAACCTGTTCGCCCGTTCGGCCAAGGCGCCGCTGAAGCCTGCGCCGGACCTGGCCGACATGGTCGAGAAACTGCTGGTGCGGCGCTGTCTGGACCAGCTGGGTCTTGCCCGGCGCGAAGGCGTGCTTATCTCTGGCTTCGAAAAGAGCGCCGCCGCCATTCGCGGCGGAAAGACGGCTTGGGTCATCGAGGCGGCGGACGGGTCCGCCGACGGTCGGGGCAAGCTTCTGGCCCTGGCGAAACATCCGTCCCCGGCGCCCAAAATTTGCGGCGCTTTCCGCGCGGACGATTTGAGTTTGGCCCTTGGGCTGGAAAATGCGATACACGCCGTCCTGCTGAAAGGCGGGCGAGCTGATCGCTGGACCCTAGAGGTCGAGCGACTGGCGGGATTTCGGCCTCTGCGTCCAGAGAGCTGGAGCCGGGCTGGCCCCGGCGAGGGCGCCGAGGACGACCGGGGCGAGACCCCGGAACGAGAGCCTGAGGCTTTTGGCGGGCGAGGACCTGTTTCCTGACCAGGGAGCGGGACCACGCCCGGCTATGGGTGTTTGACGAGACGACGGCGGAATTCTCCGCCCCGAGTAAAGCGACCGGATGAGCGACGAAAACGACAAGACCGAAGACGGCAAGACCCCTGCCAACGCGCCTTCTCAAACGGGGCCGCGCGCTCCGCTGAGCCTGAAGCCGCGCGCGGCGGGATCGGTCTCGACCGGCACCGTGAAGCAGAGCTTCAGCCACGGCCGCTCCAAGACCGTGGTCGTCGAGACGAAGCGCCGCGCCGGCGCGGTCCCCGGACATCAGCGTCCGCAGGGCTTTGACGTGTCGCGTCCGCGCGCCGATCAGGGCGCGCCCCAGACGCCGCGCCCCAATGCGCCGCGTCCCGCCGGCGGCGCCCTGTCGGTCGAGGAACAGGAGGCGCGTCGCCGTGCCATCGCCCTGGCCACCCAGGCCCAGGC
>NZ_JBOHLI010000106.1:0-3590 GCF_050729455.1 Brevundimonas sp.
CGCCTCCGGTTCCTGCGCCGCGCCCGACGCCTGCGCCGACACCGCGTCCCACGCCGCCGCGCCCGACCCCGCCGGCGCCCGCGCGTCCGACGCCGCCCGCACCGGCCCGCCCGGCGCCCGCCAAGCCCGCGCCGGGTCTGGACCTGGACGCCCTGGCCGGTCCGCCGCGTCAGACGCCGAACCGGGGCCGCGCGGCGACGGGTCAGCAGGGCTCGGGTCAGGCCAGCCAGGCGACGGGGCCGCAGATCACGGCCATCTTCAATCAGGTCTATCCGAACTGGATTCTGCCCTGCGACATTCCCGGCGCCGACGAGCTGAGGATTCAGGTCGATCTGACCCTGTCGGCAGACGGGCGGATCACGCGCGGGCCAAGCCTGGTCAATCCGCAGTCCAGCGCCGTCTATCGCGCGGCGGCGGACGGGGCGCTGCGGGCCCTGCGCCAGACGGCGCCGTTCGACGTGCCGACGGGCTTCCCCGGCGGTCAGTATCGCCCGACCTTCAATACGGAGCGGGCCTGCGCCAATCGGTAGAGTAGGAGCGTTCCCTCTCCCGGCGGGAGAGGGCTTGAGCCTCGGAGAGCCGAAGGCGATCCGCATAGGCGAAAGGGTGAGGGGCTGAGGGTCACATTCGGCGCAAGCCGTGGCGCGGCGGCTTGCGCCGAGGGCGAGCGTCGACCCTCATCCGGCCCTTCGGGCCACCTTCTCCCACCGGGAGAAGGGACCAAGGCGGCGGAGGCGCTGGAATGCTTGCCTTCAAAGTCTGAAAGTCGCCCCATTCCGGGGCAAGCTTGTCTTTCACAAGCTGGTTTTTGTCATACGGTCTGGCGATAAGGACCGACGAGCCGTCTAACTCTGGAGCCATTCATGCGTCTGCATCTTCTTCTCGCCTCGGCCGCCGCGGTCCTGATGGCGGGTCCGGCGACGGCCCAGACGCAGCCGACCACGCCCGCGCAGCAGACGGGGCCGGTCGAGGTCGAGATCGATCAGGGCGTGCTGCGCCCCTTGCAGATCGCCATCGTGCCCTTCACCGGCCAGAACGGGCCGCAGATTTCCAACGTCGTCAGCGGCAACCTGAAGCGGTCGGGCTTCTTTGATCCGCTGAACCCGGCCAGCTTCATCGAGACGGGACTGACCCTGGCCAATGCGCCCAACTTCCCGCAGTGGACGACCATCGGGGCGCAGGCGGTGCTGTACGGCGGCGTGACGCCGCGCGCCGACGGCCGGGTGGACGTGGGCTTCCGCCTGTATGACCCCTACCGCCAGTGCCAGCTGGTCTCCTATCAGTTCACCGCCACCAGCGAGCAGTGGCGCCGCATCGCGCACAAGATTTCGGACGTCATCTATCAGCGCATGACGGGCGAGGCGGGCTTCTTTGATTCGCGCGTCCTGTTCGTGTCGGAGAGCGGCACCCAGCTGAACAAGCTGTCGCGTCTGACCATCGTCGATCAGGACGGCTACAACCCCGTCTTCCTGACCCAGGGCGACGAGATCATCATGTCGCCGCGCTTCTCGGCCTCCAGCCCGGACGAGGTCACCTATGTGGCCCTGGGCAAGGACTACAGCCGCATCTACCTCTACAACCTGTCGACCGGTCGCCGCGAAAGCCTGGGCGAGTTCGACGGCCAGGTGCTGGCGCCGCGCTTCTCGAACGACGGGTCCAAGATGGCCTTCTCGATCATCCGCGGCGGCAACACCGACGTCTATGTGATGAACCTGCGGACGCGCCAGCTGTCGCGCCTGACCAGCGATCCGGGCATCGACACCTCGCCTTCGTTCAGCCCGGACGGCGGCCAGATCGTCTTCACCTCGGACCGTTCGGGTTCGGCGCGTCTCTATACGATGCGGGCCGACGGCTCGGGCCAGCGGCCGATCTCGCGCGGCGGCGGCGTCTATACGGCCCCGGCCTGGAGCCCGCGCGGCGACATGATCGCCTTCACCAAGCAGTCGGGCGGGCGCTTCCATATCGGCGTCATGAAGTCGGACGGCACGGGCGAGCGCATCCTGTCGTCCAGCTATTTCGAGGAAGGCCCGTCCTGGGCCCCCAACGGCCGCTACATCGCCTTCGCGCGCCAGAGCCCCGGCGGCGACACGCGCCTGTGGACCGTGGACCTGTCGGGCCGGGTGGTGGCCCAGGCGGGTTACGACGGGCGCGGCTCGGACCCGGCCTGGTCGGGCCTGCTGGACGCCCCGCCGGCCAGCCTCGGCATCGGCCAGGGGGCGGATTCCTGTCCCGCCTGACGCAGTTACGGCTTCGTGAGATCACGAGCGGAGCCATTCCCATAAACTGTGCGTTATCGCGGCTGGCGCGGCGCCGCGTCGCAGTCTAGCTGACCCGCACAAAGCCAAGCTTGAGGCCGCCGTCCTCAGACTGAACGCCAAGGAGACGACCCGATGAATTCTTCGACCCTGATCAAGCTGGCCGCCGTCAGCGCCGCCGTCGCCGCCCTGGCCGCCTGCGTGCCCAAGCCCAAGGTCGAGCCCGCCGTGCCGACCCAGCCCGCCCAGCCGACCGGCCCGCAATATCCGACCGCCCCGACCGGCCCGGTCACCGGCGGCAATGTCGGCGCCGCCCTGCCGGGCTCGGAACAGGACTTCGTCGTCAACGTCGGCGACCTGGTCTATTTCGACCTGGATTCCTATTCGGTGCGCCCGGAAGCCCAGCCGCGTCTGGACGCCCAGGCCGCCTGGCTGGCCCGCTATCCGCAGGTCACCGTCCGCATCGAAGGCAACGCCGACGAACGCGGCACGCGGGAATACAACCTGGCCCTGGGCGCCCGCCGCGCCGAGGCCGTCCGCACCTATCTGATCCAGCGCGGCGTCCCCGCCGGCCGCATCGACACCATCAGCTTCGGCAAGGAGCGTCCGATCGCCGAGGGCTCGAACGAGTCGGCCTGGGCCCAGAACCGCAACGCCCACACCGCCATCGTGTCGGGCGCGCCGCGCTAAGCCAACCGCGACGATCGAATGAATGAGAGGCGTCGGCTTTGCGGCCGGCGCCTCTTTTCTTTGCGGGCGGGCAGGGTCAAAGTCCGCGCCGAATCCGGGGGGAAGCAGCGTGATTGATCTGGAAGCAGCGGGCGGCGCCGTGACGGGCGGCGTCATCGCAGGGGCGATCGAGAAGCCGACGGGACAGGCGGGCGAGCACCATACGGTCTGCGCCGACTGCGGGGCCGAGGTGACGGGCAGGTTCTGCTCGAACTGCGGTCAGGCGGCCCATGTGCACCGCAGCCTGCTGCACCTGGGCGAGGAGCTGCTGCACGGCGTCATGCATTTCGACGGCCGCTTCTGGCGCACCCTGCCGCTGCTGATCATCAATCCCGGGCGGCTGACGCGGGAATGGGTGCAGGGCAAGCGCACGCGCTACGTCTCGCCCCTGGCGATGTTCCTGTTCACCCTGTTCGTCATGTTCTTCGCCCTCAGCTTCATGCCGCACTCGGAAGTGAAGCTGCAGGGGCTGCCGGAACAGATCGCGGCCCAGCGCGAGGCCGTGGCCGAGGCCGAGCAGGTGGCCGCCGCCGCCCAGAAAGAGGTCGATGCGGCCGCCGCGGCGATGGAGCCCGCCGGCGACGCGCCGCCCGCGTTCGACAGCGG
>NZ_JBOHLI010000107.1:0-3318 GCF_050729455.1 Brevundimonas sp.
CTACCGGGGCATAGCGGACATTGGTCAAGCCCACGCCAATCAAGCGCGGCTTATGAGTACGCGCTCTAACAGGCTGTTGAAGAAGGCGCTCGCCTGGGCGTTGTGGGCATGATTCATTGGCTCTGAAGGGATTCGGAGCGGGATGGATGCGGGGCGGGGACGAACGGACGGGCGAACTGTTCAGCTATGTCGATCTTGAGGCGCGGGTTCGGCGGGATCATCCGCTGCGGGCGATCCGGACGATTGTGACTGAGGCGCTTTTGGCGCTGGAGCGTGACTTCGCGGCGCTGTACTCGCCGATCGGGCGACCATCGATTCCGCCGGAGAAGCTGCTGCGGGCGCTGCTGTTGCAGGCGTTCTATTCGATCCGCTCGGAGCGGCTCCTGATGGAACGGCTGGAATACGATCTCCTGTTCCGCTGGTTCGTCGGCATCGGCGTCGACGATGCGGCCTGGGATCATTCGGTGTTCTCGAAAAACCGCGACCGGCTGCTCGCAGGCGACATCGCGGCGAAGTTCCTGTCTGCGGTGCTGGTCCAGCCCAAGGTGAAGCAGCTTCTATCCACGGACCACTTCTCGGTCGATGGCACGCTGATCGAGGCCTGGGCGTCGATGAAGAGCGTCAAGCCGAAGGATGGCTCGGGCGAGCCGCCGACTGGGGGCGGACGCAACGCCGAGGCGGACTTCCACGGCGAGAGGCGATCGAACCAGACGCATGGCTCGACCACCGATCCCGATGCCCGGCTCTACCGCAAGGGGGCGGGCAAGGAGGCGAAGCTCTGCTTCATGGGACATGGGCTGATGGAGAACCGCCATGGCCTTCTGGTCGACGCCTGCCTGACGCCGGCCGACGGGCATGCCGAGCGGGTGGCGGCGCTGCACATGATCGAGCCGCACGCCGAGCGGCCGCGGGCGATCACGCTCGGCGCCGACAAGGCCTATGACGTGCAGGACTTCGTCAACGAGTTGCGTTCGATGAAAGTGACGCCGCATGTCGCCCAGAATACGAAGGGGCGGCGGTCGGCGATCGACGGGCGCACGACCCGCCACGGCGGCTATGCCGTCAGCCAGCGCATCCGCAAGCGGATCGAGGAGGCGTTCGGCTGGATCAAGACCGTCGCCGGGCAGGACAAGACGAAGTTCCGGGGCCGCGACCGCGTCGGATGGGCCTTCACCTTCAGCGCCGCCGCCTACAATCTGGTGCGATTGCCGAAGCTCATGGCCGCCTCGCGATGAGTGTGCCGGCACACTGCCAGTTGATCGGTCGCTGGCGGATCGTCGAGGCCGATCTGTGGGATCGCGGCTATCTCGACCTGGTCGCGCCCGCCGCCATCGTCATCGGCGCCGACAACCGTGGCGAGATCGCCTTCGGGGCGATGCAGGCCAGCCTCGACCTCTCCTACAGCCCCTCCATGGTCTTCTTCACATGGGCCGGCTTCGACGAGATGGACGAGATCACCGGCGATGGCTCCGCCGAACTGCTCGACGACGGCGCGATCGAGATCACCTTCACCTATCACAATGGCGACGAGGCCATCCTCAAGGCCAAATGGGAGCCTTCTTCAACAGCCTGCTCTCATGATCGCCGTCAAACCCTTGTTTCATGACGAATGTCCCGGCTTCACCGGGTGCTGCGTGATGTAGATGCGCAGGGTAGGAGACGGAACTGAGACGACGGTTGAGCAAGCTCTCATGCGCGGGTTGGCTACCGCATGACCGTGGTTTCGTCCTGGGGCTGCCTCGTTCTAAGAAGCGAGCGTCGACCGTGTCGGCTCATAACAGGGCACGAGGGTTCCCCACCGCGTTCCGTCCCCAACCTTGCGCATCGGCATGATCAGGGCGCCTTCCTTCTTCGCCTGTGTCCCCGTGGTTCAGATCGGGGCAGCCGTCACGGCCCGCGCGATAGCCCAGATGAAGCCCACCATCTCGCGAGCAATGGCCGTTATGACGATCACCTTCGCCTTCCCGGCCGCGACCAGCTGGCGGTAACGGTGGCACATCCGCAATTGGCCCTTCCAGGCGATATCGCGCACCGCTTGGGGTAACCCCTCGATCCTGTCGTGAAGTTTGCGGCTAACCCGCGCCTGCATCCGGTAACTCCAGGCGCCCTCGATCAGTGCGCGCCGCGCCAGCCCACTGCCGGCCTTGGTGATCCCGCCACGGCGCACCGTCGAACCGCTGGAATGCTCGGAGGGGGTAAGGCCGAGATAGGCCATCAATTGCCGCGGGTTGTCGAACCGTTGGAAATCCCCAACCTCGGCCACGACCGTGACGGCAACGATGAAGGCGACACCCCGCATGGCCTGGACGGCTTCCACCACCGGTGCCAGACTCCAGACCGGAAGCAAATCGGCGATCTGGGCGGTCAGGCGCGCGACCCGGGCCTCGGTGTCGGCGACCGCGTCAACATAGTCCTGGAAGACGATCTGCTGAGCGGGGTGCTGGAAACGCACAGTCGTCAGCCAGCGCCGGTAGGCCACCGTCCAGCCCTTCTTGCCCGGATAGATCCGGCCATGCCGAAGCAGAAAGCCCTGCAGGTGCTGCCGCGCCTTGCCCAGGGTCCGCATTCCCGTTGCCCGCGCTCGGATCAGATCGCGCATCGCTTCATGCGCCGGGTCCGGGACCCAGACCGGCGTCAATTCTCCGGCGCGATGCAGCTTCGCCAGCATCAGTGCGTCGCGGCGGTCGGTCTTCACCCTGTCCCCGGCTTTGATCGGGATCAGTGAGGGCGCAATCACGATACAGTCGTGGCCCGCCTCGACCAACTGGCGGTGCAGGCCATAACCGCAGGGTCCGGCCTCGTAGCAGAAATGCAGCAGCGATCCGTCCGCAGCCAGCTTCTCCACCAGCTTGCGGACATGATCGGGTCGGTGCGGGACGGATCCCCAGTGGCGGACTTCGCCGCCACGCTCGCCCCGCGCAACTGCGACCGAAATCGTGGCCTTGTGGACGTCCAGCCCGATGAACGTGCTATTCTGCATCCGGTCTCTCCCCCATTCTTGAGGCTCGGCACCAGCCAATCTGGCGCAACCCTCGAACGGAGAATGCCGCGGGAGAGGCCGCCGACCCAGTCAGCTCACTCCGCGATCATGGGGTCTAGATTGCTTCGTCGCTATCGCTTCTCGCAATGACGCGGCGGGCCTTGGTTCAGTCTCCGAGGCCGCCCATGAGCATGTACTTGATCTCGACGAACTCATCCATGCCGTGGAGCGAGCCCTCGCGGCCGAGGCCGGATTCCTTGACGCCGCCGAAGGGCGCGACCTCGGTGCCGAGGATGGCGGCATTGATGCCGACCATGCCGTATTCGAGCTCCTCAGCG
>NZ_JBOHLI010000108.1:0-2662 GCF_050729455.1 Brevundimonas sp.
CATCGCTGGCTGGGCCCGGCTGCGCCTCGTCGAATGGCCGGCCCTGCGCGCACCGCTGGCGGCGGCCTTTGCCTTTGCCACGGCGCTTTCGCTCGGCGATTTCGGCGTCATCGCTCTGTTCGGCGGGGGCGAGCTCACCACCCTGCCCTATCTGCTGGCTAATCGCCTCGGCGCCTACCGCATGGATGAAGCGGGCGCGCTCGCGCTCGTGCTGGTGCTTTCCGCCGGTGGCCTCGCATACCTGACCGAGCGCTGGAGTGGGCGTCATGCTTGAGTTGGCGGGTCTGTCCCTCGACTATCCCGGCTTCGCAGCGCGCTACGACCTCGTCATTCCGGCCGGCGTGCTCTGCGCCGTCATCGGCCCGTCAGGTGGCGGCAAAACCACCCTGCTCCACGCCATTGCCGGCTTCGAACAGCCGACGGCCGGAACTCTCCGCTTCGCCGGCGCGGATCTGCTGCCGCTCGCACCAGCCAGACGACCGGTCTCGATCCTGTTCCAGGATCACAATCTCTTCCCGCATCTGACGGCAGCCGAGAACGTCGCGCTTGGACTGAAGCCGTCACTGCGGCTCGACGCCGCCGAGCGCGAACGCGTGGCGACCGCGCTGGCCGAGGTCGACCTCGCTGGCTTCGCTGCCCGCCGACCGGCAGAACTCTCGGGAGGCCAGCGTCAGCGCGTCGCCCTCGCCCGCGCCCTCCTGCGCGGCAAGCCGCTGATGCTGCTCGACGAACCGTTCGGCGCACTCGATCCCGGCCTGCGCCGCGAGATGATCGCGCGCATCGATACCTTGCGTCGCGAACACGGCCTCACCGTGCTGATGACACTGCACACGCCAGAGGAGGCGGCCAGCCATGCCGAGCTCTTTGCCTTCGTAGCGAATGGCCGCGTCGAAGCGTCCGGCCCCTGGCCCCGCCTGACGGCACCGAACGGATCGGCCCCTGTCAGGCGCTTCCTGGGCATCTGAAGCCTGCCGTTCCGGCTAAAGCATCGGCCCGAAAAGTGGATTGCGGTTTTCGGGAAAGCCGATGCAAACACAGGAGGCTAGATGTGAGCTCTCAATAGGTTGTCCATCCGGTCCCGAGCGAGGAAGCTGAGGTTGCGAAGCTTCAGACCCCTCGGAGGAACCGGATGAACATCCACAAGAATGCCCGGCTGACGCTGCTGGGTCGAGAGCGGATCGTGCGCATGGCGGCGGCAGGCACGCCATCTGCCGTGATCGCCAGGGCGGCCGGCGTCAGCCTCAAGACCGTCCAGAAATGGATTGCCCGTTTCGCCGCCGAGGGCATGGCGGGGCTGGCGGACCGCTCGTCACGTCCGCACCGGCTGCATCGCCCGACGCCCGCTGGTCAGGTCGAGCAGATCATCGCGCTGCGGCGCCAGCGGCTGAGCGGCCAGGCCATCGCCAAGCAGGCTGACGTCTCGCCGGCCACCGTGAGCCGGATCCTGCGACGGGCGCGGCTGAGCCGGATGCGCGACCTCGTCCCGACCGAGCCGGCGCGCCGCTACGAGCGCGCGCGCCCAGGCGAACTGATCCATCTCGACATCAAGAAGCTCAACCGTTTCCGTGAGCCGGGGCATCGCGTCACCGGAGACCGCAGCGGCGGCCGCAGCGTCGGGGCGGGCTGGGAGTTCGCCCATGTCTGCATCGACGATGCCTCCCGGCTGGCCTTCGTCGAGATGAAGCCGGACGAGAAGGCGCTCAGCGCGGTCGCCTTCCTCAGGGCCGCCGTCGCCTATTACAAAGGCCTCGGCGTCACCGTCGCGCGCGTCATGACCGACAACGGCTCCTGCTACAAGGCCCACGCCTTCCGCCACGCCTGCCGCGACCTCGGCCTGCGCCAGATCAGGACCAGGCCCTACACCCCCAGGACCAACGGCAAGGCCGAGCGCTTCATCCAGACGGCGCTCCGCGAATGGGCCTACGCCAGACCCTATCCCCACTCAGATCGCAGAGCTGAAGAACTGCCGCGCTGGCTCCATCATTACAACTGGCATCGGCCCCACGGCGGCATCCAGGCCAAAACGCCGATCAGCAGACTCGCTCTCGACAACGACAACCTGTTGACGCTCCACATCTAGAGCCCCAGGGGCCGCACCTCCCGGATCAGGTCGATCAGGAGCCGCAATCCGGCTGGCACTTGCCTGCGGCTCGCATAATAGATGTGGAAGCCCGGCCCGAACGAGGCCCAGTCTTCGAGCACCAGCACGGCCTTTCCTGTTGCGACAGAGGGCGCCAACGCAGGCTCGGGCCCGTACATGAGCCCCGCTCCACCCTCCATCAGGGACTGGATGAGGCCCGGCTCGTCGAGGATCAGGCCGCCGGGTACGGCGATCCGGATCTCCTCGCCGCCGCGTTCGAATTCCCACTGGTACATGCGCTCATCGCCGAGACGGAAGCGCAGGCAGCGATGGCGCCCGAGATCTTCGGGCCGCTGCGGCGTTCCGAAGCGTGAGAGATAGTCTGGCGAGCCTGCGACGACCCAGCGTATGTCAGCCGATAGGCGCTGGGTGACCATGTCCTCCGGAACGGTGCCGCCAAAGCGAATCCCGGCATCGAAGCCACCATCGATGACGTCGACCAGGTGGTTGCTGACGGCGATCTCGATTTCGACGTCCGGGTAGCGATCGACGAAGATCGCGAGCACGGGTTCGAGCAACAGG
>NZ_JBOHLI010000109.1:0-2659 GCF_050729455.1 Brevundimonas sp.
GGCGCGACCGGCTTGGGCGCGGCGACGACGGTGGCGGGAACGGGGGCCGCCACAGGAGCGGCGGCCGGCTCAGGAGCGACGACGGACGCAGACGCCTCGACCGGAGCGGCGGCCTCGGCCAGCAGGGCGGCGATGTCGAACTCGGGCGCGGCGGGGGCTGCGTCCAGAACCGGCAGCGGCGGCAGCGGCGTCTCGACGGAGGCGGTCGGCGCGGACGCCGCTTCGTCGGCCAGCCGGGTGACGCTCAGGTCGCAGTCCATCTCGACGAAGTCGAAGACGTCGCGCACGTCGGCTTCAGCCGCGTCGCCCGACAGGTCGATGGTCCAGATCAGATGGGCGTCCTCAGCGTCCAGGGCGTCCAGCGACGGCAGACCGCTGTCGTCCAGCCGGACCGAGGTGGAGCCGAGGCGAGCCAGTTCGCGCAGCAGCAGGCTGACGTCGTTGGCGCTGGCGTAGAGACGGGGATGCGGACGGAAAACGATCCTCCAGCCGGCCGCGACCGCCGCGTGCGGCGCCGGATCGAAGGCCGCCAGATCGAGCGGTGGAAGATCCAGCGGCGGCAGGTCCAGCGCGGGGGCGCCGAAATCAGCCAGGTCGAGGGTCAGGGGCGTAAAGCCGAAATCGTCTTCTTCCGGCGCGGCCGCGACCGGCGCCGGAGCGGCCGACGCGGACCCGCCGTGTGTCAGGGCCTCGAGCTCGGCGACCAAACCGGCCGAACGGACCTCGTCCACCGGGGGCGCCACGCCCTGGGCCGCCGCGATATGGTCGGCCAGGACGTCGGAGGCGCGCAGCAGGGTCTTGACCGTGACGTCGTCGCATTCCTTACGGCCCGAGCGCAGCTCGTCCATCAGGGTCTCGAAGACGTGGGCGAAGCGCACCAGATCTTCCAGGCCGAAAGCCCCTGCCCCGCCCTTGACCGAGTGGACGGCGCGGAAGACGGCGTTGATCGTCTCCCCGTCGCCCTCGCCGGTCTCCAGCGCCAGCAGATTGGCTTCCAGATCGCCCAGCAGTTCGCTGCACTCCTGGAAGAAGGTGACCTTGATGGCCTCGAACGGATCGTCGCTCATCGTCTGATCCTCAGGCCGCGACGCGACGAACGGCGTCGACCAGCTTGGCCGGGTCGAAGGGTTTGACGATCCAGCCGGTGGCTCCGGCGTCGCGGGCGCGCTGCTTCTTGGCGGCGTCGCTCTCGGTGGTCAGGACCAGGACCGGCGTCGCCTTGTGATTGGGATCGGCGCGCATCCCCTCGATGAAGCCGAAGCCGTCCATCCGGGGCATGTTGATGTCGGTGATGACCACGTCGGCGCCCTGGGCGGCGAGGGTCTCAAGTCCGTCGACGCCGTCCACGGCCTGGATTACGCGGTAGCCCGCGCTTTCCAGCGCGATCAGCAGCATATCCCGCATGGTGCGGGAATCATCGACGGTCAGAACGGTCTTGGTCACGCGGCTTGTCCTTGCGGATCGGTATCGAGGGCGGGCGCGCCGAAGGCGTCCCATTGAGCGGAAAAGGCTTCGGACACAGGCGCGATCTCCAACGCCTGTCCGTCGGCGGCCCAAGTCTGGCGGGCCGACAACAGGACCTGGAGGCAGAGGCCGCCCAGGCGTTCGACCGAGGCCCCGTCAAGGGTCAGAGCCTGACCGCGAACGGCCAGAATCTGCGCCCTCAGAGGCTCGGCGGCGCGTAGGTCCAGCACCGCCGGCAGGGAGATCGCGACCGACATCAGAACTCCTCCCAGCCGTCTTCGACTGCGACGGGCGCCGGCTTGAGAGCCGCGCCGCCGCGACCGACGGTCTTGAGGGCGGCGACCGTCTGGGCCACCGGCTGGGCGACGCGGGCCGGGGCCTGGACCGGAGCGGGCTTGCGAGCCGTCGCCGGCGCCGCGGCCTGACCGGTGCGGAAGCGCGACACCGAGGCGGCCAGGACGTCGGCTTCCTGCGACAGCGAGTGGCTGGCGGCGGTCGACTGCTCGACCATCGCCGCGTTCTGCTGGGTCACCTGGTCCATCTGGTTCACGGCGGTGTTGACCTGTTGCAGACCGGTGGCCTGCTCCTGGGCCGAGGCCGAGATTTCCGAGACCAGGCCGTCGATTTCGGCCACGCGGCTGACGATGCGTTGCAGCGCCTCGCCCGTCTGGCCGACCAGGGTCACGCCCGCGCCGACCTGCTGGCCCGAGGCCGAGATCAGGGTCTTGATCTCCTTGGCGGCTTCGGCCGAGCGCTGGGCCAGGGCCCGGACTTCCGAGGCCACCACGGCGAAGCCGCGGCCGGCGTCGCCCGCACGGGCGGCCTCGACCCCGGCGTTCAGGGCCAGCAGATTGGTCTGGAAGGCGATCTCGTCGATGACGCCGATGATGTCGCCGATCTGGTTGGACGAGGCCTCGATCTGGCTCATGGCGGCGACGGCGTCGCGCACCACCTGGCCGCTCTTCTCGGCGTCGCCGCGCGCGGACTGGACCACGCTGGAGGCCTGGCGGGCGCCGTCGGCGGTCTTGTTCACCGTGGCGGTGATCTCGTCCAGGGCGGCGGCGGTCTCCTCCAGAGAGGCGGCCTGCTGCTCGGTGCGGCGCGACAGGTCGTCCGAGGCCTGGCTGATCTCGCTCGAACCCGAACGGATGGCGGCGACGTTGGTGACGACCACCGCGACGGCCTGCTCCAGCTG
>NZ_JBOHLI010000110.1:0-2595 GCF_050729455.1 Brevundimonas sp.
GCGTTCGACAGCGGCGCGCGCGCCGGCGCGGCCGCCGGGGTTCTGGCCGCCGCCCAGGCCGGGGTGATCAGCGAGAAGGCCAAGCTGGAACGGCTGCAGCATGACGCCGTCGAGGGCCGCAAGGACGGCCTGACGCCCGGCAGCTGGCAGGCCCAGGTGGCCGACGTCGCCGCCGACGTGGGCAAGGACGGGGAGGCGAACGGCCTGACCAAGACGGTGGCCAAGAAGCTGAAGAACCCGGATCTGGCGCTCTACAAGCTGCAGCAGACCATCTACAAATTCGCCTTCCTGCTGGTGCCTTTGTCGATCCCGTTCGTGGCCCTGATGTTCCTGTGGAAGCGGGGCTTCACCCTGTACGACCACGGGGTCTTCGTCCTTTATTCCCTGACCTTCATGTCGCTGTTGCTGATGGCGGTGGTGGTGCTGGCGACGACGGTGAAGGGGGCGGGGCCCGTCGCGGGGCTGGTGGCGGCCCTGATCGTGCCGGTGCATATGTTCGCCCAGCTGAAAGGCGCCTACAGCCTCAAGATCTTCTCGACCCTGTGGCGGACCGTGGCCCTGCTGATCTTCTGCGAGATCGCCGCGACCCTGTTCATCCTCGCCATCATCTATCTGGGGCTAGGACACTGATGGCGGCCCCGGCCTTGCGGACGCCGCAAATCGGTGGGACGACAGGATCATGCTGAAGCTCCCGTTCCGACTGACCAAATCCGCCGCCCTGACGGCCATCGGCCTGACCCTGATCGGGGGCGCGGTCGTCGCCCAGACTGTGCCGATGGAGCCGGTCCAGTGGGACAAGCGCCGTCTGGACCAGCTGGACCGCAACGTCCGCCGTCTGGAACGCGCCCTGACCCAGAGGAACGCCGCCGGCCAGCCCGTGCTGGTCGAGCCGGACCCCGAGGTCGTCGCCATGCAGGGGCAGCTCCAGATCATGGAGCGCCGCCTGTCGGACCTGGAGCAGACCTTCCAGCGGGTGAACGCCGACGGCGAGCGCCTGACCTTCCAGCTGGACGAGGCGACGCGCGACAACGCCGCCCTGAGCCGTCGTCTGCGCGACCTGGAAGGCCGGGTCGAGCGCGCCGAGAAGGCGGCTGAAGAAGAAGCCGAGCTGAACGGGCCGATCACGGCCCACTCGCCGACCGGCGACGCGGGCCAGGACCTGACGGCGGCGCTGCGCCTGCTGGGCACCGACGGACCGCGCGGGCAGCGGGCGCTGGAGACGGTGATCGTGACCTGGCCCGGCACGCCGCAATCGCGTGAGGCCAACTCGCGTCTGGGCGACCTGCACGTCGCCGCGCGCGACAACGCCGCCGCCGTGCCCGCCTACGCCGCCGCCCTGAACGGCTGGCCGCGCACGCCCTGGGCGCCGGAGACGACGCTGAAGCTGGCCGAGGCCCTGCGCGCCACCGACCGCGCCACCCAGGCCTGCGGCGCCCTGACCGAGTTCACCCGTCGCTACGCCGACACCGCCACGGCGGCGCAGAAGACCCGCGCCACGCAACTGCGCACGCGGGCGAACTGCAGCTGACGCCAGCCGACGCCGAGGTCCTGACCGGCCGGGTCTGGGCCCGGCTGGACGCCCGGCTTGCCAAAGACGGGGATGCGGGAAGGGCCGAGCCGGTCGTGCTGGCCCCCATCGTCTTGGCTCTGTCGGGCGGGGGCGACTCCATGGCCCTGCTGCATCTGGCCGCCGACTGGGCGAAGGCGCGGGGGCGGCGGCTGTTGGCCCTGACGGTGGATCACAACCTCAATGCGATGAGCGCGGACTGGACCCGGTTCGCGGGCGAGGCCGCGCGCGATGTCGGGGCCGACTGGCGGGGTCTAAGCTGGGCCGCGCCCGTCCCCGGACCGGGGCTGACGGCGCGGGCGCGGGCGGCCCGTCATGGCCTGATCGCCGAGGCGGCGCGGTCGGCGGGGGCGCGGGTCGTGCTGCTGGCCCACACCAACGACGACGTCGCCGAGGCCGACTGGATGCGGGCGCGGGGCTCGACCCTGGGGCGGGTGCGCGACTGGTCGCCGTCGCCGGTCTGGCCCGAGGGGCGCGGGCTGATGCTGCTGCGGCCCCTGCTGGACGAGCGGCGCGAGGGGCTGCGGGACTATCTGAGGGCGCGGGGGATCGGCTGGATCGAGGACCCGGCCAATGCCGATGAGCGCTTCGGGCGTAGCCGGGCGCGGGCGGCGCTGGCGAACACGGGCGATGAAGCGCTCCTCATCCGGTCGCTGCGCGACCACCCTCCCCATGAAGGGGAGGGAGAAGCGGGGCGTCTCGTCTGGGCCGGGGTGCTGGAGGTTTCGCGCGACGTGTCGTCCTTGGCGCTGGCGGCGGCGCTGCTGTGTGCGGGGGGCGGATCGGTTCCGCCGCGCGGGGAGCGGTTGGCGGCGTTGAAGGCGCGGCTGGCGGGAGGCGAGGATTTCGTCGCGGGGCTGGCGGGCGCGCGGGTCGAGGCGGAGGGCGCACGGGTGCGGCTGATGCGCGAGCCGGGAGAGATGCGGCGTCGGACCCCGGAGGCGCTGCGGCTGGAGCCTGGCGTCGCCGCCGTCTGGCCCGGGCGGTTCGAGATCACGGCGAGCGAGCCGGGCTGGCGGGTCGAGGCG
>NZ_JBOHLI010000111.1:0-2476 GCF_050729455.1 Brevundimonas sp.
GTCCTTGCGCGAAAGGGTGAGGGTTCGCGGGTGATGTCGGTCGAAGGCCGCTGCGCGACGGCTTACGCCGACTGACAGGATAGGCCCTCACCCTTTCGCCTGGCGGATCGCCTTCGGCTCTCCGAGGCTCAAGCCCTCTCCCGATGGGAGAGGGAAAAATGTTACGCTGGCCGGCGCGCCCGCAGGGCCTGGACGATGGTGCCGTCGTCCAGCCAATCCAACTCGCCGCCGACGGGGACGCCGCGCGCTAGCGAGGTGACCTCGACCCCCGCCGCCGACAGGCGCTCGGCCAGGTAGTGGGCCGTGGTCTGGCCGTCGACGGTGGCGGGCAGGGCAAGGACGACCTCCCGAGCCTCGCCGCCCCCCATCTCCCCGCCTTTTGCCCGGCCGATCAGTTCGGCGATGCGCAGCTGCTCGGGGCCGACGCCGTCCAGCGCCGACAGAAGTCCGCCCAGCACATGATACTTGCCGCGAAAGGCGCCCGAGCGCTCCATGGCCCACAGGGCGCCGGCCTCTTCGACCACGCAGATCAGGGCGTTGTCGCGGCTGGTGTCGGAACAGATGGAGCAGGGGTCGCGCGTGTCGGGCGCGGCGCAGATCGAGCAGTTGACGACCTTTTCGGCCGTCTCGGCCAGGGATGCGGCCAGCGGCACTAGCAACTGCTCGCGCCGCTTCAGCAGGGCCAGCGCCGCGCGCCGGGCCGAGCGCGGGCCCATGCCCGGCAGCTTGGCCAGCAGGCTGATGAGCCGTTCGATTTCCGGCCCGGCGGAGGCGGCCATCAGAAGAGTTTCGGCATTCCCGGGATGTTCATCCCGGCCATGGGGCCTGCGGCCTCGCGCATCAGGGCGTTGTTGACCTCGTCCAGCTTGCGCTTGGCGTCGGCGTGGGCGGCGACGATCAGGTCAGCCAGAATCTCGCCCTCGCCGGGGGTCATCAGGCTGTCGTCGATCTTCACCGAAGTGATCTCGCCGGGGCCCTTGAGGGCGATGGAGACAAGGCCGCCGCCCGAGGTGCCCTCGGCGGTGGTTTCGGCCATCTTGGCCTGGGCGTCCTGCAGCTTTTGCTGCATCGCCTGGGCCTGTTGCATCAGGGCGTTGAGGTCTTTCATGCCCCCTAGATAGGGCGATCCGCAGCCCGGCTCCAGACCCTCTTGCAGAACGCCGATCTGCATCAGCAACAGATTTTGTAGCAATCCCCTTGACGGCGGCGCACGACAGGCCATATTCGTCACAATAGAAGTTACCAATTCTGCTCAGGAGCTTTTTCATGGCCTTCGACGCCCTTTCCGCCCGCGACGTTCCGGTTTCCGATTCGGTCCTGGCCCAACTGTTCACCGAGGCTCGCACGCGCAACGGCTGGAGCGACCGCCCCGTGTCCGAAGACCTGATCCGCAAGCTCTACGACCTGACCAAGTTCGGCCCGACGGCGGTGAACATGACCCCGGCCCGCTTCGTCTTCGTCACCTCGCCGGAAGCCAAGGCCCGCCTGTCGGTCCACATGAGCGAAGGCAACCGCGCCAAGACCCTGGCCGCCCCGATCAACCTGATCATCGCCCAGGACATCGACTTCCACGACACCCTGGCCAAGCTGTTCCCGCACGCGCCGGGCGCCCGCGACTGGTTCCTCGACGAGGCCGGTCGTCGTGAAGCCGCCTTCCGCAACGCCTCGCTGCAGGGCGGCTATCTGACCATCGCCGCGCGCGCCCTGGGTCTGGACGTCGGCCCGATGTCGGGCTTCGACGCCGCCGGCGTGAAGGCCGAGTTCTTCGCCGACAGCAATGTCGAGCCCAACTTCATCATGAACATCGGCTACGGCACCGACGAGAACCTCTTCCCGCGCTCGCCCCGCCTCGACTTCGAGGAAGCCGCGCAGATTCTGTAAGCGCCGCAGGCGTCATCCCGGACGGCGCGCAGCGCCGATCCGGGACCGCAGGAAGCGCGGCGTCTTGGGCGGTCCCGGCTCTCCGCTACGCTGCGGCCGGGATGACGGATTGGCTCAGTCTTCCTCGTCGTCCTCTGGGATGGCGGGCATTTCGACCGCCGGGGCCAGAGTCTTGATCTCCTTGATCTCGGCGCCGGGGAAGGCCTGCATGATCGACACCACGAAGGGGTCCGCCTCGACCGCCGCACGGCGGGCGGAGCGGGCCTTTTTCTCGATCTCGATCAGGGTCTCGCCGCCGCCCTGGCCGTTGGCGGCGATCAGCCAGGTGCGGCCGGTCCATTCCTTGAGCCGCCCGGCCAGACGCCGCGCCAGATCGACGGGCGAGCCCGCTGCCGGTTCATAGACGATAGCGCCCGGCTTGAACGACACCGGCTTCACATAGCGTTCGACGTCCATCTGCAGCGTGATTTCACGCTTGTCGCCGATCAGGGCGACCACGGCCTCGAAGGTCTGGGGATCGGGAAAGGCGGGCTGTGCCACAGGCCGCGCCGCCAGCATGGCCGAGGCGCCGCCTCCCCCGCCGCCGCCGCCGCGC
>NZ_JBOHLI010000112.1:0-2148 GCF_050729455.1 Brevundimonas sp.
GCTTCGGTCTGCACCTCGCCAAGTTGATCGTTGATGGCGATGCGCCGATCCAGGGCGCGATAGTCCAGATAGGTGCGGGCGACTTCGGCGGTCAGGATGATTTCCGCGTCGCGCAGGGTCCAGACCGCCGCCCCAGCGCGCGCCTCCGCCGCCTCGGCCGCCCGCTGGTCGGCGCCGAACAGGTCCAGCTCCCACGCGGCGTCGAAGCCGGACTGATAGGTGTCGAACGCCGTCCCGGGTGCGCCGGGCGTGCCCGCACCGCCCGGCGGAGCGGCGACGACGGCGTTCTCGCTGAGCCGGGTGTGGCTGGCCTGAGCCCTGGCCGAGACGCTGGGCCACGCGGCGGCGGCGACGATCCGGGCCTGATGGCGCGCCTCCTCGATCCGCAGCGCCGCCTGACGCACATCCAGATTGTCCGTTCGTGCCTCGGCGACCAGCCGGTCCAGCAACGGATCGCCGAAGCCCCGCCACCAGGCCGCATCTGGTTGCCCCTCCGGCGAAGTCTGCGAGAAGGCGGCGGGAACGGCGACCGACGGTTCGCGGTAGTCCGGCCCCGCGACGCAGGCCGCCAGCGGGAGCGCAAGTACAAGCGCGAGGCGCCGCGCGATGAAGCTCGGACCCGCGCGCTCTGTTGCCGCCTTCGTCATCCGTTCGCCCTCGGCGCGCCACGCCGCCATTCGATCAAGCTAGGCGGCTACGGCAGGCATAACGCCGGTCGTCGCCTAATGGTCGCATGACTGGCCTTGACGCGGGCGGGCAGAGGGCTAGGAACCCCGGCCCCTCTCCCCGCAGGTTCCTCCATGACATCCGCGACCCCCGCCACCATCGGCATCGACTTCGGCACGACCAATACGGTGGTGTCGCTGACCCACGGCGACGGCCCCGCGACCCTGGTCCGGTTCCAGGTGGAGGAGAAGGACCTGTTCGCCTTCCGCTCGGCGCTGAGTTTCCAGCTGCATGAGGCGCGCGACGGCGGCTCGCCCGAGCGGGTGATCGAGGCTGGGCCCTGGGCCATCGAGTCCTATGTCGAGGACCCGCTGGAGACGCGCTTCATCCAGTCGTTCAAGACCTTCGCCGCCAGCGCCGCCTTTACCGAGACGCGCATCGACAACCGCCGCTATCGCTTCGAGGACCTGCTGTCGGCCTTCCTGCTGCGGCTGAAGCATCATGCCGACGGGGCGATGGATGACCTGCCGCCGCGCATCATCGTCGGGCGGCCCGTGACCTTCGCCGGCGGCAATCCCAATGAGACCCTGGCGCTGGAGCGCTATGAGGCGGCGTTCGCCCGTCTGGGCTTCACCGACATCCGTTATGCCTATGAGCCTGTCGGCGCGGCCTTCTTCTTTGCGCGCGAGCTGAAGCAGGACGCCAATGTCCTGGTCGCCGACTTCGGCGGCGGCACCAGCGACTTTTCCATCGTGCGGTTCGAGCGGGCCGACGGCGCGCTGAAGTCCACGCCGCTGGCGCGGTCGGGCGTGGGCGTGGCGGGCGACGCCTTCGACTATCGGATCATCGACCAACTGGTCTCGCCCGAACTGGGCAAGGGCAGCCTGTACCGGGCCTTCGACAACCGCCTGCCGATCCCCCAGCGCTACTACAGCGCCTTCGCGCGCTGGGATCAGCTGGCCCTGCTGCGGGCGTCCAAGGATATGCGCGACATTCGCGGCCTGGCCGCGACGGCGCTGGAGCCCGAGAAGATCGAGCGCCTGATCGAGGTGCTGGACGACAACCATGGCTACGCCCTCTATCGCGCGGTCTCGGGCCTGAAGGAGGCCCTGTCGCGGGACGAGGAGGCGCTCTTCTCCTTCGTCGCCGGATCGGTGCGGATCGAGAAGCCGGTCAAGCGCGCCGACTTCGAAGGCTGGATCGCCCCGGAGCTGCAGGCCATGGAGGCTGCTGTCGACGAGGCCATGGCCCAGTCGGGGCTGGACGGGACGCAGATCGACCGCGTCTTCCTGACCGGCGGCACCTCCTTCGTGCCGGCGGTGCGCGACATCTTCATCCGCCGCTTCGGCGCCGACCGCATCGAGACGGGCGGCGAGTTCGAATCCATCGCCTCGGGCCTGGCCCTGATCGGACGCGAGGCCGATCTGGACCTGTGGAGCCAGAAGGCCGCCTGATCCCAATGCACGTCACCCTATCCTAACG
>NZ_JBOHLI010000113.1:0-1784 GCF_050729455.1 Brevundimonas sp.
GGGCGGGGCAGCCAGCCGCCGCCGTCGCGCCGTCGCAGGCCGGGCCGCTCGACGAGGGCGCGAAACGCCGCCTCGTCCAGGGTCAGCACCACCCGGCCGCGCCGGTCGCCGCCGAGCCGCAGGGGATAGGCGACGCCCGACTGGTCCAGCCAGGCGCCGGGACGGTCCAGCAGGGAGCGAGCGCGCTCCAGAACGCGGCTCATCGGCCGCCTCCCGACGCCACGGACAGATCGACGGCGGGCAACTCAGATATCGCGCGCAGGCTGGCCTCCAGCCCGTCCATGACGGCGTCGTACTTGTCGTGGTCGCGCTCGTCCTCGGCCCAGCGGCAGGCGGTCGAGGCGGTGGCCCGGTTCAGGCCGAAGGCGTGGGCCACCCGCTCCAGCGGCCAACCGAACGAAACGTGAGCCAGATACATGGCTGACCAGCGGGCGCGGCAGGCGCGCGGCCGCACCCGCTCGCGCCGCAGCATCTCGGCCGCCGGCACGCCAAAGGCGTAGGCCGCCAGATGCAGGGCCGCGTCGGCGCGGATGCGGTCGCCCTCCGTCACCGGCACGCGATAGGGCTCGGCCCGATAGGATTCCATGTCGTCAGTTGCTCCCGAACGCTCTTTTGTTCTTCCCATCGTGCAGTAGGCCGAGGGGTGGGCTAGGAATCTTGTCCTAACGAACGTCAGAAGCGGTCGCTTCGCCTTGTCCGGCGCGGGATCGGCTGTGGAGCAATCGACGCGCGGCGGGGGATGGTGCGCGCGTCAAGGGGGCAAGGCGCGCCGCATGGTTAATAAATTAACGAATCCTTGACTCGCGACTCTGGACGGCGATTCGCAAATCAGCCTAGTCGTTTCATATCGGGACCCGTTAACCCTTCTTAAGGTTTTGACCCGTTAACGTTGGAACAAGGTTACCCGGTCGTCGCTCCCTTGGCGGCCGCAATCAAGCTTTGCCTGGAGGGGCATGAATGCGCGTCCTGCTGATTGAAGACGATCACGCCACGGCCCAAAGCATCGAACTGATGCTCAAGTCGGAAGGCTTTAACGTCTATACGACCGACCTGGGTGAAGAAGGCATCGATCTGGGCAAGATCTATGACTACGACCTCATTCTGCTGGACCTGAACCTGCCCGACATGAGCGGCCTTGAGGTTCTGCGTCAGCTGCGCGTCGGCAAGATCAATACGCCGGTCATGATCCTCTCGGGCAGCCACGAGATCGAGACCAAGGTCAAGACCTTCGGCGGCGGCGCCGACGACTATCTGACCAAGCCCTTCCACAAGGACGAGCTGATCGCGCGCACCCACGCCGTGGTCCGTCGCTCCAAGGGCCACGCCCAGGCCATCATCCACACCGGCGAGATCGCCGTGAACCTGGACGCCAAGACGGTGGAGGTGGACGGCCACCGCGTGCACCTGACCGGCAAGGAATACCAGATGCTGGAGCTGCTCTCGCTCCGCAAGGGCACGACCCTGACCAAGGAAATGTTCCTGAACCACCTCTACGGCGGCATGGACGAGCCCGAGCTGAAGATCATCGACGTCTTCATCTGCAAGCTGCGCAAGAAGCTGGCGACGGCCGCCGGCGGCAAGCACTACATCGAAACCGTCTGGGGCCGCGGCTACGTCCTGCGCGACCCGTCGGAAGGCGCGATCCACGTCGCCGCCTGATTGACCGCCTGAGCCTCCACTCAGGTCTGGAATTGGAAACGCCCGCCGGGAAACCGGCGGGCGTTTTTGTTTGGCCGGGACGCCTACTAAATCCGCTCATCCCGGCGAAGGCCGGGATCCAGATC
>NZ_JBOHLI010000114.1:0-1769 GCF_050729455.1 Brevundimonas sp.
GCTTGAAATGGCTAAAGAAAAGTTCGAACGCAATAAGCCGCACTGCAACATCGGCACGATTGGTCACGTTGACCATGGCAAGACGACGCTGACGGCTGCGATCACCCTGACGCTGGCGAAGACCGGCGGCGCGAAGGCGATGAACTACGCCGACATCGATGCGGCTCCGGAAGAGAAGGCCCGCGGCATCACCATCAACACCGCGCACGTGGAATACGAGACGGCTGGCCGTCACTACGCGCACGTCGACTGCCCCGGCCACGCCGACTACGTGAAGAACATGATCACCGGCGCGGCGCAGATGGACGGCGCGATCCTGGTGGTGTCGGCCGCCGACGGCCCGATGCCGCAGACCCGCGAGCACATCCTGCTGGCCCGTCAGGTCGGCGTGCCGGCGCTGGTGGTGTTCATGAACAAGGTCGACATGGTCGACGACGCCGAGCTGCTGGACCTGGTCGAGATGGAAGTGCGCGAGCTGCTTTCGTCGTACCAGTTCCCGGGCGACGACATTCCGATCGTCAAGGGTTCGGCCCTGGCGGCGGTGGAAGACCGCAACCCGGAAATCGGCGCGGACCGCATCCTCGAGCTGATGACCCAGGTCGACGCCTACATCCCGCAGCCGGAGCGTCCGGTGGACCTGCCGTTCCTGATGCCGGTGGAAGACGTGTTCTCGATCTCGGGCCGCGGCACCGTGGTGACCGGCCGGATCGAAAAGGGCATCGTGAAGGTCGGCGAGGAAGTCGAGATCGTCGGCATCCGTCCGGTCCAGAAGACGACCTGCACCGGCGTCGAAATGTTCCGCAAGCTGCTGGACCAAGGTCAAGCCGGCGACAACGTGGGCGTGCTGCTGCGCGGCACCAAGCGTGAAGACGTCGAGCGCGGCCAGGTGCTGTGCAAGCCGGGTTCGATCACCCCGCACACGAAGTTCGTGGCCGAGGCCTACATCCTGACCAAGGAAGAAGGCGGCCGTCACACCCCGTTCTTCACCAACTACCGCCCGCAGTTCTACTTCCGCACGACGGACGTGACCGGCATCATCCGTCTGCGCGAAGGCGTTGAGATGATCATGCCGGGCGACAACGCCGAGCTGGACGTCGAGCTGATCACCCCGATCGCCATGGACCAGGGCCTGCGCTTCGCGATCCGCGAAGGCGGCCGTACGGTTGGAGCCGGCGTCGTGGCCAAGATCGTCGAGTAAGCGATCTAGACCACGGTCGACAGACCTGAAGATCAGGCCGCCGAGGGCAACCTCGGCGGCCTTTTCGTTGGCGGGATGGGGGCCGCATGACGCCAAAGTCATGACCCGGAATTAAGCTGACCCGTGCGGCGCCCGGGCCTACCGTTCGCATCAAGGTTGTTCAGCTAGACGGAGAAAGACATGCGTCTTCCGATGATCATTCTCGGGCTCGGGGCGGCGTTGGCGGCGAGCGCGGCGCACGCGCAGTCCGTCGAGATCAAGGACGCCGTCGTTCGCGTCACGGTGATCCCGGAAGCGCGCAGCGACATCAAGGTCGAGGTTCTGTCGAGCCATCCTAAGCTGCCGCTGCAGGTCCGAACCGCGGGCGGCAGGGTCGTCGTCGATGGCGGCCTTAACCGCAAGATCCGCAGCTGCGAAGGCGAGGGGGGCCGCGCCTCGGTCAACGTCGCCGGCATCGGTGCGATCGCCTATGCGAATATGCCGCAGGTGGTGATCCGCGCGCCCCGCGACGTCAATCTGGACAGCGGCGGGGCGGTGTTCGGCACGATCGGCAAGTCGGCCAGCCTGCAAC
>NZ_JBOHLI010000115.1:0-1679 GCF_050729455.1 Brevundimonas sp.
GTGTTGGAGGCCTGGGTCAGCCACTCTGGCAGACGTTTTCCGTATCGACTGAGACGGAGACCGTGATGCCTGCGAAGAGGAAGCTGACCATGAGACAACTGCGGCAGATGCTGCGTTTGGCTGAGGACGACCTGAGCCCGGGCGAGATTGGGCGCCGTCTTGGTGTGGCCCGCAGTACCGTGCAGGGGAACCTTGCGAGGGCCCGGGAAGCCGGCCTGTCGTGGCCGCTGCCAGCGGACCTGAGCGATGAAGCCCTGGCGGGCAGGCTGTTTGCGCGGTCCGGCGCGCTCTCGGGTTTGCGCCGACGCCCGGAGCCGAACTGGGGCGATCTTGTCGTCGAGCTGAAGAAGCCGGGCGTAACGATGGCGATCCTGTGGGAGGAGTATCGCGCCATCCACCCGCAGGGCTACGGCTATAGCCGGTTCTGCGACCTGTTCCGGGGTTTCCAGCGGCGACTGTCGCCCACCATGCGCCAGGAGCACCTCGCCGGCGACAAGGTCTTCGTCGATTATTCCGGCAAGAAGATCGGCATCGCCGATGCCCATAGTGGCGTCATCCGGGAGGCGGAGATTTTCGTCGGCGTGCTCGGCGCCTCGAACTTCACCTTTGCCGAGGCGAGTTGGACCCAGAGCCTGCCGGACTGGATCGGCTCGCATGTGCGGATGTTTCGGTTTTTCGGCGGCGTCCCGCGTCTGGTCGTACCGGACAATCTGAAGGCCGGGGTCAATAAGGCTTCGTTCTACGATCCGGAGCTCAACCGCAGCTACGGCATGATGGCCTCGCATTACGGCGTCGGCGTGCTGCCGGCCCGTAGCCGAAAGCCCCGGGACAAGGCCAAGGTCGAGAACGGCGTCCGCTTCGCCCAGAGCTGTATCCTGGGGCGCTTGCGCAAACAGACCTTCTTTTCGCTGGCGGAAGTCAACGCCGCGATCCGCGACGCGGTCGAGCGGATCAACGACCACGTCATCCGTCGCCTGGGCGTCAGCCGCCGCCATCTGTTCGAGACCGTCGAACGGCCCGCCCTGGCGTCGCTGCCCGAGGATTACGAGTTCGCCGAATGGCGCCTGGCCCGCGCCGGCGTCGATTATCATGTCGAGTACGATGGCTATTTCTACTCCGTGCCTTACGGCCTGATCCGTGAGCAGGTCGATCTCAGGGCCACCAGCCGCACGATCGAAGTCTTCCATCGCGGCCAGCGCGTCGCCGCTCACCAGCGCCGCTACGGCGGCCGCCGGCACGGCACCAACCCCGACCACATGCCAAGCTCTCATCGGCGCTACGCCGACTGGAGCCCGGAACGGCTCCGGCGCTGGGCTGCGACGGTGGGCCCGATCACGGAGGGCCTGGTCGTTGCCATCCTGGCCAACCGCCCGCATCCCGAGCACGGCTTCAGAACCTGTCTCGGCGTGCTGCGGCTGTTCCGCGATCTCAAGCCGTCCCAGGCCGAAGCCGTCGCCGCCCGCGCCCTCGAGATCGGCGCCTTCGCCTACCGCGCCGTCGCCGCCATCGCCGCCCGGCAGGCCGCGGCTGCGGCCAGGACCCCGACCGAACCCGCCGCCATCATCGAGCACAGCAATCTGCGCGGCCCCGGCTACTTCCACTGACCAGGAGACATCATGTTGATCCATCCCACGATGACCTTGCTCGCCGAGCTCGGCCTGCACGGCATGGCCAAGGGC
>NZ_JBOHLI010000116.1:0-1544 GCF_050729455.1 Brevundimonas sp.
CGCCAACGCCGCGCCTGCGGCCCAGACAGCCGGACGGCTGGTCCCCTCGGCCGGAGCCGCGGGCCTGGCCTTCGCCCCGCCGCAGGGCGCGCCGCTCAGCTTCGCCGAAATCTTCCAGCAGGTCGCCCCCGCCGTGGTGCAGATCGACGTCAAGACGCGGGTGCAGCGCCCGCGCAACCTGATCCAGATCCCCGGCCTGGGCGCGGTGCCCGTGCCCGGGGCGCCTGACAGCTCGGGCGAGGGCGAAGACAGCACACAGCTGGCCGCCGGCGCAGGCTCCGGCTTCTTCATCTCGGCCGACGGCTTCATCGTCACCAACAACCATGTGGTCGAGAACGCCGAGGAGATCACTGTCCGTCTGAACGACGAGCGCGAGCTGAAGGCGCGACTGGTCGGACGTGATCCGCTGACCGATCTGGCGGTCATCAAGGTTGAGGGTTCGGCATTCCCCTTCGTCTCGTTCGAGGACAAGGCCGAGCCGCGCGTCGGCGACTGGGTCATCGCGGTCGGCAACCCCTTCGGTCTGGGCGGCACGGCGACGGCGGGCATCGTCTCGGCCAAGGCCCGCGACATCGGCGGCAATGAAAACCCCTACACCGACTTCATCCAGATCGACGCGGCCATCAACCGGGGCAACTCCGGCGGGCCGACCTTCGACATCTATGGCCGCGTGATCGGCGTGAACACGGCGATCTTCTCGCCGACGGGGGGCTCAGTCGGCATCGGCTTCGCCATCCCTGCCGGGATCGCCAAGGAGACGACCGATCGTCTGATGCGCGGCGAAAAGATCGAACGCGGCTATCTGGGCGTGACGATCGGCAATCTGACCAACGAGTATCGCGAGAGCCTGGGCCTGCCCGCGGGCACCAAGGGCGCCTACATCACCGATGTGACGGCTGGAGCGCCTGGCGATCAGGGCGGTTTGCAAGCGGGCGACGTGGTCGTCAGTCTGAACGGCCGTGGTATCGAGGGCAGCAATGAACTGACGCGAGCGGTCGGCGCGGTGAAGCCGGGCGAAACCCTGCGGTTGGAACTGCTGCGCGAAGGGCGTCGCCAGACGATCACCCTGCGCGCGGGCACTCGCCCGGCTAATCTTGGCGCGGCGGAAGCTGAGGGCGGCGACGAGGCGGCTCCTGACGCGCCAGCCGCTGTGGTGGGCGAAAAGGTCGAGGGGTTGACGGTGGCGCCGATCACCGCAGCCCTGCGCAGCCGCTACGATCTGGCGGATGACGTGCGCGGCGTGGTGGTGACGGCGGTGGAGGCCCGCTCGGAAGCCGGTCGGTTGCGCTTCCAGCCCGGCATGGTGATTGTTCAGGCCAACGGCCGGAACGTGAACACGGTCAGGGAACTGCGCGACGCGGTCGAGGTGGTGCGTTCGGCGAACCGCCCCGGCGTCCTGCTGCTGGTGCGGACCTCGGCCGGAAACGCGCCGATCGTCCTGCCCTTCGCCAAGTCTGAATAAGGCGTAACTGACGGGATCGGCGGCGATGCGCTAACATCGCCGCCGAATCTTTTTCTGGAGGGGTCCATGCGTATTCTGGTGG